>NZ_JBHTDF010000026.1:0-396727 GCF_042666375.1 Nocardioides sp. GCM10030259 | reverse complement strand
GCTCGACGGTGCACCGCGCCACGTCATGGCCCTGTGCGCGCAGGTGGAGCCACATCTTCCGGGCACCGAACCGGGCACGGAATCGGTGCTCGCGCGCGACCCGGATCAGCTCGAGGATCTCCGCATCACGCAGCGCCCGTTTCGAGGGCGCCCGGGTGCGGGCCTCGTAGTAGGTCGACGGAGCGATCTTGACGCCGTGCTCGGTGAGCACCCGGCAGATCGGCTCGACTCCGTACAGATCTCGATGCTGGTCGATGAACTCGATCAGAACTTGGGTTGGCGGTCGAGCTCCGCCGCGAAGAAAGCCGACGCCGACTTCAGGATCTGGTTCGCCCGCTCCAGCTCGGCGACCCTCTTCTTCAGCTCCCGGATCTCAGCGATCTCCTCGGTCGTCTTCCCCGGACGCCTGCCCCCATCGACCTCCGCCTGCCGCACCCACTTGCGCAGCGTCTCGGGCGAACCGAGCCCGAGCTGCCCGGCAATATTGCGGATCGCCACGAACTCCGAGGGGTACTCGCCCTGCGCGACCGACTCGGCCACCGCCCGCACCGCGCGCTCACGCAGCTCCCGGGGGTACTTGCTGGGACGTGCCATGACTTCATCCTCCAACTAATGAAGCCTCCGGACATCCCGGGGCGGTTCACAGTGCTGCACGAACATCGCGAGGCGTTGGTGGTCGGTGAAGCACCGGCGCTTGCGGCCGAGGTCGAGGGGGACGGAGTCGCCGCCGAGGACGACGGGGATGATCCCGGCCTCACACGCCAGCCGGCGGGCGAGGCCGGGGCTGATCGTGTCGCCGGTGTCGAGGACGCCGGCCTTCTCCAGCCGTCCCGTCAGGACGTCGAGGTCCATCAGCACCAGCACGTTGGCGTTGATGCCGCCGGTGCGCGGGAGCCGCTTGACCGGGTAGCGGGCGATGTACTCGCAGAACGCCTGACCCATCGCCTGCGGCGTCGGCTTGCGTTCGACCCCGGCGCCCTGGGTGGCGGCCTGGTGCTTCGGCGCCATGATCGCCGTCAGCGCCTTCCGCAGCGCGGCGCCGTGGTAGCGGGGGACGGTGAAGGTGCCGTGGGTGCGGCCGCGCTCGTCGTCGCGGATCACCAGCTCGCAGGCCTTGGCCGCGGCGGCCTCCTCTTCGGCGAGGATCCGGGCCTCGTGCGCGTCCGCCTGCTCGGGGGCGACGACCTCGTAGAGGTGTCGGCCGAGGTGGTTCAGGTTCCGCGCGTCGTGGTCACGGGACTGGTCGAGGAGGTGCCGCTCGGCCTTCTCGAGGACGTCGGCGCCGAGGGTGTCGGGGAGCTTGTCGACCCAGCGGATGATCACCCGGGCCTGCTCGGCGAGCACCTGGCCGGCGGCGAGCGCGTCCCGGACGAGCGGATGCGCCTCGAGCGACCGTCCCAGCCGGACCGTGGCGTGCGCGGCCGGGCGGGTCGCCTTGGTCTGGTGGGCGAGCCAGTTGCCCGCGTTGGAGGCACCGACGTCCCGGCCGACGTGGAGGTCGTCGGCGTGCGCGGCCACCCGGGCCTCGAGCTCCTCGAGCCGCGCCTTCGCGCGAGTCAGCTCGACCAGCGTCGCGCAGGTCTCGTCGGCGTCCATGGACCACACGGATGCGTCCGCGACGGCGTCGAGCTCGGCGTGGACATGCGCGACCGCAGCACTGACCCGGTGCCGGGGTGTCGCGATCGCTGTCATGCCATCCAGCCAACGCACCCCCACCGACAACCAGCCCGATCCGCCGGACCGCATGTGCAAACACGGGTGGGAAGCCGGCCTGTGGACGGGAAGCGGCCCGCGGAGGGTGGTATCGAGGCTCAGGCGCGGGGCGCCTTCGCACCTCAACCACCGTGTCCCGGAGCCCGCGGACCGACCGCAGGTCGGCGTCCTCCCGATAGGCGCCAACTCGTCCGGAGACAGGGCGGTCAAGGGCGGCGAAGCCGCCGCAGGGAACCCTTGACCGCCCTGGCGGAGGACGAACAATGGCGCCGCCGGGAGGACGCCCGACTCGCTACCAAGGAACGATCACCCCCGCTCGACGTACGCGGGGACGCGAACTTGGTTTCGAGGCTCGTCGCTGGCGCTCCTCGCACCTCAACCACGGTGTCCCGGAGCCCCGAACCGTGGGCCGTCACGGCGCGCCGCCGCCACCACCTCCGTCACCACCACCGCCGCCGTCGAAGCCGCCGCCGTCCATGCCGCTGCCCCAGGCGCCGCCGTCGAGTCCGCCCCAACCGCCGCCGTCGACGGGCGGCTGGAAGGCCCAGGTCATCACGGTCGCGCTCGCGAAGTAGCCCTCGCCGTACGGCAGGTAGGCGGCGCCGGCCTCCCAGTACGGCACCCGGCGCGAGCGGACCGTCACCGTGCGGACCTCGGGGTCCTCGTGGGCGGCGACCCTGGCCGCGTCCTGGGCGCAGGCCGGGACCCGACGCGTCCCCCGACCGCGCCCGGGCGTCCACATCACCTCGGCGACCGACGGGCCGTGCTGTGGGTTGAAGAAGCAGGGGACCCGTCGCTCCGGGACGGGCCGCCCGTCGACGCGGGCCTGGACGCAGGCGAGGGCGTAGCGGCCCGTCGACAGCGTGTCGACGACCTTGCTGATCTCCTCGGGCGTCTTGATGAGCGGCGCCGCGCGGCCGGCGGACTCGTAGGCGTCGAGCGCGGTCTGGTAGTCGACCCGGGCCGTCTCGTCGAGGTCGCGGCCGGCGACCTCGGCGTCGAGCCGGCGCAGCTGCTCACCCAGGACGGTGACGTCCTCCTCGGCGAGCCGGCGTACGTCGTCGAGCTCGGCCTTCGTGGTCCCGGCCAGGGCGCGCCGCCGCTGCCAGCGGCGGCCCACCAGGCCCGCGCCGCCGACGGCCAGGGCGATGACCAGCCACTCCATTCACGACCCCCGTGACGTCCCGATGTCCAAGCCTGCGTGCCGGTTGACGTCCTTGTACAGCAGGTAACGGAACCGGCCGGGGCCGCCGGCGTAGCAGGCCTGCGGGCAGAAGGCGCGCAGCCACATGAAGTCGCCGGCCTCGACCTCGACCCAGTCGGTGTTGAGGAGGTAGACGGCCTTGCCCTCCAGGACGTAGAGGCCGTGCTCCATGACGTGTGTCTCCGGGAACGGGATCGACCCGCCCGGCTGGAAGGTGACGATGTTGACGTGCATGTCGTGCCGCATGTCGGCGACGTCGACGAACCGGGTCGTCGTCCAGGCGCCGTCGGTGTCGGGCATCTCGACGGGCTTGACGTCGCGCTCGTGCGCGACGAACGCCTCGGGCGCGTCCAGGGCCGCGACCTGCGCGTAGGCCTTCCTGATCCAGTGGAAGACGGCGGGTGCGTCGGTGTCGTTGTGCAGGGCCCACGGGGTGCCCGGCGGAAGGAAGACGTAGCTGCCAGGCGAGAGCTCGTGGTCGGTCCCGTCCAGGGTGAGGACGGGAAGACCGTCGACCACGAACAGGACCGCCTCCGCACCGGCGTCCGACTCCGGCCGGTCGGAGCCGCCGCCGGGCGAGACCTCCACGACGTACTGGCTGAACGTCTCGGCGAACCCGGTCAGCGGTCGGGCCAGGACCCACAGCCGGGTCCGGTCCCAGTCGGGGAGGTGGGACGCCGTGATGTCGCTGAGCGTCCGGGCGGGGATGACGGCGTAGGCGTCGGTGAACCTGGCCCGGTCGGTCGTCAGGGCCGTCTGGGGAGGCAGTCCGCCCCGGGGCACGTGGTAGCTCATCGCTCTCCTCGGTGTAGCAGTCGTCCTCGGGGCGCCGCGTCGTCTCGCACCGCCTGTCCGCGCAGCCAGGTCTCCCGCACGACGCCGGTGAGCCGGTGGCCGTCGTACGCCGACACCGGGTTGCGGTGCCGCAGCCGCGCGGCGTCGACCGTGAGCTCCTCGTCGGGGGCGAAGCGGACCAGGTCGGCGTCGGCGCCCACCTCGATGCGGCCCTTGCGGGAGAGTCCGACGCGGTCGGCCGGCCCGGTCGCCATCCACCGCACGACGTCGGCGACGCAGTGGCCGCGCGAGCGCGCTGACGTCCAGGTCGCGGGCAGGCTCACCTGCAGCGACGCGATGCCGCCCCATGCGGCCCCGAAGTCGCCCGCCCCTTGGGCCTTGAGCTCGGGCGTGCAGGGGGAGTGGTCCGAGACGACGAAGTCGATGTCGCCGTCCGCCAGCGCGGCCCAGAGCGCCTTGCGGTTGGCGGCCTCACGGATCGGCGGGCAGCACTTGAACTGGGTGGCGCCGTCGGGGATCTGCTCGGCGTCGAAAGTCAGGTAGTGCGGGCAGGTCTCCACGGTCAGGTCGACGCCGGCCGCCCGGGCGTCCCGCACCTGCGGGATCGCGTCGGCGCTGCTGAGGTGGACGACGTGGGCGGGCCCGCCGGTCCGCCGCGCCTCGGCGATCACCAGCGCGATGGCGGCGTCCTCCGAGCGTCGCGGACGCGATGCCAGGAAGCCCTGGTACGCCGCGCCGTCGAGCGCCGCGTCATCGAGGAGACTCCCGTCCTCGGCGTGCACGATCATCAGCGCCCCGAGGCGAGCGGTCTCCTGCAATGCCAGCCCGAACGCCGCGGCGTCGAGGTGCCCGAACTCGGGGACGCCCGAGTCGAGCAGGAAGCACTTGAAGCCGAACACGCCCGCGTCGTGCAGCGGCGCCAAGTCGGCCAGGTTGCCGGGCGCGGCGCCGCCCCAGAACCCCACGTCGATGTGGACCTGGCCGGCGGCCACGGCGCGCTTCTGCTCGAGCGCCGCGACGGTCGTCGTCGGCGGGATCGCGTTCAGGGGCATGTCGACGATCGTCGTGACGCCCCCGGCCGCGGCCGCGCGCGTCGCCGTCGCGAACCCCTCCCACTCGCTGCGGCCGGGCTCGTTGACGTGGACGTGCGTGTCGACGAGGCCGGGGATCAGCACCTCGTCGTCCGCGAGGTCCACCGTCTCCCGAGCCGGTGGGGGAGCGTCGTACGCCGTGACGGCCGCGATGCGTTCGCCCGAGATGCCGACGCTGGCGGCGACCTCCGCCCCGCCGACGATTGCGCGACGGGCGCGGAGCACGAGGTCGAGCTCAGCTGCCACGGTAGGTGGAGTAGCCGTAGGGACTGAGGAGCAGCGGCACGTGGAAGTGCTGCTCGGGGTCGGCGATCGAGAAGACGATCACGACCTCGGGGTAGAAGCCGTCGACGTACGCCCCCGTGTCGAAGCGGAGCCGGTAGTCGCCGGCGGGCAGCGGATCGGGGCCCAGCCGTCCGACGCGCCCGTCGGCGTCGGTGACCCCCTCGCCGAGCGCCTCGCCGCCGCGGGTCTCGAGCCGGACGGTCACGTTCGCGGCGGGTCGCCCCTGCGCGGTGTCGAGGACGTGCGTGCTGACGGTGCTCACGACAGTGCCTCCTCGAGCCGTAGCAGGGCTATCTCCCGGAGATTGTCCACCGTCTCGGCGCGCTCGGTGTCGTCGTCGTTGGCGAGTCGGCGCGTCAGCTCGCCCAGGATCTCCTCGGCCCCACGGCCGGCGGCGCGGATGAGGAAGACGCGGTCGAAGCGCTCCTCGTACGCCGCGTTGCCGGCGGCGAGCCGGGCCGCGACGTCGCCGGCGTCCACGTCGACGCCCGACTGCTCTCGTCGGGACTGCGCGCCGCCACGCTCGCCGATCCGCGGATGGCCGGCGAGCGCCTGCCCGAGCTCGTGGTCGGTGAGTCGTCGCGCGGCGGCGTCGGCGGTCGCGAGGAGCGCCTTGCGGTTGGGGTAGGGCTGCGCGTCGAGCACGTCGTCGGCCCAGCGCGGCACGGCGAGACAGCCCAGGAGGACCTCCCGCGTCGTCGTGATGTCGTCGGTCATCAGCAGAACCCCGGGACGTGCAGCCACGCGTCGCCGGCGGGAGCCGCGTCGTCGCGCACGACCTGCGCCTCGATCAGGCCGTACGGGCGGTCGGCGGCGACGAACACCTCGCCGTCGTTGGTCAGGCCGGGCACGTCGAAGCCGGAGAAGTCGACGAGGAAGTGGTGCTTGTTGGGCGCGGAGAAGCGGAGCTCGGCCAGGTCCGGGTGGGCGTCGAGGGCGGCCGCGCCCATCGCGTGCAGCGTCTCCTGCAGTGCTCGGGAGTACGTCGTGGCGAAGGTCGTCAGCAGGTCGCCGACGACCGCGTCGTACGACGCGTTCCAGTCCTTGCTGGCGGTCGTGTGCCGCCAGCGGGCCACGAGCGACGTCGCGAGGATCCGGTCGTCGGCCTCCGCGAGCGTCGTGAACTCGTCGCGCAGGAAGCCGCGGAACTCCGAACCCGTCGACTTCAGCACCACGAGGTCGCGGATGCCCGACACGACGTGCGTGTCCGCCCTGCCGACGGTGACGACGCACGTGCGCACCGCGCCGCCGCGACGCACGAAGGAGTGGTCGTGGGGCGTGCCGCCGACGTCGATCCGGTCCCACGCGTACTCCTCGACGCGCACCTGCGCCGACGTGGCCGCGGGGGTGGCCTCCAGCAGACGCGATCCCAGCGCGAGGGCGTAGTCCTCGACGGAGTCGACGCCGTGGAGCTTCGCGTAGGCGAACGCGGTGTTCTTCTGGGTGTCGGTCGGCAGCACCGCCGACTGGTCGCCGATCGTGTGGGCCGCCTCGAAGTCGCCGCGCAGCGAGGTCGAGACGTTGAGGTCGCGGATCTCGTGCCTGGCGGTGTCCCGGACGATGCGGACGACGCGGTTCTCGGCCTTGCCGTACTGGTTCGCGCCCAGTGCGTATCCCATGGGTCTCCTACCGTCCGTGAGCGAGTGAGTGGAGGGTCGCGGCGGGCAGCGGGACCTCGTCGGGCGCGACGGCGCCGCAGTCGATGCCGCGGAGCACGTACGCCGCGAGCGCGCGCGCCGTGGCCGGCTCGTCCGCAGTGCCGCTCATCGTCTGGTTGACGTAGTCGCCGAGGCGTTCGAGCGAGCGCGCCAGCCCGCCGCGGTAGAACGCGTAGTTCGCGGCGTAGCGGGTCGGCAGCTGGGCCGGGTGCAGGTCCCAGCCCTGGTAGAAGCCGCGCTCGAGCCCGCGCCGGACCAGCCGGTGGTGGGTGGCCCAGGCGGCCGCGACCGCCGCCGCGTCGCCGACCGGCAGGATGTTGGTCGAGCCGTCGGCCAGCCACACGCCGGTGCCCGCTGCGGCCGCCTGCATGACGAGCTTGGCGTGGTCGGCGGCCGGGTGCTCCAGCGACTGGTGCTCCGCCGGGATCCCGCAGAACGCGGAGTAGTCGTAGGTGCCGTAGTGCAGGCCGCTGAGCCGGCAGCCGGCCACCTGCACCATGCGGGCGATCAGCGCGGTGCCGTCGGGGCCGAGGATCGACTGCGGCGTCTCGACCTGGATCTCGAACCGCAGTGCACCGTCCGCGAGGGCGAGCCCGCTCTCCAGCACTCCACAGGCGTGCACCATGGCCTCGACCTGCTCCACGCTGGTCACCTTCGGCAGCGTGACGACCCAGCCGTCGAGGCGTCCGCCGTCCGCCGCCAGCGCGGCCACGAACGACGTCAGGGTGCGGACGCCACGGCCCCTCGTCGGCGCCTCGAAGCTCTTGATCCGGATGCCGCCGAACGCCGCGGCCGTCCCGTCGGCCTGGCTGCGGGCGAGGGCCGTGGCGGTGCGCGCGACGTCGGCGTCCTCGTCGGCGTCGGACTTGTCGACGTAGCCGTCCTCGAAGTCGATCCGGAGGTCCTCGACCGGCTCGTGGACCAGCTTGTCGCGGACCCGGCGGACGACGTCGTCGTCCGCGACCAGCGTGGCGAAGGCGTCGGCGTGGTCGTCGAGGGCCCGCGTCGCGGCGACGCCGTACTCCGGCACGAGGTCCGCCGTGTACTGGTCCGCGGGGACGTAGACGGTGTGGACCGGCTGCCGTCCCGGCCGGCCGCCCGGGTAGGCGCGGGTGAGCATCGCGTCGGCGTTCGCCAGCCTCTCGTCGAGCTGGGCGGCGAGGTCGGCGGCGAGGCGCTGCGCGTCCGGACTGTCTCGGCTCACTCCTGGACCTGCCTCTCCTCGGCGGGGACGGCCGGCTCCAGGGACGCGAGCACGGCGGCGGCGACGGACACGGCGATCGCCGCGGGGTCCTTGCTGGTGGTGACGCCGGGGAGCCCGATCGGCGTGCGTACGTCGTCGATCCGGTGTGCCGGGATCCCCGCGTCGGCGAGCTGCGACCGGAAGCGCGACCACTTCGCCGACGACCCGATGAGTCCGATCGTGCCGAGGTGGTCGCAGCGCAGGGCGGCGTCGACGATGGCGAGGTCCTCGGCGTGGTCGTGGGTGAGCACGAAGATCCGGGTGCCGCCGGGCAGGCCGCCGAGCACCAGCTCGGGCAGCACGGGCACCTGGTGGACGTGCACCGCCGCCACGGCGTCGGTCAGCGGCGCCAGACGACGGTCGGAGAGCTGCTCGGCCCGCGAGTCGACCAGGTGCAGGTCGAGGTCGTGCCGGGCGAGGATGCGGGCGAGCTCGAGGCCGACGTGGCCCATCCCGAAGATCGCGACCGACGGCGCGACGGGCAGCGGCTCGAGCAGCACGGTGACCTCGCCGCCACAGCACTGGACGCCGTGCTCGATCGGGGCCTTGTCGGAGAGGCTGCAGGTGAACGACGACGGACCGGCCGCGCCCGAGTCGAGGCTCGCGCGGGCGCGGCGTACGGCGACCTCCTCGAGGTTGCCCCCGCCGATCGACCCCCACGTCTCCTCCCGTGTCACGACCATCTTCGCGCCGGACTCGCGGGGCGCGTGGCCGCGGACGTCGGTGACGGTGACGAGCACCCCGGGCCGGCGTTGCTCGCGCAGGTGGGCGACGGCCTGCCACCACGTGGTGATCACGGCCGGCTCCGTGCGGCGGACAGCGCCCAGTAGACCGCCTCGGGCGTGGCGGGGGAGGCGAGCTCGACGGCGCGACCGGGTGGCCCGAACGCCGCACACGCGTCGCGCAGCGCCTCGCGGACGCTCAGCGCGAGCATCAGCGGCGGCTCGCCGACGGCCTTGGAGCCGTAGATGGCCCCGTCCTCGTGCGCCCGCTCGAGCAGCGCGACGTTGAGCTCGGTGGGCATCTCGGAGAGCGACGGCAGCTTGTAGGTGGAGGCGCTGTTGGTCAGGAGCCGGCCCCGGCCCGGGCCGTCGGACTCGTCCCACCGCAGGTCCTCGAGGGTCAGCCAGCCGGCGCCCTGCACGAAGCCGCCCTCGACCTGGCCGAGGTCGACCAGCGGCGAGAGGCTGTCGCCCACGTCGTGCACGATGTCGACCCGGCGCGTGGTGTAGGTGCCGGTGAACCCGTCGACCTCGACCTCGGTCGCGGCGACGCCGTACGCGAAGTACTTGAACGGGTGCCCCGTCATCGTGGTGGCGTCCCAGCTCAGGCCCTCGGTCCGGTAGAAGCCGGCGGCCCACAGCTGCACGCGTCGGTGGTACGCCGCCGCGACGAGCTCGTCCCAGGACGCGTCGGGCAGGTCGGCGCGCACCGCGACCAGCCTCGCCAGGATCTGGTCGCAGGCGTCCTTGATGGCGCCGCCGTTGAGGTCGGCGCTGGCGGAGGCGGCGGTGGCAGAGGTGTTGGGCACCTTGTCGGTCCGCGTGGGGGCGAGCCGGACCCGCGCCAGCGGCAGGCCGAGCGCGGTGGCGGCGACCTGGAGCATCTTGGTGTGCAGGCCCTGGCCCATCTCGGTGCCGCCGTGGTTGATCAGCACGGAGCCGTCCTTGTAGACGTGCACGAGCGCGCCGGCCTGGTTGAACGTCGTGAAGTTGAACGAGATGCCGAACTTGACCGGCGTCGTCGCCAGCCCGCGCTTGCGGTGCGGGTGCTCGGCGTTCCACGCCGTGATCTCCGCGCGGCGGGCGTCGAGGGCCGCGGTCTCGTGGACCTGCTCCCAGGCGGCGACCAGTCGCTCGGGGTGCCGCACCGGCTGGCCGTACGGCGTGGCCTGGCCGTCGACGTAGAAGTTGCGGCGGCGCAGCTCCGCGGGGTCGATCCCGAGCTCCGGTGCGCAGCGGCCGATGATGTCCTCGATCACCAGCATCCCCTGCGGTCCGCCGAAGCCGCGGAACGCGGTCTGCGAGGTCTTGTTGGTCCTGGCGACGCGGCCGTGCACGGTGATGTCGGGGATCCAGTAGGCGTTGTCGACGTGGCAGAGCGCGCGGGACAGGACGGGCTCGGACAGGTCGAGGCTCCAGCCGCCGTCGGAGGTGAGCGTCGCCTCGAGGCCGGTGAAGAGCCCGCCGTCGCCGAACCCGACGCGCCACGTCGCGTGGAACCCGTGCCGCTTGCCGGTCATCGACATGTCCTGGGCGCGCGTCAGCCGCAGCCGCACCGGCCGACCGGTGAGCGTCGTGCCGAGCGCGGCGACCGCCGCGAGGCCGTGCGGCTGCATCTCCTTGCCGCCGAAGCCGCCGCCCATGCGCAGGCACTGGACGGTGACCGCATGGTTGGGCACGCCGAGCACGTGCGCCACGATCTCCTGGGTCTCGGTCGGGTGCTGGGTGCTCGACTGGACGAACACCTGGCCGGCCTCGTCCACGAGCGCGAGCGAGCAGTGGGTCTCGAGGTAGAAGTGCTCCTGCCCGGAGAAGGCCGTCACCCCCTCGAAGACCCGCGTCGCCCGGGCCAGCCCGGCCGCGGAGTCGCCGCGGGCGACCGTCGGTCGGGCGCCCTGGTAGCTCTCGGCGGCGATCGCCTCGTCGACGGTGAGGATCGACGGGAGGGGCTCGTAGGCGACGTCGACCGCGGCGGCGCCCAGCCGGGCCGCCTCGAGGGTCTCGCCGAGCACCCAGCACACCGCGTGACCGTGGTACATCACCTCGCTCGGGAAGAGCGGCTCGTCGCCCTTGGCGCCTGCGTCGTTGACGCCCGGCACGTCGGCGGCCGTGAGCACCCGGACGACGCCGGGTACGTCGTACGCGCGCGCCACGTCGAGGTCGGTCACCAGCGCGTGCGCGTGGGGTGCCTGGACGGGGTGGGCGTGCAGCACGCGGTGCGTGCCGATGACGAGGTCGTCGGTGTAGAGCGCGTGCCCGGTGACGTGCGCGGCAGCGCTCTCGTGGTGCAGCGCCTCGCCGACGACCGGGTTGTCGGGGCGTCGGCTCAGCGGGCTCGGGGCCGGCTGGGCCGGCCGGGTGGTCGTGGTCATGCTGGCTCCTCTGCGTACAGCCGGCGGAGCGACTCGGCGAGCATCGCGGTGCGGTAGGCGGCGCTGGCCCGCTGGTCCGAGATGGGCGTCGCCTCGCCGCTCAGCACGCCGGCGGCCTCCTCGACGACGTCGTGCGTCCACGGACGGCCCTCGAGCGCCGCCTCCGTCGCGACGGCCCGGACCGGGGTGGCGGCGACGCCGCCGAGCCCGATGCGTGCCTTGCGGACCCGCCCGTCGCCGATGTCGAGGGCGAAGGCGACGGCGACGGACGAGATGTCGTCGAACCGGCGCTTCGCGATCTTGTGGAAGGCGGTCACGGTGCTGGCTGGCATCGGTACGACGACCTCGGTGATCAGCTCGCCGGGCCGGCGTACCGACTGCCGGTAGGCGGTGAAGTACGCGTCCAGCGGGACGGTCCGGTGGCCGTCGATGTCGGCGAGCACGACGCCGGCCTCCAGGGCGAGCAGGGCCGGCAGGGTGTCGCCGATGGGCGACCCGGTGCCGAGGTTGCCGCCGAGGGTGGCGCCGTTGCGGATCAGCGGCGAGGCGAACTGCGGCATCACCGCCTCCAGCAGCGGCAGCCGGCCGTCGAGCCGGCGCTCGATCTCGGTGAGGGTCAGGGCGGCGCCGATGCGGATCTCGGTGTCGGTGACCGACCACCCGCGCAGCTCCGAGAGCCGGTCGACGGCGACGACCAGGTCGGCCCGGCTGCCGCGCAGGTTGACGTCCACGCCCCAGTCGGTGCTGCCGGCGACGACGACGGCGTCGGGCCGGTCGTGGAGCGCGCCCAGGGCCTCGTCGAGGGTCGCGGGCCGCAGGTAGGCGGCGTGACCGTCGCTGAGGTCGGTCCGGCTCGGGTCCGGCGCCGGGTGCGTGCAGCGGGCGGCGAGCCGGTCGTCGCTGTCCGGGAGGTCGAGTGCGAGCGCGGCGTCGCGGATGGGCCGGTAGCCGGTGCACCGGCAGAGGTTGCCGCTGATGGCATGCAGGTCGAACCCGTCGGCCCCGTCGGCACGGGCGGGTCGGTAGAACTCGGCGGCCATGCTGCAGACGAAGCCGGGCGTGCAGTAGCCGCACTGCGAGCCGCCGCGCACCGCCATCTCCCGCTGGACCGGGTGCAGGTCGTCGGGGGAGCCGAGCCCCTCGGCGGTGACGACCTCCTGGCCGTCGAGCGCCGCCGCGGGGACCAGGCAGGAGTTGACCGCGAGCCACTCGGTGGTGGCGGTGCCGTCGGCTGCGGGCCGGGCGACCAGGACCGAGCAGGCGCCGCACTCACCCTCGGCGCAGCCCTCCTTGGCGCCGGTGAGTCCGCAGCCCCGCAGGAAGTCCAGTGCGTTCGTGTGCACCGGAGTCCCGTCGAGGCTCCGGGGCTCGCCGTTCACGACGATGTGCGTCATGGGTGTTCCTTGCCGGAAGGAGTGGTGGGTTGCAGGAGCGGTCCGGCCGCTCGGTGCGCGCTGGGAGGAGCCGGTGCAGGCGGCTAGGCGCCGTGGGCGACGCGGCCACGCGTCCAGGCGGTCACGTGGACCTGCTGGCGGAGGTCGGTCTGTGCGGACTGCAGCACGGGACACCCCATCGGTGGGACGAAGCAAGGAAGATCCACAGAGTAGGAAGGCACCACGGGCCGGTCAATGACCCACCCGGGCCGGATCTGGTCGAATGACCCGCGTGAGTCTCTTCATCGGCGTCGACATCGGCGGGACCAAGGTGCTGGCGACGGCGGTCTCCAGGTCCGGGCGGGTGCTGCGCACGGCACGGCGTACGACGCCCGGGCGACGCGTCGAGGCGAGCCTGGTCGAGGACGCGCTGACCGAGGCGGTCCACGAGATCGCCGGGGTGCGCCGGATCAGCGCGATCGGGATCGCCGCGGCGGGGTTCGTCGACGCGCAGGGGGAGAAGGTGCGGTTCGCGCCGCACCTGCCCTGGCGCGACGAGGGCGTGCGGGCCCGGCTCGCCGAGCGCTGGAGCGCGCCGGTGGTGCTCGACAACGACGCCAACTGCGCGGCGCGCGCCGAGCTGACGTACGGCGCGGTGGGCGAGGCCGCCAACGCCATCGTGGTCACGCTGGGCACCGGCATCGGCGGGGCGGTGGTCCTCGACGGCGACGTCTTCCGCGGGCACAACGGCATGGCGGGGGAGTACGGCCACATGCAGGTGGTGCCCGACGGGCGGTCGTGCGAGTGCGGCGGCACGGGCTGCTGGGAGCAGTACTCCAGCGGCAACGCACTGGCCCGGTTCATGCGGGAGAAGGGCGTCGAGGACCTGACCGGAGCGGACATCACCGCCGCCGCGCAGGCCGGGGACCCGGTCGCGCTGGCGGCGTACACGGAGGTCGGCAGCTGGCTCGGTGTCGGGCTGGCCAACGTGGTCGCGGCGTTCGACCCCGAGATCGTCGTGGTCGGCGGCGGCGTCTCCGCGGCCGGCGACCTGCTGCTCGAGCCGGCCCGTCGCGCGCTGCGTGCGTCGCTGGTCGGCGCCGACCACCGCGCGATCCCGCCGGTCGTCCGCGCGGCGCTCGGCCCCGAGGCGGGGGCGATCGGTGCGGCCGACCTGGCGCGTCAGACCTTCAGGAGCGCCGGTACTCGGGCACGAGCTCGACGGCGAGCTGCTCGAGGAACAGCCCGACGTCGGTGACGATGCCGCGCGCCTGCGACGAGCCGCGATCGGCGAGCTTGGTGACGGTCGCCGGGTTGATGTCGACGCACACGAGCGGGATCGAGGCCGGGAGGATGTTCCCGGTCGCCACCGAGTGCAGCATGGTCGCGACCATCAGGCAGAAGCCGACGTCCTGGAGCTGCGCGCGCATCGCGCGCTGGCCGTCGATCACGTCGGTGTGGACGTCGGGCAGCGGGCCGTCGTCGCGCACCGAGCCGACCAGCACGAACTCCTTGTCGTGCGTGACCAGCGCGTGCATGATCCCGCCGGTCAGGACGCCGCTCTCGACCGCCTCGCGGATCGACCCGGCCTTGCGGATCTCGTTGATCGCGCGGATGTGGTGCTCGTGGCCGTGCTCGACGCCGCGGCCCATCGCGAGGTCCACGCCGAGGCTGGTGCCGTAGAGCGCCGCCTCGATGTCGTGCGTCGCGAGCGCGTTGCCGGCGAAGAGCACGTCGACGAAGCCGGCGTGCACCATCGCGACCATCGCCGGCGCGGCGCCCGTGTGGACGACGCCCGGGCCGCCGACCCACAGCACCTTCCGGCCGGCCGCCTTCGCCTCGCGCATGCCGTCGGCGACCTGGCGCACCAGCACCGCCTGCGGCTTCTCGGAGGAGACCTCGGACTCCATGAAGCCGAACGCCTCGGCGCTGGAGTCGGGCACCGGCACGCTGACGTGGATGCCGTCGGCGCCGGTGATCACCAGCATGCCGGCGCGGATGTCCGACATCGGCAGCGTGAAGACGCGCTTCGCGCGGCCGTCGGCGTCGCGCTCGAGCACGAGGCCGCAGTCCATCTCGGGGTTCTCGACGTGCAGCCACGCACCGTCGATGCGGACCCGGGTCTCGAGGTTGGTCGTCGAGTAGAACTGGTCGGGGAAGACGCCGTCCTGCTCGGCCTCCGTCACCTGCGCCGTGCCCGGGTCGACCTGGTTGACGCCGCGGGTCTGCAGCCGCATCAGCAGCCGCTGCAGCGCCTCGTCGTCCTCGGCGGTGACCGAGATGACCGCGTGCGAGGTGTCGTCCGTCTCGCGGCCCACGTCGAAGCGGTCGATCGTGTAGTCGCCGCCGTACTCCCGGATGTCGTCGAGGACCCGCGACAGGATGCCGTGGTCCATCAGGTGGCCGGTGATCTCGACGGTCTCGTTGGCGCTCACGTTCGGCACAGTAACGAAGTGGTCCGTCACCGCCGCACGCCGACTCACCGGACCGCATCGGTGGTCGAGCAGCGAGCGCCAGCGAGCGTCGTCGAGACCCCTGCACCCGACGGCGGCGCGCGGGTTGTGGGGGTCTCGACAGGCTCGACCACCGACGGTGCGCGGTTGCGGGGGTCTCGACAGGCTCGACCACCGGTGCCCGCGCCTCCGGTGGTCGAGCAGCGAGCGCCAGCGAGCGTCGTCGAGACCCCCGCACCCGACGGCGGCGCGCGGGTTGCGGGGGTCTCGACAGGCTCGACCACCGAAAAGCGCGCGGTTCTGGGGGTCTCGTCAGGCTCTACTACCCGAGCCCTGCAGCCGCTCAGACCTGCGCGCCGTCGTCCCAGGGGTCACGGGGTCCGCGCGGCATCGTCACCACGAGGTAGACGAAGCCGCCCACGAAGCCGGAGACGAGCAGGTAGCCCAGCCAGCTCGGCAGGTCGATGCCGACGATCAGCGCCACCAGCAGGATCAGCGGCGACCCGAAGACCCCGGCCCAGGCGAGGCCGCGGTCGGGCCGGACCTGCGGCAGCGGCGGGGGCGGCGGGGGGACGTAGCCGTCCTCGACGTCCTGCGGGTCCGCGACCGCTTCCTGGGGCTCATGGCCGACGTACGGGTCGTCGGCGTCGTCGACGACGAACGCCTGGGGGTCGCCGAACCGTCCGCCGAACGGGACGTCGGTGGCCGGCGCCTCGGAGGCCGGCGTCTCGGCGACCGGGGGCTCGTCGAGCTCGGCGCGCTCGCCGTAGTTGTCGACGATCTCCTGCCAGGCGCGCTCGTCGGCGGTCTGGTCGTGGTCGCCGCGGTCGTCGCGCGGGTCGCGGGGGTCGCGGGGGTCCGGCACAAGAACGAGCGTAAGCCCCCGACGTGAACTGCTACGAAATGGATGTCACGCGGGCGACGAAGGCCGCGGACTCGTCGAAGATCCGCTGGGCGTCGTTGTCGACGGTGGCGACGTGGTAGCTGTCCTCGAGGCGTACGACGCTCACGTCGGTCGACGAGACCCGGCTGGTGATGATCGGCTCGGACGCCTCGTCGACGACGTGGTCCTCGGTGGAGCGCAGGTAGAGGATCGGGGCGGTGATCCTCGGCAGGTCCGCGATGAGCGGCGGCCACGCCTGGAAGAGGGTGTGGATCGCCTTGAGCGGGGTGCGCGCGTAGCCGTGCTCCTCGGCGCCGGGCTTCTTGATGTCGTCGGCGAGGCCGGGGAAGGACTTCACGAGGTGCTTGAGCACCGGCAGCAGCTTGACGTCGAGCCGCTTGGTGGCGACGGCGGGGTTCACGAGCACCAGGCCGGCGACGTCGTCTGGCCGGTCGGCCGCGAGCCGCAGGGCCAGCGCGCCACCCATCGAGAGGCCGCCGACCACGACCGCGTCGTTGTCGGCCACGAGCCGGTCGAAGGCCGCGCTCAGCTCGGCGTACCAGTCCGCCCAGGTGAGCGTGTTGAGCTCCTGCCAGGTGGTGCCGTGACCCGGCAGCCGCGGCACCTCGACGGCGTACCCCTGCCCGGCCAGCGACTCGCCCCAGGGCTTGATCGACGCCGGCTGGCCGGTGAAGCCGTGGCTGAGCAGGACGCCGATGCGGCGGCCGCCGGTGTGGTCCGGCTGCGCCGGAGCGGAGAGCGGCGCGGCGAGCGGGTGGATCGTCATGGGTGGATGGTAGGGCTAGAGTTCCCCGTGGACGGTCGGATGTCGGAAGGGCTGCGGCGGTGTTCTACTGGTTCCTCAAGTGGGTGGCGATCGGGCCGTGGCTCAAGCTCGTCTTCCGGCCCCGCCTCGAGGGCGAGGAGAACGTCCCCGCGCTGGGTCCGGCGATCCTGGCCAGCAACCACCTCTCGTACGCCGACTGGCTCTTCATGCCGCTGCGGCTGCCGCGCCGAGTGACGTTCGTGGCGAAGGCGGAGTACTTCACCGGCAAGGGCGTCAAGGGCTGGCTGCAGCGCCTCTTCTTCGGCGGGTCCGGCCAGGTGCCGATCGACCGCGCCAGCGGCTCCGCGGCCGAGGGCGCGCTCTCGGCGGCGAAGCGGATCCTCGCGGAGGGCCACCTCTTCGGCATCTACCCGGAGGGCACCCGCTCGCACGACGGCCGGCTCTACCGCGGCAAGACCGGCGTCGCCCGGCTCGCCCTCGAGTCGAAGGTGCCGGTGATCCCGGTCGCGGTGGTCGGCACCGACGTGGTCGCGCCGCCGGGCAAGACGTTCGGCCGGTTCACGCGGCCGCTCGTGCGGTTCGGCAAGCCGCTGGACTTCTCGCGCTACGAGGGCATGGAGAACGACCGCTACATCCTGCGGTCGATCACCGACGAGATCATGTACGAGATCATGCGGCTCTCCGGCCAGGAGTACGTCGACATGTACGCCACCCGGGCGAAGGAGCTGTCGAAGGCCGACAAGGACGGCGACCACGGCGAGGACCAGTCCCGGCTCGCCTCGTGACGACCGGGTGACGGCTCCGTGACGATCCACGACACGCACCCGTTCGCGGACCCCGACCGGGATCCCGTACGCCGCTTCCGCGGCCGGCTCGGTGGGACCGTCTCGCTCGTCACCACCGCTGACGCGTCCGGCCGCGCCGGGCTGACGGTCTCGTCGCTGATGGTCGCGAACGGCGACCCGCCGCGCGTGCTGGTGCTCGTCGACCCCGACAGCGACCTCGCCGACGCGGTGGCCCGCACCGGCCGGGCGGTCGTGCAGCTGCTGTCGTGGACGCACCGCGACCTCGCCGAGGCGTTCGCCGGCACCGCCCCCGCCCCGGGAGGCCCGTGGCGGATGGCGGCCTTCACCGACACCGAGTGGGGCCCGCGGCTCGCGGACGCCTCGACCTGGGCCGGCGTGACGGTCGAGTCGGCCGCCGAGGTCGGCTGGTCCCGGCAGCTCACCTGCGTGATGGAGTCGGTGACCGTCGGCGACGACGCCGAGCCGCTCGTCCACCGACGTGGTCGCTACGTGAGGCAGACGAGATGACGGCACATGGCTGACGAGCTGCTCGAGATCGCCGACGAGCTGTACGGGCTGCCGCTCGCCGACTTCACCCCGGCGCGGGACGCGCGTGCGAAGGAGCTCAAGGGCACGCCGCTCGCCGCGCGGGTCAAGTCGTTGCGCAAGCCGTCGATCGCGGCCTGGGTCGCCAACCTGCTGGTGCGACGCGACGCCGAGCAGGTCGACCAGGTGCTCGCGGTCGGTGCCGCCCTGCGCGAGGCGCAGGAGTCGATGTCGGCCGACGAGCTGCGGGCGCTGACTCGCCAGCGGCGGCAGCTCACCGCGGCCGTCACGACCGGCGCCCGGCGGATCGCCCGCGAGGAGGGCACCAAGGTCACCCAGGCGGTGGCCGACCAGGTCGAGGCCACGCTCACCGCGGCGATGGTCGACGAGCGCTGCGGCCAGGCGCTGCGCAGCGGGATGCTCGTCGCCGCGCTCACGACCACCGGGCTCGAGCCGGCCGAGGTGGAGGGCGCGGTGGCGGTGCCCGAGGCCCTGGGCTTCGTGGCGCCGCCACGGGAGGTCGAGCCGCCGGGCCGACCCGACCTGCACGTCGTACCCGATCCCGAGGCGGACCAGAAGGCCGTCCGGGCGGCCGAGGACGCGCTCGAGCAGGCGGAGGAGGCGTACGCTGGGGCCGAGGCCGCCCACGGCGACGCGGCGGCGGCGGTCGAGACCCTCGAGGCGCGCGGCCTGCAGTTCCAGTCCGAGATCGCCGAGCTGCGCAGCCGGATCGACGAGCTCGAGGCCGCCGCGGAGGAGACCGACGAGGAGCTGGCCGAGGCCGAGGAGGCCCGTACCGAGGCCCAGTCCGACCTCGACGCGGCCACCAAGGTGCGTGCTGCCGCGCAGGCCGAGCTGGAGAGGTTGAAGGGACTATCCCGATGACTCAGTCCGCCCAGCCCTTCGCGAGCTCGACGGCGCGGGTCCAGCGGGCGTGGGCGGCGTCGGGCTCGGTTCGGTCGGGGACGGGGTCGAAGCGGCGGTCGAGGGTCCAGGTGTCGCGCAGGTCATCGGTGGAGCTCCAGAGGCCGACGCCGAGGCCGGCGAGGAAGGCGGCGCCGAGGCCGGTGGTCTCGACGACGGTCGGCCGCTCCACGGGCACGCCGAGCTGGTCTGCCTGCAGCTGGCAGAGCAGGTCGTTGCCGGAGGCGCCGCCGTCGACGCGCAGCGCCGAGAGCGCCGGCATCACGTCGAGCACGTCGCGGACCTCGAACGCGATCGCCTCCAGCGTCGCGCGGACGAGGTGGGCGCGGGTGGTGCCGCGGGTGATGCCGACGATCAGGCCGCGGGCCTGCGGGTCCCAGTACGGTGCGCCGAGCCCGGTCAGCGCCGGCACGAACACCACGCCGCCGCTGTCGGTCACCGTCGACGCGACCGCCTCGGACTCGGCCGCCGAGCCGACGAGCTGGAGGCCGTCGCGCAGCCACTGCACGGCCGCGCCGGTCACGAAGATCGAGCCCTCGGAGCAGTAGGTCATCGCGCCTTCGGGGGAGCGCCAGGCCGCCGACGCCAGCAGCGCGTCGGAGCGCTGCACGTCGCTGCCGGTGTTGGTGAGGATGAACGACCCGGTGCCGTAGGTGCACTTCGAGTCGCCCTCGTCGAAGCAGGTCTGCCCGAACAGCGCCGACTGCTGGTCGCCCGCGATGCCGGCGATCGGCAGCGACAGGCCGAGGAACGTCGCCGGGTCGGTCGTGGCCAGCTCGCCCCAGTTGGGCACCAGCTCGGGCAGCGCGTCGCGCGGTACGCCGAACAGCTCGCAGAGCTCGTCGGACCAGTCACCCGCCTCGAGGTCGAAGAGCAGCGTCCGGCAGGCGTTGGAGACGTCGGTGACGTGGTAGGTGCCGCGCGTCATCCGGGCGATCAGGTAGGAGTCGACGGTGCCGATCGCGTAGCGGCCCGACTCGACCAGCGCCCACGTGTGCGGCTCGTGCTCGGCGAGCCACATCAGCTTGGTGCCGGAGAAGTACGGGTCGAGCCGCAGGCCGGTCAGCTCGCGCACGCGGTCCTCGTGACCGTCGCCCTGCAGGCGCGTGCACAGGTCGGAGGTACGCCGGTCCTGCCACACGATCGCGCGTCGTGGTGACCCGAGCGTCTCGCGGTCCCAGAGCATGACCGTCTCGCGCTGGTTGGTGATGCCGATGCCGCGCAGCCGACCCGCGTCGTACCCCTTGAGCGCGGAGCGGCACGACTCCAGAGTCGCCTGCCAGATCTCCTCGGGTGAGTGCTCGACCCAGCCGGGCTTCGGGAAGTGCTGGGCGAACTCCTCGTAGCCACGCGCGACGATCCGGCCGTCGTGCTCGACGACGAGCGCCGTCACGCCGGTGGTCCCGGCGTCGATCGCGAGGACGGCGCCGCTGTCGGTCACCGGTCGGCCTCGGAGTCGCGGATGATCTCGAGGACGCGTACGTCGATCCAGGAGCCGTCGTCGGCGACCCGCATCTCGTAGTTCTCGGCGCCGACCCACGCCAGGAAGTCGCGATGGCCGAGCGCGGTCGCGAGCTCCTCGAGCTCCGCGGCGAGGTCGGGCGTGACCGGCACCTTCTCCTCCTCGGCGGATGCCGTCAGGTAGAGGTCGTTGAGCGCGAGCAGGCGGGCGAGCTCCACGATCGGCTCGCGGTGGTCGTCCACGCGGAGGTCGACCGCGATGTCGTCGAGGCCGGCGTACCCCGCCTCCTCCTTGACCACCAGCAGCGCCGCCGACTGCCGGCCGCGCGAGTCGCCGCCGGCCGCGTCGCCGGCGGCGAGGGCCTCGAGCAGCCGCTGCGCGAGCGGAGCCTCGGGGGAGGAGTCCAGCCAGGCGGCCTCCATCGCCGCGACGACCTCGTCACCGGCGAGGATGTTGCCCTGGATGGCGTAGCCGTCGCCGGTGACGCCGCCCGCCCAGTCGAGGCAGGCCGCACCGGTGTGGCTGGCGGCGTTGCCGTCGACGTCGACGATGCCGACCTGGCGTTGGTCGCGCCCGTCGTCCTCCTCCAACAGCCGCTGCAGCGCGACCGCTGCGGTGGCGCCGTCGTCGAGGTGGGCGAGCGCCTGGCCCTTGTAGGCGACGTTGGCGTGCGCCTGGGTCGCGATCGCGCCCACGCCCGCGACGGCGGCCGGGACCGCGGCACCGACCGCGAGGAACTTCGAGGCGACGGCCACGCCCCACGACTCACCGTCGGCGGAGCGGGCCACGATCGAGAACGTCATGGGCCGACCCTAGTGGTGTGTCGCACGATCGCGGTGTGCCTCTTGGTCTGGCCCGCTCCGCCCTTTAGTCTTGGAAGTACCAAAGCATGGTCTGATCGCGCCCGAACCCGAGGAAGAGGCTGAAGAGTCCCCATGACCGTCCGCCGCGTCGCCCTGCTCACCGCCGGTGGGCTCGCTCCCTGTCTGTCCTCGGCCGTCGGCGCCCTGATCGAGCGCTACACCGAGCTCGAGCCGGAGATCGAGATCATCGCCTACCTCAACGGGTACGCCGGTCTGCTCGGCGGCGAGCACATCACGGTCACCCCGGAGATGCGGGAGCGGGCGCACCTGCTGCACGGCTTCGGCGGCAGTCCGATCGGCAACAGCCGCGTGAAGCTCACCAACGTCAAGGACTGCGTGAAGCGCGGCCTGGTCGCGGAGGGTCAGGACCCGCTGCACGTCGCCGCCGAGCAGCTGACGAAGGACGGCGTCGACGTCCTGCACACCATCGGCGGCGACGACACCAACACCACCGCGGCCGATCTCGCGGCGTACCTGCACGAGAACGGCTACGAGCTGACCGTCGTCGGCCTGCCGAAGACGATCGACAACGACGTCGTGCCGATCAAGCAGTCGCTGGGTGCGTGGACGGCCGCCGAGCAGGGCGCGCTGTTCGCCGAGAACATCATCGCCGAGCACTCCTCGAACCCGCGGATGCTGATCATCCACGAGGTGATGGGCCGCCACTGCGGGTGGCTGACGGCCGCGACCGCCGCGAAGTACCGCGAGCGGCTCGGCACCCAGGAGTTCTCCGGCTTCGGCAACAACACCCGGGAGTGCTGGGACGTCCACGCCGTCTACGTGCCCGAGCTCGAGCTCGACATCGCGGCCGAGGCAGAACGGCTGAAGGCGATCATGGACGAAGCCGGCTGCGTCAACGTGTTCCTGTCCGAGGGCGCGGGCGTCTCGACGATCGTCGAGGAGATGCTGGCCCGCGGCGAGGAGCCGAAGCGGGACGCGTTCGGCCACGTCAAGATCGACACCATCAACCCCGGGCAGTGGTTCGCCAAGCAGTTCGCCGGCATGGTCGGTGCGGAGAAGACCATGGTGCAGAAGAGCGGCTACTTCTCCCGGTCCGCGGCCGCCAACGACGAGGACCTGGCCCTGATCCGGGCCTGCGCCGACCTCGCGGCCGTGGCCGCGCTGCGCGGCGAGAGCGGCGTCGTCGGGCAGGACGAGGAGGCCGGCGACGTGCTGCGCGTCGTCGAGTTCCCGCGGATCAAGGGCGGCAAGGCGTTCGACACCTCGACGCCGTGGTTCCGCGAGCTGCTGCAGCAGATCGGCCAGCTGAGCACCCACTAGAGTCGGTCGGGCTGGGCACGACCCCCCCTCGAGCCAGGAGCCGTCATGCGCGTCGGAGTACTCACCGGAGGCGGGGACTGTCCCGGCCTCAACGCCGTCATCCGGGCCGTGGTCCGCAAGGGCGTCAAGGAGCACGACTTCGAGTTCGTCGGCTACCGCGACGGCTGGCGCGGCCCGCTCGAGGGCGTGACGATGGAGCTCGGCATCGAGCAGTGCCGCGGCATCCTGCCGCGCGGCGGCACCATCCTGGGCTCGTCGCGCACCAACCCGTTCAAGGTCGACAACGGCGTGGAGCGGATCCAGGAGAACCTCGCGAAGGACGGCGTCGACGCGCTCGTCGCGATCGGCGGCGAGGACACGCTCGGCGTCGCCACCAAGCTCGCCGACCTCGGCGTCGACGTGGTCGGCGTGCCGAAGACGATCGACAACGACCTGTCCGGCACCGACTTCACGTTCGGCTTCGACACCGCCGTCAACATCGCGACCGAGGCCATCGACCGGCTGCACACCACCGCCGAGTCCCACCACCGCGTGCTCGTCGTCGAGGTGATGGGCCGCCACGCCGGCTGGATCGCGCTGCACTCCGGCATCGCCGGCGGCGCCAACATCGTGCTGATCCCCGAGCAGCCCTTCGACATCACCGAGGTCTGCGAGCTGATCGAGAGCCGGTTCGAGTCCCGCTACTCGCCGATCCTCGTGGTGTCCGAGGGTGCGGTCCCGCGCGAGGGCGGCGACATGACCCTCGTCTCGGGCGACCTCGACGACTTCGGCCACGTCCGCCTCGGCGGCATCGGCGACCGGATCGCCAAGGAGATCGAGACCCGCACCGGCAAGGAGGCCCGGGCCGTCGTGCTCGGCCACATCCAGCGCGGCGGCACGCCCACGGCGTTCGACCGCTGGCTGGCGACCCGCTTCGGCCTCCAGGCGATCGACGCGGTCGCCGACGGCGAGTTCGGCACGATGATGGCGCTGCGCGGCACCGACATCGTCCGGGTCCCGCTGATCGAGGGCACCGGCGAGCTCAAGCTCGTCAGCGCCAAGGAGTACGCCGAGGCGCAAGTCTTTTTCGGCTAGCCGATCTCGAGGTCGACGACCAGCGCGAGGTGGTCGGAGAGCGCCAGCCGCCGTGCCTCGGACGCCGTGGCGACGAGCGCGCCGTCGGCGAGCACGTGGTCGATCTGCCGGTCCGGGCTGTCGGCGGGGAAGGTCCGGTGCGCGGCCAGGGACACGAGCCCCGTGACCCGCTCCGCCCGTCGCGGACCCATGTTCAGGTCGCCGGTCAGCACGAGCGGGCGCCGCGCGTCGCGCAGGGCCCGCACGAGCTGGCGCAGCTGGCGGCCGTTCCAGTAGTGGAGGAACGACAGGTGCGTGTTGGCGACCGTCACGGACCCGGCCGGCGTCTCGACCTGCGCGGCCACCGCCACCCGCGGCTCGTCGCGCACCAGGCGGGGGAGCCGCTGGTCGTGCCAGCGCCACGGGCCGCGCGCCGGGAGCGCCGGCAGGCGCACCACCTCCCAGGCGGTCACCGGGTACCGGCTGAGCAGCGCCACGCCGTACCCCGCGCTGTCCGGCTGCTCCGCGCCGGTCGCGGCGGTCCACGTGGCGCCGGGGCTGCCGTCGAGCGCCGCCACGAAGCGGTGCTCGGCCGCGCCCATCGCGCCGGCCGCGACCGCGGTCAGGTCGGCGTGCGCGGATCGGGGCAGGTTGCGATCGACCTCCTGGAGGGCGAGCACGTCGGCATCCAGCTCACGCACCGCCGCTGCGAACCGCTCGACGTCGACGCGGTCGTCGGCCGGGGACCGGCCGTGCAGGATGTTGAAGGTCGCCAGACGCATCGTGTCGACGGTACCCACGGGCATGCGTCCGGTTGCCCGGGGTAACTCCACCTGTGTGAACGACGTCCAGTCGGGTCTGCGCGAGGCGCTCAAGCTCGTGGCGGTGGCCCTCAAGGAGGGCGGCGCTCCCTTCGCGCTGACCGGCGGCTACGCGCTGTGGGCACGCGGCGGCCCCGAGCCCGACCACGACGTCGACTTCATCGTCGCCGAGCAGGACGCCGCCGCTGCGGCGGAGCTCCTCGCCGGGCGTGGCCTCGACGTGGTGCAGCCGCCGGAGGACTGGCTGTTCAAGGTGTACGTCGACGGCGCGATGGTCGACGTCCTCTTCCGGGCCGGGGGCGACCCGGTCACCCACGAGCGGCTCGAGCACGTCGACCACATCGAGGTCGAGTCGGTGCTGATGCCGGTGCTGACGGCGACGGAGCTGATGGTCGACAAGCTCAACGCGCTCGAGGAGCACGCCTGCGACTTCGG
Organism: Nocardioides sp. GCM10030259; assembly: GCF_042666375.1. Taxonomy (NCBI): domain Bacteria; kingdom Bacillati; phylum Actinomycetota; class Actinomycetes; order Propionibacteriales; family Nocardioidaceae; genus Nocardioides; species Nocardioides sp. GCM10030259. The sequence continues at coordinate 371,978 of NZ_JBHTDF010000026.1, read as the reverse complement.
TGCGGTCGTCCCGGCCGCGCGGGCGGTGCGCGAGCAGGTCGACTGGGCGGTGGTGGCGGAGCGCACGGCGGACAACCCGTTCGCCGAGGCGCTGCTCTTCCTGCTCGGCCGCCTCGGCGTACACGCGGAGGGTCCGGATGCTGGCGGATCGTGACGGGTGGGGCCAGAGTGGGTTCAGCACCACTCGACTGGGGGACGCTGCACCTCGACTGATGACCACCACGAGGAGGCCACGATGACCACCGCCGCTCCCGAGTCGCAGGACGTGAACGGTCCGAGTCCCGATCTCAAGCGGGTGATGGGACCCAAGCTCCTCCTGCTGTTCATCGTCGGAGACATCCTGGGCGCCGGGGTGTACGCCGTCACCGGCCAGATGGCCGGCGTCGTCGGCGGCATCGTGTGGCTCCCGTTCCTGGTCGCCTTCATCGTCGCGAGCCTGACCGCGCTGTCCTACCTGGAGCTCGTGACGAAGTACCCCCAGGCCGCGGGTGCCGCGCTCTACGCGCACAAGGCGTTCGGCATCCACTTCGTGACGTTCCTGATCGCGTTCGCGGTGATCTGCTCGGGCATCACCAGCGCGTCGACGTCGGCGAACGTGCTGGCGCAGAACCTCACCGGCGGCCTGGTGGCCAACGGCTGGATGGACTCCGAGCCCAGCACGGGCACGATCACGATCATCGCGCTGGCGTTCATGGTGCTGCTGGCGCTGATCAACCTGCGCGGCGTCGGCGAGTCCGTGAAGTTCAACGTGCTCCTGACCCTGGTCGAGATCACGGCGCTCGCGATCGTGATCGGCGTCGGCTTCTACTCGATCGCCCAGGGCGACGGGGACTTCAGCCGGGTGACGACCTTCGAGAACCCCGAGGACAAGGGCCTCTTCCTCGCGGTCACGGCCGCCACGTCGATCGCGTTCTTCGCGATGGTCGGCTTCGAGGACTCGGTGAACATGGTCGAGGAGACCAAGGACCCGGAGCGGATCTTCCCGCGCACGATGCTCACCGGCCTCGGTATCGCGGTGATCATCTACATGCTCGTCGCGATCTCCACGGTCACCGTGCTCACCTCGGAGCAGATCGCCGGCGCCGCCGACGGTCGTGCCCTGCTGGAGGTCGTGCGGGTCGGCGCCCCCGACTTCCCGATCGACAAGGTCTTCCCGTTCCTCGCCGTGTTCGCGGTCGCCAACACCTCGCTGATCAACATGCTGATGGCCAGCCGCCTGCTCTACGGCCTGGCCAACCAGGACGTGCTCCCGCGCACGCTCGGCAAGGTGTCGCCCAACCGCCGCTCGCCGTACGTCGGCGTGATCTTCTCGACGATCCTGGCGCTCGGCCTGATCCTCTACGTCGCCAACCGCGCCGAGGACGACATCGTCGTCAACCTCGCGTCGGTCACGGCGCTGCTGCTGCTCTGCGTGTTCACCATCGTCAACATCGCGTGCCTCGTGCTGCGCCGCGACGGGCGGGAGAGCAGGTTCCGCTCGCCGGGGCTCACGCCCGCCCTCGCGGCCGTGCTGTGTGCGTTCCTCGTCGGCCCGTGGGTCGACCGCGACGGCATCGTCTACGAGATCGCGGCGGGCCTGCTGCTGATCGGCATCGTGCTGTGGGCCTTCACCTGGCTGACCAACCGGGCGGTCCGCGCCAAGCGGACCGGCTTCCGCGACATCGACCACATGGAGGACGGCGTCGACGACCGACGGGACCACTGACCGTCTCGCGGGATCTCGAGGAATCGGGGGAGCACCGCCGACCGCCGTACCCTTGACGGGTGAGCACCACCGTCCCCGATCTCGCCACCCTGCACGCGCGCGGAGCAGCGCAGCAGCCGACCTACCCCGACGCGGAGGCCGTTGCGGCCAACGTCGCGCGCCTGCGCACGATGCCGCCGCTGGTGTTTGCCGGTGAGTGCGACGAGCTCAAGGCCAAGATGGCGGCGGTCACGCGGGGTGAGGCGTTCCTGCTCCAGGGCGGCGACTGCGCGGAGACGTTCGCCGAGGTCACGGCCGACAACGTCCGCAACAAGCTGCGGGTGCTGCTGCAGATGGCGGTCGTCCTGACGTACGCCGGGTCCGTGCCTGTCGTGAAGCTCGGCCGGCTCGCCGGCCAGTACGCCAAGCCGCGCTCCTCCGACACCGAGACCCGCGACGGCGTGACGCTGCCGGCGTACCGCGGCGACGCGGTCAACGGCTTCGACTTCACCCCGGAGTCGCGCATCCCCGACCCGAAGCGGCTGCTCGACGTCTACAACGCGTCGGCCGCGACGCTCAACCTGGTCCGCGCGTTCGTGACCGGTGGCTACGCCGACCTGCGGCAGGTGCACACCTGGAACACCGACTTCGTGCGCACCTCGGTCGCCGGGCAGCGCTACGAGACGATGGCGGGCGAGATCGACAAGGCGATCGCGTTCATGACGGCGATCGGCGCCGACCCGGAGGAGCTGCGCCGGGTCGACTTCCACTCCAGCCACGAGGCGCTGCTGCTCGAGTACGAGCACGCGATGACGCGCATCGACTCGCGCACCCAGAAGGCGTACAACGTCTCCGGCCACTTCGTGTGGATCGGCGAGCGGACCCGCCAGCTCGACGGTGCGCACGTGGAGTACTTCCGCCACATCCAGAACCCGATCGGCTGCAAGCTGGGCCCGACCGCGACCGCCGACGACGCGATCGCCCTCGCCTCGCGCCTGAACCCGGAGAACGAGGCCGGCCGGCTCACGTTCATCACCCGCTTCGGCGCCGGCAAGATCCGCGACGGGCTGCCCGAGCTGGTCGAGAAGGTCACCGCCGCCGGCGTGCAGGTCGCGTGGGTCTGCGACCCGATGCACGGCAACACGTTCGAGTCGAGCACCGGCTACAAGACCCGCCGCTTCGACGACGTCATCGACGAGGTCCAGGGCTTCTTCGACGTGCACCGCTCGCTCGGCACCTGGCCCGGCGGCGTCCTCGTCGAGATGACCGGCGACGACGTCACCGAGTGCATCGGTGGTGGCGAGGAGATCGACGAGGAGGGGCTCGCGCACCGCTACGAGTCCGTCGTCGACCCGCGCCTCAACCGCGTGCAGTCGCTCGAGCTGGCGTTCCTCGTCGCGGAGATGCTGCGCCAGGCCTGAGCCGGGGGAGTGTCGCGCCTGACAGGATGAGGCCGTGATCGACCTGCGCTCGGACACCCTGACGAAGCCCACCGACGACATGCGCGCCGCGATGGCGCGGGCCGAGGTCGGCGACGACGTGTACGGCGAGGACCCGACGGTCGCGCGGCTCGAGGAGCGCGTGGCCGGGATGTTCGGGCACGAGTCGGCGCTCTTCACGCCGACCGGGTCGATGGCCAACGTGCTGGCGGTTCGGTCCCTGGTCAGCGCCGGGCAGGAGGTGCTCTGCGAGGCGAGCGCGCACATCGCGCGGGCCGAGCTCGGGGCGCACGGTGCCTACACCGGCCTGACGATGCGCACCTGGATCGACCCGCGCGGCCAGGTGGACCTCGACACGATCAGGACGATCTTCGCGCCCGACATGGGCCCGTTCTTCGTGCCCACGGCGGCGATCTCGGTCGAGAACACCCACAACTTCGCCGGGGGAGCGGTGCTGCCGCTGCAGGACCTGCGCGACCTGCGCGAGTACGCCACCGGCGTCGGCGTCCGCGTCCACATGGACGGCGCCCGGGTCTGGAACGCGCACGTCGCGACCGGCACGCCGTTGACGGAGTACGGCGCGGTCGCCGACGTGCTGGCCGTCTGCCTGTCCAAGGGTCTCGGGGCGCCGGTCGGCTCGCTGATGGTCGGCAGTGCCGACGCGATCGCCGAGGCGCGGGTGTGGCGCAAGCGGATGGGCGGCGGCATGCGCCAGGTCGGCATCCTCGCGGCCGGCGGCCTCCACGCGCTCGACCACCACGTCGAGCGCCTCGCCGACGACCACACGCACGCGCGCCTGCTGGCCGAGGCGTGCGGCGTCGACCCGGAGACCGTCGACACCAACATCGTCGTCGTCCAGCGCGCGGACGCGCCGCAGTTCGTGGCGTCCGCACGCGATCAGGGCGTGCTGGTCTCGGCGGTCGGGCCGACCGCCGTACGCCTCGTGACCCACCTCGACGTCACGCCCGCCGACGCCGAGAAGGCCGCCGGGATCCTCAGCGGCCTCTAGCCGCGGCGCCAGGTTCGGGCGAGCTGCTCGGCCTCGGCGTAGGTCCCCACCTGGACCATCGGGAAGCCGAGGCTGTCGTCGGCCTCCTGCCAGCCCTGGTTGGCGAGGTCGGCGACGGCGTTGCGGGGCACCACGGTGACGAAGCCGCGGATCGAGGTCCGCATCAGCTTCGGCACGAACTCGCGCCCGATCCACGCGTTGGTCTCGGCGGAGTAGGCGCCGGTCGCGTCGCTGGAGTCGACGATCACCGTGCCGAGCCGGTGCCGCACGATGAGGTCGAGCTGCTGGCCGAGCGCCGGGCGTACGGCGTCGTCGGCGTGCCGCAGCCACCGCACCACCACGGCGTCGAGCGTCGGCTCGTGCCGCACCGTGACCGTGTCCTCGATCTCGAGCGCGACGCCGCCGGCGGGTCCGGTCTCGTGGACCACGACCTGCAGCGGCGGCAGCGTGAACCGGCCGGTGACCTCGCCGAGGCTGCGGGCGAGCTCGGCCAGCTCCCGCGCGGCCCGCTCGGTGTGCGCGAGCTGCTCGACCGCGCGCGTGGTCGCGCCGGCGACCGAGCCGACGGCGCCGGCGATGCCCTGCGACCCGTCGGCCGCGTCGGCCAGCAGGCGGCTCATCTCGCTCGTGGTCGCGGTCTGCTCCTCGACGGCGCTGGCGATCGTGGTCTGGTAGTCCGCGAACCGCGAGACGACCTCGGTGGTGCGGTCCAGGAAGGTGATCGCCTCGCGGGTGCCGGACTGGAGGGTCGCCACGCGTTCGGTGATGTCCTCGGTGGCGCGCGCCGTCTCCTGGGCCAGCTGCTTGACCTCGTTGGCGACGACGGCGAAGCCGCGGCCGGCCTCGCCGGCCCGCGAGGCCTCGATGGTGGCGTTGAGCGCCAGCAGGTTGGTCTGCTCGGCGATCGCGGTGATGAGGCGTACGACGTTGCCGATCTGCTCGCTCGCGGAGCCGAGCTGGCCCATCACGGTCGTGGTCTGGCCGGCGAGCGCGACCGCGTCCTGGGCGACCGACACCGACTCGGTGACGTTGGTGGCGATCTCGCCGATGGAGTCCCGCAGCTCGGTCGCGCCGGCCGCGACCTGGGAGAGGCGCTGGGAGACGGAGTCGGCCGTGCTGCTCACCGTGGTCGCCTGCTCGGACGTCTCGGCGAACGCGGCGCCCATGGACTCGGCGGCGCCCGCGACCGCGGCGGCGGTGCCGTCGAGCGACCCGGCGGAGTCGACGACGCTGCGCACGGCGTCGCGCACCTGGGCGGCAGCGGCGTCGAGGGCCTGCCCGAGGCGGTCGGTCGCCTCGCCGGTCGCGGTCAGGTCGCCGGTCGCGAGGCGCTCGGCGCGGGTGATCGCGGGGTCGAGCTCGCCGGTCAGCGAACGGCGTACGACGACGCCGGCGACGACCGTCGCCGCGAACGCCACCAGGGCCAGGGCGAGGACCGCCGGGTCGCCGAACCGGGCCACGGCGAGCGCGAGCTCGGCCACGGCAGCCACGCAGAGCAGGGGGAGGACCGCAGTCCGCGTCATGTAGGGGTCTCCTTCTCGGGGGACCCCCCTATCGGCGGGCGAACCGCCGACCTGAGGTCACTCGGACGCGCAGCTCGAGTCGTCGGGCGCCGCCGGCGCGTCACCGTCCAGTACGGCGACCACGATCGCGGTCGCGGGTGGTCCGAGGAGGTCCAGGTGGGCCGCCGCGACGCCGGGGCAGACGTCCTGCAGGCGTACGTCGAGGGCGCCCTCGAGCCGCGCCGACTCGGCCGGCACCACGACGCCGTCGTCCTCGCTCCAGACGGCCACCCAGTCCGGCCCGGTCGGCGGCTCCCGGTCGTTCAGGTCGTCGAGCAGGTCGCTCCCGGCCAGGAGGTCGGCGCAGGTGCCGGTGCACGCGCTGCCCAGCACCGCCGGGTCCGTGCCCTGGTTGGGGGTCGCGACGGTGACGACGCGCCGGGCGACTTCGGCTCCGTCGCCGACGGCCCACAGCCGCGCGACCAGGCCGCCGGCGGAGAAGCCGACGACGTCGACCTCCGCGTCGTCGCCGGCCGCTGCGTCGAGCCGCGCCACCTGGTCGTCCCAGTCGCCCCAGGCGGGGTCGAGGTTCACGGGCCGTGCGTCCCGGCCGGCGGCCTCGAGGGCGCTCGCCAGGCGGGCCATGTCGCCGGCCGAGCCGCCGTACCCGTGCACGAGCAGCACCGGCGGCAGCGCACCGGACGGCGAGGCCGGTGGCGACTGCGGCTCGTCGGCGCCACAGCCCGCGACCGCCGCGAGGGCGAGGGCAGCGAGCACGAGGCGCCGCACGGGACCGGCCCGGTCAGCTCTCGCCGACGATCGAGAGGTCGCTGATCGCGGTGAAGTCGCGCGACGACGGTCCGGTGCCCGGCTCGGAGACGGCGATCAGGCGGATCGTGATCGTGGTCGTGGTGATCTCGACGTCGGTCGACTGGACGCCCGTGGTGTCCTCGAAGTCCTGGCTGATCGTGGTGCCGTCGTCGAAGACCCACTCGACCTGCTCGACGCGCCGGTTGCCGTGGTACCAGTCCCGGCCCTCGGCCTTCTTGGCGTAGCCGTTGATCAGCCCGACCGAGCGGAGGCTCGACTCCGAGGCCAGGGTGACGACGATCTCCCCGCCCGTGCCGTCCCCGGGCATCCGCCAGGCGGTCTCGGGCACGCCGTCGAGCATGTTCTCGGCGTCGAAGGTGACGGGCTCGCCCGCGACGTCCTGTCCGGGCGCAGCCGTGGCCGGCACCTCCACCGACGCCTGCGAGGCCAGGTTGCCGACCCCGCCGCCGGTCCCGCCGCCGCCCGCTCCCTCCTCGACAGGCGCTGCGGATGCCGTCTCCTCGGCGGCCGGCGGGGGCGTGTCGTCGTCGGCGAGCAGCGCGATGACGACGACGAGCACCAGGACGGCGACTGCGGCGCCCCCGATCCACAGGCCCCACGGCCGGGCGCGGTGGACGCCGCCCACGGGCGCGTGGTGCAGCGTGTCGTCGGAGGGCGGTGCCTCGTCGGCGTACAACGGGAACCGCGCGGGCGGCGGCGGCGTCCAGGCCGGGGGCGGCGGCTCGTCAGGAGGCGGCGGGATCGGGCGGGAGCGCTCGGCGGTGTCCGTGCGCCACTCGGGCTCGACGGCGACGGGATGACCGCAGTTGGTGCAGTAGCGGCCGATGCCGAGCTCGTGACCGCATCTGGTGCAGTGATCCATCGTTCTCCTCCCGGCTCCCGTTCAGCGGCTGCCGGGCGTCCGGAGCCTCACCCTAGACGACGGTGCTGGTGACGGGCCCCGTCAGACCGCCGCTCGGAGGCGCTTGAGCAGCGGGATGTCGCGGGTGTCGGCGTTGCGCGAGTCGGGCGTCTCGAGGATGAACGGCACGCCCTCGGTCGCCGGGTGCGCGAAGAGCTCGGTGAACGCCGCCTGGCCGATGTGGCCCTCGCCGATGCGCTGGTGCCGGTCCTTGAACGCGCCGCGCACGTCCATCGAGTCGTTGGCGTGGATCAGGCGCAGCCGTCCCGGCCCGCCGATCTCGACGATGCGGTCGACGGTGGCGGTGGCGCCGCCCGGCTCGTCCAGGGGCGCGCCCGCGGCGAACACGTGGCAGGTGTCCAGGCAGATCCCGGCCTTCGGGTGGTGGTCGAGCGCGTCGAGGTACGCCGCGAGATCCTCGACGCCCGCGCACAGGGAGCGGCCCTGACCTGCCGTCGGCTCGAGCAGCAGCCACGGTGCGTCGTTGCCGGCCACCGCGTCCAGCATCGGGAGCAGCGCCTCGCGCACCTGCTTCATGGCGGCGTCGTACCTCGCGGCGCTGTCGCCCTCGCTCGGGTCCACGAACGACCCGGTGTGCACCACCACGCCCTCGGCGCCGATCTCGGCGGCCCGCTTGAGGTTGTGGGCGACCGAGGCCACAGAGCGCTCGTACGTCGCGAGGGTCGGCGAGCCGAGGTTGACCAGGTAGGGCGAGTGGATGAACACCCGCGTCCCGCGCTCCGCCATCAGGTCGCGGAACCGCGCGTCCTCCGCGGGCTTGCCCTCGCTCAATGCCCACCCGCGCGGGTTGCCCACGAAGACCTGGAACGTCTCGCAGCCGACCAGGTCGGCGTTCGCGACGGCGCCGTCGACGAGGCCCTTGCCGACCAGGACGTGGGTTCCGATCGGGTTGCGCACCGCGTCAACCTATCCGGCGGCCTCCGTCAGATCAGCGACAGGGTGATCGTCGACCCGGGCGGCACCATCTCGCCGGCACCGGGGGACTGCGACCACACGAAGCCGAGGCCGAGCGACCCCTCCGCGTCCTCGATGTCGACGTCGAAGCCGAGGTCTTCGAGCGTCTCGCGGGCGGCGTCGACGCCGCTGCCGCGCACCGACGGGACCTCGATGAGCTCCGGGCCCTTCGAGACGACGAACGACACCTCGTCGCCGCGGTGCACGGTCGTGCCGCCGGGCGGGTCCATCGAGATGATGTCGCCGGCAGCGACGTCGTCGGAGTACTCCTCGCTGGCGACCGTGCCGGTGAGGCCGCGCTCGTCGAGCCACTCCATCGCGCTGTCGGCGCTCTTGCCGACCCAGTCCTTGAGGTCGACGGGCTTCGGTCCCTTGCTGACGACCAGGTCGACGGGGGAGTCGGGGCGCAGCGTCGTACCCGCCTTGGGGTCGCTCGAGATGACCTCGCCGACGGGCACCTTGTCGGACCACTCCTCGATGCTCCGGCCGAAGCCGAGGTTCGTGGCGGCGAGCGCGTCCTGGGCCTCGTCCTCGCTCATGCCCTTGAGCTTGGGTACGTCGTAGCGCTCCTTGCCGAGCGAGATGACGACCGACACGGTGCCGCCGTCGAGCACCTTGGCGCCCGGCCCGGGGTCCGTGGCGACGACTCGTCCCGCCTGCACCGTCTCGGAGTAGGCCTCGTCGCCGAACTCCGCCTCGAGGCCAGCCGACTCGAGCTCGGCGCGCGCGCCGCTCTGCGTCATCCCGAGCACGCCCGGGGTCGTGGAGTAGCGACCGTCGATGAACCACCACGCGGCGACGCCGCCGCCGATCACCAGCAGCAGGGCGACGAGCAGCAGCACCAGCCCCTTGCGCGAGCGGCGCCGGGGTGGCGGGGTCTCGCCGCGCGCCACCGGTGGCCGCGGGGCCGGGGGTGCGGGCGTCGGTGGCGCGAGGGTGCGGATCGGTGCGGTGAGGTCCGCGTCGGCCTGCGCCGCGGGCGGGACGAGCGTCGCGAGCACCCGGCCGTCGAACGGGTCGGGTGCCGTGTCGTCCGTCGACGGTGCCTCGGCTGACTCGAACCTCATCCGCAGCGGCGTCAGGTCGGAGGTCAGCTCGGGGTCGTCGACGACGCCCTCGGCCAGCGCGTGGGAGACCCGGTGCACCTGGTGGAGCAGGACCGCCGCGTCGGCCGGCCGCAGCTCCCGGTCGCGGGCGGTGGCGCGGGCGACCAGCGCGTCGACGTACCCAGGGATGCCGGGCACCTTCTGAGACGGAGGCGGCACGTCCTCGTGGACGTGCTGGTAGGCGACCTGGATCGGCGTCTCGCCCTCGTGGGGCTTGGTGCCGGTGAGCATCTCGTAGAGGACGACCCCGGCGGCGTAGACGTCGGCGCGGGCATCGGAGCGACCGTTGACGACCAGCTCGGGGGCGAGGTACGAGACGGTGCCGATCAACACCCCGCCGGTCGCGGTGTGCTGGGTGTCGGCGCTGACCGCCTTGGCCAGGCCGAAGTCGGCGACCTTGACCCGACCGTCGTCCGCGATCAGGACGTTCTCGGGCTTGACGTCGCGGTGGATCAGGCCGGCGCGGTGGGCGCTCGCGAGCGCGGAGAGCACGGGCTCGAGCAGCGCCAGCGCCTTCCCCGGCGCCATCGGGCTCTCCTTGCGGATCACGTCGCGCAGCGTGTGGCCGGAGACCAGCTCCATCGCGAGGAAGACCGCGCCGCGGTCGTCGCCCTGGTCGTAGACGGCGACGACGTTGGGGTGCGAGAGGCGGGCGGCGGCTCTGGCCTCGCGCACGAAGCGCTCCGCGAACTCGTTGTCGTCGCCCAGTCCCGGGTGCATCACCTTGACGGCGACGGTGCGGTCGAGGCGGATGTCGGTGGCCTCGTAGACACTGGCCATGCCACCGCGGGCGATACGGGCGCCGATGCGGTAGCGGCGCTCCAGCACGCGGCCGATCATGGGGTCGGCGGCAGGGTCGGCGCCGCCCGCGCGGGCGTGCCGATCGTCGTGCCGGTCTGGCTGCACAGCGACCCTCCTGTGGCCGGATGGGGAAGGATCCGGTGCCCCAATCGTACGGACGACCTGCGATCGTGACCCGTTGGGCGGCGGCGCGGCGTGGCGTGCGGCCGGGTGGAAGACTGGCGGCATGGAACGCAGCACCAACCCCGGACGACTCGCCGACGCCGACCTCGCCGCCCTCGTGCCGGACTGGATCGACTGGGCGGCGGCCGCCGCCGAGCTCGGAGTGACGGTCGCCAAGGTGAAGACGATGATCCGCGACCACGAGCTCGCGGCCGCGGTCCCGGCGCCCGGCGCTGGCCAGCAGGTGCCGGCCGAGCTCATCCAGGACGGGCTGCCGGTCAAGGGCCTGCCCGGCCTGCTCACCGTCCTCCACGACGCCGGATTCGACGACCGCGAGTGCATCGCCTGGATCTTCAGCGACGACGACCTGCCGGGACGCCCGATCGACGCGCTCCGCGAGAACCGCGGGTCCGAGGTCAAGCGCCGCGCGCAGGCGATGCTGTAGCCGCACCCCCGCGTTCTCTGTAACGCCGCGCTGCCCTGCGGCGCTGTAGGTTGCGCAAGGTCCCGGCGGCTGGTCGGGACCGGCGGCTACCGCGGCTCCGCTCCGGAGCATGCCGGGACGGGGGAAATCGCGTGGGCAGGACCAGCTTCACCAGGATCTTCACCAGGACCGCGGTGGGGGCGCTCGGCGCGTCCCTCGCCCTGACGGGGGCCGCGGCTGCGCAGCCGGCGGACCGGACCTCCGACCTGATCACGATCGGGAGCTTCCGGCCCTCGGTGTCCCCGAACGGGGACGGCTACCACGATCGGCTCCGCATCCCGTTCACCCTCGCAAAGGCGGCTCGGGTCGAGGCGAAGGTGGTCGATCTCGACACCGGCAGGGTCGTACGCCGCAGCAGCTGCCTGTCGATCGACGGCCTGGGGTGCCAGCTCTCCGCCGGCACCCACGTCGCCACGTGGGCCGACCTGCACCTGCGCTACGGCCCCGGCCCGCGGTACTGGAAGTCCGGCCACTACCGCGTCGTCCTCGACGCGACCGACTCCAGCGGCGTCGCCGACCCCGACACCGGGAAGCTCGGCCACGGTCGGGCCCGCACCAGCTTCGAGTACTTCTCCGATGCCCTGGTCGTCGGCTCCGTCAAGCCTCGTGGGACCTACGGGACGGCCATCTCCCCGAACGGCGACCATGTCCAGGATCGGGCCAGGGTCACGTTCAGCCTCGAGCGACGCTCCCGCGTCACCGCCGTGCTCGAGCGCTCGAACCCGAGCAAGACCTACCGGATCAGGCTGGGCGTCCATGACGAGGGGCGCAACGCGTGGGTCTGGAACGGGAGGGCCGACGGCAAGGTGGTGCCGGACGCCGACTACGACCTCGACCTCAGGGCGGTCCCCGTCAAGGGCGGGCCCACCAGCGAGGCCGGGGCCCGGATCGCCGTCGACCGGACCGCGCCCGACCCGAGCATCACGCTGAACCGCTCGACCGTGTACCCCTCCGCGACCGTCATCAACGACAGCCTGCGCATCGGCGTCGACGTCGCGCCGGAGTACGTCGCGGCAGAGATCCGCAAGCCGAACGGCAATCGCCTGAAGAGGCTCGCGCCGGCCCAGCACGACTGCTACTGGGGCGACAGCGTCGACGGCGTCGACGGCCCCTGCACCCTGCTGACCTGGTACGCCGAGAACGCCGCGGGGCCGGTGCCCGCCGGCGCCTACAAGGTCCGCATCACCGTCTCTGATGACGCCGGCAACAGGACCACGACCGTGAAGAAGGTCGCCGTGTCGACGGAGCAGCTCGTCGAGCACACCGGCACCGTCACCTGGACCGCGTCGACGGCGCCGGGGGCGAGCGACTACTGCGCCGGCAACTACTGCGGCGAGGTGCCGCGCTGCGCGCCGGTCGCCTCCGAGCGGTTCGCCGGCGGCGAGTCGTTCCGGTCCAACGCCGAGGACTGCCGCTTCTGGACCCCGGCCCAGGCGTTCCGCCACTACGGGTTCACCCCCGACCTGCCGGCGGGCAGCACCAGGTTCGACCGGTTCCGCGTCACGGCGACCGGCGGACCCACGACCGCCGGCGCGGCGGACACCGGGACGGTCGGCATCGCCACCTCGCGCAGCATCGCGTTCCACGGCGACGGTCCGTCGGCGACCCTCGCCGGCGACGCGTCCGTGACAACCGACTGGACGACCGTCCGGCCGGACGTCGAGCTCTACCCGAACGACCCGAGCCTCAACGGCAACGCCCGGATGCGGTGGTACGCCGGCGCTCCGGGCGACGGCCGGTACGACATCGCGTCGTACACGCTCGACTACACCTACTACGCGCCGGCGGGCTGACCCTCAGACCACGCGTCGCGTCGCCGCGTCGGCGAGTCCCCGGAGGACCTCGCGGGCGTGGTCGTCGATGTCGGCCTTGTCCAGGGCGCGTACGGCGTGGCCGCCGAGCTCGTCGATGACGGCCTCGACCTGCGCGTGGGCGCCGGAGTCGTCGATGATCCGGCGCAGCTCGGCGACCTCGTCGGGGGAGAGGGCGGTGCCGAGAGCGTCGTCCAGGCGGGCCGCGTCGGCCGGCGGCGCGGCGTCCAGGGCGAGCGCCACGAGCACGGTGCGCTTGCCCTCGATCAGGTCGTCGCCGGCCGGCTTCCCGGTGGTCGCCGGGTCGCCGAACACCCCGAGCAGGTCGTCGCGGAGCTGGAACGCCTCGCCGAGCGGCAGCCCGTACTCCGTCAGCGCCTGCATCGTCTCCAGCGGCGCGCCGGCGAGGGCCGCACCGATGTGCAACGGCCGTTCGATGGAGTACTTCGCGGACTTGTAGCGCAGCACGGTCATGGCCGCGTCGACGTCGGCGCGGCCGCGGGCCTGGACCGACACGTCGAGGAACTGCCCGGCGATGACCTCGGACCGGCACCGGTCGAAGACCGCGAGCGCCGGCGCGACCTGCGTGATGGGCAGGCCGCAGTTGCGCAGCAGCTCGTCGGCCCAGCTCAGCAGCAGGTCGCCGATCAGGATCGCGGCGGCCGCGCCGTACTGCGCGTGGTCGCCGGGCCAGCCGGCGGCCCGGTGCTCGGCCTCGAAGGTGCGGTGCGTCGCCGGCCGCCCGCGGCGGGTGTCGGAGGCGTCCATCAGGTCGTCGTGGACCAGCGCGCTCGCGTGCAACAGCTCGAGGGAGGCGCAGGCGCGGACGAGTGCGTCCTCGTCGGCCGGGGTCGGCGCGACCGCCCGGTGGCCCCAGTAGCAGAAGGACGCCCGGAAGCGCTTGCCGCCGCTCACCGAGGCGCGGGCCTCCGCCACGATGCGGTCCGCGTCGGGCCCGAGCGGCGCCAGCAGGGCCGCCTGCTCGTCGACGAACGCGTCGAGCGCCGCCTGGACCCGGTCGCGGAACGCGACACTGTCCCACCCGTTCGCTGTCACGCGACGAGACTAGGGGGTGGACAGAATGCGGCCGGAGGCGGTCGGCGTTCCTAGACTGTTGCGTATGGCGAACCAGCAGCAACCCAGGATCGGCGACCTCATCCGGTCCGGCGAGCGGTCGTTCTCGTTCGAGTTCTTCCCGCCGCGTGACGCGGCCGGCGAGGAGCAGCTGTGGCAGGCGATCCGGGACCTCGAGCCCTTCCGCCCGACGTTCGTCTCGGTGACGTACGGCGCGGGCGGCTCGACCCGGGACACGACCGTGCGGGTGACCGGCCGGATCGCGCGCGAGACCTCGATGACCGCGATGGCCCACCTGACCTGCGTCGGACACACTCGCGAGGAGCTCGAGGGCGTCCTGGACTCGTACGCCGACGCCGGCATCGGCAACGTGATGGTGCTCCGCGGCGACCCGCAGGAGGGCCCCCGTGCCCCGTGGACGCCGACCGCGGGCGGGCTCACGTACGCGACCGAGCTGGTCGAGCTGGTGCGCGGCCGAGGTGAGTTCAGCATCGGCGTGGCCGCCTTCCCCGAGGGGCACCCCTCGGCCGAGTCGCTCGACCACGACGCCGACGTGCTGGTCGCGAAGGCCCGGGCCGGCGCGGAGTTCGCCGTGACGCAGATGTTCTTCCGGGCCGAGGACTACTTCGGGCTCGTCGACCGGGTACGGGCGCGCGGCGTCGACCTGCCGATCCTCCCGGGCATCATGCCGATCCTGAACCTCGGCAACATCCGCCGCCAGGGCGAGCTGATCGGCACCGACGTACCCGCCTCCGTCGTCGAGCGGATCATGGGCCACGACGGCGACCCGGCGGCCATGCGCGCGGCCGGCATCGCCCTCGCCGCCGAGCTGTGCGAGGAGCTGCTCGACGGCGGCGCCCCCGGCCTGCACTTCTACACGCTCAACCGGTCCAAGGCGACCCGCGAGATCTTCGCGGCGCTCAACATCCGGGTCTGAGAGTGCGACCACTGGGATAGTCCGTCACGAAATGGCCGGCTGCACGCCGTCCGGGACGGCCAGAACGTGACGGACTATCCCGGTGGTCCGATCTCTGCCGCCACCAGGGCCGCCGACAACCCCACGTAGGGCAGGCCGGCTCCCGGGGTGGCGTGGGCGCCGGCGGCGTACACACCCGGGATCGGGGTGCGCGGGCCGAGCCGCTGGCGGACGGTGCCACGGCCCTGCCAGAGCACGCCCATCGGCGAGCCGCCCCAGCGCTCGACCTGGTCGCGCGGGCTGAGGTCGACGCGCTCGACGACCTGGGGCCGCAGGTCGATCCGGTGCCGGGCGAGCGCGCGGAGGATGTCCTCGGAGAGCCGGCCGCGGCCGTGCACGGTCACGGCGGCGTGCCCGTCGGCGGCGCGGCCGCCGGTGCGCACCACGAGCATCGGGTCGGCGTGGAGCACGAGCTCGTGCGGCAGGTCCGGCGCCTCGCCGGACAGACCGACGTGCGCCACCACCGGCGGGATCGCGGGCATGGTGCGCTCGACGTACGCCGCGAGCGCGGGCAGCCGTCGCGGGTCGACGGCGCAGACCACGACGTCGGCGTCGACGTCGCCCCGGTCGGTCGCGACGGCCACGACCCGGCCGTCGCGCACGACGACGTCCCGCACCTCGGTCTCGGCGAGCACCGACACCTTCCGCGTCGCGAGCCGCGCGACCAGCGCGTCGCCGAGCCGGGCCATCCCGCCCGTGACCGTCCAGGCGCCGAAGCGCTGCTCGACGTACGCCGTCATGCCGGCCCAGGCGGGCACGTTGCGCAGCTCGTGGCCCTCGGCGATGAACGGGTGCCCCGCCACGAGTCGCAGGCGATCGTCCTTGAACGTCCGCTTCAGCCGCTTGAAGAGCGTCTCCCGACTGTCGAGGCGACCGGCGACGTCGCGGGGGAGGTCGCTCGGGTCCCACGGGTTCTCGAGGTAGCCGCGGCGCAGCACCTCCCAGTCGTCGGCGTACGACGCGACGTGGTCGACCCACCGCTGCCCGAGCCCGGGGCCGAGCTGGTCGAACGCCGCGAGCTGCGCCGCGCGCCCGCTCGGCACCCGCACCGTCGAGCCGTCCTCGAACCGGTGCTCACGCACCACGTCCAGCGGCACCAGGTCCAGCTCGCGCTCGACCGGTCGGCCGGACTTGCGGAAGAGGTCGCGCACGACCGCCGGGAGCAGGGTGTACGTCGGGCCCGCGTCCCACGCGAAGTCGCCCGCACGCACCTCCGAGAGCGCGCCGCCCAGGGTCGGCGCCCGCTCGAGCAGGGTGACCTCGTGGCCGAGCTTCGCCAGCCTGAGCGCGGCTGCGAGGCCGCCGAACCCGCCGCCGACGACCGCGACCCGTGCCATCGACGCTCAGGCCTCGGCGTCGAGCACGCGGTCCAGCGACTCCTGGTCGCGCCCGACGACGGTCGTGCCGTCCGCGGCCGTGATGATCGGGCGCTGGATCGCCCGGGGGTGAGCCGCGAGCGCCTCGAACCAGGCGTCCCGGTGCTCGGCGTCCTTCGGCAGGTCGATGCCTTCCTCGCGAGCCTCCTTGGGGCGCGCGACGTCCCACGGCTCGAGGCCCAGGCGCGCGATCACGTCGGCGAGCTCCGCGGCGGTGGGCGGCTCGTCGAGGTAGCGCCGCACGGTGTAGTCGACGCCGGCCTTGTCCAGCTCGGCCACGGCCGTGCGGCACTTCGAGCAGGCGGGGTTGAGCCAGATCTCCATCACTGGACCTCGACCTCCGGGGCGCCGGTCATCTTCGCGAGCTCGTCGTACGTCGTCGAGAACACCGCCGCCGGGTGACCGGCCGCCGCCCAGACCACGTCGTACCTGCGCAGCCACGAGTCGAGGTACGTCGGCACCGGGTGCGGATGTCCGATCGGCGAGACACCGCCGATCACCTGTCCGGTGTGCTCGCGGACGAACTCCGGCGTCGCCCGCCGCAGCTTGCCCACCTCGAGGTGCGCGGCGACGAGGGCGGTGTCGACGCGGTGCGCGCCCGACGTCAGAATGAGCACCGGCGCCCCGTCGGCGTCGAAGAGCAGACTGTTCGCGATCGCGCCGACCTCGCACCCCAGGGCTTCGGCCGCGAGCGCCGCGGTGTGCACCGAATCGGGCAGGATGACGATCTCACCGGTGCCACCCCGTCGCGCGTGGTCGTCGCGGAACGCCGTGATCGCCGGATGTTCGGAGTTCATGGTCGAGACCCTAGGGCAGCGTGCTGCGCCGGGGATGAAGGAGGAGACGGATGAGTCAGCAGCGACCGGTGACGGTGACGGCCGGCGTCTGGTTGACCTTGTCGCTGGTCGTGCTGTCGGTCGTGACGGCCGTCCTGTCGATCCTCTTCAAGTCCGAGCTGCTCGACGCCTGGCAGTCCGGCCGCGAGGACACCGGCTCCGTCGAGCCGCCCGATCTGGTGCCGGTGGTCGTCGTGATGCTGATCGTGCTCGCCCTGCTGCTGGTCGTGCTCGCCGAGTTCTTCCGGTCGCGCCACGCCTGGGCGCGGGTGGCGATCACGGTGGCGGTGATCGGGATGGCGCTCGGGACGCTGGCGACCCTCCGCATCGAGCCGCCCGCCCTGTTCGTCGTGCTGTCCGTCGCCAGCCTGGTGCTCGAGGCCGCCATCCTCATCGCGCTCTGGCACCGCGACACCGGGGTCTACCTGCGCGCCGCGGATCGCTCGGAGGACGTGCGCTCCGGACCTTGACGGGCTGTCGGCGGCCGGGTGTACCGTGGGACCCGGATCGAACACCTGTTCGATCCGGGCTCGGCGGGGGCGAATTCGACCCCCGTCCCCGTCGGGCCGGCCCGGTGCGGGCCGACGTACGACGGTGGGGTCGCCAGCCCGGGGTCGACGGAGAGAGGTGCCCGATGAACCCGTACGCCCTGCCCGCCACGACCCACTCCTACCTGGCGCGGGCGGCGGAGTCCCTGAGCGAGGCGGTCTCCGCCACCGAGGCGCCGACACGGTATGCCTGCGCGCACGTCGCCGCGCTCCGGGCCGCGGCCGCCCTGCTGTCCGCGCGGGCGCGGCCGACGGCGAGCCGCCGGCGCCGCCCGCAGACGAACGCGTGGGTACTGCTCGCCGAGGTCGCCCCGGAGCTGGGGGAGTGGGCGACGTTCTTCGCCGGCGGCGCGGCGAAGCGGGCCGCCGCCGAGGCCGGCTCCACCCGGGCCGTCGGCGAGCGGGAGGCCGACGACCTCGTGCGTGACGCCGACCGGTTCCTCGCGGTCGTCGAGCGGTCGCTCGGCCTGGTGCCGCACGCGCCCGTGGCGAGCCGCGCGGCCGTCGTGCGCGCCGGCTGATCGCCACGTCGTGGGCCCATGTCGTAGGCCCTAGGGTTGGGGCATGAGCGACAGCGTGCGGTCCACCGAGCGGCCGAGCGAACGCCGCGCCGCGGCCCGGAGCTCCGTGGTCTGGGACGCCGTCCGGCCGTACGTCGACGACGCGGCCGGCGTCGACGTCCTCGACATCGGCGGCGGCACCGGTGGGTTCGCGGTGCGCGTCGCCGGGCTCGGCGCCCGGGTGACCGTCGTCGACCCGAGCCCCGACGCCCTGGCGGCGCTGGGCCGGCGCGCCCGCGAGCTCGACGTCGAGGTGTCCGCACTGCAGGGCGACCTCGCGACGCTGCTCGACGTCGTGGAGCCGCGCAGCGCCGACGTCGTGCTGTGCCACGGCGTGCTCGAGGTCGTCGACGACCCGGTCGCGGCCCTCGGCACCCTGCGCCGCGTCCTTCGGCCGGGAGGCGTGCTCAGCCTGCTGGTCGCGCAGCGGCACGCGGCGGTGGTGGCGCGGGCGATGGCCGGCCACTTCACCCAGGCGCTGGCCCTCCTCGACTCGCCGGCAGGGGAGCGCGACGGTCGCGCCGGCAACCGGTTCACCGCGGCGGAGGCCACGGCCCTGCTGGGGCAGGCGGGCTTCTCGGTCGACGCCGTCCACGGCGTACGCGTGTTCGCCGACCTCGTCCCCGGGTCGCTCCTCGACCTCGAACCCGGCTCGACCGCGGCCCTCGTCGAGCTGGAGCGTGCGGTCGCCGAGCGCCCCGAGTACCTCCCCCTCGCGGCCCAGCTGCACCTGCTCGCGCGCTGACAGGCGGGCCGGCTCGGGCACGCTTTCGGGCCCCGGGGGTTGGCCGAAGCCCGGGCTGGGCACCGTACTCTTCAGAGGCGTCTGGCACGGTTCGGTCACGAATTTCCCGATCCCGGCTACCGGGATGACGGGCCGCTGCCTAGACTTGCAGGTGCCGGCCCCCGTTTTCCGGCGACGACTTTTGTGGGAGGTACGGTGCCACTCTCGGAAGAGGAGCTCCGACTGCTCGAGCAGATGGAGCGCGCCCTCGTCGAGGAGGACCCCAAGCTGGCGTCCACGCTGCGCGGCACGGCCTTCCGGCGATCGGCTCGGCGTCGTGCGATGATCGCGGGCGCCTGCTTCGTGATCGGCGTCGCGATCCTGATGACCGGCGCCGTCGCCCGCATCACCGCTCTCGGCATCGCCGGCTTCGTCGTGATGCTCGGCTCGGCCACCGTGGCGCTCGCCGCGCTTCGCGGCCACCACTCGGCCCCGGCCGCCGCCGACCCGCGCGCCGCCCACCCCAGCCGCGGCTTCACCGTCATCGACGGCGGCCGCCGCACCAAGCGCAACCGCAACGCCGGCCACGGCTCCTTCATGGAGCGCATGGAGGAGCGCTGGCGCCGCCGCCGCGAGAACGGCGGGTTCTGAGCGGAGACGCGCCAGCGGACGCGTCGTTGGTGGTCGAGCTTGTCGAGACCCCCTCAGCGTGTGCAGGGCGGGACCACGGTGGTCACCGCCCTCATCCATTGTCACCGGGTCTCGACACGCGGGTCGCGACTTCGTTCCTCAGTCGCGCCGCTTGCTCGACCACCATCAGCGGATCCGCTGCCGCGTCTCCGCTATGACATGTTGTCGACGACCCCGCCGTACCTCGCCTCGAGGGGCGTCGGGGCCATCCGGGTCCGGCTTCGCAGGGTGAGGACCGTGCGCGGCCACCAGGCGGCGCGGCGCCGGGCGGACCGGGCGGCCCCACCGGCGAGCGCGGCGATGCAGGTCTCGCCGTCGGCGCGCAGCCGCACCGGGTCGATGGTCGCGCCGGCGCGCGAGTAGCGGGCCAGCTCCAGGGTGAGCACGAGCCGGTCCAGGGCAGCCACCGCCTCCGGGGCGACGTTCGGGCCGTGGGCGGGGCGCTCGGCCGTGTTCGTGTCGACGGGGGTGCCGAGGTGGTCGACCAGGACGTCGCGGGTACGCCGCGGCGACCGGCCGGGCGGCCAGGGGACGCCGAGGTCGAGCGCGGTGTCCTGCAGCTCGTCCCACACCGGCTCGACCGCGCCCGCCGAGAGCCTGCGCTCCCGGCGCCGCGCGCGCACCAGGCGGGGGAGCAGCAGCCCGCCGAGCACGACGACGACCGCGGCGAGCCCGCCGATCGTCGGGCCCCAGGCGATCGCGGACCCGGTGTCGGCGGTCTCGTCGTCGGCGGAGGCGGTGGCCGAGGGCTCCAGCGGCCGGGTCGTCGGCGCCGCCGCCGACGAGCTCTCCGACGGTGCGGTCGACTCGGTCGGGTCGATGTCCGGCGTGCCCGGCACGGTGTAGTCCGGTACCTCGGACGCGCGCCCCGGCGGCGTGGGCTCGAAGCGCACCCAGCCGACGCCGTCGAAGAACAGCTCGGGCCAGGCGTGCATGTCGTCGGAGCTGTAGAC
The DNA here is from genome assembly GCF_042666375.1 of Nocardioides sp. GCM10030259. Lineage (NCBI taxonomy): Bacteria > Bacillati > Actinomycetota > Actinomycetes > Propionibacteriales > Nocardioidaceae > Nocardioides > Nocardioides sp. GCM10030259. Next base: position 351,536 of record NZ_JBHTDF010000026.1, on the reverse strand, counting down.
CCAGCTCCCCGCGCCCTCCGCCGAGGGGTTCAGGAACCCGATGGCGACGCGGGCGGGGATGCCGAGGTCACGCGCCATCACCGCCATCGCCGACGCGAACTGCTCGCAGTAGCCCACGCGGCCACCCGGGCCGTCGGTGAGGAAGTCCTCCAGCGCGTCGATGCCGTTGCCGTCGGCCTGGTCGAGGGAGTAGGTGAACTCGCTGCGGAACCACTCCTGCAGGGCGGCGGCCTGCTCGTACGCCGTCGCCTTGCCCTCGGTCACCTGAACCGCGAGGTCGTGGACGATCGCGGGCATGTCGTCGGGCAGGTCGGTGAAGATCGCGTCGACCTTCCCGGTGGACGTGCCGGCGTCCTCGAGATGGCCCGCGGTCACGTCGAGGTCCACCGCGGTCATGGTGTACTCGAGGCCCTCGGTCGACAGGTCCTCGTCGCCGGCGATGAAGTCCATCGTGCGCTGGTCGTAGCGCCAGTCGCCGGCCGCGTCGACGATGCTGACCGGCGGCTGCGTCGGGAGCCAGCGGGAGTCGAACTCCGGCATGATCGTGACCTGGTACGGGTGCTCCTGCCGCTGCATGTCGGAGGCGACGCCCTGCGGCGGTGGCATCGAGCCGTTGGCGAGGTGGTCCGACGGGACCTCGCGGTCGCCGGGGCTCCACTCCGCCTCGGAGAATCGGGTGAGCGTGAGGATCCGGAGGTACGACGGGTCCGGGTCGTTGGTCGTGACCTTGACCAGCGGGACGTCGTCGCCGCGCTTCAGGTCGCGCACCAGGTCGGCCGTCGGGTTGTCGACGCGGATGTCATCGCCCCCGCCGCTGCCCGGCCCGAAGTCGAAGAGGTGCAGCCCGGTCGCGGGGATCACCACGGGCAGCAGCACGGCGATCGCCGTGGCGGCGCCACCGACGAGCCCCGCGGTGCTGCGCACGGTCGTCGCGCCGGCACCGAAGGCGATCGGGTCGCCGGTCTCGCGGTCGGCCCCGAGGGGCCGACCCCACCGGGCGACCTGGTCGCTCTCGTGCAGGGCGAGCATCGCGAGGTAGCCGGCCGCGGTGGCGGCGAAGACCCACCAGACGACGGCGCCGTCGATCATCCCGACGGGGATGCTGAAGATCGCCAGCAGCGGCAGCCCGGCGAGCGGCACCCGGTGCATCGTGCCCGCCAGGATGTCGACGAGGAGCAGGCACGCGAGTCCGCCGACGATCAGCAGCGGGTCGACGGGCGGGGCCTCGATCGGCACCGGCGCGCGGTAGGTCTGCGAGCTGTCGATGGCGTCCCGGAACGTCGCCGTCAGCTCGGCCCACGCGCCGCCGACGGGCAGCGGGGAGCCGGTGAGCATGAGGGAGGTCAGCATCGCGGTCACCGCGACCTGGAAGGCCACGACCGCGGGTCCGGGCCAGCGCCACCAGCGACCGGCGACGCCGGTGCCGGCCACGACCACCGCCATGAGCAGCAGCGGGTTGAGGAAGTCGCCGGGCACCTCCGTCAGGTCGCGCCAGGCGTTCATCGCGAGCCAGGTGGTGCCGGCCGCGGTGGCGGCGAAGAGCACGTTGGCGCCGAGGCGACCCCGGGGCCTGGTCATGACATGACCTCGCGGTGGGCGCCGCGCGCGCTCTGCGCGCTGGTGTGTCCGAGCTCCTGCCAGACCGTGTCGAGCCGGTCGCGGGGGCGCAACGCGACGGCCCGCCAGCCCTGCTGGGCGAGGACCCGGGTCGTCGCACCGCCGTCCCCGGCTGCGCCGATCCAGGCGTCGACGTCGACCGCGATCGCGAGCGCCGACCCGGCGTGGTGCTGCATCCGGCGCAGCACCGGCCGGTCGGCGACGTCCACGCCGCCGAACACCGCGACGGTGAGGCCGCCGTGCGAGCCCTCGGCGAGCCATCCGGTCTCGAGCCGTCCCTGTTGCACCGGCGCGACGACGGCGAGCGCCTCGAGCAGCGGCGCGGCGTTCAGGTCGGCACCGCGCAGGTGCCAGGCGCTGCCCGGCTCCTCGCCGGTCGCGGTGACCAGGCGTACGGCGAAGCCGCGCCGGGTCAGGTGCACGGCGATCGATGCCGCCGCCGAGACCGCCGCCTCGAGCGAGGACGCGATGCCCTGGCCGCGGTGCGCGATCACGCGGTTGTCCAGGAAGAGCGTCGCCCGCGACTGCCAGGGCTGCTCCTCGCGGCGCACCATCAGCTGGCCGACCCGCGCCGAGCTGCGCCAGTGCACGCGGCGAAGGTCGTCGCCGCGGCGGTACTCGCGCACGGTGACGTCCTCCGCGCTGCCGGTGGCGAACGAACGCGGCCGGTTGTCACCGGACCCGGTCCACGCCCCGCCGAGGGGGATCTGGGGGAGCGCGATCGTCCGCGGCGTCACGGTGAGCGGCACGGTCGTGCGGAACGTGCGGCCCAGCTCGACGAGCCCGAACGGGTCGTTCACCCGCACCGTCATCGGCCCGATCTCGAAGCGGCCGCGCACGTCGGACCGCACCTGGTAGCTGACGGAGTGTCGCCACCCCTGGCTGATCCCCTCGAGGACGAAGCGCGGACGGGTGCCGAGCACGTAGGGCACCTGGTCCTCGAGCAGCAGCACGCCGTTGGGCGCGAGCCCGTCGTTCGCGAGCGTGAGCGTCACCCGGGCGGGCTGCCCCGCCGCGACGAGCTGCGGGGTGACGTTGCGGACCAGCGTCAGCCGGTAGCGGTTGCGGGAGAGCACCAGCACCGTGATCAGCGTCAGCGCCAGCAGCAGCACGCCGACCCGGGCGAGCGTCGTCTGGTCGAGCATGATCGCGCAGACGACCGCGGTGATCCCGGCGGCGAGGAACGCCCGACCGCGGACGGTGAGGCCGGCGAGTGCCTCTCTCATGAGCCCTGTTCCTTCACGAACCCGCGAGGCACGTCAGCGAGCACTGCCCGGGACGGCGACCGTCCCGACGACGGCGTCGAGGATGGCGGCCGTCGAGCGGCCGCTCATCGCGGCCTCGACGCTCGGCAGCAGCCGGTGGGCGAGCACCGAGCGGGTGAGCCGCAGGATGTCGTCGGGGAGGACGTAGTCGCGTCCGGCGATCGCCGCGGCGGCCTTGGCGGCGCGTACCAGGTGCAGCGTCGCGCGCGGGGACGCGCCCAGGGAGAGCTCCTCCGAGCGACGGGTCGCCGAGGTGACGGCGACGGCGTACCGCTGCACGTCGGAGGAGACGTGCACCTGGTTGACGATCGCGATCAGCTTGCGCACCTCGGCGGCGTCGGTGACGGGCTCGAGGTCGTCGAGCGGGTTGGCGCCGGTGTGGCTGCCGAGCATCGCGATCTCCGCGGCCTCGACGGGGTAGCCGACCGACACCCGCGCCATGAACCGGTCGCGCTGGGCCTCCGGCAGGGCGTAGGTGCCCTCCATCTCGATGGGGTTCTGGGTCGCGATGACCATGAACGGCTGCTCGAGCTGGTACGTCGTGGTGTCGACGGTGACCTGGCGCTCCTCCATGCACTCGAGCAGCGCGGACTGCGTCTTGGGCGACGCCCGGTTGATCTCGTCGCCGACCACGATGTTCGCGAAAACCCCGCCGGGCCGGAACTCGAACTCGCGGGTGTTCTGGTTGAAGACCGACACGCCCGTCACGTCGGAGGGCAGCAGGTCGGGGGTGAACTGGATGCGCCGCACCGTGCAGTCGATGCTGCGTGCGAGCGCCTTGCTGAGCATCGTCTTGCCGACGCCCGGCACGTCCTCGATGAGGAGGTGACCCTCGGCGAGGAGCACGACCAACGACGAGCTGACGACGTCCGGCTTCCCCTCGATGACTCGCTCGATGTTGGTCCGGACCCGCCCCACGACTCGCGCCAGGGTCTCGAGATCCGCCCCGCCCGTCTGAATGTCCACGTCGTCCCTATCCCTCTAGCCCAAGCCGCCCGCCCGTGTGAGGCGGACCACGCTGTCCCCAACCGTAATTCGTGGACGGAAACCTACGTGGCCCGGAGGCCGCACGCATCTGACTCCGGTGATCACGTTCTGGTTGCGCCGCCGGTTCACGGGCCTGTTCGCGGGCGGAAGGACGTGGCGCCACCCGGCGCCCCACCACGCCCCACCTCGCACGCCATTCCTCCCCACCGGCGCACCACCCGGGCGGGGCGAGCGCCGGCGTACCCGTGCTGACCTGCGCGGATGCCGGGGGAGTACGGCGCGGCCCGGCCGCCACCGATCGCCCCGGCCGCACCCGCAGACGGCCGGATTCCGGCGCGGCAACACGCCCAATGTGGTTGACGGTGGTGGATTGTGGAGTAATGTGGAGCGCAGTGGAGGAAGGGTCACTGACACAGGGAGTCGGTGGAGCGGAGGTGCCCGATGTTCTTCATGGGCACGTTCACGCCGAAGCTCGACGAAAAGGGGCGGCTCTTCCTTCCAGCCAAGTTCAGGGATCGACTCGCGGAGGGGCTCGTGGTCACACAGGGACAGGAGAACTGCCTGGTCGTGTGGCCGACCGACGTCTTCATGGAGGAGGCCCGTCGGGCCCAGGCCACGCCGATGACGGTGCGCGGCGCGCGTGACTACGCCCGCATCCTCTTCGCCGGCGCGGACGAGGGGTCCCTGGACAAGCAGGGCCGGATCGGCATCCCGTCCCCGCTGCGCGAGTACGCCGGGCTCGACCGCGACGTGGTCGTCATCGGCGTGATGGACCGGATCGAGATCTGGGACCCGGCCCGCTGGCGCGAGTACTCGACGGGCGCGCAGGCGAAGTTCGCCGAGCTCGACGAGCAGCCCGCCCCCACGGAGTAGCCAGACCGACAACAGCCACAACTCAACAGCGATCCGCAGGACGAGGTCTCGAGCCCGCTCCCGCGCCTGTCTGGGGCACCTTCCCCGGTTCCAGACGGCACTCCATCTGGGGCACCTTCCCCGGTTCCAGATGACCACCCACACCGGGAGCGGGCAGGGACCTGGTCAGGCGGATCGCCGCACGTGCAGCACCACCCACGAGACAACTTCCCCAGCACCACCACGTCGAGGGTCGAGAACCATGAGCATCGCCTCCGCGGCACCGTCGCCGCACCTGACCGAACCGGTCGCCGAGCCGCCCACGCGGCCGGCCGCACCCCGGATCCGGCAGCAGGCGCGCGACGCGGCGACCCTGATGGCCTTCTCCGCGGCCGTGTCGCTGGGATTCGCGCTCTGCTTCCTGCTCCTCGCAATCGCGGCGCGACAGGCCTGAGATGCCCGGCCCGTCCCACGTCCCGGTCCTGCTCGACCGGGTCGTCTCTCTTCTCGCACCCGCGCTCGACCGGCCGGGCGCCGTGCTGGTCGACGCGACCCTCGGCCTCGGCGGCCACAGCGAGGCCGTGCTCTCGCGCATCGACGCGACCCGCGTCGTCGGCATCGACCGCGACCCGCAGGCCCTCGAGATGGCGAGCACCCGGCTCGCGCCGTACGGCGACCGCTTCACCGCCGTCCACGCCGTCTACGACGAGATCGCCGACGTGCTCGCCGACCTCGGCCTGCCGGCCGTCGACGGCGTGCTCTTCGACCTCGGCGTCTCGTCGATGCAGCTAGACCTCCGCGAGCGCGGGTTCGCGTACGCCGAGGACGCCCCGCTCGACATGCGCATGGACGGCACGACCGGGATCACGGCCGCCGAGGTGCTCAACTCCTATCCCGCCGCCGACCTGACCCGGATCCTCAAGGAGTACGGCGAGGAGAAGTTCGCCCGCAAGATCGCCGGCGCCATCGTGCGCGAGCGGGAGCGGGAGCCGTTCACGAGGTCGGGTCGCCTCGTCGAGCTGCTGTACGCCGAGATCCCGGCGCCGGCGCGGCGTACCGGCGGTCACCCTGCGAAGCGCACCTTCCAGGCGCTGCGGATGGAGGTCAACGACGAGCTCGCCGTGCTGAGGCGGGCGATGCCTGCGGCCATCGACGCGATCAACGTCGGCGGCCGGGTCGTCGTCGAGTCCTACCACTCGCTGGAGGACCGGCTGGTCAAGCAGGCGTTCGTCGCCGCGACCCGCAGCGACGTCCCCGAGGACCTGCCGTTCGTGCCGGAGGGGCACGAACCGGCGCTCCGCCTGGTCACTCGCGGGAGCGAGAAGGCCGGGCCGGAGGAGATCGCCGAGAACCCGCGCGCCGCCTCGGTGCGGCTGCGGGCCATCGAACGTGTGCGAGAAGGGGGAGCCGCAGCATGAGTACTCCGGCAATGCAGGTCCGGTCGAAGATCCCGAGGATCGCCGGCGCCGCCGTCGAACGGGCCCGGCTCACGGTGGTGCCGCGCCGCCGCAGGGCGGCCGGCCGCGCGCCGTTCCTGGCCCTGGTGTCGATGGTGCTGCTCGGTGGCGTCGTCGGCCTGCTGCTGTTCAACACCTCGATGCAGCAGGCGTCGTTCGCGACCACCGCGCTCGAGCAGCAGGCGACCCGGCTCGCCGCCCACCAGCAGGGCCTCGAGATGGAGCTCGACCGGCTCCGCAACCCGCAGCGCATCGCCGCCGCGGCCAAGCGGCTCGGGATGGTGCAGGCGTGCAGCCCGGCGTTCCTGAGGCTCGGCAGCGGCGAGGTGCAGGGCCAGCCGTGCGCGGGCGGCAGCGTCGAGAGCCCGTCGCTGCGGATCAACCCGAAGGCGCCGGCCAAGCCGGCCATCCTCGACCCGGCGCCCAACGTCGTGACGGTCGACCCGCCCGCGACCGAGGGCTCCGAGAACTCACAGGACGACACGGGCCGCGGCAACCCGGATCGCGGTGACCGGGACGGTAAGAAGAAGGACAACCGGTAGCACCCGGCTCGTTCGCGACCCGCCAGCCACCAGTCCGACCTGACCAGAGGAGCACCGTTGCCCGCGACCACGCCCCGCGGCACCCGGCGCGGCTCGCCGCAGCTGCGGCTGCGCGTCGGGTTCATCGTGATCGCGATGGTGCTCTCGGTCTTCGGTGCGCGCCTGGTGCAGCTCCAGGGCCTCGACCCGAACTCGTACGCCGAGATGGCGGCCGCGGAGGGACTCGTCGAGGTCGATCTGCCGGCCAAGCGCGGCCAGATCGTCGACCGCGACGGCGAGCCGATGGCCGACTCGATCGACGGGATGATGCTGGTCGCCGACCCGAAGCTCACCGACGAGCACGCGGCCGACCTGGCGGCGTACCTCTATCGCAAGCTCGACATCGACTACGTCAGCACGCTCAAGAAGCTGCGCGCGCACGAGACCGAGGACGGCGTCGAGGCGCGCTTCGAGTACATCGCCCGGCGGGTGCCCTCCACGATCGCGACCGAGGTCCTCGAGGAGGCCGAGCGTCAGGAGTTCGAGGGCCTCGACACCCGCCGCGACCCGGTGCGCGACTACCCCGCGGACGACGTCGCCGCCAACCTGGTCGGCTTCCTCGGCACCGACGAGCCGCTGGCCGGCATGGAGCGCACCTTCGACCGGACGCTGTCGGGCACCGACGGGTCCGCGCGCTACGAGGTCGGCGGCGGCAACCGGCTGCCGCTCGGCGAGAGCACCCTCACCGAGCCCGTCGACGGCACGGACCTGCAGACCACGCTCGACCTCAAGCTGCAGTGGTTCGCCCAGCGGGTGGTCCGCCAGACCGTGGAGGACGCCCGGGCCGACTCCGGCTTCGCGGTCGTCATGGACACCCGCACCGGGGAGCTCCTCGCCATCGCCGACGACCCGACGTACGACGCCAACAGCCCGACCGACTCGAAGAAGGACGACCTCGGGTCGCGTGCCCTCCAGGGCGTCTACGAGCCCGGGTCGGTGCAGAAGGTGCTCACCGCCAGCTCCCTCATCGACGCGGGGCTGGTCACGCCGCGCACCAAGATCGAGGTGCCGTCCCAGCTGCCGCGCGACGGACGGGTGATCCACGACTGGTTCCCCCACGGCACCCTCCGGATGACGCTGACCGGCGCGATCGCCCAGTCGTCGAACATCGCCACCGTGCTCGCCGCCGACAAGTTCAAGCAGGGCCAGCTCTACGACTACCTGCGCAAGTTCGGGCTCGGGCGGCGCACCGACATCGGCGTGCGCGGCGAGACCCGGGGCCTGCTTCCGAAGCTCGGCGAGTGGACCTCCCAGCTCGAGGATCGCATCGACTTCGGCCAGTCGCTCTCGGTCAACGGCGTGCAGATGGCGGCCGCCGTCAACACGATCGCCAACGACGGCGTACGGGTCTCCCCGAGCCTGGTGAAGGGCTCGGCCACCACCGACAACGGCCGTCAGGTCGGCACCGACCACGCCACCCGCACCCGGGTCGTCAGCGAGCGGGCCGCCAAGCAGACCGCGCTGATGATGGAGCGGGTCGTCGACCCCGAGGTCGGCGTCGCCCCCGGCGCCGCGGTGCCGGGCTACCGCGTCGCCGGCAAGACCGGTACGGCGCAGCGCGTCGGCCCCGAGTGCGGCTGCTACGACGGCTCGTTCACCGTGTCCTTCGCCGGCTTCGCCCCGGCCGACGACCCGCGCTTCACGATCTACGTGGTCGTCCAGAACCCCCGCAACGGCGGTGGCGGTGGCTCGGTCGCCGGCCCGGCCTTCTCCCAGATCATGGGCTACGCGCTGCGCCGCTACCAGGTGCCCCCGACCGGCACCCGGCCGTCGCGGCTCCCGGTCGCCTGGTGATGGACGCCCGGCGATAGGTTCACGTGGTGAGCGACTCCACCCGCCCGCAGAGCCCTCCGCGGACACCGCTCGCGACCCTGGTCGCGTGGCTCGGCGCCTCCCGCGACATCGGCGTCCTCGGTGACGCCGAGGGCGTCCAGGTGACCGGTGTCTCGCTCTCGTCGCAGCGGATCCGGCCGGGGGACCTGTACGCCGCGCTGCCCGGCGCCCGCGCCCACGGCATCGCCTTCGCGGCCGGCGCGGTCGAGGCCGGCGCGGTCGCGGTCCTGACCGACGCCGACGGCGCGGCCGCCGGCGCGGTCGACGTACCGGTGCTGGTGGTCGACCGTCCGCGCGCGGTGCTCGGCAGCCTCGCGGCGCAGGTCTACGGTCGGCCCGCGGAGTCGATGCGGATGATCGGCGTGACCGGCACCCAGGGCAAGACCACCACGACTCGCCTGCTCGAGGGCGGCCTCACCGCCTCCGGCGAGACCGCGGCCGTGATCGGCACCGTCGGCACCCGCGTCGCGGGCGCCGACGTGAAGACCGTGCTGACCACGCCGGAGGCGCCCGACCTGCACGGCCTCTTCGCCATGATGCGCGAGCGCGGCGTGACGACCTGCGCGATGGAGGTCTCCAGCCACGCGCTGGTGATGGGCCGGGTCGACGGCGTCGTCTTCGACGTGGCGGTGTTCCTCAACCTGGGCCGCGACCACCTCGACTTCCACTCGGGCGTCGAGGACTACTTCCGTGCGAAGGCGTCGCTCTTCACCCCCGAGCGGGCCCGGCTCGGGCTGGTCAACGTCGACGACGAGCACGGCCGTCGCCTCGTCGCCGAGGCGGGCGTGCCGGTGCGCACCTTCTCGACCGCAGGTGAGGCCGACTGGACGGTCGACGACGTGCACCTCGGGCCCGAGGGCTCGACGTTCGTCGTCGTGGCTCCCGACGGACGCCGCCTGCCCGCGGCCTGCCCGCTGCCCGGCGACTTCAACGTCGCCAACACGCTGGCGGCCGTCGCCGCGGCGGGGGAGGCCGGACTCGACGCGGGCGTCGTCGCCGCGGGCATCGCCGCGGCGGGTGGCGTGCCCGGACGCCTCGAGCGCGTCGACGCCGGCCAGGACTTCCTCGTGGTCGTCGACTACGCCCACAAGCCCGACGCCGTCGAGGCGGCGATCCGCACGCTGCGGCCGCTCACCGACGGCCGCGTGATCGTCGTGCTCGGCGCCGGTGGCGACCGCGACCCCGGCAAGCGGCCGATCATGGCCGAGATCGCCGCCCGGCTCGCCGACGTGCTGGTCGTCACCGACGACAACCCGCGCACCGAGGACCCCGCCGCGATCCGGGCCGCGATGCTCGGGGGTGTCGATCCGGGTCATCCGGGGGAAGGTGCTGAGGTCCTCGAGATCGGGGACCGGCGCGCAGCGATCCGCGGGGCGGTGCGTCGCGCGCGGCCCGGCGACATCGTGCTGGTCGCCGGCAAGGGACACGAGACCGGACAGGAGATCAACGGCGTGGTGCACCCCTTCGACGATCGCGAGGTCGCCCGGGAGGAGCTGGCGTGCTTGCCCTGACCCTGGCCGACATCGCCGGCGTCGTCGGCGGCACCGTCCACGGCGACCCCGACCTCGAGGTGACCGGACCTGCCTACGTCGACAGTCGCCAGGCGCAGCCGGGCGGACTCTTCGTCGCCGTGGTGGGCGAGCACGTCGACGGGCACGAGTACGCCGCGGGCGCCCACGCCGTGCTCGGCAGCCGCCCGACCGAGGCGCCCACGGTCGTGGTCGCCGACCCCGTGGTCGCCCTGGGCCGCCTCGCCGGACACGTCGCCCGACAGCTCCCCGCGACGGTGCTGGCCCTCACCGGCTCGCAGGGCAAGACCGGCACCAAGGACTACCTCGCGCAGGCGCTCGCCGCCGCGGGCCCCACCGTCGCCACGGCGGGCAGCTTCAACAACGAGCTGGGCCTGCCGCTGACGGTGCTGCGCGCCGACGCCGCGACCGAGTTCCTCGTGCTGGAGATGGGCGCGCGCGGCATCGGCCACATCTCCTACCTGTGCGAGATCGCCCCGCCGCAGGTAGCGGCCGTGATCAACGTCGGCACCGCGCACATCGGGGAGTTCGGCTCCCGCGAGGCGATCGCGGCCGCCAAGGGCGAGATCGTCGAGTCGCTCCCCGAGGGCGGCGTCGGCGTGCTGAACGCCGACGACGACCTGGTGGCCGCGATGGCCGCCCGCACCTCAGCACGGGTGCTGACCTTCGGCACGGCCGGCGAGGTCGCGTGGCGCGGCGTGGAGGTCGACGACCTCGGCCGACCGTCGTTCGAGCTCGGACACGCAGGGGAGTGGCGCCCCGTGCGGCTCACCCAGTCCGGCCTCCACCAGGTGGCGAACGCCACCGCGGCAGCCGCGATGGCACTCGCCGCCGGGCTGTCCCTCGACACGGTGGCGGACGCGCTCACCGCCGCGACGTCGGCATCGCCGATGCGCATGGAGCTGCACGAGCGGTCCGACGGGCTGCTGGTCGTCAACGACGCCTACAACGCCAACCCGGCCTCCATGACGGCTGCCCTCGAGACGCTCAGGACGATCGGCGAGCGGCGCGGACGTCGTACGGTCGCCGTCCTGGGGGAGATGCGCGAGCTCGGCGACAGCTCGCGTGCCGGCCACCACCAGGTCGGGGAGACCGCGCGGACCCTCGGCATCGACACCGTGGTCGTCGTCGGCGAGGCGGCCGCCGCGATCGCGGCCGGCTTCGGCGATGAGGCGATCGTCACGGCGGGGCGTGACGAGGCACTGGCCTGGGTGCGGCAGAATGTCGCGGGCGCCGACGTCGTGCTGGTCAAGGCCTCGCGCGGAGCCGCCCTGGAGACGATCGCCGACGGGCTCCTGGAGGGAGAGGTGACCACGGCATGAGAGCCATCCTGTTCGGTGGCGGCCTCGCCCTGCTGATCTCGCTGCTCGGCACCCGGAGCGCGATCAACCTCTTCACCCGCTGGGGCTACGGCCAGGAGATCCGCGACGACGGACCGACCAGCCACCACACCAAGCGCGGCACGCCCACGATGGGCGGCGTCGTGATCATCCTGGCGACCGTCGTGGGCTACTTCGGCGCGCTCGCGATCACCGCGACCCCGCCGTCGGCGTCCGCGCTGCTGCTGCTCTTCCTCTTCGTCGGGATGGGCCTCGTCGGCTTCCTCGACGACTACATCAAGATCTCCAAGCAGCGCAGCCTCGGCCTGCGCAGCAAGGCGAAGATGATCGGGCAGACGCTCGTCGCCGTCATCTTCGGCGTGCTCGCGCTGTCGCCGTGGCTGGAGGACGAGAACGGCGTCACCCCGGCGTCGCAGAACATCTCGTTCCTGCGCGACATCAGCTGGCTGGCGTTGCCGATGGCCCTGGCCGTCGTGCTGATCTGGCTGATCATCGTCGGCACCAGCAACGGCGTGAACCTCGCCGACGGCCTCGACGGCCTCGCCACCGGCGCGTGCACGATGGTGTTCGCGGCGTACATGATCGTGAACATCTGGCAGAGCAACCAGTCCTGCGCCGTCGAGGACACCGCCCTCTGCTACGACGTACGAGATCCGCTCGACCTCGCGATCGTCGCCGCCGCGCTCACCGGCGCGTGCTTCGGCTTCCTGTGGTGGAACGCCTCCCCGGCCGCGATCTTCATGGGCGACACCGGGTCGCTGTCGCTGGGCGGCGCGCTCGCCGGGCTCGCGATCCTGACCCGCACGGAGCTCCTGCTGGTCATCCTCGGCGGCCTCTTCCTCGTGATCACGCTGTCGGTGATGGTGCAGGTGGGCTTCTTCAAGCTGTCCCGCAGGTCCGGGCTGGTCCGCAAGGTCTTCCGGGTGCAGGCCGGTCACCGGGTCTTCCGGATGGCGCCCCTCCAGCACCACTTCGAGCTGCTCGGCTGGGAGCAGGTCACGATCGTGATCCGGTTCTGGATCATCACCGGGCTGTGCGTCGCCGGCGGCCTGGGCGTCTTCTACGCCGAGTGGGTGGCGAGGCTGTAGTGGACCCGACCACCCTCGGCCGCCACGACTCCTGGGAGGGCGTGCGGGCGGTCGTCGCGGGCTTCGGCGTGTCCGGCTTCGCCGCCGCCGACAACCTCAACCACCTCGGCGCGTCCGTCACGGCGCTCGACGAGTCCGACGCGGGCGACCGCCCGGAGAAGGCCGAGCTGCTCGAGGTGCTCGGCGCCGACGTACGCCTGGGCGCCGGCAGCACCGCGACCCTCCCCGACGACGTCGACCTGCTCGTCACCTCGCCCGGCTGGCGGCCCACCGCGCCGCTGCTCGCGCAGGCCGCCGCCCGCGGGGTGCCGATCTGGGGCGAGGTCGAGCTGGCCTGGCGGCTGCGCGACCCCCACCACCACACGCCGTGGCTCTGCGTCACGGGCACCAACGGCAAGACCACGACCGTCCAGATGCTCGACGCCATCCTGCGCGCGGCCGGGCTGCGCAGCATCGCGGTCGGCAACGTCGGGCTGCCGATCGTCGAGGCAGTCATGGACCCCGAGCCGTACGACGTCTTCGCGGTCGAGCTCTCCAGCTTCCAGCTCCACTACACCGACTCGATGTGCGCCGAGTCGGCCGCGGTCCTCAACGTCGCCGAGGACCACCTCGACTGGTACACCGGCCCGACGGGGATGGCCGACTACGCCGCCGACAAGGGCCGCATCTACGAGCGCGTCCAGCGGGCCTGCGTCTACAACGCGGCCGACCCCGAGACCGAGCGGCTGGTGCGCGAGGCCGACGTCGTCGAGGGCGCCCGGGCGGTCGGCTTCACGCTCGGCATGCCGAGCGTCGGCATGGTCGGCGTGGTCGAGGACATCCTCGCCGACCGCGCGTTCATCGAGCAGCGCCAGTCGAGCGCCGCCGAGCTCTGCACGATCGCCGACCTCGCCTCGCCGGCCCCGCACTTCGTCGCCAACGCGCTGGCGGCGGCCGCGCTGGCCCGCGCCCACGGCGTGTCCCAGGCGGCCGTGCGCGACGGACTGCGGTCCTTCCGCCCCGACGGCCACCGGATCGCGGTCGTGGGGGAGAAGGACGGCGTCACCTGGGTCGACGACTCCAAGGCCACCAACCCGCACGCCGCGCAGTCGTCGCTGCTCGCCTACGACCCGGTCGTCTGGGTCGCGGGCGGACTGGCGAAGGGCGCGACGTTCGACGGGCTGGTGCTCGCCGCGAGGGAGCGGCTGCGAGGCGTCGTGCTGCTCGGGCGCGACCGGGACGTGATCGCCGGCGCGCTTTCGCGACACGCCCCGGATGTGCCCGTGATCGTGGTCGGCGACGACGAGACTGGCCCCGTAGATGGTGGACATGCCATGGAGCGCGTCGTGGCTGCCGCTGCCGAGTTGTCTCGACCCGGCGACACGGTGCTGCTGGCACCGGGGTGCGCCTCCATGGACATGTTCGCCAACTACGGCGAGCGCGGCGACGCGTTCGCTTCCGCCGTACGAAGAAGGTTGTGAGTCCGGGAGGGGGACACGCGATGACCACCGCGGACCCCCTCGACACCGGCCACCGGCGTACGTCGATCGGCAGCGGGCTCGCCGCGGTGCGAGCCGCGCTCGACCGGCCGCTGACGTCGTACTACCTGCTGCTCGGGGCCTCGGCGCTGCTGCTCACCATCGGGCTGATCATGGTGCTGAGCGCGTCGAGCGTCTACTCCCACGAGCAGAACGACGGCAACTCCTACGCCATCGTCACCCGCCAGCTGATGTGGGTGGTGATCGCCATCCCGTGCGCGTTCATCGCGTCGCGGCTGCCGATCGGCGCCGTGCGCCGGTTCGCCTGGCCGGCGCTGCTGGTGGGGATCGTGCTGCTCGCCCTGGTGCAGGTGCCCGGGCTCGGTCGCACGGTCAACGGCAACACCAACTGGCTCGGCGTCGGTCCCTTCACGGTCCAGCCCGCCGAGATCGCCAAGCTCGCGATCGTGCTGTGGGCCGCGCACATCTACGCCCGCAAGGACAAGCGGCTCGGCAACCTGCACCAGGTGCTGACGCCGGTCGTGCCCGGCATCGGCCTCGTGATCGTGCTGGTCATGCTCGGCCGCGACCTCGGCACCGCGCTGGTGCTCTTCGCGATCCTGCTCGCGATGCTCTGGGTGGTCGGCGCGCCCGGCCGCCTCTTCGCGCTGATGATCTCGATGATCGGCGTGCTGGCGTTCTACCTGGCGACCACCAGCCAGCACCGCCTCGAGCGCCTCACGACCTTCACCGACCCGTTCAAGGACTTCCACGACGCCGGCTGGCAGCCCGCCCACGGGCTCTTCGCGCTCGCGTCCGGCGGCATCTTCGGGCAGGGCATCGGCGCCAGCCAGGAGAAGTGGGGCACGCTCCCCGAGGCCCACACCGACTTCATCTTCGCCGTGCTCGGCGAGGAGCTCGGCCTGGTCGGCACGCTGCTCGTGATCGTGCTCTTCCTCGTCATCGCGTACGCCGCGGTGCGGGTCGCCTCGCGCACGACCGAGCCGTTCGTGCGCTACCTGACCTTCGGCATCGTGGTCTGGCTGCTCGGGCAGATGATCATCAACGTCGGCATGGTCCTCGCACTCCTGCCGGTCATCGGCATCCCGCTGCCGCTCGTCTCGTACGGCGGCTCCGCCCTCGTGCCCTCGCTCGTCGCGCTCGGCCTGCTGATCGGCTTCGCCCGCCGCGAGCCCGAGGCGGCCCGTGCGCTCGCGCAGCGCAAGAAGGTGCGCTCGGCCGGGCTGTCGGCGGGCCCGCGCGCCAACTAACTAGGGTTGTCGACGATGCGCGTACTCCTCGCCGGCGGCGGCACCGCCGGACACACCTCGCCCCTGCTCGCCACGGCCGACGCCATCCGGCGGCTGGCTCCGGACCTCGGGATCGACCCCGAGATCACCTGCCTCGGCACGCCGCGCGGCCTCGAGACCAGGGTGGTCCCCGAGGCCGGCTACCCGCTCGAGCTGATCCCGCCGGTGCCGCTGCCGCGCCGCCCCAACGCCGACCTCGTCAAGGTGCCCGCGCGGCTGCGGGCGGCCGTGAAGGAGACGCTCGCGGTCTTCGACCGGGTGCGCCCCGACGTGGTCGTCGGCTACGGCGGCTACGTGTCGATGCCGGCCTACCTCGCCGCGCGCCGGCGCAAGCTGCCGCTGGTGGTGCACGAGCAGAACGCCGTGCCCGGGCTGGCCAACAAGGCCGGCGCGCGGATCGCCCGGCGCGTGGCCGTCAGCTTCCCCGACACCCCGCTGCCGCACGCGGAGTACATCGGGCTGCCCATCCGCCCGATGATCTCCGGCCTCGACCGGTCCCGTCTCCGCGAGGAGGCGCGGGCGTTCTTCGGCCTCGACCCCGACCGGCCGACGCTGCTCGTCACCGGCGGCTCGCAGGGCGCGCGCCGGCTCAACCAGTCGGTCTCCGGTGCGGCCGGAGCGCTCGCGTCCGCAGGCGTCCAGGTGCTGCACGTCGTCGGACCCCAGGGCGAAGCCTCGCCGGACGCCGGAGCGGACAGCGACGTTCCGTACGTCGTGGTCAACTTCGTCGACCGCATGGACCTCGCCTACGCCGCCGCCGACCTCGTCGTCTGCCGGGCCGGCGCGAGCAGCGTCACCGAGGCCGCGGCGGTCGGGCTGCCCGCGGTCTTCGTGCCGCTGCCGATCGGCAACGGCGAGCAGGAGCACAACGCCCGCCCCGTCGTCGACGCGGGTGGCGGCATCCTCGTCGCCGACGCCGACCTCAGCACCGACTGGGTGACCGGCACGATCCCGCACCTCGCCAACGACGCAGACAAGCTGGCCGCGATGGGCGCGGCCGCGGCCGCGCTGATCCCACGCGACGCCGACGAGCGGCTCGCGCGCATCGTCTTCGAGGCGGCGCAGAAGTGAGGATCCCCGTGCCCGCCGAGATGCTCCCCGTCGAGCGCCTCGGCCACGTCCACTTCGTCGGCATCGGCGGCGCCGGGCTCTCCGGCATCGCGCGCATCATGCTGGCGCGGGGCACCATCGTCAGCGGCAGCGACGGCGTCGACTCCCCGACGCTCGCCGCGCTGCGCGGTCTCGGCGCGACCGTGCACCTCGGCCACGCGGCCGAGCAGCTCGCGGACGCCGACACCCTCGTCGTCTCCACCGCCGTGCGCGAGGACAACCCCGAGTACGTCGAGGCCGTGCGCCGCGGCCTGCGCGTGCTCCCGCGCTCGGCCGCCCTCGCCGCCGTGATGGCCGGCCGTCGGGTGGTCGCCGTCGCCGGCACCCACGGCAAGACGACGACCACGTCCCTGCTGACGACGGCGCTCCAGGCCGCGGGGGCCGACCCGACGTACGCCATCGGCGGCGACCTCGCCGCCACCGGCGTCAACGCGGCCGAGGGCACCGGCGAGGTCTTCGTCGCCGAGGCCGACGAGAGCGACGGCGCGTTCCTCCACTACGCGCCCCACGCGGCGATCGTGACCAACGTCGAGGCCGACCACCTCGACAACTGGGGCACGGAGGAGGCGTACGTCGCGGCGTTCGACGAGTTCGCCGACACCGTCGACCCCGACGGATTCCTGGTCTGCTGCGTCGACGACCCCGGCGCGGCCCGGCTCGCCGAGCGGCAGCGCGCCCTCGGGCGGCGCGTCGTCACGGTGTCGACGCGGGTTGAGGCCGACTTCGGGCCCGACGCCCTCGCGGGCGTCACGCTCTGGTCACCGGGGGAGCACTACCTCGTCGACGCACTGGCCGCGCTGGCCGCCGGCGTGACCCTCGGCTTCGACGCACCCGACCTGGCGCGCGGCATCGCGTCGTACACCGGCACGAAGCGGCGCATGGAGCGCAAGGGCGAGGCCGGCGGCGTGCGCGTCTACGACAGCTACGCCCACCACCCGACCGAGATCACCGGCGACCTCGCGGCCGCGCGGGCGGTCGCGGGGGAGGGCCGCGTGGTCGTGGCCTTCCAGCCGCACCTCGTCTCGCGCACCCGCATCTTCGGCGAGGCGATGGGCGTCGCGCTCGGGGCGGCCGACGAGGTCGTGGTGCTCGATGTCTACCTCGCGCGCGAGGACGCCGACCCCGACGTCACCGGCGCGCTGGTGGCCGGCGCCGTACCCCTGCCGGCGGAGCGGGTGGCGTTCGTCGCCGACTTCGACGCCGTCCCCGCCGCGGTCCTCGACCGCGCCCGGCCCGGCGACCTGGTGCTGACGCTCGGTGCCGGAACCGTCACCGAGCTCGGCCCGCGGATCCTGGACCTGCTGTCCCGAGGCGGGACGGATGGCTAGGCGCCGCGACGTCGACGAGACCCAGGGATTCGACGGGCTGGGTGCCGCCCGGGACGACGGACCGGAGCCCACACCCGATCCGGCAGTCGCGCGCAGCCGGCGCCGCTTCGCCCGCCGCCAGTGGGCGCGCCGCTGGCTGACCTGGAAGCCGCTGCTCGCCGTCGTGCTGCTGATCGCTCTGGTCGCCGGCGGCGTGTGGCTCGTCTACTTCTCCTCCTACCTGGCCGTCAAGGGCGTCGAGGTCGTCGGCGAGGAGCAGCTCAGCGCCGCCGAGATCGAGCGCGCCGCCGCCGCGCCGACCGGGGAGCCCCTCGCCACCGCCGACCTCGACCGGATCCGCGCCCGCGTCGAGTCGCTCGCGCCGGTGAAGTCGGCCGACGTCACCCGGCAGTGGCCCGACCACGTGCTGGTCACCGTCACCGAGCGCGTGCCGGTCGCCGTCGTGAGCATCGGCGGCAAGCTGCGCGGCCTCGACGAGGAGGGCGTGGTGTTCCGGGACTTCGCCCAGGCGCCGCCGGACCTGCCCCGCATCGAGACCGCCGCCGACACCGGCACCGAGGCGCTCCGCGAGGGCGCGCTCGTCGTCGGCTCCCTGCCCGGCGACCTGGCCGCGAAGGTCGACCACGTCAGCGTCGAGACCATCGACGAGATCACGCTCGCGCTCCGCGACGGCCGTCAGGTCCTGTGGGGGAGCGCCGAGGAGTCCGACCTCAAGTCCGAGGTGCTCGCCGACCTGGTCGCCGCCGTACCCGACGCGCAGCAGTACGACGTCAGCGTCCCGGGCCAGCCCACCACGCGCTGACCCGGCTGCCCCCCCTGCTGCCCCCACTGCTGTAACGGGGTGTTGTTGTGTCTGCCGGTGCGTTGTGACGGGGCGACAGTTGCCACAACACCCCGTTACAGGTTGAGGGCGGCCCAGAAAATCGCTGCCGCGCCGACGCGCTGGGCGTGTCGCCACCAAATCGCCCGGTCGCGTACCTACTGTCTTCAGCACGGCGAGGTTGACATAACTATAACCCTCAGCCTGAGGGTCAGGGTTCCTCGACACGCCGGACGACGTAACCAGACCAGCACCATCCGAACGAGCAGCGAGAGGCGAGATCGCCGTGGCAGCAGCACAGAACTACCTGGCCATCATCAAGGTCGTGGGCATCGGTGGTGGTGGTGTCAACGCCGTCAACCGGATGATCGAGGTCGGCCTCAAGGGCGTCGAGTTCATCGCGATCAACACCGATGCGCAGGCACTCCTCATGAGCGACGCCGACGTCAAGCTCGACATCGGCCGCGAGCTCACCCGCGGACTCGGCGCCGGCGCCAACCCCGAGGTGGGCGCGAAGGCGGCCGACGACCACGCCGACGAGATCGAAGAGGTGCTCAAGGGCGCCGACATGGTGTTCGTGACCGCCGGCGAGGGCGGCGGCACCGGCACCGGCGGCGCCCCCGTCGTGGCCCGGATCGCCCGGTCGCTCGGCGCGCTGACCATCGGCGTCGTCACCCGCCCGTTCGCGTTCGAGGGTCGCCGCCGCGCCAACTCCGCCGAGGAGGGCATCGCGCAGCTGCGCGAGGAGGTCGACACCCTCATCGTGATCCCCAATGACCGGCTGCTGTCGATCAGCGACCGCAACGTGTCGGTCCTCGACGCGTTCAAGCAGGCCGACCAGGTGCTGCTGCAGGGTGTCTCGGGCATCACCGACCTGATCACGACCCCCGGCCTGATCAACCTCGACTTCGCCGACGTGAAGTCGGTCATGTCCAACGCCGGCTCGGCGCTGATGGGCATCGGCTCCGCTCGCGGCGACGACCGCTCGGTCGCCGCCGCGGAGATGGCGGTCTCCAGCCCGCTGCTCGAGGCGAGCATCGACGGAGCGCACGGCGTACTGCTCTCGATCGCCGGTGGCTCGGACCTCGGCCTGTTCGAGATCAACGAGGCCGCCGCACTCGTCGCGGAGGCCGTGCACCCCGAGGCCAACATCATCTTCGGTGCGACCATCGACGACGCCCTCGGCGACGAGGTGCGGGTGACGGTGATCGCGGCCGGCTTCGACGGCGGCATGCCGAAGCGCCGCGACGAGGGCTCGGTCCTGCGCCGCGACGCGCGCCCGCAGCAGACCCAGGCCGAGACCCGGGCCGCGGCCCAGGCGCTCGCCTCGCGGCAGCCCGAGGCGGAGAAGCCCCGCGAGAAGGCCGAGCCCGCCCAGGCGTCCCGGCCGACCCAGCCCGCGCCCCGCACCGCACCTCCCCAGGTCCAGTTCGACGACGACGACCTGGACGTGCCCGACTTCCTGAAGTAGCGGCTTGTACTACTTCGCCGACTCCATCGGGAGCACCGTCGAGGGCGACGTCCGGCTGGACGTCGCCTTCACGGACTCCAGCCTCGATCTCCAGGGGCTGGGGCCCGAGTTCCCGCGCCGCCTCGCGGAGGTCGAGGGGGCCTGTGGGGTGCCGTTCGCCCGGCTCACCCAGGTCCACGGCGCCGAGGTGCAGATCGCGGACGGCCCGATGGCGCCCGACGCGGTGCCGACGGGGGACGCCCTCGTGACGACGCGACGGGGTCTCGGCCTGATGGTGCGGGTCGCCGACTGCGTGCCCGTGCTGCTGGCCGACCCGAAGGCCGGGGTGATCGGTGCCGTCCATGCCGGCCGGCCAGGCATGGCGCTCGGGATCGTGACCGCCGCCGTGGACGCGATGCGGGCGCAGGGCGCCGGCACCGTGCGCGCCTGGGTGGGGCCGCATGTGTGCGGCCGCTGCTACGAGGTGCCCGCGGAGATGCGCGACGAGGTCGCGGCGCTCGTGCCCGAGTCCCGCTCGGAGACCTCGTGGGGCAGTCCGGCGCTGGACCTCGGCGCCGGCGTCGAGGCCCAGCTCGTCGCGGCGGGCGCGGAGGTCACCCGTGTCGACGGCTGCACGCGTGAGGACGCGAGGCTGCACTCCTACCGTCGCGACGGCGCCGCGGCCGGTCGCTTCGCCGGGCTGGTGTGGCTGACGTGAACACCCTCGGCACCCGCCGCGACGAGATCGCCGCCAACCTCGCCGCCGTCCGGGAGCGGATCGCGACGGCCTGCGCCGACGTGGACCGGTCGCCGGACGACGTACGCCTCGTCGTCGTCACCAAGTTCTTCCCGGCCAGCGACGTGCTGCTGCTCGCCGAGCTCGGCGTCACCGACGTCGGTGAGAACCGTCACCAGGAGGCCGAGGCCAAGGCCGCCGAGTGCGCCGACCTCGGGCTCGCGTGGCACTTCATCGGCGGCCTCCAGAGCAACAAGGCCGCGGCCGTCGCGTCGTACGCCGACGTCGTGGAGTCCGTCGACCGCGCGAAGCTCGTGGGGCCGCTCGACCGTGGCGCCCACCAGCGCTCGCACGCCGTCGACGTGCTGCTCCAGGTCAGCCTCGACCCGCCGGGCCGCGAGGGCCGCGCGGGCGCCGACGCCGGCGAGCTGCCGGTGCTGGCCGCCAGGGTCGCCGAGGCCGGGATGCTGCGGCTGCGCGGGCTGATGGCCGTGGCGCCGCTCGGGGAGGACCCCCGGCCGGCGTTCGAGCGGCTGACCGGCATCCGCGAGGGCTTCGTCGCCGAGCACGCCGACGCGACCTGGCTCTCGGCCGGGATGAGCAGTGATCTCGAGCACGCCGTGCGTGCCGGCGCGACACACGTACGCATAGGGTCCGCGGTCCTCGGTTCGAGGCCTCGGCTCAAGTAGGGTCCCAATCACCACAAGTGCGTCCCCGACGGGGGCGCGGAGTTCCGGAGGACGACAGTCATGAGCGGCGCGATGCGCAGGATCGGCGAGTACCTCGGCCTGCTCGAGGACACCGGACGGTACGACGACGAGTACGCCTCCTACGAGGAGTACGACACCACGGAGACCGCCCCGGTGGCCGCGCGCAAGCGCGAGACCCGCCCCGCACCCGTGTCCGACCTGGCCGAGCGGCGGCGTACCACCGCCCCGGCGGCCTCCGGTCCGACCGGCGTGGTCGCGGAGCTGTCCCGGATCACGACCCTGCACCCGCGGACCTACAACGAGGCCCGCACCGTGGGGGAGAACTTCCGCGACGGCACCCCCGTGATCATGAACCTCGGTGAGATGGACGACGCCGACGCCAAGCGCCTGGTCGACTTCGCGGCTGGGCTGGTCTTTGCGACGCGTGGCACCATCGAGCGCGTCACCAACAAGGTGTTCCTGCTCTCGCCGCCGAACGTCTCGGTGGCCGCCGAGGACAAGCAACGGATCGTCGAGGGCGGCTTCTTCAACCAGAGCTAGGACGCTTCACACGTGGAAACCGTTGGTCTGATCATCCAGGTGGTGCTGTGGGTGTTCATCGCACTCCTCTGGGTGCGCTTCGTGGTCGACTGGGTGCAGATCTTCGCGCGGCAGTGGACGCCGCGCGGCCCGCTACTGGTCGGCCTCGAGGGCGTCTACTCGGCCACCGACCCGCCGATCAAGGCCCTGCGCCGGGTGATCCCGCCGCTGCGGCTCGGGAGCATCTCGCTCGACCTGAGCTTCCTGATCGTCATGATCGGGGCATACATCCTCCTCTCGCTCAACGGAAGATTGCTGCTGAGCTGAGGCGGCGCCCTGCTGGCTGCACCCGGTTGGATGCTCCGGGGACCAGCACAGGCGCTATTGTTCGACGGACAGTAACTCTGACAAGAATGAATGGGTGAGGTCATGCCGCTGACGCCTGAGGACGTGAGTAACAAGCGCTTTACTCCCGTCCGGCTCCGCGAGGGCTACGACATGGGCGAGGTCGACCAGTTCCTCGATGAGGTGGAGGCCGAGCTGGCGCGTCTCACGAAGGAGAACGACGACCTCAGGTCGAAGCTGTCTGCTGCGCAGTCCGGCGCCCCCGTCCCGGCTCCGGCGCCCGCGCCGGTGGTCGAGGAGAAGGCGCCCGAGCCGACTCCGGCCCCGACCCCCGAGCCCGTCGTGGCCGCGAGCCCCGTGGAGACGCTCCGCGTCGAGACCGTCCCGGACGCCTCGAACGCCGCGGCGCGCCTGCTGGAGATCGCCACTCGGAACGCCGACGAGCTGGTCGAGGACGCGAAGAACGAGGCCGACAAGATCATCGCCGAGGCGCGGACCAAGTCCGAGCGCCTCGACGTGGAGTCCCGCACGAAGGCGGACCGCCTGGAGGCGGACGCCCGCACCCGTGCCCAGATGCTCGACTCCGAGACGGCCGAGCGCCGGCGCCAGATGTTCGGTGAGCTCGAGACGGAGCGCGACAAGCTCAACTCCGAGGTCGAGCGGCTGCGCTCGTTCGAGCGTGAGTACCGCTCCCGCCTCAAGAGCTACTTCACCCAGCAGCTGGAGTCGCTCAACACCGGGTCCGAGGCGCCGACCTCGTCCGGTGACGAGACGCCCGCGCCGAAGCGGCTCCGGTCGATCCTCGGCGAGGACGACGGCTGACACCTGAGCAACCGCTG
Source organism: Nocardioides sp. GCM10030259 (assembly GCF_042666375.1). Taxonomy (NCBI): domain Bacteria; kingdom Bacillati; phylum Actinomycetota; class Actinomycetes; order Propionibacteriales; family Nocardioidaceae; genus Nocardioides; species Nocardioides sp. GCM10030259. The sequence continues at coordinate 328,363 of NZ_JBHTDF010000026.1, read as the reverse complement.
ACGCCGGTCGGTCCCCGTGGGACCGGCCGGCGTTGCGTTTTTCCCGGGCGTGCCGTGCTCGGGCCGCGGCTTTCCGCTGCGAGGTCCCCGGTGAGTCGGGTTTGAGGGGGTTGCGGCGCTCGGCTACCCTCCCTGCACCCACTGTGGCACGACGCGAATGCGCCCCAACGGCCGAGGAGGCCCGCTGATGGCTCGCAGCACCAGGAAGTCGATCGCCGGACAGGCGGCCGCGGCAGCCCGGAAGGTCGTCACGCGCAAGGCCCCTGCGAAGGCCGCCGCGGGCTCGGGTTCCTCCGCGAAGAAGGCCGCACCGGCGAAGAAGGCCGCGCCGGCCAAGAAGGCGGCTGCCAAGAATGCGGCTGCCAAGAATGCGGCTGCCAAGAAGGCCGCTCCGGCCAAGAAGGCGGCTGCCAAGAAGGCCGCTCCGGCCAAGAAGGCGGCTGCCAAGAAGGCCGCTCCGGCCAAGAAGACCGCTGCGAAGAAGACGGCGCCTGCCAAGAAGGCCGCACCCGCCAAGGTGGCGGCGAAGAAGGCGGCGCCGGCCAAGAAGGCGGCTGCGAAGAAGGCGCCGCCGGCGAAGAAGGCCGCTGTGAAGAAGGCGGCGCCAGTCAAGAAGGCCGCACCCGCCAAGGTGGCGGCGAAGAAGGCCCCGCCGGCGAAGAAGGCCGCGCCGGCGAAGAAGGCCGCACCGGCCAAGGTGGCGGCGAAGAAGGCCGCGCCCGCCAAGAAGGCCGCACCGGCCAAGGTGGCGGCGAAGAAGGCCGCACCCGCGAAGAAGGCCGCACCCGCCAAGAAGGCCGCACCCGCCAAGAAGACGGCATCCCGCAAGAAGGCGGCCGCCAGCTCCCTCGTGGTCCAGAAGGGCGAGTCCGCCTGGACCAAGGCGGAGCTCAAGGAGGTCCTCGACGAGCTCCACGAGCAGCGGACCCACAGCCTGGAGATCGTCGACAGCCTCGACACCGAGCTCAACGGCCTGATGCGCGACTCGGGTGACGGTGCCGGCCAGGACCAGGCCGATGTGGGGGCGAGCACGTTCGAGCGCGACCACGAGCTCACCGTCCTCAACAGCGAGCGCGACAAGCTGGCCCAGATCGAACGCGCGCTGGCCCGCATCGACGACGGCACCTACGGGGTCTGCGAGTCCTGCGGCAACCCCATCGGGAAGATGCGGCTGATGGCCTTTCCCCGTGCCACACTGTGCATGACATGCAAGCAGCGCGAGGAGCGTCGCTGACCGGCGACCACGAGGTAGACCCACCCACTCGACCCCGCACATCGCGTGCCCGGCTGCTCACCGTCTTCGCGCTCGTCGCGGCCACGGCGTACGCCGTCGACGTCGTCTCCAAGATCGTCGCGGTCGACCGGCTGACGGGTCGGCCGGACGTCGAGGTCGTGGGCGACCTCCTCGTGCTCCACCTGGTGCGCAACCCCGGAGCGGCGTTCAGCACCGGCACCGGCTTCACCGAGGTCTTCACCATCCTGGCGATGGTCGCCGTCGTCGCGGTGCTGTGGGTGGTCCGCAAGGTCGGCAGCGTCGTCTGGGCGGTGGCGCTCGGCCTCCTGCTCGCCGGTGTCGCGGGCAACCTGACCGACCGCCTGCTTCGCGAGCCGGGCCCGCTGCGCGGCCACGTCATCGACTTCTTCATGCTGCCGAACTGGCCGGTCTTCAACGTGGCAGACATCTGCATCAACATCGCCGCGGGCCTGATCCTCGTGCAGGTCTTCCGGGGCGTCCACCTCGACGGCCACCGCGAGGTGAAGGACAAGATGAAGGACGAGGGCGCCGGGCCGGCAGCGGAGCCCGCCGAGTGAACGCCGAGCACCGCATCCTGCCGGTTCCCGAGGGTCTCGCGGGGGAGCGGGTCGACGCCGCGATGGCGCGACTCTTCGGCCTGTCGCGCACCCGCGCGGTCGACCTGATCGCCGCCGGCCACGTCGAGCTCGACGGCACTGCTGTCGCGAAGAGCGACCGCGTGATGGCGGGCGCCATCCTCGACGTGACCATCCCCGTCGAGGCCGATCCGCTCGAGGTCGTGCCCGAGGTCGTCGAGGGGATCAGGATCATCCACGACGACGAAGCGATCGTCGTGATCGACAAGCCCGTCGGCGTCGCCGTCCACCCCTCGCCCGGCTGGACCGGGCCGACCGTCGTCGGGCACCTCGCCGGCGCGGGGTTCCGGATCTCCACCAGTGGCGCGTCCGAGCGGCAGGGCATCGTGCAGCGTCTCGACGTCGGCACCTCTGGCGTCATGGTGATCTGCAAGTCCGAGCACGCCTACTCGGTGCTCAAGAACGCCTTCCGCCGGCGGACCGTCGACAAGATCTACCACGCCCTCGTGCAGGGCCATCCCGACCCGCTCGAGGGCACCATCGACGCCCCGATCGGGCGGCACCCGAAGGCGGACTACAAGTTCGCGGTGATGGCCGACGGGCGGCACAGCGTCACCCACTACGAGACGCTCGAGGCACACCGGTTCGCGAGCCTGCTGGAGATCCACCTCGAGACCGGCCGCACCCACCAGATCCGGGTGCACATGGCCGCGCTCAAGCATCCGTGCGTCGGCGACCTCACCTACGGTGCCGACCCGACGCTCACCCGCCGGTGCGGGCTGGAGCGGCAGTGGCTGCACGCCGTACGCCTCGGCTTCGAGCACCCGGGCTCGGGGGAGTACGTCGAGTACGAGTCGACCTACCCCGACGACCTCGCCCACGCCCTCGAGGTGATCAGGGATGCCCACTGACGTCACGCTGCGACCGGCCAGCCAGGCCGACGCGGACGACGTGGCCGGGATCCACCTGGCGAGTCGCCGTGCGGCCGCCATGCCGCCGGGGGTGCACACCGACGACGAGGTCCGGCACTGGATGGCCGGAAGGCTCCGGGCGGACGACGTCTGGCTGGCGGAGGCCGGAGGGACGCCTGTCGGCTACGCGCGGTTCACGGCGACCTGGCTCGACGACCTCTACGTGCTGCCGTCGTACGCCGGCCGCGGGATCGGGTCGGCGCTCCTCGACGTCGTGAAGGCGCAGCGCCCCGACGGGTTCTGTCTCTGGGTCTTTGAGATGAACGCCGGGGCGCGCGCCTTCTACGCCCGGCACGGGCTGGTCGAGCTCGAGCGCACCGACGGCTCCGGCAACGAGGAGAGGGCGCCGGACGTCCGGATGGCCTGGCCCGGTGCCGACCCGCTCCGCTTCCTCCGGGGGCTCATCGACGAGGTCGACGAGGAGCTCGGCGACCTGCTCGCCCGCCGGGTGGTCCTCACCCGGGCCGTCCAGGACATCAAGGCCGACCCCGCCCGCGACCCCGAGCGGGAGCGCGAGATCGCCGCCGCGCTCGCCCGCCGCGCGCCCGAGCTCGGCGAGGAGCGGCTGCTCCGCATCGTGCACACGATCATCACCGAGAGCCTCGACGCCGCCCGCACGGGTGGTTTCGAGGCTCGTCGCTAGCGCTCCTCGCACCTCAACCACCGAATCGGACGGACTGTCGGTGAGCCGCTCTAACGTGTCCCACGAAGTCACGTAGGCTGGCGTCCTTCCCCAACCCGGCGCCACGACCGCTTCGTGGCTCTGGTCAGGCATGCCCGCAGCACCGAACGTACCCGAGGAGTGGCCGACGACGATGGCGAACGCCGCCCAGGACTCCTTCGTCCACCTTCACGTCCACACCGAGTACTCCATGCTCGACGGGGCCTCGCTGCTCGACGGGCTCTTCAGCCGGGTGTCGGAGCTGGAGATGCCGGCGATCGCCATGACCGACCACGGCAACCTCCACGGTGCCTACGACTTCTACTCCAAGGCGCAGAAGTACGGCGTGAAGCCGATCATCGGCATCGAGGCCTACGTCACCCCCGGCACCCCGCGGGGTGAGCGCAAGCGGGTCCGGTGGGGCCGGGGCGACGTGGCCGAGGAGGGCGGCGACGACGTCGCGGGTGGCGGCGCCTACACGCACATGACGATGTGGGCCGAGTCGACCGAGGGCCTGCACAACCTGTTCCGGCTCGGGTCCCGGTCCAGCCTCGAGGGCTTCTTCTACAAGCCGCGGATGGACAAGGAGATCCTCCAGGAGCACAGCAAGGGCATCATCGTCAGCACCGGCTGCCCCAGCGGCGCCATCCAGACCCGGCTCCGGCTGGGCCAGTGGGACGAGGCCGTCCGCGAGGCCGGCGAGCTCCAGGACATCTTCGGGCGCGACAACGTCTTCCTCGAGCTGATGGACCACGGCATCTCGATCGAGAAGCGGGTCCGCGACGACCTGCTCCGCCTCGGCCGCGAGATGGGCATCCCGCCGCTGGCCACCAACGACTCCCACTACAACAACCCCGAGGACGCCGACGCCCACGACGCGCTCATCTGCGTCGCGTCCGGCAAGCGGCTCTCCGACACCAACCGCCTCAAGTTCGACGGCGGCGGCTACTACATCAAGTCCGCGGCCGAGATGCGCGAGCTGTGGGCGCAGTACGACCTCGCCGAGGCGTGCGACAACACGCTCGCGATCGCCGAGCGCTGCGAGGTCGAGTTCGTCGAGTCGACCGGCGGCTACATGGCGCGCGCGGACGTCCCGGAGAGCGAGACCGAGGAGAGCTGGTTCCGCAAGGAGGTGTGGCGGGGCATCGAGGCCCGCTACCCCGGGGACCGGCTGGACCAGGAGGTCAAGGACCGCGTCGAGATGGAGCTCGCGGTCATCTCCCAGAAGGGCTACTGCGGCTACTACCTCGTGGTCGCCGACTTCATCCAGTGGTCCAAGCGCAACGGCATCCGGGTCGGCCCGGGCCGCGGCTCCGGCGCGGGCTCGATCGCGGCGTACGCGCTCAGCATCACCGACCTGTGCCCCCTCGAGCACGGCCTGTTCTTCGAGCGCTTCCTCAACCCCGAGCGACCGTCGATGCCCGACTTCGACATCGACTTCGACGACCACCGGCGCGGCGAGGTCATCAGGTACGTCACCGACAAGTACGGCGCCGACAAGGTCGCCCAGATCGCGACCTTCGGCCGGCTGAAGTCCAAGGCCGCGATCAAGGACGCCGCGCGCGTGCTCGACCACGGCTTCGCGATCTCCGACCGCATCACCAAGGCGCTGCCGCCGGACGTGATGGGCAAGGGCGTCCCGCTCAAGGAGATCTTCAACCCCGAGCACAAGCGGTACGGCGAGGGCGGCGAGTTCCGCTCGCTGCACGACTCCGACCCCGACGTCCGCACCATCTACAACACCGCGGTCGGCCTCGAGGGCCAGATCCGCAACTGGGGTGTGCACGCCGCCGGCGTGATCATGTCGAGCGCACCCATCATCGACGTCGTCCCGATCATGGCGCGGCCGCAGGACGGCGCGATCATCACCCAGTTCGACTACCCGATGTGCGAGTCGCTCGGGCTGGTCAAGATGGACTTCCTCGGGCTGAGCAACCTCCACATCCTCGAGGACGCGCTGGCCAACATCCAGGCCAACCGCGACGAGAACGTCGTCCTCGAGGAGGTCCCGTTCGACAACCGGGCGACCTACGAGCTGATGGGCCGGGGCGACACCCTGGGCGTGTTCCAGCTCGATGGCGGTGGCATGCGGGCGCTGCTGCGCTCGATGCAGCCCGACCAGTTCGCCGACATCACCGCCGTCAGCGCGCTCTACCGGCCGGGCCCGATGGGCGCCGACTCCCACAACAAGTACGCCCGCCGCAAGAACGGCCGGGAGCCGATCGAGCCGATCCACCCGGCGCTCGCCGAGGCGCTCGAGCCGGTGCTGGGGGAGACGTACGGCCTGATCGTCTACCAGGAGCAGGTGATGGCGATCGCCCAGGTCCTGGCGGGCTTCACGCTGGGCGCCGCCGACAACCTGCGCCGCGCGATGGGGAAGAAGAAGAAGGAGGAGCTCGACAAGCAGTACGCCGGCTTCCAGGCCGGCATGCTCGAGCGCGGCTACCCCCAGAAGGCGATCGACACGCTCTGGGAGATCCTGCTCCCGTTCTCCGACTACGCGTTCAACAAGTCGCATTCCGCGGCGTACGGCGTCATCACGTACTGGACCGCCTACCTCAAGGCCAACTACCCCGCCGAGTACATGGCCGCGCTCCTCACGTCCGCCCGGGACGACAAGGACAAGATGGCGATCTACCTCAACGAGTGCCGCCGGATGAAGATCCAGGTGCTCCCGCCCGACGTCAACGAGTCGGCCCACAACTTCACACCGGTCGGCAACGACATCCGCTTCGGCCTCACCGCGATCCGCAACGTCGGCTCCAACGTGGTCGACGGCATCGCGGCCGCGCGCACCGAGCAGGGGCGCTACGAGGACTTCAACGACTTCCTCAAGAAGGTCCCGGCCCAGGTCTGCAACAAGCGGGTGATCGAGTCGCTCGTCAAGGCCGGCGCCTTCGACGACATGAAGCACAAGCGGCGTGCGCTCGTGGCGATCCACGAGACGGCCGTGGACCAGTACGTCGACATCAAGCGCAACGAGGCGATCGGCCAGGACTCGCTCTTCGGCGGCCTCGACGACGACGGGTCCGGCTTCGGGGTCAGCGTCGCGATCCCGGACATCGACGACTGGGACAAGATGACCCTGCTCGGGCACGAGCGGGAGATGCTCGGCCTCTACGTCTCCGACCACCCGCTGCTGGGTCTCGAGCACGTGCTCTCGCAGGGCACCGACTGCTCGATCGGCCAGCTGATGCTCGACGAGAGCCGCCCCGACGGCAGCCCGATCACGGTGTCGGGCCTGGTCACCTCCGTGCAGCGCAAGATCACCAAGCGCGGCGACGCGTGGGCGCTGGTCACGCTCGAGGACCTCGACGGCTCCATCGAGGTGCTGCTGTTCCCGAGCTCGTGGCAGCTCTGCGGACACCTCATCAGCGAGGACGCGATCATCACCGTGAAGGGGCGGCTCTCCCGGAGCAAGGAGCAGCCCGAGATCATGGGCCAGGAGGTGTCGCTCGTCGACACCACCCAGGGCCCGAGCGGTCCGGTCGTGATCAACCTCCCGCAGACCCGGGTCAACGGCAACGTGGTCGACCACCTCAAGGAGGTGCTGGCCACCCACGCCGGCGCCACCGAGGTCCACCTGCGGCTGCGGATGCGCGAGAAGACCGTGGTCCTCAACCTCGAGCGCCACCGGGTCACCCCGAGCCCGGCGCTCTTCGCCGACCTCAAGCAGCTCCTGGGCCCCGGATGCCTCACCGGATGACCGAGCCGACGACAGAGCCGACGACACAGCCGGCGACCCGGCCCGGGACCCGACCGGTGGCAGTGCAGCTCGTGCTGGTCGTGGTGGCGCTCGCCGCGGCCGGCGCGCTCGCCGGCGTCGTCTGGGAGTGGGTGTGGAGCCCGACCGTCGGCGTCGTCGTCGACCACCAGTGGACGGCCAAGGACGCCCTCGGGCTGCAGCACCAGTTCTCCGGCACCGGGTGGTACGTCGTGGTCGCCGTCGTCGCTGGGCTCGTCGCCGGCGTCGCGGTCACCCTCGTGGCCGATCGGGTCCCGCTCCTCTCGCTGCTCGCCGTCGTGGTCGGCTCCGTGCTCGCCGCCTGGGTGATGCTCCTCGTGGGCGGCGCCCTCGGACCGCCCGACCCGGAGACGGTCGCCCGGGCCGCCGACGACGGTACCCGGGTGCCCGACGACCTGACGGTGTCGGGGCTCAGCCCGTTCATCGCGTTCCCGGTCGGGGCGCTCCTGGGCCTCGTGCTCGTGTTCATCGGGCTGTCGGCGAGGGTTCCGCGGACCGACGCTGTGGAGAACGACCCGCAGCCCCACGCGGCTGACTAGTCTTCTGCCACCCCGGTGGCACCGCCGCCGACCCGAACGCAGAGGCTGCCGATGTCCTTCGACCCGCCGAGCGGTCCGCCGCCCTCCGGCCCGCCTCCCGGCGAGACGTCCGAGACGCTCGAGAGCCACGGCGGTGCGCCGCAGCAAGGCGGACGCAGCCGGCGCACGACCGTCCTCGCGAGCGTCGGTGCCGTCGGTGTCCTGGCTGCCGGTGGCGCGACCTGGGCGGCGTGGTCGTTCTTCTCGACCGGCGCCCAACCGGCGGAGGCGCTGCCGGCCTCGACGGTCGCCTACGCCAGCATCGACCTCGACCCGAGCGGCGGGCAGAAGATCGCCGCCCTGCGCACGCTGTCGAAGTTCCCGGCGTTCGAGGACGTCGTCGGACTCGACGCCGACGACGACGTACGCCGCTGGATCTTCGATCGCGCCGCGGCGGAGGCCGGGTGTGACGGGCTCGACTACGACGACGACGTGGCGCCGTGGCTCGGCGACCGGTTCGCGGCGGCCGCCGTCGACACCGGTGCCGACGGGGTCGTGCCCGCGGTCGTGCTCCAGGTCACCGACGAGGGCGCCGCCGGCACGGGCCTGGACGCGCTCAGCGCGTGCGGAGGCGATGACATCGCGGCCTGGTCGATCCGGGACGGCTGGGCGGTGCTGGCCGAGACCCAGGAGCTGGCCGACGGAATCGCCGGCGACGCAGCCGAGGGGTCGCTCGCCGATGACGACGACTTCCGCCACTGGACCGACGAGGCCGGCGACAGCGGCATCGTGTCGATGTACGCCGCGCCCGAGGTCGGTGACTTCCTTGCCGAGGATCTCGGGGTCTCACCGGGTGCCGAGGTGCTGGAGGGCTTCGCCGGTGCGGCCGCGACGCTGCGCTTCGACGACGGCGGCGTGGAGCTCGAGGTCGTCTCCGACACGGCTGCCGCGGGAGCGTTTCCCCAGGGTGACCAGGCGGGCGACCTGGTGGCGTCGCTGCCCGAGGACACGGTTGCGGCGTTCGGGCTCAGCATGGGCGAGGGCTGGTTCGACGAGGTGCTCGGCCGGCTCGGGGACCTGTCCGGTGAGGCACCCGACGAGCTGATCGCCGAGGCGAGCGAGGAGCTCGGGATCGACCTGCCCGACGACGCCGAGACGCTCGCCGGGGACGCGCTCGCGCTCGCGATCGGCGCCGACTTCGATCCCGAGCTGGGGACCCTCAGCCCCGGGGCGCTGGAGTCCGAGCCGTCGATCGGCGCGGGCGTGAAGATCCACGGCGACCCCGCCGGCATCGAGGGCGTGCTCGACAAGGTGCGAGCGGCCGCTGCGGGGGAGCTCGGCAGCACCCTCGACAGCGACGCCGGTGACGACGTGGTCGCCGTCGGGCCGGACGCCGCCTACCGCGAGCGCCTGCTCGACGACGGGGGGCTCGGCGACACCGACGCCTTCCAGGGCGTGGTCGAGCACAGCGACGCCGCCGGCGCCGTCCTCTACGTCGACGTCGACGGGAGCAAGGCCTGGTTGACCGACCTCTGGGGCGACGACCCGGAGGTGCGGGACAACCTGGAGCCGCTCGATGCGCTGGGCCTGAGCACGTGGCAGGACGGCGACACGTCGCACGCCGTCCTCAAGGTCACGACCGACTGATCGGGGCGAGCACCGCGCCGGTCACCGACACCAGGTCGGTGGGCGCGATCTCGAGGTCGAGCCCGCGGCGCCCGGCGGAGACGTAGACCGTCTCGAAGGAGGTCGCGGTCTCGTCGAGCACGGTCGGGTGCCGCCGCTTCTGCCCGACGGGGGAGATGCCGCCCGCGACGTACCCCGTCGCGCGCTCGGCCGCGGCGAGGTCGGCCATCGCTGCCTTGCTGCCGCCGAGGGCGCGGGCGAGCGCCTTGAGGTCGAGCTGCCCGGAGACGGGGACGATGCCGACGGCGAGCGCGCCGTCGACGCTGGCCATCAGCGTCTTGAACACCCGGGCGGGGTCGAGTCCCAGCGCCGCAGCCGCCTCGAGCCCGTAGGAGCTCGCGCGCGGGTCGTGGGCGTACTCGTGCAGCGTGAACGCGATCCCGGCAGCGGTCAGGGCGACGGTCGCCTGCGTGCCGCCGGCTGACTTCCTTCGTGCCATCGGCCCTCCTGTCAGTGGCTGCGGCCGACTCTCATCTCACCGGATCTCGACGTGCTCGCGCGACTTCGTTCCTCAGTCGCGTCGCTTGCTCGATCTGCGGCCACGACGCTCCGGCTCGTTCCTCGCCGGAGCTGTGGCCTTCAATTCGGCGACCATCGCGTGCGGGCGACCTCGGTGGCCGGCAGCGACGGGATGACGTTCATCGCGCGCAGCTCGGTGCGCAGCAGGTCGGTGAGGAGCACGAGGCGCTCGCTGGCGTCCTCGGCCTCGAGGAGCGACTGGCGCTCCGACATCGGGAGCGGGGCGAGCGCGGCCAGGGTCCAGGAGAGGTACGTCGGGTCGCGGGGGAGCGAGCCCTCGTACGGGTCGCTGTGCAGGTCGGCCAGCGCCGCGCGGTAGGCGACGAACGCCGCGCGCGCCCGCTCGAGCACGTCCTCGGGCACCGCCTGCGTGCTGTCGGGCCGGTCGACGACGTGACCGACCGGGAACGGGCCGCCGGTGTCGAGGCGCTGCAGCTCGATCCGCTCCATGCCGACCGCGACGACGTCGAAGGTGCCGTCGGGGTGGCTCTCGATGTCGGTGAGCTGGAGGCGGCAGCCGATCCGGTAGAGGGACTGCGCGCCGTGGTCGCCGACCTCGTAGCCCTCCCGGATCGCGACCGACCCGAACACCCGCTCCGCCGGGTCTTCGACGCGCAGCAGGTGGTGCACGAGAGCCCGGTAGCGGTCCTCGAAGACCCGCAGCGGCACGCTCAGCCCGGGGAACAGCACCACGTTCAACGGGAACATCGGAAGCGAGTCGGGCACGGACCCAACGTAGCCCTGCCGCGCCGGACCGGTGCGGCGAGACGCGCTGACGTCCCCCAGGACTTGGCAGACCCGGTGTGTGAGTGAGTCCACAGTCGATCGCATCGGCCCTGTTGAGGGGGCGTTGCATCGAGCAGGTCGGTGTGACAACTGGGTGAATCCCGGCCCGACGACTTGAACGACCGGGAGCCACCTGGTCATGGTCGGGGGGCAGGCGCGCCACCCCCGACCGCGACCGCCACCGAGCGAACCCCGTCCGATCCGCCGCCTCGCCCTCGCCAGCCGCCCCCGCTTGCCGTGCCAGGAGAGCTCCTCCATGTCCCTCGAGATCGTCATCCCTGCCCACAACGAGCAGCACCGCATCGGTCCGACGCTCCGCGCCTACAGCGCCGAGCTGCTCGATCCCGGGCTGACCATCACGGTCGCGCTCGACGACTGCACCGACGACACCGCGCGCGTCGTCGCCGAGCACGCGCGCCGAGACCACCGGATCCGCGCGGTCGAGTACCCCCGGCTCGGCAAGGGCGGCGTGCTCACCGAGGCCTTCCGCGCCTCCGAGGCCGACCTCACCGCCTTCGTCGACGCGGACTGCTCGACGCCTCCCTCGGAGATCGACCTGCTCGCGGACACGATCGAGGACACCGGCGCGGACATCGCGATCGCCTCGCGCTGGCACCCGTCCTCGGTGCTGCCCACGCCCCGGTCGATGCCGCGCCGGGCCGCGAGCCTCGGGTTCGCGACGGCGGTGCGCCGGGTGTTCTCGCTGCCCTTCCACGACACCCAGTGCGGCGCGAAGGTGATGCGTCGCGACGCCGTGCAGAGAGTCACACCGCTGCTGTCGTCGCGCGACTTCGTCTTCGACGTCGACCTGCTCGTGACCGCCCGTGCGCTCGGCATGACGGTCGCCGAGATGCCCACGGTCTGGATCGATCGCGACGGGTCGCGGATGGAGGTCGTCAAGGACTCGGTCCGGATGGCCGCCTCGCTGGCCCGGTTGTGGCTGCACCACCGCGTCGTGCCGGTGCGGATGCCGGCCCGCGAGTGGACCGCGTCGGCGGGGCAGCCGCCGGCCCGGGTGGCACCCGAGCTCGAAACCCGGCCGACCGAGCGCGAGGAGGCCCGCCATGCGTCCTGACCTCACCCTGATCAGCCCCTACCCGCGCCTGGGCAGCCGCCACGACGGCGACAGCGGCGTGGCGTCGTACACCGCCAACCTCGCGCACGCCCTCGACGCGCAGGGCCTCGACGTCTGCGTCGTCGCCCCGGAGATCGACGGCGAGCGCGCCGACGGGTACGACGGCCGGGTGCGGGTCCGCCGCGCCTTCCGGTCCGGCCGACCGGGTGCCGTGCCCGCCGCCCTCGCCGCGGCGCGCGCCACGGGTGCGGCACAGGTGCACCTCCAGCACGAGCTGTTCCTCTACTCGGGAGCCGCCGGGCTGCCGGCGACGACCGCAGCGCTCGCCCGCGCGAAGGCGCTCGGGCCGCCGACCGCGATCACGATGCACCAGGTGGTCGCGCCCGCCGCGGTGACGAAGGACTACACCGCGATGCACCGGGTCCGGGTGCCACCGGTGGCGGCCCGCACGGCGATCGACGCGGTGCAGCGGGTGCTGCCCCGGCTCGCCGACACCGTGATCGTGCACGAGCCGTCCTTCCAGCGGACCATCCCGGGCGCCACCGTGGTGCCGCACGGCATCGAGGAGCCGGCACCGGCCGCCGAGCCGCGCGACCGGCTGCGCGCCCGGCTCGGACTGGGCGACGAGCTCGTCGCGCTCTGCTTCGGCTTCCTCGCGCCGTACAAGGGCCTCGAGACCGCGCTCGAGGCGGCCTCCCTGGCCGGGCCCGGGGTCCGCGTGGTCGTCGCGGGCGGACCGCACCCGCGCCTCGCCGCCCAGGGCGACGACTACGCCGAGCGGCTCCGACAGCGCTGGGCCGACGTGGCCACCTTCACGGGCTACGTGCCCGACGCCGACGTGTCGGACTGGTTCCGCGCCGCCGACGTCCTGCTGCTTCCCTACCCGGAGCCGCACGCCTCGAGCGGGCCGCTGGCCCTCGCCCTCGCCCATCGCACGCCGGTGCTGCTGTCGGCGCGCCTGGCCGAGGTCGTCGGCGCCGATCCCGAGCTCGCCGTACCCCCGGATCCGGCCGCATGGGCCGACCGGCTTCGGGCACTGGGCGCGGGTGCGTCGGCCGCGGGCCGCCTCCGCGAGCACGTGGACGGGATGGCCGTCGACCGCACCTGGCCCGGCGTCGCGCGCCGTCACATCGAGCTGTACGAAGGAGGCCGCCCGTGAGCACTGTGCTGCTGCTCCAGACGACGCGGGAACGTGACGCCGCCGACGACACGGCCCTCATGGTCGCGGCCCGTGAGCTGGCGCCGATGCGGGTCGTCGCCGCGACTCACGACCCCGAGCGGACCGGCCGGGTCACCGCCGTCCCCACGGTCGCGGCGAACCGCGTCGCCGTGCTCCGGATGCTCCCGACGGTGGACGCGCTCGTGGTCCTCGGCGGTCGCCCCTTTCGGGGCGGACCCGCGGGACCCGCCGGCGGCGCGGCCACCGAGGTCCTTTCGTTGGGTGCCCTCTACGGCGTGACGACCGCGTTTCGGCTGGCCGGGAAGCCGGTGGCCCTGGTCGGGGTCGGCGCGGACCGGGTCTCCGGCCGCGGCGCGGTCCTGAGCCGCCGGGCCGTGCACGGTAGTGCCCTCACCACTCTCGATGCGCCGACATCGGTCCGGCACCTCACCGATGCCGGGCTGCCGACGCCGCTGCGCCTCGGCGCCCATCTGGGCTGGCTGGACCTCCAGGACCCGCCGACCGAGCGCCCCGGTGCCGGGCCGATCTGGTCCTGCGTGCGTGCGCGCGACGTCGCGGTCCTCGGCGGAGCCGACGGGCTCGCCGACCTGCTCGCCTCCGTCGTGGCGGCCACGCGGGCGCGGTTCCCGGAGCCGTCCGGTGTCGTCCTCCAGGCCTGGCGACCGGGTCTCGGCGCGGGGGCCGACCTCGACGCCGCGCACGAGGTCGCCGGCCGGCTCCGCTGCCGCGCCGAGGTCGGCGGGATCCCCGTCGACGTCGCCGCCCCCCAGCTGTCGCTGCGCGACCAGCGCGAGGTGATGGCCGGTGCGCTCTTCGCCGTGTGCGGCCACCAGCACGCGCTGATGGCGGCCGCGGCGGCCGGCGTCCCGCTGCTCGCCTGGTCCCGCGACCCGCACGACGCCGACCTGGCCGGACGGCTCGAGGTGCCCGTGCTGCCGGCATCGGCCGGAGCCGCTCCCGTCGACGCCGCTGTCGACGCAGCCGTCGAGGCCGCCATCGACCGCGGCGGCCGCACGCTCGCCGCCGTCCGCCAGGAGGTGGCCGCCGCCGGCGAGGTCCTCGACCTGCTCCGTCTCCTGCTGACCCAGGGGGAGACGTCGGTCGGGCCGGTCCGCGCGGCCGCGTCCGACCAGCTGCCCGGCCCGCGACCCACCGGAGTGATGCGATGAACGCCCTCGACGTCGCCGCCGAGCGCGACACCCGTGCCGCTTCCCACCGAGCGGGGCCGGCCTCCGCCGGCGGCCGCCAGCTGGTGGCCCTGCTGGGCCAGGGCGTCGCCGGAGCCGGGAACCTCGCCGTCAGCGTCCTGCTCGCGCGCGTCCTGCTGCCCGGGGAGTACGCCGGCTTCACGGCGTTCCTCGGCGCGTACGTGCTGCTGCACATGCTGGCCACCAGCATCACCGCCGCCACCGCCCTCGACCCGGCGCTCGGCACCCGGCTCTTCCGACAGGCCCTCGCGATCGGCCTGGTCGGCGGCACCGCGCTCGCCTTGGGGGCGACCACGCTCGGCCCGATGGTCGGGTTGCCCGCGGCCAGTGTCGTCCTCCTCGGCGCCTCGGTGCCGTCGGCGGCGCTGCTCGGCCTCGCCCGCGGCCGGCTGTACGGCATGCGCCGCGTCGGCGGGATCGCGCTGACGCTCGCGGTCGAGCCGCTCGCGCGCGGGGTGATCGGCCTGCTCCTGGTGCCCGTCGTCGGCGAGGTCGGCGCCGCGGCCGGCGTCGTCGCGGCGGGTTACGCCGCGCTGCTGGTGGCTGCCCTCGCGGGACGACGGCCTCCCGCGCTCACGGCCCCGCAGCCCGCGGCCGGACGGGCCGCGACGGTGACCGGTGCCTTCCTGCTGGTCGCGATCATCGCCGCCCAGGACGTCATCGTGGCCAACAAGGTCCTCCCGGACGCGGACGCCGGCCTGGTCGCCGTCGTGGCGACCGTCGGCGGCGCGGCGTACTTCGCGACCGCGACCATCCCGCTCGTGCTGCTGCCGAGCGGCCCGGGGGAGCGCGGCTCGACGGGGATGGCGCTGACCGCTGCGCTGCTGGTCTCCGCCGCCGTGATCGCCGCGGTCGCCCTTCTGCCGGAGGACTACTACGCCCTCGCTCTGGGCGAGACCTACCGCCACCTGGCCGACCTGGCCGTCCCCTACGTCAGCGCGATGGCTGCCCTCGGGATCGCCAAGGTGCTGCTCGCCCGGCTCTGCATGACGGGCCGGAGCCGGCTCGCCGCGCTGCTCGCGGCGATGGCCGTGCTCGCCCAGCTCGCGCTGCTGCTCGTCGCCACGACGCCCGAGGACATCGTCACCGCCACCGTGGCCGGCTGCGGTGTGCTGCTGCTCGGCGCCGGTGCGGGTGCGCTGCGACAGCGTGGTCAGGCGCCCTCCCCGGAGCCGGTCACCGAGCCGATTCCCGAGGCCCGTCGGCAGGGGGTGCGCGGCTGGCTGCGCACCGGGTGGCCGCTGGTCCTCGCCGTCGTCGTCGGCGCCGCGCTGCGCGGCATCGTCACGCGCAGCATCTGGCTGGACGAGGCGATCAGCATCCGCCAGGCGCAGCTGCCGATGCGCGAGATGCTCGCCGACCTGCAGGACAACGACGTCCACCCGCCCGGCTTCGACGTGGTGCTGTGGGCGTTCGTCCACGGCACCGGCAGCACCGCCGAGTGGGTGGTGCGGATGCCCAGCCTGCTCGCCGGCGTCGTGCTGATCCCGGTGTTCTACGCCATGGCCCACGACCTGTGGGACCGCCGGACCGCGCGGATCGCGGCCTTCGTCATCGCGGTCGCGCCGATCGGCGTCTGGTACGCCCAGGAGGCGCGCATGTACGCCCTCTGGATGCTCACTGCGACGCTCGCCGTGTGGATGCAGCTGCGCATCCTGCGCGACGCGACGCGCGGCGGCCGTGGCGGCTGGTTGAGCTGGCTGGTGTTCACCGTCGCCACGGTCGCGACCGTCTACCTCCAGTGGTTCGCGGTGTTGCCGCTGCTGGTGCAGCACGCCGTCTTCCTCGTCGCGGCCGTACGCCGTGGCACGCGCAGGCTGTGGCTGCCGTGGCTCGGCGCGGTCCTCCTGGGGCTCGCGCTGGTCGCTCCGCTCGTGGGGTTCGCGATGGCCCAGCTCAACAGCGTCGTCGAGGCCGGCGCCGGCAGCACGCCGGGACAGACGGGTGCGGACGTCTCGCAGGCGATGGACGCCGGGCACCCCGACGTCTACGCCGTGCTCGCGAACGCGATCTGGGCGCTGTGGGGCTACCACGCCGACAGCGTGATGATTCAGCTCAGCGCGCTGTGGCCGTTCGTCATGGTCGGCAGCCTGGCGCTGCTCGGCCGCGGCCGCTCGCGCAACGCCGCCGTGATGGTGCTGGTCGCGCTCGTCCCGGTCGCGATCCTCTTCGCCGTCGGCTTCGAGCGCCGGCAGATGTTCGAGCTGCGCTACTTCACCGCGACCGTCCCGGTCCTCCTGCTGCTGCTCGCCCGGCTGGCGTCGAGCTGGGGCCGGGGGCCGGTCACGGCTGCCGTGCTGCCGGTGCTCGTGGTCGGCTCGCTGGCCGTCGGACTGGTCGACCAGCAGGTCAACCAGTCCAACCCCCGGACGTACGACTTCCGCGGCGGCGTGCAGTGGGTCGAGGACCGGGCCGAGGACGGCGACGTGGTCGCCTACGCCCCGGCGTTCCTCGACGACGAGCTCGACTACTACTCGCCCGGCACCCCCACCCGCCCGACGACCGCTCTCGACCCCGACCAGCCCCGGCTGGGCCTCCCGAGGTCGACGCCGCGGGACGCCTCGGTCTTCGTGTTCGGCAGCTTCCTCGAGGAGAAGGGCACCTCGGCCGAGATCGGTCGCGCGCTCTCCGACCTCGAGACCAAGGGCTGGAAGCAGGTCGGGGAGCACGAGGTCGCGAACGTGAAGGTATGGCAGTTCCAGCGGAAGGAGAGCGCCTCATGAGCGCCGAGACCACGACCGGTGCGGTGGCGCCCACGGTCGCCACCACCGAGCAGATCCTGGGCCGGCCCCGGCCGATGCTGGCCAGGGTGGTGGTGGGCCTCGCGTTCACCGCCGCGGTCTGGTACTTCGGCTGGCTGCTGGTGCCCGGCCGGGTCGGCAACCCGTGGTTGTACGGCGCCCTGGTGGCCGCCGAGATCTTCAACCTGGTCCAGGCGCTGGGCTTCTGGTGGACGCTGCTGCACGACCGGCCGCCACGGCGCCCGGCCCCGATCGCCCACTACGCCCGGGTCGACGTGCTCATCCCGCGCTACGACGAGCCGGTCGACGTGGTCGAGCCGGTCATCGCCGCGGCCACCGCGCTGCGGGGCGCCGACGTCGTCGTCCACCTCCTCGACGACGGCGACGACGCGGAGATGGCGGCGCTCGCCGCCCGGCACGGCGCTCGCTACCTGACCCGTGAGCGGCACGTCGGTGCGAAGGCGGGGAACATCAACCACGCCCTGTCCCGGATCGCCGGGCCGGACGCGGGGGAGTTCGTCGTGGTCCTGGACTGCGACCACGTGCCGCACCCGGAGTTCCTGCGCCGCACCCTCGGCCACCTCCAGGACGAGCGGGTCGCCTTCGTGCAGACGCCGCAGTACTACGCGAACGCCGACCGCAACCCGATCGCCGCCGCGGCCTGGGCCCAGCAGGCGCTGTTCTTCGGCTGCATCGGGCGCGGCAAGGACGACCTCGGCGCCATGTTCTGCTGCGGCACCAACGTCGTCTTCCGGCGGGCCGCCTTGGACGACGTGGGGGGCTTCCCGACGCACTCGGTCACCGAGGACTTCGAGCTGTCCCTCGTGCTGCAGCAGCGCGGCTGGCGCACGGCGTACGTCGGCGAGGTGCTGGTCCAGGGACTCGGGCCGGCCGACATGTCGTCGTACGTCGGCCAGCAGCTGCGCTGGGCGCGCGGCTGCCTGTCGGCGCTCGGCAAGGCGCTCTTCGCGCGGCTGCCGCTGCGGGTGAAGGCGCAGTACGTCCTGTCCAGCATGTACTTCCTGACCGGATGGACGCTGATGGTCTACGTGTCGCTGCCGATCATCCGGATCCTCACGGGCGAGCAGGCGGTCGCCGCGGCCACCGCGGACACCTTCCTGCTGCACTTCGCGCCGTACTTCCTGCTCGCGATCAGCGCGGTCGCGCTCGGCGGCGCGGGGTCCTACACGTTCACCGCGTTCGCGCTGGCCGCGGCGTCGTTCTGGATCCACGTGTTCGCGACCCTCCAGGTGCTGACCCTGCGCAAGGGCCGGTTCGTGGTGACGCCGAAGGCGGGCACCGGGCTGTGGCAGCCGGGGGCGGTCGTCCCCGGTCTTCTGGCGGGCGCCGGGCTGCTCGGCACCGCCGGCTACGGACTGGTGCACTCCCGGGACGCTGCGATGCTCAACAACGTCGCGTTCTGCCTGCTCCACCTGGTGGTCATCGGGACCGGCATCTCCTGGGCGCTGCGGCCCCGGGCGCTCGAGCGCCGGGCCCTGCGCGACCTCCCGGTCGGCGAGGCGCGCTGGCAGTCAGTGGACGGCCGACCGCCCGAGGCGGACCCGCTCGCCGAGCTCACGACCACCCGCGCGTCGTGAGCGCTCGTCGCGTCGGCGCGCGCGACCGCACCTGGCTGCGGTTCCACACCGTCCGTGCCGCGGGGCCGCTGCGGGTCCCGCCGGCGGAGCAGGTGCGGGCGGTGCTGGCCGACCTCGACCGCGTGGACCCCGGCCACCCGCTGCTGTGCCGGCTGGTCGGTGACCGCCTCGTGCGCGTCGCCCCCGGCGACCTCGACGGCTTCCTCCAGACCGCCGTCACCCCGCTGGAGGACGGGCCGGGCGCGGACGACCCCGACGAGCTCGCGCGCAGGATGCTGGCCGAGCCGCTGGGCGACCTGCCGTTCCGGCTGGTGCTAGGCCGGCGGGCAGCGGCGATCCGGACCTCCCACGCGATCGGGGACGGCGGCGTGGTCGACGCGTGGTTCCCCTCCCTGCTCGCCGCCGGGAATCCCGCGGATCTCGTCCGCGCCGACACGGCCCGCTGGCCGCTCGCCCGCGCCTGCCTGCGGCGGTTCGCCACCCACCCGGTCCGCGCGGCGCGGGCGGTGCGGGGCATGTTCCCGCTGGCGCCGCCGGCCGGTGACGTGCACCCGGTCGAGGTCGGCACACCCTCGGTCGCGACCGCGGTGATCCCGCAGCAGCGGGTGCAGGCGGTGCGCGCACGGCGTGACGCGTACGCCCCCGACGTCTCCGTCGCGTCGCTGGTCATGGCCGACACCTGCCGGGCGCTCGCCCGGCACGGCGTCCGCGGAGAGGGTGCCTTCGTGATGATGGGCTGCCGCCGCTACCTGGGTGACGACGGGCGCGTGACCGGGAACTTCGCCTCCGGGCCCTTCCTGCCGGTCGACCCCACCGACGCCCACCGCCTGGGCGCCGGCATCTCCGCGGCGGCCGCCGACGGCGTACCCCTCGCGCTGCTGGCCGCCCTCACGACCCGCAACCTGCTGGGCGGCACCCCCGGCGACGCGGCGCCGGTGGCGAACGACCCGCCCCGCCCGCGGATCACGCTCAGCTACCAGGGCCGGCTCGGGCTCGACCGGCTGCCGTGGGAGGACCCGGCCACTGCCCGCTACACGATCGGCACGACGCCGTCGGGCCCCCAGGGCATCACGCTCGCCTTCGTGCACACCCCGGCCGGCCTCCAGGTGAGCGCCGGGCTGCACCCCGAGGTGCTCGACCTCGACGCCGTGCAGCGCGCGCTCGACGAGCTCGCCACGGGGGAGTCCACCGGTCGTCGCGGTTCGGGTCGAGCGGTCTCCCGCTCGTAGAATCGAGGCATGATCCAGCGCATCGACCTGCGAGGAGCCGACCGCTCGGGCGTCGACTACCGCGCAGCCGTGCCCCGCGCCGACTTCGACGTCGAGGCCGCGGTGCCGGCGGTGCATGCGATCTGCGAGGAGGTCCGCGTCCGCGGGCTGGCGGCGATCCGGGAGTACGGCGAGCGGTTCGACGGCGTGGTCGTCGACGACATCCGCGTCGCGCCCGAGGGGATCCGTCAGGCGCTCACCGACCTCGACCCCGCCATCCGCGCGGGCCTCGAGGAGTCGATCCGCCGGCTTCGCGCGACCTGCGCCAACGAGCTCGAGCAGGACGCCGTGACCGAGCTCGGCACGGGCGCGAGGGTGACTCACCGCAAGGTGCCGGTCGACCGGGTCGGCCTCTACGTGCCGGGTGGCCTGGCCCCGCTGGTCTCGAGCGTGCTGATGAACGTCGTCCCCGCCCAGACGGCCGGGGTGCGCTCGATCGCGCTGTCGAGCCCGCCGCAGAAGGAGTTCGGGGGCAACGTCCACCCGACGATCCTGGCGGCGTGCGCGCTGCTCGGTGTCGACGAGGTGTACGCCGTCGGCGGCGCCCAGGCGATCGCGATGTTCGCGTACGGCGTCGGCCCGTGCGCCCGCGTCGACCTCGTCACCGGGCCGGGCAACATCTACACGGTCACGGCCAAGCGCCTCCTCAAGGGCCAGGTCGGCATCGACTCCGAGGCCGGGCCCACCGAGATCGCGATCCTGGCCGACGACACCGCCGACGCGGCGTACGTCGCCGCCGACCTGATCAGCCAGGCCGAGCACGACCCGCTCGCGGCGTCGGTGCTCGTCACGCCGAGCGAGCGGCTCGCGACCGAGGTCGAGGCCGAGCTCGACAAGCAGGTGTCGGTGACCAGGCACGTCGAGCGCATCCGGACCAGCCTCTCGGGCCCGCAGTCGGGCATCGTGATGGTCGCCGACCTCGAGCAGGGGCTCGACGTCGTCAACGCCTACGCCGCCGAGCACCTCGAGATCCACACCGACGACGCACCGGCATGGGCCGCGCGAGTGCGCAACGCCGGCGCGATCTTCGTGGGCCCGCACGCGCCGGTGAGCCTGGGCGACTACTGCGCCGGCTCCAACCACGTGCTGCCCACCGGTGGCTGCGCCTGCCACAGCAGCGGGCTGTCGGTGCGTGCCTTCACCAAGTCGGTGCACGTCGTCGACTACTCCCGCGAGGCGCTCGCCGAGGTCGCCGACCACGTTGTCACGCTCGCGAACGCCGAGGACCTGCCCGGTCACGGCGCCGCGATCTCGGTCCGGTTCCAGCGACCCTTCGAGACGGTTGCTGCGCAACCTCCTCAGGAACCATGAGCTGGCCCCCGGTCCGGGAGGAGCTGCGGGGTCTCGAGCCGTACGGCGCACCGCAGCTCGACGTGCCCGTCCAGCTCAACACCAACGAGAACCCCTACGGCCCGTCCGAGGCGTGCGCCGACGACATCGCCGCCGCCGTGCGCGAGGCCGCGCTGACGCTCAACCGCTACCCCGACCGCGAGCACGTCGCGCTGCGCACCGCGCTCGCGGCGTACCTCTCGCGGGACACGCCGCACGGCGTCTCGGTCGAGCAGGTGTGGGCGGCCAACGGCTCCAACGAGGTGATGCTCCAGCTGCTCCAGGCGTTCGGTGGTCCGGGGCGCACGGCGATGAGCTTCGCGCCGACGTACTCGATGTATCCCGAGTACGCCCGCGACACCTCGACCACCTGGGTGCAGGGCCGGCGGGCAGAGGACTTCAGCCTCGACCTCGACGTGGCCCGTGAGGCGGTCGAGCGCGAGCAGCCGAGCGTGGTGCTGCTGCCGAGCCCCAACAACCCGACCGGCACCGCCCTGCCGCCCGAGGCCGTGGGCCTGCTGTGCAAGGCCGCCGGTGACGGTCTGGTCGTCGTCGACGAGGCGTACGGCGAGTTCCGTCGCGCGGGTGTGCCGAGCGCGGTCGAGCTGCTGCCGACCCACCGCAACCTGGTCGTCACCCGCACGATGAGCAAGGCGTTCGCGGCGGCCGGGCTGCGGCTCGGCTACCTCGCCGCGGACCCGGAGATCTGCGACGCGATCCGCGTCGTACGCCTGCCCTACCACCTGTCCGCGGTCACCCAGGCGACCGCGCTGGCGGCGCTGACGCACGCCCCCGAGCTGCTCGGGAAGGTCGACGAGCTGCGCGCCGAGCGCGACCTGACGGTGGCCTGGCTGCGCGAGCAGGGGCTCGCCGTCGCCGACTCCGACGCGAACTTCGCGTTGTTCGGCACGTTCGCCGACCGGCATGCTGTGTGGCAGGGACTGCTCGACCGGGGCGTGCTGGTCCGCGAGGTAGGCCCCGACGGGTGGCTCCGGGTGTCGATCGGCACGCCGGGCGAGATGCAGGCATTCAAGGACGCACTGTCCGCAGTCATGGAGGAGATGTCATGAGCCGTACCGCACGCATCGAGCGGCAGACCAGCGAGTCGAAGGTGCTCGTCGAGGTCGACCTCGACGGCACCGGTCGTCACGACGTCTCCACCGGCATCGGCTTCTACGACCACATGCTGACCGCGTTCGCGCGGCACTCGCTCGTGGACCTGACCGTGCAGTCCGAGGGCGACCACTGGATCGACGCCCACCACACCACCGAGGACACCGCGATCGCGCTCGGGCAGGCGCTGCGCCAGGCCCTCGGCGACAAGCAGGGGATCCGTCGCTTCGGCGACGCCACCGTGCCGCTCGACGAGGCGCTCGTGCAGGCCGTCGTCGACGTGTCCGGCCGGCCCTACTGCGTGCACACCGGCGAGCCGGAGGGGCAGCAGTACGTCCAGCTCGGTGGGAGCACCCCGGCGTACCTCGGCTCGCTGACCCAGCACGTCTTCGAGTCGATCGCCTTCCACGGCCACTTCGCGCTGCACGTGCGGGTGCTGGCCGGTCGCGAGCCGCACCACATCGTGGAGACGCAGTTCAAGGCGTTCGCCCGCGCGTTCCGCGACGCCGTCGCGCTCGACCCGCGGGAGACCGGCGTGCCCTCCACCAAGGGCAGTCTGTGACGCAACCGAACGTGGTGGTCCTCGACTACGGATCGGGGAACCTCCGCTCCGCCGTGCGCGCGGTCGAGCGTGCCGGTGCCGACGTCACGCTCACCAGCGACTTCGACACCGCGCTGAACGCCGACGGCCTCGTCGTACCCGGCGTGGGGGCGTTCGCAGCCTGCATGCGCGGTCTGCGTGAGATCAAGGGCGAGCGGATCATCGGGCGCCGGCTCGCCGGCGGACGGCCGGTGCTGGGCATCTGTGTCGGCATGCAGATCCTCTTCGCGCACGGCGTGGAGCACGGGGTCGAGACCGAGGGCTGCGACGAGTGGCCGGGTGTCGTCGAGCGGCTCCAGGCGCCGGTGGTGCCGCACATGGGATGGAACACCGTCGAGGCGCCGTCCGGGACCGCGCTCTTCGCCGGCATCGAGGACGAGCGGTTCTACTTCGTGCACTCGTACGCCGTGCGCGACTGGACCCTGGTCACCAACGACCGCACGCGGGCGCCGCTCGTCACCTGGGCGGAGCACGGTGGCGACCGGTTCGTGGCGGCCGTCGAGAACGGTCCGCTCTGCGCGACCCAGTTCCACCCCGAGAAGTCCGGCGACGCCGGCGCGGCCCTGTTCCACAACTGGGTGACCTCACTGTGAGCAAGGAGCGGGCCCGCCGTCGTGCCGAGCGCGAGGCCGCGGCGGCCGCGCTGACCGCAGCCCGGGCCGCCGAGGCCGAGCGCAAGCGGCGTCGTGACGCCCGGGTGCAGGCGCTGACGAAGTGGGTGCCGCAGAGGACCGGCGGTCAGACCGGGGTGCTCGCCGAGCGGCGACGTACCCGAACCCGCCTGCTCGTCGTCGGCGTCGTTGCGGTGAACGTGCTCGTCTGGCTCGCGTCCGGCGACTGGGCCCTGCGGGCCATCGCCCTGCTGCTGAGCGTGCTCCTCGCACCCCTCGTGCACATCCTCCTGACCAGTGGAAAGTGAAGGCCATGTCTGACTACCTCGAGCTGCTCCCCGCCGTCGACGTCACCGAGGGCCGGGCCGTCCAGCTCGCCCAGGGCGTCGCCGGCTCCGAGCGCGTGTACGGCGACCCGGTCGCCGCCGCGATGCGCTGGCAGGACGCCGGGGCCGAGTGGATCCACCTGGTCGACCTCGACGCGGCGTTCGGCCGCGGCTCCAACCGCGAGCTCCAGGCCGAGATCGTCGGCGCGCTCGACATCCAGGTCGAGATGAGCGGCGGCATCCGCGACGACGAGACGCTGTCGGCCGCGCTGGCGACGGGCTGCCGTCGGGTGAACATCGGCACCGCCGCGCTCGAGCAGCCCGAGTGGTGCGCGAAGGTGATCGCCGAGCACGGCGACCGGGTCGCGATCGGCCTCGACGTACGCGGCCGCACCCTTGCCGCCCGCGGCTGGACCCGTGAGGGGGGCGACCTCTACGAGGTGCTGGCGCGACTCGACTCCGAAGGGTGCGCCCGGTACGTCGTCACCGACGTCAACAAGGACGGCATGCTCCAGGGGCCCAACCTCCAGCTGCTGCGCGACGTCTGCGCCGCGACGCCGGCGCCCGTGGTGGCGTCGGGCGGCGTGACGACCCTCGACGACATCCGCGCGCTGATGTCGCTCGTGCCCGACGGCGTCGAGGGCGCGATCGCGGGCACCGCGCTCTACGAGGGCCGCTTCACGCTCGAGGACGCGCTGGCGCTCACCAAGGGCTCGGCATGAGCCTCGCCGTACGCGTGATCCCGTGCCTCGACGTCGACGGCGGCCGGGTGGTCAAGGGCATCAACTTCCTCGACCTGCGCGACGCCGGGGACCCGGTCGAGCTGGCGCGCACGTACGACGCCGAGGGCGCCGACGAGCTGACGTTCCTGGACATCTCGGCCTCCCACGAGGGCCGCGCGACCACGATGGAGATCGTGTCGCGGACCGCCGAGGAGGTCTTCATCCCGCTCACCGTCGGCGGGGGAGTGTCGTCCGTGCAGGACGTCGACCGGCTGCTGCGCGCCGGCGCCGACAAGGTCGCGGTCAACACCGCCGCGATCAACCGGCCCGCGCTGGTCGCCGAGATCGCGGACCGGTTCGGCAACCAGGTGCTCGTGCTGTCGGTGGATGCCCGCCGGGCCGCCGGCACGTCCTCGGGGTTCGAGGTGACGACGCACGGCGGACGGAAGTCCGCCGGCCTCGACGCGATCGAGTGGGCGGTCCGCGCGACCGAGCTGGGCGCGGGGGAGATCCTGCTCAACGCGATGGACGCCGACGGCACCCAGGACGGCTTCGACGTGGACCTGATCCGCGCCGTACGCCGTGAGGTGACCATCCCCGTGATCGCCTCCGGCGGTGCGGGTGCCACCGAGCACTTCCCGCCCGCCGTCGAGGCCGGGGCCGACGCCGTGCTCGCGGCCACGGTCTTCCACTTCGGCACGCTGCGGATCGCCGACGTCAAGCAGACGCTGGCGGGCGCCGGTCACCCGGTGCGCTAGAGGGGATTCAGCGGGCCGGTGCCGTCACCCGGGGCGTCGCCGAACAAGGGACGTTGAGCGATAGTCCGGCACATTCTGGTCGCCCTCCAGGGCGGATCGACGGCCGGAACGTGCCGGACTATCGCACCGGGGCGCCTACACCCCGAGGCTCGCCGAGCGCACCGACGCGACCCGGTCGTCGGGGCCCTCGAAGGTGATGCCGCTGGTCGCGGAGCGGCCGAAGAGGAAGAGCAGCAGCTCGACGACGTCGCCGGTGACGGTCACGGGCGAGTCACCCTTGCTGGCGACGATGGTGTCGCCGGTGTCCGCGCGGCGGAGCACGGTCGGCGCGGGCAGCTTGCGGGCGAGGAAGGCGACCCCGCGGGACCGGTTCGCCCAGAGGAGATCGACATCGGCGGGCGGGAGGGTGCGTGGCTGCCAGTCGGGCAGGCCGCGGCGCAGGTCCTCGTGGTGGACGACGTACTCGAAGGTGTTCAGCGCGCGGTCGAGGGCCGGTACGGCGTACATGCCGCCGGGCGAGCGCAGCCGCGCGACCAGCGACTCGTACGACCGACCCTCGAGCGACCGCGAGGCGCGCGAGGTCAGCGCCGAGAGGGGCGGCACCACGATGCCGGCGGAGGCCAGCGGCCGGCGCTCGCGGACGAGCAGGTGGACGACCAGGTCGCGGGCGGTCCAGCCGGCGCACAGCGTCGGCGAGTCCGGGCCGGTCTCGAGTGCCAGGTCGCAGAGCGCGGCGCGCTCCCGTCGGGCGAGCGGTGCGGTCATGCCCGCGACGATAACCGGGACGCGGGATGTCGGCGGCCGGGAATAGCCTGTGTGGACGGCGGGGTTTCCCGCGAGCAACGCAGGAGAGACGGGGACGAGCGGGTAGTGAGTGACGGTCGCAGCAGGCGCGGGACGACGACGGACGGGTTCCGCGTCCTCTGGGTGGCGATCCGCCGCGAGCCATGGATCTTCACGCTGTCGACGATCGGCAGCCTGCTCTTCGGTGCCCTGACCGTCGCGGACGCGTGGGTCCTCGGCTGGTCGACCGACCACGTCGTGCTGCCCGCCTTCGACGAGGGCGAGATCGGCGCCGACATGCTGGTCGCGGTGTTCGCGCTGTTCCTCGGTGTGGCGATCCTGCGCGCCGTCGGCATCGTCGCGCGCCGCCTCGGCGCCGGCCTCATGCAGTACCGCATGCAGGCCCACACGCGGCGTGCCGTGACGCGGCAGTACCTCGCGCTCCCGATGTCCTGGCACCAGCGACACCCGACCGGCGAGCTGCTGTCCAACGCCAACTCCGACGTCGAGGCGGCCTGGGGCCCGATCGCGCCGCTGCCGATGGCGGTCGGCACGCTCGCGATGATGGCGATCGCCATCGTCCAGATGTTCGCCGCCGACGTCGTGATGGCGCTGGTCGGCCTGATGGTCTTCCCGGCGGTCGTCGTCGCCAACCTCGCCTACCAGCGCCTCGCATCCCCGCTGATGACCAAGGCCCAGCAGCTGCGCGCGGAGCTCAGCGAGGTCGCCCACGAGTCGTTCGACGGCGCGATGGTCGTCAAGACGCTCGGCCGCGAGGGCGAGGAGACCGCCCGCTTCGAGGAGAAGGCCCACGAGCTGCGCGAGGTGAACATCCGCGCCGGACGCATCCGCGCGGCCTTCGACCCCACCCTCGCCGCGCTGCCCAACCTCGGCGTCCTGGTCGTGCTCGTCGTCGGCGTCCAGCGCGTGCTCTCCGGAGCCACCGACCCCGGCGACGTCGTCACGGTGTCCTACCTGCTCACCGTCGTCTCGTTCCCGATCCGCTCGATCGGCTGGCTGCTCGGCGAGTTCCCGCGTAGCGTCGTCGGATACCACCGGGTGCGCACGGTGCTGCGCGCGACCGGTGAGATGCCGTACGGCGACCGCACGGTCGACCGGTCCGCGAGCGGGGGTGCCCGGCTCGAGGTGGCCGGCCTCGGCTACCGGTACGACGCGAAGCAGCCGCTCCTGGAGGACGTGTCGTTCACCGTCGAGCCCGGGCGCACTGTCGCCCTGGTCGGCGCGACCGCGTCCGGCAAGACCACGCTGACGACGCTGATGGCCCGCCTGGTCGACCCCGACGACGGGCGGCTGATGCTCGACGGCACCGACCTGCGCGACCTCGCGAAGGGCGAGCTCGCGGAGGCGGTCGCGGTGGTGGCGCAGACGGCGTTCCTCTTCGACGACACTGTCCGCGGCAACGTCACCCTCGGTGCCGAGGTCTCCGACGACGAGGTCTGGGCGGCGCTCCGCGCGGCGCAGGCCGACGGGTTCGTCGCTGCGCTGCCCGCCGGTCTCGACAGCCAGCTCGGCGAGCGCGGCACCTCCCTGTCGGGCGGGCAGCGGCAGCGCATCTCGCTGGCCCGCGCGCTCGTGCGTCGCCCGCGCCTGCTGATCCTCGACGACGCCACGTCTGCCGTCGACCCGGAGGTCGAGGCCCGCATCCTCGAGGCGCTCCGCTCCGGCGAGCAGGGCGGCAGCCTGGTCGTGGTCGCCTACCGCAAGGCCACGATCGGCCTCGCCGACGAGGTCGTGCACCTCGAGGGCGGGCGGATCGCCGACCGCGGCACCCACGCCGAGCTGCTCGACCGGAGCCCGGCGTACGCCCGGCTGGTCAACGCCTACGAGCACGGCCCCGCCGACCTGGTGGAGGACCCCGCATGAGCACCGCGTTCGACACGGGCGAGCAGATCGGCGCCTTCGACACCGTCCGCCGCGGCGTGCAGGTCTCGCCCGAGCTCAAGGACGGCCTGGGCTGGACGATCACGCTGGCCTTCATCGCCGCCATCGGCCAGGTGGTCGTGCCGATCGCGGTCCAGCAGACCCTCGACCACGGCCTCAACGGCCCCGACGGGCCCGACGTCTCGTTCACCGTGATGACCGCGCTCGCGGCGGCGGCGGCGATCGTGGTGACGAGCTGGGCGTCGTACCTCATGACCGCCCGGCTGTTCACGGTCTCCGAGCGCGGCCTGGCCACGCTGCGGGTCAAGGCGTTCCGGCACGTCCACGACCTCCCGCTGCTCACCCAGAACACCGAGCGCCGCGGCGCGCTCGTCTCCCGCGTCACGAGCGACGTCGACCAGGTCAGCCAGTTCCTGGTCTTCGGCGGGCTGCTGCTCATCGTGAGCGTCTGCCAGGTGATCATCGCGACGATCGTGATGGTGTTCTACAGCTGGCAGCTGGCGATCGTGGTGTGGGTCGCCTTCGCGCCGCTGTTCCTCTCGATCCGCTACTTCCAGCGCAAGCTCTCCGAGGCGTACGGCGTGGTCCGGCGCCAGGTCGCCGTGATGCTGTCGGCGATCTCCGAGCCGGTCGTCGGCGCCGGGGTCGTGAAGTCCTACGCGATCGAGGACCGCACCCAGGCGCGGATCGACGAGGCGATCGACGGCTACAAGACGGCGAGCACCCGCGCGCAGCAGTTCACGGTCGTGTCGTTCTCGCTGGGCGGCATCTCGGCCGGCCTCGCCAACGCCGGGGTGCTGATCGTGGGCATCCAGCTGGGCTTCGCCGGAGACATCACCGCCGGCAAGGTGCTCGCCTTCGCGTTCCTGGTGACGCTGTTCGTCGGGCCGGTGCAGATGGGCACCCAGATCCTCACCGACGCCCAGAACGCCCTGGTCAGCTGGCGCCGTGTGATCGGCATCCTCGAGACGCCGGCCGACCTGGTCGACCCGGGCGAGGCGGGGCGGGTGCTGCCGCGCGGCCCGATCGACGTGTCCTTCCGCGGCGTCACGTTCGCCTACCCGGGCGGCCCGCCGGTGCTCCGCGAGATCGACCTCGACATCCCGGGCGGCACGCGCGTGGCCGTCGTCGGCGAGACCGGCTCGGGCAAGTCCACGATCGCCAAGCTGCTGACCCGGCTGATGGACGCCAGCGACGGCGCGGTCGTGCTCGACGGCATCGACGTCCGCGAGATCGCCCAGGCCTCGCTGCGGCGCAGCGTCGTGCTGGTGCCGCAGGAGGGCTTCCTCTTCGACGACACGCTCGCCAGCAACGTCCGCTACGGCCGGCTCGACGCGACCGACGACGAGATCGCCGCCGCCGCCGAGCAGCTCGGCCTCGGCGACTGGCTGGGCGGGCTGCCCGCCGGGCTCGCGACGCGGGTCGGGCAGCGCGGCGAGTCGCTGTCCGCGGGGGAGCGGCAGCTCGTCGCACTGCTGCGCGCCCAGCTCGCCGACCCCGACCTGCTGGTCCTCGACGAAGCGACCAGCGCCGTCGACCCGGCGCTCGAGATGCGCATCGGCCGGGCGCTGGAGCGGCTGATGCAGGGCCGCACCAGCGTCACCATCGCCCACCGGCTCTCCACCGCCGAGGCCGCCGACGAGGTGGTCGTGGTCGACCGGGGCCGGATCGTCCAGCGCGGCCCCCACGCCGCCCTGGTCGCCCAGGAGGGCTCCGTGTACGCCGGGCTGCACAGCTCGTGGGTGGCTCAGCAGGGCTCATGATCGGTGGTTTCGAGACGGTTGCCAGGGCAACCTCCTCAACCACCGTGACGGCGGTTTCGAGACGGTTGCCAGGGCAACCTCCTCAACCACCGTGACGGCGGTTTCGAGACGGTTGCCAGGGCAACTTCCTCAACCACCGTGACGGTGGTTGAGGAAGGCGCGCTAGCGCCTGTCTCGAAACCACGACCCGTCTCGAAATCAGGTGAGGGGATACTGGACGCGTGACCACGCTCGACCCCGCCATCGCCGCCAGGCTCAAGCGCACCGCGGAGGGCCTCGTGCCCGCGGTGGCGCAGCAGCACGACACCGGCGAGGTGCTGATGCTCGGCTGGATGGACGACGAGTCGCTGGCCCGGACGATCGAGACCGGGCGGGCGACGTACTGGAGCCGCTCGCGCCAGGAGTACTGGGTCAAGGGCGACACGTCCGGCCACGTCCAGTGGGTCAAGGAGATCCGCCTCGACTGCGACGGCGACACGCTGCTGGTCAAGGTCGACCAGGTGGGAGCCGCGTGCCACACCGGCGACCGCACCTGCTTCGACGCCGCCCTGCTCCACGAGGCCACGGATGGCTGACGCGACCACCGGGCGGCGCCGGACCTTCGGCCCGGTCGCGCTGCTCGGCCTTGCCGCCGGTGGCCTCGCCGCCGTCGCCGGCACCAAGCCGGCGGTCGAGGGCGAGGGCGAGGCGGCGCGGGCGACCAGCAGCATGCTGGTCTCGTTCGACGCGCACCTGCCGCTGGTGACGTCGCTCGGCCTGGTCGTGCTCGCGTGCTGGGGCGTCCTGCTGGTGACGAGGGGTCGGGTACGCCGTGCCGTCGCCGCCCTCGCCACGCTGGCGGGCGCCGGCGCGCTGGTGGCCGCGCTCGCGGCGTACTCCCAGGTGCCCGACCAGCTCCGTGACGAGCTGGCCCTGGTGGGGATCGCCGACCCCGACCTGTCCCGCACCGCGTGGTACTGGGCGGCGGTCGCCGGGACGGTGCTCGCCACGATCGCCGGCGCGCTGGCGTTCCTGTGGTGTCCCTCGTGGCCCGAGATGGGCACCCGCTACGACGCGCCCGGCTCCGCCGAGCCGGCGCCCGTGGCGCCCGCCGAGGAGCAGAGCAACCTCGACCTCTGGAAGGCGATGGACGAGGGACGCGACCCCACCGCCTGAGGTCAGGGCATCCCTCTGAATAGACTGTCCCCGCACCGCTGTCCGCCCCTGCTCGAGGAGCCCCGCATGTCTGCAAACCACGGCAACACCCCTGCGGCCTGGACGTTCGTCGCCATCGCCATGCTCGGGTTCGTGGTCGGCGCCGCCGGCATGCTGTTCAGCCCGATCAACTGGACGATCTTCTGGATCGGCGCCGCCCTCGCGGTCGCCTCGCTCATCGTCTTCCCGATCATGGTCCGCCTGGGCTTCCACGAGTCGGACCACTGACGGACCGGTCATGACCGCCACCGCGCCGGCCCCGATCGCGGGGGCGGCGTACGCCACGAGCCGGTGGCGGCGGGTCCGCGGGCCGGCGCTGGTCCTCGGCGGGCTCGGCCTGGCCACGCTGGCGCTGCACGTCCGCGACCCGCACGAGTCGGGGTCGTGGGGCTTCTGCCCCAGCGCCGCGCTCGGCATCTACTGCCCGGGCTGTGGCGGCCTGCGTGCGGTCAACGACCTCACGAACGCGGACCTCGGGGCCGCTGCCTCGAGCAACCTGCTCTTCGTCGCGCTGCTGCCGCTGCTGGTGTTCCTGCTCGGTCGCTGGGCGCTCGACCGCTGGACGGGGCGGGTGCGGGTGCCCGACGCGCGTCGTACCCAGGTGTTCCTGGTCGGCGCCGGCATCGTCGCCCTTGCCTTCACCGTCCTGCGCAACGTCGCCGCCGGGTCGTGGCTCGCGCCCTGACCCGACGGCGATCGGCGCCGGTCAGGCGGCGAGCAGGGCGATGTTGACGATGATGCCGAGCACCGACAGCACCGTGCCGATGATGCCGCAGATGTAGCCGGCGTTGACCTGGCCGCGCCCGCCGTACTGGCCCGGGTTCGCGTCGATCTCGCTGAGCGCGCTGCGGCCCATGATGATCGCCGGGATGCCGGTGAACAGGCCGCAGCAGGGGATGCTGAGGATGCCCAGGACGAGGATCAGGGTTGCCCGCGGGTGGTTCGGCACCGGAGCGCCGTACGGCGGCTGCGGAGCGCCGTACTGCGGCGGCGGGGGAGGCGGGTCTGAGTAGCTCACGCGTGATTCCTCTCGTGTCGGCCCGTCCGTCTGCCGGGCCGTGTATCAGCGGACACTACCCACGGGCATCGGCTTCATGCCGCGTGAAACACTGGGGCCGCAAGATCCGCAGCCCGTCCGGTGGGAGAGACCAGCATGTCCGTGCTCGACGACATCGTCGCCGGCGTGCGCGCCGACCTCGCCGAGCGTGAGTCGCGGACCAGCCTCGCCGACCTGCGCGCCGCGCTCGCCGACGTCGACCCGCCGCGCGACCCGATGCCGCACTTCCGCGGGCCCGGCTCGAGCGTGATCGCCGAGGTGAAGCGGCGCAGCCCCAGCAAGGGCGACCTCGCCGACATCCCGGACCCGGCAGAGCTCGCGCAGCGGTACGCCGCGGGCGGGGCGGCCGCGATCAGCGTGCTCACCGAGCAGCGCCGCTTCGGCGGCAGCCTCGGCGACCTGCGCGCGGTGCGGGCCGCCGTGGACACGCCGATCCTGCGCAAGGACTTCATCGTCACGACGTACCAGCTCGTCGAGGCCCGCGCCGCCGGCGCCGACCTCGCGCTGCTGATCGTGGCGGCGCTCGACGACGACACCCTGCGGCGCCTGCACGACGAGGCCCGGGAGCTCGGGCTGACCGTGCTGGTCGAGGTGCACGACGAGGCCGAGACCGAGCGCGCCGTCGCGCTCGGCGCCGAGCTGGTCGGCGTCAACGCACGCAACCTCAAGACGCTCGCGATCCACGACGACACGTTCGGCCGGCTGGCGCCGCTGGTGCCCGACGACCGCGTCAAGGTGGCCGAGAGCGGCATCTTCAGCCCGGTTGACGTGAAGCGCTTCGTCTCCGAGGGCGCCCGCGCGGTGCTCGTCGGCGAGGCGCTGGTGAAGGACGGCGACCCGCAGGCCGCGGTCGCCGCGATGACAGGAGTGACGCCGTGACGTTCGACGCCGACGAGCGGGGGTGGTTCGGAGACCCCATGACCGGGTTCGGGGGGCGCTTCATGCCCGAGGCCCTGGTCTCCGCGCTGGACGAGCTCACGGTGGCGTGGCAGGACGCGATGGCCGACCCGTCGTTCGTCGCCGAGTTCGAGCAGATCCTGCGCGAGTACGCCGGAGTGCCGAGCCCGCTCTACTTCGCCGAGCGGCTCAGCGACCAGGTCGGCGCCCGGATCCTGCTCAAGCGCGAGGACCTCAACCACACCGGTGCCCACAAGATCCGCAACGTGCTCGGCCAGGCGCTGCTCACCAGGCGGATGGGCAAGACCCGCGTGATCGCCGAGACCGGCGCCGGCCAGCACGGCGTCGCGAGCGCGACCGCCGCGGCCTACTTCGGCCTCGACTGCACGGTCTACATGGGCTCGGTCGACACCAAGCGCCAGGCGCTCAACGTCGCCAGGATGAACCTCCTCGGCGCCAAGGTCGTCGCGGTCGACTCCGGCAGCGCGACGCTCAAGGACGCCATCAACGAGGCCCTGCGTGACTGGGTCGCGAGCGTCGACCACACGGCGTACCTCTTCGGCACCGCCGCCGGGCCGCACCCGTTCCCGAGCATGGTCCGCGAGTTCTGCCGCGGCATCGGCGACGAGGCCCGCGCCCAGTGCCTCGAGCAGTACGACGTGCTGCCCGACGCCATCGCCGCCTGCGTCGGCGGTGGGTCCAACGCGATCGGCCTGTTCACCGCGTTCCTCGACGACGCCGACGTCGACATCTACGGCTTCGAGGCCGGCGGCGAGGGCTTCGACACCGGCCGGCACGCCGCGACGATCTACGCCGGCGACCCCGGCGTGCTCCACGGCGCCCGCACGTACGTCCTCCAGGACGAGGACGGCCAGACCATCGAGTCGCACTCGATCTCGGCCGGCCTCGACTACCCGGGCGTCGGCCCGCAGCACGCGCACCTCGCCGCCTCCGGGCGCGCGACGTACGAGCCCGTGACCGACGTCGAAGCGATGGACGCGATGGCGCTGCTCGCCCGCACCGAGGGGATCATCCCGGCGATCGAGTCCGCCCACGCGCTCGCGGGCGCGCTGCGGCTGGCGCCGGAGCGCCAGGGCCAGACGATCCTGGTCAACCTCAGCGGCCGCGGTGACAAGGACATGGGCACCGCGCTCGAGTACTTCAAGCTCGGCAGCCCCGACGAGGAGACCGGCAAGTGAGCACCAGCAGTGCCTTCGCGAGGGCGAAGGAGGAGGGCCGCGCCGCGCTGATCGGCTACCTGCCCGCCGGGTTCCCCGACGTCGAAGGTTCCATCAAGGCGCTCGAGGTGATGGTCGACGCGGGGTGCGACGTCATCGAGATCGGCCTGCCCTACAGCGACCCCGTCATGGACGGCCCGGTGATCCAGGCGGCGGTGCAGCAGGCCCTGGACGGCGGCGTGCGCATCGACGACGTCTTCCGGGTGGTCGAGGCAGTCGCCGCCACTGGCACCCCGACCCTGGTGATGACCAGCTGGAACCCCGTCGTGCGTCACGGGGTCGAGCGATTCGCCCAGCGCTTGTACGACGTGGGAGGTGCTGGCCTCATCACCCCCGACGTCACGCCCGACGTCGTCCCCGACTGGATCGCCGCCGCGGATGCCCGGGACCTGGACAAGGTCTTCCTCGTGGCGCCCTCCTCGACCGACGAGCGCATCGCGATGACCACGGCCAGCTGCCGTGGCTTCGTGTACGCCACCGGCATCATGGGCGTCACCGGCACCACGCAGGCGACCGCGGCCGGAGTCGCTCCCTTGATCACCCGGACCAGGGCGACCACCCAGCTTCCGATCGGCGTGGGCGTCGGGGTCAGCACCAGGGCCCAGGCGGCCGACCTGTCGGCTCACGTCGACGGGGTTATCGTGGGCACGGCGTTCGTCCGGGCGCTGGCCGACGGCCTGCCCGCGCTGGCCCTGCTGACCGAGGACCTGGCCGAGGGAGTACGGCGTGCGTAGAGGCATCATCGCCGCTGCCCTGACCGCCCTGCTCCTCCCGCTCGCCGCCTGCGGTGGCGACGACGACGGAGGTGGCGGCGGAGGGCTCGCCGGCACCGTGCTCGACCCGCCGTTCGAGGTGGCGTCGACGGCCCTGACCGACACCAGCGGGCAGCCGTACTCCCTGACGGACGACACCGAGAAGCCGCTGACGCTCGTCTTCTTCGGCTACACGCACTGCCCGGACATCTGCCAGGCCGTGATGTCCAACCTCGCCACGGCGGTGACCCGGCTCGACGAGCGGGACCGCGAGCGGGTCGACGTCGTCTTCGTGACGACCGACCCGGCCCGCGACACCACCGAGGTCCTGGGGCGCTACCTCGAGCACTTCGACCCGTCGTTCGTCGGGCTCACCGGTGACCTCGACACGATCGTCGGCGTCGCGAAGCCCCTCGGCGTGGGCGTCACGCAGGGTAAGAAGCTGCCCTCGGGCGGCTACGACGTCACCCACGGCACCACGATCACCGGCATCGACGCCGACGACGACGGCACGGTCTACTGGAGCGAGTCGACCTCGTCCGCCGACTTCGCCGCCGACATCCACACGCTCCTGAACTGAGGTCCCATGGCCGCGCTCGCCACCGTGCTCTCGATCCCCAGCCCGTCGTCGGGCGTGTGGCACCTGGGT
Organism: Nocardioides sp. GCM10030259; assembly: GCF_042666375.1. NCBI lineage: Bacteria > Bacillati > Actinomycetota > Actinomycetes > Propionibacteriales > Nocardioidaceae > Nocardioides > Nocardioides sp. GCM10030259. Next base: position 292,882 of record NZ_JBHTDF010000026.1, on the reverse strand, counting down.
CCGCTGCCGCTGCGCGGCTACGCACTCGCGATCATCCTGGGGATCGTCGCGGCCATCTGGATCGGCGAGCGGCGCTGGGTGGCCCGCGGCGGCCGGCCGGGCGACATCCAGGACATCGCGATCTGGGCGGTGCCCTTCGGGCTGGTCGGCGGGCGGCTCTACCACGTGCTGACCGACCAGGACCTCTACTTCGGCTCCGGCCAGAACCCCGTCGAGGCGCTGTACGTCTGGCGCGGCGGCCTCGGCGTCTGGGGCGCCATCGCCCTGGGCGCCGTCGGCGCGATCATCGCCGCCAGGCTCAAGGGCATCAAGCTGCTGCCGGTGCTCGACGCGATGGCGCCCGGCGTGCTGGTCGCGCAGGCCCTCGGCCGGTGGGGCAACTGGTTCAACCAGGAGCTCTTCGGCAAGCCGACCGACCTGCCATGGGCCCTCGAGGTCAGCGACGACGTCGCGCTGAACGCCGGCCACCCACCCGGCACGACGTTCCACCCGACGTTCCTCTACGAGAGCCTGTGGTGCCTCGCGGGCTTCGCGCTGCTGATCTGGGCAGACCGGCGCTTCCGACTCGGCTACGGCCGCGTCGTGGCGCTCTACATCATGGTCTACACGGTCGGCCGCGGCTGGATCGAGATGCTGCGCATCGACAACGTGGAGCTCGACGACGTCGGGGGCCTCCGGTTCAACGTCTGGACGTCGATCGCACTCTTCCTGGCCGCCCTGGCCTGGTTCGTCGTGAGCGCGCGGCGCCATCCCGGCCGTGAGGAGCAGGTGTACGTCGCGGGCCGCGGCCCCGACACGCCGCCGGACGCCGGCGAGACGAAGGCCACCTCTCCCGGGTCCGCGGAAACCGACGTACGCTCGACGGAGGCCGACGCCGATCGCGGCGGCCACTCCGGGACGGACTGACCTCCACTCGACAGGTGTCCGAGGCCGGACAGACGGGAATGACCATCCCGCGCGGGTGATAATCTGGCTCTTCCGCTAGGGCCAATGTCGTCCCCTGCCCACCGAATCAGCTTTGCCGATCCGCCGGCGCCGGCCCCACAGCGTTGTAGGTCCTGCGCGGCACGAGACGACGGGAGAATGCCCGGTGCCGTACTCGCACGCATTCCCGCCGCCCGAAGGGCTCTACGACCCGCGCTTCGAGAAGGACGCCTGCGGCGTCGCTTTCGTGGCCACCCTCACGGGCGAGGCCAGCCACGACATCGTGAAACAGGGCATCCAGGCCCTGCGCAACCTCGACCACCGCGGCGCCGCCGGGGCCGAGCAGAACACCGGCGACGGCGCCGGCATCCTGCTGCAGATCCCCGACGCCTTCCTGCGCGCGGCCGCGCAGGAGGCCGGTTTCGAGCTCCCGCCGCAGCACGCGTACGCCGTGGGCACGGCCTTCCTGCCCGGCGACGACGAGCAGGTCGCCAAGACCCGCCACCGGATCGAGGAGATCGCTGCCGAGGAGGGCCTGACCGTCCTCGGCTGGCGCGACGTCCCGACCGACCCCGCCGAGCTCGGCGGCATGGCGCTCGGCGTGATGCCGTCCTTCCAGCAGCTGTTCGTCGCCGGCTCGGGCTCCCGCGTGACCGGCATGGCGCTCGAGCGGCTGGCGTTCTGCCTGCGCAAGCGCGCCGAGCGCGAGACCGACGTGTACTTCCCGTCGCTGTCGTCGCGGACCCTGATCTACAAGGGCATGCTCACCACCGACCAGCTCGACAAGTTCTTCCCCGACCTGCTCGACGAGCGGGTCACGTCGGCGCTGGCCGTGGTCCACTCGCGCTTCTCGACCAACACGTTCCCGAGCTGGCCCCTGGCGCACCCGTTCCGCTTCATCGCGCACAACGGCGAGATCAACACCGTCATGGGCAACCGCAACTGGATGCGGGCCCGCGAGGCGCTGCTGGCCTCCGACGTCATCCCCGGCGACCTCGACCGGCTGTTCCCGATCACCACGCCCGGTGCGTCGGACTCCGCGTCGTTCGACGAGGTGCTCGAGCTGCTGCACATGGGTGGCCGCTCGCTGCCCCACTCCGTGCTGATGATGATCCCGGAGGCCTGGGAGAACCACGGCGAGATGGACGCCAAGCGCCGCGCGTTCTACGAGTTCCACTCCACGCTGATGGAGCCCTGGGACGGCCCGGCGTGCGTGGTCTTCACCGACGGCTCCCAGATCGGCGCCGTCCTCGACCGCAACGGCCTGCGCCCCTCGCGCTACTGGGTCACCGACGACGGCCTCGTCGTGCTGGCCTCCGAGGTCGGCGTGCTCGACATCGACCCCGCGAAGGTGGTCCGCAAGGGCCGCCTCCAGCCGGGCCGGATGTTCCTCGTCGACACCGACGAACACCGGATCATCGAGGACGAGGAGATCAAGGCCGAGCTCGCGGCGGAGCACCCGTACGACGAGTGGCTGCACGCCGGCCTGATCCACCTCGACGACATCCCCGAGCGCGAGCACATCGTGCACACCCACGCCTCGGTCACCCGGCGCCAGCAGGTCTTCGGCTACACCGAGGAGGAGCTCCGGGTCCTGCTCACGCCGATGGCCAACACCGGCGCCGAGCCGATCGGCTCGATGGGCACCGACACCCCCATCGCCGCGCTGAGCGACAAGCCGCGGCTGCTGTTCGACTACTTCAGCCAGCTCTTCGCCCAGGTCACCAACCCGCCGCTCGACGCGATCCGCGAGGAGCTGGTGACCTCGCTGGCCGGCACCATCGGGCCCGAGGCCAACCTGCTCGAGCCGGCGCCGGCGTCGTGCCGGATGGTCGTGCTGCCGTTCCCGGTCATCTCCAACGACGACCTGGCCAAGATCCGGCACATCAACCGCGACGGCGACATGCCGGGCTTCATCACCCACGTGGCGCGCGGTCTCTACCCCGTCGAGGGTGGCGGCGCCGGGATGGCCCAGCGGATCGACGAGATCTGCCAGGAGGTGTCCGCCGCGATTGCCGACGGCGCGCGGATCATCGTGCTCTCCGACCGACACTCGACGGCCGAGCACGCTCCGATCCCGTCGCTGCTGCTCACCGGCGCGGTCCACCACCACCTGGTGCGCGAGAAGACCCGCACCCAGGTCGGGCTGCTGGTCGAGGCCGGCGACGTCCGCGAGGTGCACCATGTCGCGCTGCTCGTCGGGTACGGCGCGGCCGCGGTCAACCCGTACCTCGCGATGGAGTCCGTCGAGGACCTCGCCCGCGAGGGCTACTACGTCGGCAACGACCCCGAGCAGGCCGTCAAGAACCTCGTCAAGGCGCTCGGCAAGGGCGTCCTGAAGGTGATGTCGAAGATGGGCGTCTCGACGGTCGCGTCGTACACCGGCGCCCAGATCTTCGAGGCGGTCGGGCTCTCGCAGGCCCTCGTCGACAAGTACTTCACCGGCACGGTCTCCAAGCTCGGCGGCGTCGAGCTCGACACGATCGCCGACGAGGTCGCGCGCCGGCACGCCACGGCGTACCCGCGCGGCGGCATCTCGCCGGCGCACCGGGAGCTCGAGATCGGCGGCGAGTACCAGTGGCGCCGCGAGGGCGAGCCACACCTGTTCGACCCCGAGACCGTCTTCCGGCTGCAGCACTCCACCCGCACCGGTCGCTACGACGTCTTCAAGCAGTACACCTCGCGCGTGGACGAGCAGTCCGCGCGGCTGATGACGATGCGCGGGCTGTTCCGGTTCAAGGACTCCGGCGAGTCCGGGCGCCCGCCGATCCCGCTCGAGGAGGTCGAGCCGGCCTCCGCGATCGTGAAGCGGTTCTCGACCGGCGCGATGTCCTACGGTTCGATCAGCAAGGAGGCGCACGAGACCCTCGCGATCGCCATGAACCGGCTGGGCGCGAAGTCCAACACCGGTGAGGGCGGCGAGGACCCCGCCCGCCTCTACGACCCCGAGCGGCGCAGCGCGATCAAGCAGGTCGCGTCGGGCCGGTTCGGCGTCACGTCGGAGTACCTCACCAACGCCGACGACATCCAGATCAAGATGGCCCAGGGCGCGAAGCCCGGTGAGGGCGGCCAGCTGCCCGGCAACAAGGTCTACCCGTGGGTGGCGAAGACCCGGCACTCCACGCCGGGCGTGGGACTCATCAGCCCGCCGCCGCACCACGACATCTACTCGATCGAGGACCTGGCGCAGCTGATCCACGACCTCAAGAACGCCAACCCGCAGGCCCGCGTCCACGTGAAGCTGGTGTCCGAGGTCGGCGTCGGCACGGTCGCGGCGGGCGTCTCGAAGGCGCACGCCGACGTGGTGCTGATCTCCGGCCACGACGGCGGCACCGGCGCCGCGCCGCTCACGTCGCTCAAGCACGCGGGCGGCCCGTGGGAGCTCGGCCTCGCCGAGACCCAGCAGACCCTGCTGCTCAACGGCCTGCGTGACCGGATCGTGGTTCAGACCGACGGCCAGCTCAAGACCGGCCGCGACGTGGTGATCGCGGCGCTGCTGGGCGCCGAGGAGTACGGCTTCGCGTCGGCGCCGCTGGTGGTCTCCGGCTGCATCATGATGCGGGTCTGCCACCTCGACACCTGCCCGGTGGGCGTCGCGACGCAGAACCCCGTTCTGCGCGAGCGCTTCAACGGCAAGCCCGAGTTCGTCGTGAACTTCTTCGAGTTCATCGCCGAGGAGGTCCGCGAGCTGCTCGCCGAGCTGGGCTTCCGATCGCTCGACGAGGCGATCGGCCAGGTCGGCAGCCTCGACGTGGCGCGCGCGGTCGACCACTGGAAGGCGGCCGGCCTCGACCTGAGCCCGGTGCTGCACCAGCCGGACCGGTCGGCGTTCCCGGAGCAGGACCTCTACTGCACCAAGTCGCAGGACCACGCGCTCGGCAAGTCGCTCGACGTCACCGAGCTGGTCCCGCTGGCGAAGCCCGCGATCGAGCAGGGTGAGCCGGTGCGGGCGCAGGTGCAGATCCGCAACGTCAACCGCACCGTCGGCACGATCCTCGGCCACGAGGTCACGAAGAAGCACGGCGGCGACGGGCTGCCCGACGGCACGATCGACATCACCTTCACGGGGTCGGCGGGCCAGTCGTTCGGCGCTTTCGTGCCGCAGGGCATCACGCTGCGGCTCGAGGGCGACGCCAACGACTACGTCGGCAAGGGCCTGTCGGGCGGCCGGATCGTCGTACGCCCGGACCGGGCGGCGAGGTTCGAGGCCAACGAGCAGATCATCGCCGGCAACGTGATCGCGTACGGCGCGACCTCGGGCGAGATCTTCATCCGCGGCGGCGTCGGTGAGCGGTTCTGCGTGCGCAACTCCGGCGTGCGGGCCGTCACCGAGGGCGTGGGCGACCACGGCTGCGAGTACATGACCGGCGGCCGGGTCGCCGTGCTGGGCCCGACCGGCCGCAACTTCGCGGCCGGCATGTCCGGCGGCGTGGCCTGGGTCCTCGACCTCGACGCGCAGCGGGTCAACGCCGACCTGGTCGAGCTCGGTCCGGTCGCCGGCGAGGCGGCCGTCGAGCTCGAGCAGATGGTGCGCCGCCACTTCGAGGAGACCGGCTCGACGGTCGCCGAGGACCTGCTCGCCGACTGGGGGACCTCGCTGACGCGGTTCACCGAGATCATGCCCACCGACTACCGGAAGTCTCTGGAGGCGAAGGCCAAGGCGGAAGCCGACGGCCTCGACGAGAACGAGACCGCCCACGCGATGATGGAGGCGCTCCATGGCTGACCCCCGCGGGTTTCTGAAGAGCGGCCGTGAGGTCGCGACCCGCCGTCCGATCGACGAGCGGGTGCAGGACTGGAACGAGGTCTACCCGGGCTCGGCCGGCCGCGCGCTGCTGCCGATCATCACCGAGCAGGCGGGCCGCTGCATGGACTGCGGCATCCCGTTCTGCCACCAGGGCTGCCCGCTCGGGAACATCATCCCCGAGTGGAACGACCTGGTCTGGCGTGACGACTGGGAGGGCGCCATCGAGCGCCTGCACGCGACCAACAACTTCCCGGAGTTCACCGGTCGCCTCTGCCCGGCCCCCTGCGAGACCGCCTGCGTGCTGGGCATCAACCAGGACCCGGTCACGATCAAGAACGTCGAGGTCGCGATCGCCGACAAGGCGTGGGAGTCCGGCCTGGTCCGGCCGCAGCCGCCGGAGTGGCTCTCGGGCCGCACGGTCGCGGTCGTCGGGTCCGGCCCCGCCGGCCTGGCGGCGGCCCAGCAGCTCACCCGCGCCGGCCACACGGTCGCGGTCTACGAGCGCGCGGACCGGATCGGCGGGCTGATGCGCTACGGCATCCCCGAGTTCAAGATGGAGAAGAAGTACCTCGACCGGCGCCTCGAGCAGATGCGCCGGGAGGGCACGGTCTTCCGGGCCGGCGTCGACGTCGGCTCCGCGCTCGGGGCCGACGCGCTCCGGGAGCGGTACGACGCCGTCGTGCTCGCCATGGGCGCCACCGAGGCCCGCGACCTGAAGGTCCCCGGCCGCGAGCTCGGCGGGATCCACCAGGCGATGGAGTTCCTGCCCCAGGCCAACCGCAAGGCGCTCGGCGAAGAGGTCGAGGACGAGATCACGGCCGAGGGCAAGCACGTCGTGATCATCGGCGGCGGCGACACCGGCGCGGACTGCCTCGGCACCTCGACCCGGCAGGGCGCGGCGTCGATCACGCAGCTGGAGATCATGCCGGAGCCGCCCGAGGGGCGGCCGGCGGGACAGCCGTGGCCGACGTACCCGATGGTCTTCCGGATCTCCTCGGCCCACGAGGAGGCGGGGGAGAGGGTGTACGCCGTCTCCACCCAGGAGTTCCTCGGCGACGAGCAGGGCAACGTCCGGGCGCTGCGCCTGGTCGACGTCGTCTTCGAGGGCGGCAAGCTCACCGAGATCGCGGGCACCGAGCGGGAGATCCCGGCCGAGCTCGTGCTCTTCGCGATGGGCTTCGTCGGTCCGGAGAAGCCGGGCCTCGTGGAGCAGCTCGGCGTGGACCTCGACGAGCGCGGCAACATCACGCGCGACGCGTCGTACGAGTCCTCGGTGCCGGGCGTCTTCGTCGCCGGTGACGCCGGCCGCGGCCAGTCGCTCATCGTCTGGGCGATCGCCGAGGGTCGCGCGGCGGCGGCAGCGGTGGACCGGCACCTCACCGGTTCGACCACGCTGCCGGCGCCGATCAAGCCGACCGAGCGCCCGCTGGTGGTGTGACGGATCGCCGCCGGGCCGGGGTTTGGTCTTCAGAAGGTCAAAGTCGAGATAGGGTGAAGCACGTGCGTAGAGCCAAGATCGTCTGCACCCTCGGCCCGGCGACCGCGTCGCCCCGACGAATCCGGGAGCTGGTGTACGCCGGCATGGACGTCGCGCGGCTCAACATGAGCCACGGGGCGCACGAGGACCACGCCGAGGCGTACCGCCTGGTGCGTGAGGCCTCCGACGCCAGCGGCCACGGCGTGGGCGTCTTCGCCGACCTGCAGGGCCCGAAGATCCGCCTCGAGACCTTCGAGAACGGACCGGTCGTGCTGCACCGCGGCCAGGAGTGGGTGATCACCACCCGCGACGTGCCCGGCGACGACAAGGCGTGCGGTACGACGTACAAGGGCCTGCCCGGCGACGTCAACGTCGGCGACCCGATCCTCATCGACGACGGCAAGGTCCGGCTGCGGGTCACCAAGGTCGAGGACGGCACCGACGTGCACACCGAGGTGCTGGTCGGCGGGAAGGTGTCCAACAACAAGGGCATCAACCTGCCGGGCGTCGCCGTGTCGGTGCCGGCGCTGTCGGAGAAGGACATCGAGGACCTGCGCTTCGCGCTGCACCTCACGGTCGACTTCATCGCGCTGAGCTTCGTGCGCGACGCCAAGGACGCCGACGACGTCCGCAAGATCATGGACGAGGAGGGCGTCCACGTCCCGATCATCGCCAAGATCGAGAAGCCGCAGGCGATCCACAACCTCGACGAGGTGATCGCGGCGTTCGACGGCTTCATGGTCGCCCGCGGCGACCTCGGCGTGGAGTGCCCGCTCGAGGACGTGCCCTTCCTGCAGAAGCAGATCATCGAGAAGGCGCGGCTCAACGCCAAGCCGGTCATCGTCGCCACGCAGATGCTCGAGTCGATGATCACCAACCCGGCGCCGACCCGCGCCGAGGCGTCCGACGTCGCGAACGCCGTGCTCGACGGCGCCGACGCGGTGATGCTCTCCGGCGAGACCAGCGTGGGGGAGTACCCCGTCCACACCGTCGAGACGATGGCCCGCATCGTCTCCGCGACCGAGGCGCATGCGCTCCAGGAGGGGCAGCGCGCCGGGGTGGCCGCGATCGACTGGGACCCGCACACCAACAGCGGTGTCATCGCGAAGGCGGCCGAGGAGGTCGCCCAGCGCGTCGGCGCGAAGTACGTCGTCGCGTTCACCCAGAGCGGCGACTCCGCGAAGCGGATGTCGCGGCTGCGCGGCCCGATCCCGATCCTCGCGTTCACGCCGGTCGCGGCCGTCCGGTCGCAGCTCGCGATGAGCTGGGGCGTCGAGACGTTCCTGACCGCCGTGGTCGAGCACACCGACGAGATGGTGCGCCAGGTCGACGAGCAGCTGCTCCAGATCGGTCGCGTCACCGAGGGCGACCTCGTCGTGATCATCGCCGGTGCCCCTCCGGGCATCCCCGGCTCCACCAACGCGCTGCGGATCCACCGGATGGGCGACGCCATCAAGGGAGTCGCTCCGGCGTACCGGCGACCCGAGCGCTGAGGCGTCGCTCCGCCGGAGGGCGACACTGGGCGCATGGCGCTCGCGGTCTGCCTCCTCTTCGACGGCCGGTCCGAGCGGCTGGTCCGGGAGCTGTGGAGCCGCCTGGAGGCGCAGGGCGTCCACACGCTCGAGACGCACACGCACCGCCGGCACCGGCCGCACCTCTCGTACGCCGTGCTCCGCGCGTGGGACCTCGAGCGGGTGCGCGACGCGGTGACCGCGCTGCCCGACGATGGCGAGTTCCTGGCCGAGGGGCACGGGTCCGTACTGTTCCCGCGCGGCCGGATCGCGCTGGCCGTCTCGATCCCCGCGGCGGCCGCCGTCCGCCAGGAGCGCGTCGTTGCGGCCCTCGCGTCGACCGGGGCCGACCTGCACCAGCACTACCGGCCCGGCCACTGGATCCCGCACGTCTCGGCCGCCACCCACGCCCCGCGTCCGGTCCGGACGGCCGCGGTGGCCACGATCGCCGACACCGTGCCGATGGGGCTGACCGTCGCCCGGGCGGCGCTGATCGACAGCGCGACGGGGGAGACCTGGCCGCTGCCGACCGTGCCGTGACCGTTGCTTCCCGCACGAAACTCGAACTTCTGTCGTGCAACTGCGTGCGGGAAGCACGAGATTCACCGGGTACCCGGTGAAACTCGTGCCACCGTGCCCCGGGTGGGATTCGAACCCACACTGGACGGTGTTTGAGACCGCTTCCTCTGCCGTTGGGATACCGGGGCCGACAGCGCCAGAACCCTAGCCGAATCCAGCCCGGACTCGACCCTTGGCTAAAGTCGAGTGACCCACTACAGTTTCGAGCGGACAGGGTTTCGCGGGTGCTCGGGCAGCAGGGGAGATCGACGTGAGGATCGACGGAGGGTTCATCGCCGGCTGGGGACGGCGCAGCAACGAGCGTGCCGTCGCGAACGCGCGGCAGGCGTCGACGGCGCTGAGCCGGGCGCGGGTCGAGCGCGACGAGGTCGAGCTCTACCTCCGCGGGCGGGGCGCCCGGGTGCCGACGCCGGGGGCCGCGCGACCGGCCTGACGGAGTACCTCCACGGGCCGCTACCCTTCTGCCCGTGAATGACCCGACCGACCAGCCGCCGCCCGAGAGCGCTGCGCGCCGGGTCGTGATCGCCGAGGACGAGGTCCTCATCCGGATGGACCTCGCGGAGATGCTCTCCGAGGAGGGGTACGACGTCGTCGGCCAGGCTGGCGACGGCGCCAAGGCGGTCGAGCTGGCCGAGGAGCTGCGCCCCGACCTGGTGATCCTCGACGTCAAGATGCCCGTGCTCGACGGCATCGCGGCCGCGGAGCGGATCGCGGGCCAGCGGATCGCGCCGGTCGTCATCCTGACGGCGTTCTCGCAGCGCGACCTGGTCGAGCGGGCCCGCGACGCCGGTGCGATGGCCTACCTGGTCAAGCCGTTCAGCCAGTCCGACCTGGTGCCGGCGATCGAGATGGCGGTGAGCCGCTTCGCCGAGCTCTCGATGCTCGAGGCCGAGGTCGCCGACCTCTCCGAGCGGCTCGAGACCCGCAAGGCCGTCGAGCGTGCGAAGAACGTGCTCCAGGAGCAGCTGAGCCTCTCCGAGCCCGAGGCGTTCCGCTGGATACAGAAGACCGCCATGGACCTGCGCCTCTCGATGCGCCAGGTCGCCGAGGGTGTCATCACCCACGGACCCGGGATCGCCGGCTGAAGGCCGGGGCCCGGCCGGGACGATGCGGACGTGTCTCGGCCCGATCACGCTTCGGTAACGCCGTCGCGCGCACCGACGCCGCGCGCCGGGTTGTGGCGCGGAGCACATCACTGACCCCTAGACTGCCGTGCGAACCCAGCCGGGTTCTGGATGGGAGGACCGAGTTGAAGTCTCGACACGTCGTCCGCGAGCGGACGATGGTCCGGGGGGCAGCGGGACTCGTTCTCGCGCTGCTGCTCGCGCCACTGCTCGCGTTGATGTCATCGGGGCCGGCACATGCAGTGGAGACGCTGTGCATGCCGTCACCCGAGGCGGGCTGCATCGCCGGCACGCTACGCACCGAGGCCGACGTCGTTCCCGACGCGACCATCACGATCACCGGACCGGGTGGGTTCTCCGAGGAGGTCACCACCGGTGAGACCGGCAAGTGGAACGTCCAGGTCTCGGAGCCGGGCGACTACACCGTCACCCTCGACGAGGACAGCCTCCCCGACGACGTGGTGACCGACCGGCCCGAGATCAACGTGACCGTCAAGCTGGGCGCCACGCAGGCCGCGACGATCGACGTCCGCACCGGCTCCTACAGCGCCGAGACCAGCAAGGTCGACGAGCTCGTCCAGAGCACCGTCAACGGGCTCCGGCTCGGCCTGCTGCTCGCGCTCGCGTCCGTCGGTCTCTCGCTGATCTACGGCACCACCGGCCTCTCGAACTTCGCGCACGCGGAGCAGGTGACGCTGGGCGGGCTCCTCGGCTACCTCTTCATCAACCAGAACGGCCTCAGCCTCTGGGTCGGCGGCATCCTCGTCGTCATCGTGTGTGCCTTCAGCGGGTGGTTCCAGGACAGAGTGCTCTGGCAACCACTCAGACGCCGTGGCCTGGGGCTGATCCAGATGATGATCGTGACGATCGGCCTCTCGCTCGCCCTCCAGTACTCCTTCCAGTACGCCGTCGGCGCGCGCACCGTCCGCGTTGTCCAGGACAACCCGGAGGTCAGCACGTTCGGGTCGGTGACGATCACCAACCAGTCCATCGTCGCGATGGCCATCTCGATCGTCGTCCTGGCGGCCGTCGGCTACGCGCTGCTGCGGACCCGGATCGGTCGCGCCACCCGCGCGGTGTCCGACAACCCGGCGCTCGCAGCCGCCTCCGGCATCGACACCGACCGGGTGATCCGCCTGGTGTGGACCGTCGCGATGGGCCTGGCGGGCCTCTCCGGCCTCCTCTACGCCCTGGTCACCAACGGCATCAAGTGGGACTCCGGCATGCAGATCCTGCTGCTGCTCTTCGCCGCGGTCACGCTCGGCGGCCTCGGTACGGCGTTCGGCGCGCTCATCGGTGCGCTGATCATCGGCCTGGTGGTCGAGCTGTCGCCGGTGCTGGGCATGCCCGGTGACTTCAAGTACGCGACGGCCATGTTGATCCTGATCCTGCTCCTGCTCGTGCGGCCGCAGGGTCTGCTCGGCAAGGCCCAGCGGGTCGGGTAAGGGAGGCAGCCATGGACACCATCCAGTTCATCCTCAACGGCATGATGCGCGAGGCGCTCTCGCCCCAGACCGCTGCCGTCGCCATCGCCGTGATCGGCCTGAACATCCACTTCGGCTTCACGGGCCTGATCAACATCGGCCAGTCGGCCTTCATGCTGCTCGGGGCCTACGGCTTCGCGATCTCGATCTGGCACGGCCTGCCGATGATCGTCGGCGTCCTGCTGGGCTTCGCCGCGGCGTTCGTCTTCGCGCTCATCCTGGGTGCGCCGACGCTCAAGCTGCGCGGCGACTACCTGGCGATCGTCACGATCTCGGCGGCAGAGATCATCAGGTACGTCGGCAGATCGGCTCTGTTGACCGACTTCACGGGCTCTGCCCAGGGCATCCCCGGCAGCCAGTTCCGCGATCCCTTCACGAGCCTGTCGTTCTTCGGCGGCGGGGCGTTCACGCTGCTCCCGTTCAACTACACCGACGTCGCCGACGGCGCGGCGTGGGTGCGGATCATCGGCTGGGTCGTCGTGGTCGCGGTGATCGTGCTCGTGGTCCAACGGCTGCGGAAGGGCGGCGCGTTCGGCGGCATCGCGCAGGCCGCGCTCATGATGGGCCTGATCGTCTTCGGCCTGTTCCTCCTGTTCTTCCTCTTCCCGGTCCCCAACCAGCGCACCGGTGTCAACGGCTGGTGGGTCCGGTTCGTCGCCTGGGGTCTCGTGCTGCTGTGCACGCTCCTGGTCTACCTGCTCGTCCGCAGCCCGTGGGGCCGCCTGCTGCGCGGCATCCGCGAGGACGAGGACGCGATCCGCTCGCTGGGCAAGAACGTCTTCGCCATCAAGATGCAGGCGCTGATCATCGGCGGTCTGTTCGGTGCGCTCGGCGGGATCATGTACGTGCTGCCGGCCAGCGTGCAGCCGGACTCGATGGGACGCTCGCTGACGTTCTTCTGCTACACGGCGCTCCTGCTCGGTGGCGCCGCGACGATCTTCGGGCCGGTCCTCGGCGCGATCCTCTTCTTCGCGGCTCGCATCGGGATCAAGTACACCGCCGCGGCGTACGTGCCGGACAGCATCATGAACGGCCAGCAGACCGAGCAGTTCTCCTACATCGTGGTCGGTGTGGCGCTGATGCTGATCGTGATCTTCAGGCCACAAGGCATCCTGGGCAACAAGAGGGAGTTGCGTTTCAATGTCTGACCAGATGTCCTCGTCGGCCGTCGCGCCGCGCAACCTGGCGGACCCGGCGGCCCGCCGCGAGCTGGTCGCGGGCTTCGACGCCGAGCCGGGCTCGAGCAAGCCGGACCCGATCCTGGTGGTCGACAACATCGTCCGCCAGTTCGGCGGCATGACGGCCGTCGACGTCCAGCACATGGAGGTGCAGCGCGGCCTGATCACCGCGCTGATCGGTCCGAACGGTGCCGGCAAGACGACGTTCTTCAACCTGATCACCGGCTTCGACCGGCCGACCTCGGCCGGCGAGGGGGCGCACTGGGCCTTCGACGGCAGGAAGCTGGACAAGACCTCGGCGTCGAGCGTGGCCCAGGCCGGCATGGTCCGGACCTTCCAGCTCACCAAGGCGCTGAGTGCCATGACGGTGATCGAGAACATGATGCTCGGCGCCCAGAACCAGGCCGGCGAGAACCTCTTCAAGTCGATCTTCCGTGGCACCTGGCGCAAGCAGGAGACGGAGATCGAGGCGAAGGCCGACGAGCTGCTCGGGCGGTTCAAGCTGTACGAGAAGAAGAACGACTACGCCGGCAGCCTCTCGGGCGGCCAGCGCAAGCTCCTCGAGATGGCCCGGGCGCTGATGAGCGATCCCAAGATGATCATGCTCGACGAGCCGATGGCCGGCGTGAACCCGGCGCTGACCCAGTCGCTGCTCGGCCACATCCAGAGCCTGCGCGACGAGGGCACGACCGTGCTGTTCGTCGAGCACGACATGCACGTCGTCCGCCACATCTCCGACTGGGTCGCGGTGATGGCGGAGGGCCGGCTGGTGGCCGAGGGCCCGGCCGACACGGTGATGTCCGACCCGGCCGTGATCGACGCCTACCTCGGTGCGCACCACGACACCGACCTCGGCGACGACGCACTGCTCACCGACGCGACGATGGAGGAGCTCGCCGAGGAGGTCGCGGCCGCGGACGCCGAGCGCGAGGCCGAGGAAGAGGCGGAGGGACTGCGATGACCGAGCAGCAGACGGGTGGCACCGCCACCGAGACCCGATCGGCGGTCGTGGAGGCCCGCGACGTCGTCGCCGGCTACCTGCCGGGCGTGAACATCCTCAACGGCTGCAGCCTGGTCGCCTACCCGGGCGAGATGATCGGCATCATCGGCCCGAACGGCGCCGGCAAGTCGACGCTCCTCAAGGCGATGTTCGGCCTCGTGAAGGTGCACTCCGGCTCCGTGATGCTCGGCGATCGTGACATCACGAACCTGCGCACCAACCAGCTGGTGGAGATGGGCGTCGGCTTCGTGCCGCAGACCAACAACGTCTTCCCGTCGCTGAGCATCGAGGAGAACCTGCGGATGGGGCTGTTCCTGCGCCCCAAGAAGGTGCGCGAGCGCCTCGACGCCATGTGGGACCTCTTCCCGGTGCTGCACGACCGGCGCAACCAGAGCGCCGGCGCGCTCTCCGGTGGCGAGCGCCAGTCGCTGGCGATGGCCCGGGCGCTGATGATGGAGCCGTCGGTGCTGCTGCTCGACGAGCCCTCCGCGGGCCTGTCGCCGGTGCGCCAGGACGAGACGTTCCTGCGCACCCGGCGCATCAACAAGACCGGCGTCTGCGTGGTCATGGTGGAGCAGAACGCCCGCCGCTGCCTGCAGATCTGCGACCGCGGCTACGTGCTCGACCAGGGCCGGGACGCCTACACCGGCACCGGACGCGAGCTCGCGAACGACCCGAAGGTCATCGAGCTCTACCTCGGCACGCTGGCCAAGGACGTCGACGAGTCCCGAGACCACGAGGCCTGAGCCTCGGCGTACGACGAAACGGCCCGTCCCGGTTGGGGCGGGCCGTTCGCATTCGGTGGGTCTCGATGAAACTCCCCGACCGCCGCGCAGCTGCGTGCGAACGACAGACCCGGGAAACGACAAGGGGCCCCGGACCGAAGTCCGGGGCCCCTTGCCAGAGCTCAGCAGGTGATCGTCAGATCACTTGCTGCCCTCCACGGTGCTGGTGAGCTCGTTCTTGTTGTCGGTGTTGTAGGTGTAGATGCCGACGAACGCCGACGACGGGTCGTTCTCGTCGTCGATCGGACCGATGCCCGACGGACCGGCGTACCGGATCTCGCTGCCCTCGTCCAGCAGGGCGACGCAGTCCTCGTACGACGTGCACTCCTCGCCGTCCGTGGCGCCGGAGACGGCCGCGATGTTGTCCTTGATCGTGGCCGGGTCGGTGCCGCCGCCCTTCACCGCGGCGAGCGCGGCGAGGATGGTGGCGTCGTAGGACTCGGCGCCGTACGCGAAGTCCTTGAGCTGCTGGCCCTCGGCCTGGTCGTACCAGCCGACGAGACGGTCCTTGAAGCCCTGCTCCGGGTCGGCGCCCGGGATGGTGCCCTGCGCGCCTTCCATGGTGCCCGGCTCGAAGTCCGCGCTGTAGTCGGCGGTGTTGCCGTCGGAGAGGTAGGTCTTCGCCATGTCCCAGCCCTGAGCCTTGAGCTCGGGGATGATCGACTTGGTCTCGTCGAAGGCGAGGACGACGATCGCGTCGGGCTTGGCGGCGAGGACGCCGCTGACCTCGGCGGAGAAGGTCGTCTGGCCGGCCGGGAACTCGTCGCCCTGGCCCTTGCAGCCGTAGACGCAGGAACCACCGGCGGCCGTGACGGTCTGCTCGACCGCGTTGCGCAGGCCGGTGCCGTAGGTGTCGTTGAACACCAGGAATCCGACCTTCGAGTAGCCGTCGGTCGAGATCAGGGTGCCGAGCGCGTTGCCCTGGACGCCGTCCGGCGGAGCGGTGCGGAAGTACCACGGCGAGTAGCCGGACAGGTCCACCGCGGTGTTCGCCGGCGAGATCTGGACGATCTTGTTGTCGGCGAAGGTGTCGACGACGTTCAGCGAGACGCTGGACGACGCGGCACCGATGATCACGGAGGGCTTGCTGGCAACGAGGGTGCCCGCAGACGCGGTGGAGACCGACATGTCGGTCGAGTCACCGGAGTCCTGGACGTCGTGGCAGGCCTGTGCGCCGCCGACGCCGCCCGCGGCGTTGATGTCCGAGACCGCCAGGCCGACGCCAGAGATCTCCGGCGGGCCGAGGTATGCCAGGTTGCCGGTGAGCGGCAGGATGCCACCCACGCGGAAGGAGTCGGCGCTGGTCGCGCTGCCGGCGCACTTGTCGTTGGTGAACGAGTCCGCGGCGGGGGCCTCGGACGTGGCGGTGTCTTCGGCCTGGGGCTCGTCTCCACCATCGTCGGAGTCGCCTCCGCAAGCGGTCAGGGCGAAGCTGAGGGCGGCTGTGCCCGCCATCAGCCGCACCCAAGTGGCGGTTCTGGATCGATTCACGGGGTGAACCTTTCTGTCGCGTTGATGCACTACACCGCGCCCGTCCTCGGGTTTGGTACGGGCATAGCCTTGTCACCGTAGGGCTGGGCACAGGGCAACCGGTGGTACGGAACACTGTCGTTAGCGAACCGTTACGTCAATGAAGCGCGCCCACGACCTGCACCAGAAGGGGCGCGACCAGCAGCGCGGGGAGCAGGTCGGCGACCGGGATCTCGCGCACGCGGAGCAGCCGCAGCGCCACGCCGACGAGCAGCAGGCCTCCGGCGGCGGTGATCGCGGCGAGGTGGGCGTCGGGGAGGACGTCGCCGAGTCCCAGCCCGATCAGGGTGAGGCTGCCCTGGATCGCGATGATGGTGACGACGCTCGCCGCGACCCCCCAGCCGAAGGACGCCGCGAACGCGATCGCGGCGAAGCCGTCGAGGGCCGCCTTCAGGAAGAGCTGCTCGGCGCCGTTGCCGAGCCCGTCGTTGAGCGCGCCCAGGATCGTGAGCGGGCCGGTGCAGAAGACGAGGGATGAGATCACGAAGCCCTCGATGAAGCGGTGCCGCTCGGCGGAGCTAGTGCCGCCCGCGAGCCGCTGCTGCAGCCAGCCGCCGAAGGACTCCACCCGCGACTCCAGCCGCAGCAGCGAGCCCACGATCCCGCCGACCAGCAGCGAGCCGAGCACGATCAGCATCGGTGCGCTGTCGCCGACCCGGTCGGCGAGGTCGTCGTCGAGCACCGCCATCGCCGACGTACCCGCGATCAGCAGCGTGACCAGGCCCAGCGAGTCGGTCACGACGTCGCGGGTGCGCACCGGCAGTCGGTTGCCGAGGAGGACCCCGATGGTGCTCCCGATCAGCACGGTGGCGACGTTCACGACGGTGCCGATACCGGGGATCACAGGACTCCTCTGACATCTCGGGGAGCCTGAGCGTAGTCTCTTCCGTTGGAGCCGCGTTCGGGGGACGGGAGACGCGGCAGACCTGAGAGGTCCAGGAAAGGCTATGGCGCGATGAGTCGCTCCCTGGTGTCACTCCGCTCGGTGACCCCCGAGGACGCGCCGCACCTCGCGGAGGCGTGGTCCGACGTCATCCGCAGGGTCGGTCCCGAGGACCAGGTCCTCGACATGGAGACCGTGATCGGGGTCGTCCTGGCCGCCGACGACCAGCGGATCGTGGTGGCGGAGTACGACGGCCACTTCGCCGGCGCGGTCCATCTCGAGCGCACGACGATGTCGGCGCTCAACCTCGAGCCCGTCGTCCGCGCGCTCTCGCCGCACGTGCTGCCGCAGTACCGGCGGCACGGCGTCGGCACCGCGCTGATGGACGCCGCGGTCACGTGGGCCGAGGAGCTCGGCATCCCCCACGTCGCGACCGCGGCCGTCGCGGGCTCCCGCGACGCCAACCGCTTCATGGCGCGGATCGCGCTCGGGCCGTACGCCGTGCTGCGGGTCGCCACGACCCACGCGGTGCGGAGTCGGCTCAGCGTCCACCGCCGCCCGGTCGCCACCGGCAACGGCCGGCAGCTGACCCAGGTGCTCGCCGCCCGCCGCTCGCTGCGCCGCAGCCGGGCGAGCGTCGAGGGGTAGCGGAGACGCGTCAGCGGATCCGCTGTTGGTGGTCGAGCGAGCCGCGCGACTGAGGAACGAAGTCGCGTCCGGCGTGTCGAGGCCCCGTGAGGTGCGCGCCGGCCTATGCGTACCGCTCCCGCGGCATCAGCGCGCAGGTGATGCGCGACGTGCAGACACGCTTGCCGCGCTCGTCGGTGATCACGACCTCGTACGTCGCGGTCGTGCGGCCGAGGTGGATCGCGGTGGCCGTCCCGGTGACGGTGCCGGACGTGGCCGAGCGGTGATGGGTCGCGTTGATCTCGATGCCGACCGAGAGCCGGTCGGGCTGGGCGTGGATCGCCGAGCCGACCGAGCCCAGGGTCTCGGCGAGCACCACTGACGCGCCGCCGTGGAGCAGCCCGTAGGGCTGCGTGTTGCCCTCGACCGGCATGGTCGCGACCACCCGCTCGGCGGAGATCTCGGTCAGCTGGATGCCCATCTTCTCGTTCAGGACGCCCATGCCCTGGGGCATCGAGGCGAGGAAGTCGTCCAGGGAGAGCTCGTCGGTCATGGCCTCATCCTGCCTGTCGGTGCCGGCCACTAGAGTCGGCAGGGTGCCACGCCTGCTGCTGCTCGACGGTCACTCGCTCGCCTACCGCGCCTTCTTCGCGCTGCCCGTGGAGAACTTCTCCACGGCGACGGGCCAGCACACCAATGCCGTCTACGGCTTCACCTCGATGCTCGTCAACGTGCTGCGCGACGAGCAGCCGACCCACGTCGCCGTCGCGTTCGACGTCTCGCGCCAGACGTTCCGCCTGGAGGAGTACTCCGAGTACAAGGCCAAGCGCAACAAGACGCCGGGGGAGTTCAGCAGCCAGCTGCCGCTGATCGAGCGGGTCCTGACCTCCTTCGGCATCAAGTTCCTGAAGAAGGACGGCTACGAGGCCGACGACATCATCGCCACGCTGGTCACCCAGGCCCTCACCGCCGACGACATGGAGGTGCTGATCCTCACCGGCGACCGCGACTCGCTCCAGCTGGTGACCGAGCGCTCGACGGTGCTCTACCCCATGCGCGGAGTCTCCGACCTCGCCCGGATGACCCCGGCGGCCGTGGAGGACAAGTACAAGGTGCCCCCCGCGCGCTACCCCGAGCTCGCCGCGATCGTGGGGGAGACCTCCGACAACCTGCCCGGAGTGCCGGGAGTCGGTCAGGGCTTCGCCGCGAAGTGGATCAACCAGTACGACGGCCTCGACAACGTGATCGCCCACGCCGACGAGATCACCGGGAAGAAGGGCGAGGCGCTCCGCGAGCACCTCGGCGACGTGATCCGCAACCGCCGGCTCAACGCGCTGGTGCGCGACCTCGACCTCGAGGTGGCTCCCGACGACCTCCTGAGCGAGGGGTGGGACCGGCAGGCCACGCTCACGCTGTTCGACGAGCTCGAGTTCCGCGGTGAGCTGCGCACCCGCGCGCTGGAGACCCTCGGCGCCGAGGAGGAGCCTCCCGTCGAGGAGGGCGGCTTCGAGCTGGCCGGGCGCGTGCTCGGCCCGGGTGAGGTCGGCGACTTCCTGGCCGGGCTGGGGGAGCAGCACGTCGGCGTCCACATCCGCGGCTCCTGGGGCTCCGGCACCGGCTCGGTCGACGGGATCGCCCTGGCGGCCGTGACCGGCCTCGCGGCGTACTTCGACGTCGCCGGGCTCGGCCCGGAGGACGACAAGGCGCTCGCCGAGTGGCTCGCCGACCCGGAGCGCCGCAAGGTGCTCCACGACGCGAAGGGGCCGATCCTCGCCCTCGCCGCCCACGGCTGGACGCTGGGGGGACTCGTGAGCGACACGGCGCTGGCGGCGTACCTCGTCCAGCCCGACCAGCGGTCCTACAACCTCGCCGACCTCACGCTCCGCTACCTCCGTCGCGAGCTGCGCGGTGAGGGCGAGACCGACCAGGGCACGCTGTTCGCCGACGAGGGCGAGGACGCCGCGTCCACGGCGATGCTGCACGCCCGTGCGGTCATCGACCTCGCGGAGGCGCTCGACTCCGAGGTCGACCGCGCCGGCGGCGCGCGGCTGCTGGCCGAGGTCGAGCTGCCGCTGGTCCGCCTGCTCGCGAAGATGGAGCAGACCGGCATCGCCGTCGACAGCGACCACCTCGAGAGCCTCGAGAGCCACTTCGCCGCCGAGGTGCGCCAGGCCGCCGACGACGCGTACTCCGTGATCGGCAAGGAGATCAACCTCGGCTCGCCCAAGCAGCTCCAGGTGGTGCTGTTCGACGAGCTCGACATGCCGAAGACCAAGCGCACCAAGACCGGCTACACGACCGACGCCGACGCGCTGCAGGCGCTCTACGTGAAGACCGAGCACCCGTTCCTGCTGCACCTGCTCCGCCACCGCGACGTGGCGCGGCTGCGGCAGACGATCGAGGGACTGCTCAAGACCGTCTCGGGCGACGGCCGCATCCACACGACGTTCAACCAGACGATCGCGGCCACCGGCCGGCTCTCCAGCACCGACCCCAACCTCCAGAACATCCCGATCCGCACCGAGGAGGGCCGTCGCATCCGGGAGGGCTTCGTCGTCGGGCCCGGCTTCGAGTCGCTGATGACGGCCGACTACAGCCAGATCGAGATGCGGATCATGGCCCACCTCTCCGAGGACGAGCTGCTGATCGAGGCGTTCAAGTCGGGTCGCGACTTCCACTCGATCACCGCGGCGCGGGTCTTCGACGTACCGGCCGACGACGTGACCGTCGAGATGCGCGCGAAGATCAAGGCGATGAACTACGGCCTCGCCTACGGCCTGTCCGCCTTCGGCCTCGGGCAGCAGCTCGGGATCGACCCGAGTGAGGCGCGCGGGCTGATGGACGAGTACTTCCAGACCTTCGGCGGCATCCGCGAGTACCTCGGCGGCGTGGTCGACGAGGCCCGCAAGACCGGCTTCACCGAGACCATCTGGGGCCGGCGCCGCTACCTGCCCGACCTGACCAGCGACAACCGCCAGCGCCGCGAGATGGCCGAGCGGATGGCGCTCAACGCGCCGATCCAGGGCTCGGCTGCCGACCTGATCAAGGTCGCGATGCTCAACGTCGACAAGGCGATCGACCAGGCCGGCCTCCAGTCCCGGATGCTGCTCCAGGTCCACGACGAGCTCGTGTTCGAGGTCGCGACGGGGGAGCAGGAGGCGCTGGAGACGCTCGTCCGCGACCAGATGGGCAGCGCGGCCGACCTGGCCGTGCCGCTCGACGTGTCAGTGGGCTTCGGCCGCAGCTGGCACGAAGCCGCTCACTGATCGACGGTCGGCGCGGGCGCGCGGCTCGCGGTGCGCGTCGGCCGCTGGATGACCGTCAGGCTGATCGCGAGCAGCGCCGCGAGCAGCACGAGGTCCGTCGAGATCACGACGGTCAGCAGGCCGCGCAGCGTGGAGCAGCTGAGCCCGAGCCCGACCACGGTGACCAGAGCGATCCACACGAGGTACGCCGAGCGCTGGCCCTGGCGCGCCAGCACGGAGTAGACGAGCAGCTGCAGCATCGCGAGGACGGTGCCGAGCACGGCGAAGACCCAGAGGTGGTCGGCGATCTCGGTGTACTCGTCCCCGCCGACGAACACGAGAGCCAGGTCGGGGAGCAGCGACGTGCCGAGCACGACGAGCAGGCCGAGGCCGAGCACGAGCCCGAGGCTCGCGACGAGCGTGCGGCGAGCCTCCTGGACCGTGGACATCGACGGGAACGCGACCACGACGACGAACTGCGGGAGGAACAGCACGGCCTTCGTCAGGATGAGGCCGCCGGCGTACAGGCCCGCGTCGTGCTCGTCGAGCACGTTGCGGGCGACGATGATGTCGACGTTCGACAGCGCGAAGAACGCGAGCAGCGTCTGCGAGTTGCGCACGATCTCGCGGGCCACCCGGCGGAAGCCGTGGTCCTCCGAGTCCACCCCGAGGTCACGGGGGCGGCGCAGGAACCACCAGCCGGCCATGATCGGGAAGCAGGCTCCGATCCCGACGCCGACCAGCGCGGCCAGCTCGGTCGGCTGCCAGAGGATGATCACGGTGCCGATCACGATGCGCGGGACGCCGCTGAGGATGTAGACGACCGACAGGGCGCCCCAGCGGCGCTCGCCCTGGAGGATGCCGGCCTGCCCGCCCATGATCGTGAGCGGGACGGACACCGCCGAGACCAGTGCCGCGGTCGCGAGGCTGTCGAGGCGCAGCACGGCGTTGAGCACCGGGGTGAGCAGGAGGAGCACCACCCCCAGCCCGATGGCGGCGCGGTAGGTGACCCCGAGGACCGTCTTCTCGATCTGGGCGACGTGGGTGGGCTCCGACGCGATCCGGCGCGCGGCCGTGGCCTGCAGCCCGAGCTGGAGCACCGAGATGACCAGCAGGGCGGCCATCAGCGACGCGAACGCGCCGTACGAACGCGGGCCGAGCACGCGGGCGGCGATCACCGTGAAGCCGTACGTCGCGACGTTCATGATCCCCATCGCGACCGCGACGTACGCCCCGCTCCGCAGCGAGGCGGGCAGCAGTCGACGGGCGGCGGTCACGGCGCAGAGCCTACGAGACTCGTCGTCGCGGAAATGCGCGGGCGATAGATTGCGGGGCGCAGTCGTCCGGTGAGGAGCAGAGGAACCGTGAGCAGTCCCCAGGTCCTCATCGCTCGTGCCTGGCCCTGGGTGCTTGCCGTCGTCGTCCTGGGTCCGTTGCTGCCCCGCGGCTTCGTCCTGACCTACGACATGGTGTTCGTCCCCGACCTCGGGTTCCGCTCCGACTTCCTCGGTCTCGGCTCGGGCCTGCCGCGCGCGGTGCCGTCCGACGCGCTCGTCGCGGTGCTCGACGAGCTGCTGCCCGGGGACCTGCTCCAGAAGCTGGTGCTCCTCGTCGCTCTCGGGCTCGCCGGCACCGGGGCTCGTCGTCTCGTACCGGCCGAGAGCCTCACCGCCCAGCTCGCGGCCAGCACGCTCTACCTCTGGAGCCCGTTCGTCGCCGAGCGGCTCGGCATCGGGCACTGGCCCCTGCTGCTCACGTACGCCGCACTGCCCTGGATCTACGACGCGACGCGGCGTGCGCGGGCGGGGGAGCGGACGCTGCCGCTGATCGTGCTGTGGCTGGCGTTCGCGAGCCTCAGCGCTGCCGGTGGCGTGATCGCCACCGTGTTCGCGCTCGCGTGTGTGGCCGGCCGTCGGCCCGACGCACTGCGTCGTACGGCGGTCGTCGCGGTGGGCGCGGTCGCGCTCAACGCGCCGTGGATCGTCGCGGGGGCGCTCCACGGCAGCGGTGCGCTCAGCGACCCGCTCGGCGTCGAGGCGTTCGCCGCCCGGGGCGAAGGCCTGCTGCCCCTGCCGCTCACGCTCCTCGGACTCGGCGGCATCTGGAACGCCGAGGTCGTCCCCACGTCACGCGAGGGCTGGGCGGCCGTGGCCGCGCTGGCCGTCGTGGTGGGCGTCAGCGCGGTCGGTCTCCGGCGCTGGCGATCGTCGATCGCACTGCGTGACCGGCTCGGTCTCGGTCTGGCCGCTGTCGTCGGCTTCCTCGTTGCGCTGGCGGGGAGCGTGGCACCCGACGCGGTGGCGTGGATCGTCGCCCACGTCCCCGGCGGCGGGCTCTTCCGCGACGGCGCGCGATTCGTGGCGCTGCTCGCACCGCTCGTCGCCAGCCTGTTCGGCGTCGGCGTCGCCGCGGTGGTCGACCGGCTGGCCGAGCGCGCGGCGCGCATCGTCGTGGCGACTGTCCTCGTCCTCGCGCCGGTGGCGCTGATGCCCGACCTGGGGCTCGCCCTCTCCGGGCGCCTGTCGCCGGTCGACTACCCGGACGAGTACGCCGCCGCGCGTGCCGCCGTGCAGCAGCGGCAGAGCGACGGCGTCCGTGGCGACGTGCTGCTGCTGCCCTTCAATTCCTATCGGCTGCCGAGCTGGAACGACGGCCGCCGCACGCTCGACCCGACCGGTCGGTACCTGACGCCGAACTACCTGGCCAGCGACGTCCTCTACGTCTCCGGAGCCGCGATCGCGGGGGAGGACGAGCGGGCCGCCCGGGTGGGCGAGTTGCTCGGCGCGGGTCTCGACGACGACGACCTCGCCCGGGGGCTGGCGCAGGAGGGCATCGCCTGGGTCGTGCTGGACAAGGAGGCCCAGGAGCAGGTGGGCGACGCGGCTCCGTCCGCGGACCTCAGCGACCTGCCCGTCGTGCACGACGGGTCCCGGCTGGTCGTCTGGGAGCTGCCGCAACCGGATCCGGAGGAGGCTTCTGCGGGGACGAAGGTCGCGGTCGCGCTCGCGTGGGCCGTCGGCCTCGGAGCCGTCGCGGTCAGCGGCGCCGTCACCGTGGGACGCCGGTTCCGGACGCGCCGGAAAGTGTCACAGAATTGACAAGATCCCAGGTACTCAGTGGTAGGTTGTGCCGCAACCTGAGGGAGAGGGACCCGACGTGCAGGCTTTGATCATCGGTGGAGTGGCCTTCCTGGTCGGCGCTGGCCTGGCCGGCGCGACGGCCTTCGGCGTCGTCAACAGCGCGACGTCCGGGACCTTCCAGCCCGCGAGCGACAACGTCCTCGAGTACGGCACGACCAACCAGTAGTCGCCGACCGACAGACGTCCAGAGCCCGCCGCATCGCATGCGGCGGGCTTTGTCGTGCCTGGGGGAGGTGAGCCGGAGGCTCAGGGACCGTCCGGGTCCTCCACGCTGACCCGCTTGCCGTCCAGCACGTCGGCGAGCACGTGGGCGAACGACTCCTGCGAGTGCGACCACGTGAACGTCTGCGACATCTCGAGTGCACCGGTGCCGAGCCGCTCGCGCAGCTCGCCGTCCTCCAGGAGCTCGCGCACGGCGTCGGTGAACTCCGCCTCGTCGCCCACCAGCACCCCCGAGCGCAAGTGCGCGATCGACTCACGGGTGCCGCCGGCCGACGTGTAGGCGATGGTCGGCACGCGGTGCGAACCGGCCTCGCCGATGACCAGGCCCCACCCCTCCTTGATCGAGGGGAGGAGCATCAGCCACGAGCGCGCGAGGATCTCGTGCTTGCGGGCCTCCGTGACGAACCCCTCGAACGTCACGAGATCGCCCACGCCGGCGTTCGCGACGTACTTCTGGAGGTCGTCCTCCCACCAGCCGCTGCCGACGATCGAGAGCCGGATGCTCGGGTGCGCGTCGCGCAGCGCCACGACCGCGTCGATCGCGTGCTCGATCTGCTTGTGGGGGACGAGTCGGCTCACGACGACCAGTGAGGGGTACGCCGTCTTCGTCGGGAGGATGTCGGGTGGCGCCGCGGTGCCGTTGTGGACGACCGCGAGGCGGCGCTTGCTGATGCCGAGCTCCATCAGCTCGGTCCGGGTGGCCCGCGAGACCGCGACGTACTGGCAACCGCGGTAGAGGGCGGGTGCGAGCCGCCGCTCGATCCACCAGCCGACCTTGCCGAGCAGGCCGGGGAAGATCACGGGCCACTGCTCGCGGTGCACGTGGTGCACCAGCACCACGACCGGCTTGCGGGTGCCGAGCCGGGTGAAGAAGGGGAGGCCGTTCTGGACGTCGACGACCGCGTCGATCCGGCCGAACCCGCGGCGCAGCAGCATCCACAGGCCGTAGAGGTAGATCTCGAGGTGGTTGCCACGGCGCACGTAGCGGACGCCGTCGACGACCTCGTCGGAGGGCGCCTCGTCGTGGGCAGCACAGAAGATCGAGACCCGGGCGCCGCGCTCCACCAGTCCGCGCGCCATGGTCTCGACGTACCGTTCCGACCCGCCGCCCTCGGGGTTCTTGGTGTCGCGCCAGTTGAAGAACACGACGTGGCGACCCGCGATGGTGGCGGGACCGCGTCCCTCCATGGCAGGGCATGTTACCCGCCGGTTATGCGACGGGCCGCATTTCCGCAGAACCCGGTGGTGGTGCCTCCGGGCGGTGCCCCGGAGCCGGGCGCGCCAATGCCATACTCTCCGCTCGTGTCGGTGATCTCCCAGTGGCGGCTGTTCGTCGAGCGGCGGATCGCGTTGCCTGTGCGAGACGACGACCTCGTGCTCGACGTCGGCAGCGGCGACAAGCCGTCCTGGCGGGCAGACGTGCTGCTCGACCTGTACGCCGGCGCCGAGTTCGCGGCGCAGCGTTCCGGTCGGGCCTCGGCGCGGGTCTCCCGGCCCCTCTTCGACGCGGACGCCGCTGACATGCCGTTCGCCGACGGCGCGTTCGACTACGCGATCTGCTCGAACCTGCTCGAGCACGTCACCGACCCTCTCGGCGTCGCGGCCGAGCTGACCCGCGTGGCCAAGGCGGGCTACATCGAGGTGCCAGAGGCAGCGAGCGCGAAGATCGTCGACTTTCCCAGTCACCTCTGGTGGTGCCGCCTCGACGAGACCGACCCTGACGCGCCGACGCTCGTGATGACCGCGAAGAACGCGCCGTTCTTCGACCCGGAGATCAACGCCTACATCGAGCGCGCCGGCGTCCGCCAGGCGCTCGACGACGTGCTCAACAGCAAGTTCGAGCACCGGGTCATCCAGCTGCACTGGGCCGACCAGGTGCGGCTGCGGACCGAGGGCGAGCTGGACCCGGAGTTCGCGGCCGCGGCGATGGCGGCCCCGGGTCACCAGCGCACCTGGGAGACCGTCGTCGTCCAGGGGGCGACCAGCGTGCTGACCGCCCGCACCCGACGCCGCCGGAGGCGGGTGCAGGTGCGCTACAACGACGTGGTCAAGCCCGAGCTGCGACGCCCCGACAACCCGATGCTCGAGCCGCGGATCTACCGCGTCGGCGATGGGGACGCGTGACCGACGCCCGAAGCGCTCAGTAGGGGTCGTACGGGCTGTCGTGTCCGAAGACCCTGGCCGCCACCGGCCGCAGGCGCAGGCGCAGGAGGACCTTGACCGCGACGTTGCGCAGCCACCAGGGCAGCTCGGCAACGATCCGCAGCCGGTCGCGCCGTGTCGGTCGGCCGACACGGAAGAGCGCCAGTGAGCCCGCGCGGCGTTCATAGACGAGTCGTCGCGACGGCAGGACGTGGGC
The DNA here is from genome assembly GCF_042666375.1 of Nocardioides sp. GCM10030259. NCBI lineage: Bacteria > Bacillati > Actinomycetota > Actinomycetes > Propionibacteriales > Nocardioidaceae > Nocardioides > Nocardioides sp. GCM10030259. The sequence continues at coordinate 266,067 of NZ_JBHTDF010000026.1, read as the reverse complement.
GAGGACGCCGAGCGTCACGCCGATCGACGAGTAGCAGTCGTGGATCAGCACTGGCCCACCGATGGGCAGGTGCTCGGACCACTTGAGGTCGTCGGAGAGGGTCCAGTAGTCGTGCTTGCCGTCGATGTAGAGGTAGTCGATCGGGGTGCTCCAGCCCGGGCGCGCCTGGGTGCTGTACTCCGCCAGCAGCTCGACGACGTCGGTCGCCCCCGCCGCCTCGATGTTCCGCTCGAAGATGTCGCGCGTCTTCGTGCCGCCGAACAGCCGCCCGTCGACGAACGGGTCGATGGCGACGACCCGGCCGTGCCGGTCCCGGACGGCGGCCGCCAGCACGGTCGTCGAGCGCCCCTGGTGGCTGCCGATCTCGACGACGACCGACTCGTCGGGCAGGTCGGTCGAGGCTTCCCAGAGAAGCTCCGCCTGGTCCTCGGTGAGCCACCCAGCGATGTTCGAGGCGTGCTCCCACGCGCTCGAGAACTCCGCGCTCCTCGGGTGGGGCATCGGCGCTTCCTCGCTTCTCCGGACCGGCATGCAACTTGCCGTGCACCCTATAGACTCCGGGCCGCGTTCGGATGAAAGGGAGGCGCATTGGCTGAGAGCGCCTCGGTTGGCGAGGGCACGAGCCGTGCCCCCCGCGCATGGCACCAGGGCACGGTGTCGTTGGCCATCGTCGCGGCCGTGGTCGTCCTCAACCTGGTGCAGCAGCCGGGTCTGATCACCTTCGACACCAAGCTGGACCTCCAGTTCGACGTCACCGGCTTCCTCAGCCGGAGCCTCGACGTCTGGAACGCGGACTGGACGCTGGGCGGCCTCCAGAACCAGGCGTCGGGCTACCTGGTGCCGATGGGGCCGGCGTTCTGGCTCGGCGATGCCATGCACGTGCCGATGTGGATCTGGGAACGGCTCTGGACCGCAGCCGTGATGCTGATCGCCTACTTCGGCATGCTGCGCCTGGCCCGCAACTGGCCGGGGATCAACGCCGCGGGCGCGGTGCTGGCCGGTCTCACCTACATGCTGGCGCCGAGGGTGTTGACCACGGTCGGGGGGCTCAGCGGCGAGACGCTCCCGTCGGCGATCCTGCCGTGGACCGTGCTCCCGCTCGTGCTCTACCTGCGGGGGCGGCTCCCTGCGTGGGTCGCGTTCCTGTGGTCTGCCGCCACCATCCCGTGGATGGGCGGCCAGAACGCAACGCTCGTCGTTGCGTGCCTGATCCTCCCGGGACTGCTCCTGCTGCTGGTGGCGGGCCGCAGCTGGCCGCGGCGGGTCCGGGACGCGGTCGTGTGGACGGGGTTCGCGCTCGTCGCCAGCCTGTGGTGGATCGTTCCGCTGTTCCTCATGGGGGCGTACGCGCCGCCGTTCCTCGGCTTCATCGAGTCGGCCTACAACACCGCCAGCCAGACGGGCTGGCTCGCGTCCTTCCGCGGCACCAGCCACTGGGTCGCGTTCTTCCCCGGCGGGGGCTCGGCGGGTTGGGTCGGCGGCTACGAGCTGGCCTCGTCATCGGTGCTGATGGTGACGACCGTCCTGGTGGCCGGCGCAGGCCTGGTGGGTCTGGCCCAGCCGGAGCTGTGGGCGCGCCGCGTGCTCGTGCTCTCCATGTTGATCGGCCTCGCGGTCCTCACCCTCGGCAGCGCCGAGCCTGCCGGTTCGGTGCTGGGCAAGGAGTGGCTCGCTGCGCTCGACTCGTCCTTGGCGGCGCTGCGCAACGTGCACAAGTTCGACCCGCTCGTGCGGCTTCCCCTGAGCCTCGGGATGGGTGCGTTCGTCGCAGCGGGCGTCCCGCAGCTGGTCGCCCGCGCTCGCCGGCTTCCGGTGCGCCGACGGGGACTCGCCGTGGCCGGCGCAACGGCCGCTCTCGTCGTACTCGTCGGTGCGGCTGCCCAGCCCGCCGCGACCGGAGACCTGCGCACGGCGGACGGTGTCCGGGACATCTCCGGGTCGTGGCAGGAGACGGTCGACTACCTGCGCGCCCAGGACGGTCCGGTCGGTGTGCTCGTGCTCCCGGGCACGACCTTCGCGGTGCAGACGTGGGGGCGCACCGTCGACGAGCCCATCCAGGTGCTCAGCAGCCAGCCCTGGGCGTCTCGGTCGCAGAGCGCCGTCGCGCCCGCAGGGACGTTGCGGGTGCTCGACGCGATCGAGAACCAGATCGCCGCAGGTCGGCCGATCACCGGCTTCGCCGCCGCCTTGCGGCGCATGGGCATCACCCACGTCGTCGTCCGCAACGACCTCGATCCCGAGGAGACCAGCGCGCCCCCGATCGCCGTCGTGATGGCCTCGGTGACGGGCTCGACCGGGCTCACCCCGGTCGCCAGCTTCGGTCGGACCTCCGACGAGTACCCCGCGGTCGCGGTGCTCGAGGTCGAGGACGAAGGTGCCGACTCCCGCGTCTCGATCGCGGACTGGGACACGCGCGAGGTGGTGCAGGGCGGTCCCGAGGTCGTCAACGACCTGGCGCAGCTCGACCTGGTCCGCGGAGCCCAGCCGGTGGTGCTGGCCGGCGGGTCGGACGACGCGTCCGACGGCACGGTCGATGTCGTCACGGACAGCAACCAGCGCGTCGAACGTTCCTTCGGGCGGATCACCGACGGCGTCTCCGGCGTGATGACTGCGGACGAGGACTTCCGGTTGCGCCGGCCGATCCACGACTTCACCGGTGGCTCCGTGCCGACGGCGACCACCGACGCGGAGTACAAGGGCGCGAGCCTCGTCAAAGCATCCAGCTCTGGCGGCTACGCCGACGTCCTCGGCGCGATCCGTCAGGACGAGGCGCCGTACGCCGCCTTCGACGACTCGGGCTTCACGGCGTGGACGACGGCCCCGCTCACGTCACCGGTCGACCAGTGGATCGAGGTGGAGTACGACGAGCCGGTCGACGCCGGCACGGTCGGCCTGATCTTCGACAACGTGGGCGGGGCGGACGTGTCCGAGGTGCGCCTGACCACCGACGGCGGCTCGGTGGAAGCAACCGTCGGCTCCGACGGGATCGCCCAGGGGATCGACCTCCCCGACGGCACGACCTCGTCGGTCCGGATGACGGTGCTGGAGGTGCGTCCGGGTGCGCGGCAGGTGCGCCTCAGCAACATGGCGATCGAGGGCGGCGAGTTCCACCGCACCCTCGAGCTCCCCGGTGAGGTCACCGCCGACACCACGATGCTGTTCCGCAGCGAGCCGGCGCGGCGGGCCTGCGTCTTCTTCGGCCTCCGGGTCAGCTGCTCGGCGAGCTGGCAGCGTGAGACCCCGGAGACCGCCGGGTTCGACCGCACCGTCACCGTCGAGCAGGGGAGCAGCTGGCGGTTGGAGGGTCGCGCGGTGGCGACCAACGGCCCGAGCCTCGATCGGCTCTTCGCGCCACTCGACGACCGGCAGGTGAGCGTCCAGGCGACCTCGACCTACGCCGGAGACCCCGCGGTCGTCGCGGCGAACGCGTTCGACGGACGTCCCGAGACCAGCTGGTACGCCTCACCCTTCGACGACAACCCGGCCATCAAGCTCTCGTGGAAGCGTCCCCGCACCATCACGTCCGTGACGGCGCTCCTCGGCAGCGACCAGCCCGGCGTGCTCCCGGAAGCCCTCGTCGTCGACCCGCTGACCGAGGACGTCGAGCCGCAGCTCGTCGCCACGACCGGCGACCAGGCCGGTGCGATCGAACCGGTCCGGACCAAGGAGCTGCTGATCTCCGCACTTCCGGACCCGCAGCGGACCGTCGGGGTCGGGATCGGCGAGCTGGAGATCGACGGGCTGGAGGACCTGCGGCACACCACCGACGCGGTCACCCCGACCGGGCTGCTGTGCGGGTTCGGACCGACCGTCGAGGTCGGGGGCAGGACCATCGAGACCAAGGTCGTCGGCACCATCGCGGACGTGGTCGGCGGGGCCGAGCTGTCGGTCGAGCCGTGCGGTCGCGACTCCGTGCACATCGCCGCCGGCACCCAGCGGGTCCGGGTCACCAGCCCCGAGGGATTCTCGATCTCCAGGCTCTGGCTCGAACCCGAGGACTCGGGTTCCGGCACGATCTCCGCGGACGAGGCGGACGCGCGCGTCGTCTCCTGGTCGTCGGCCGAGCGGACCGTGGAGGTGCGAGCGGACCAGGAGGCGGTGCTCAGCGTCGCCCAGAGCGACAACCCCGGGTGGGAGGCGCGGATCGACGGAGCACTGCTCGATCCGGTGGCGATCGACGGCTGGAAGCAGGGCTGGCGGATCCCGGCCGGAACAGCCGGGAAGGTCACCTTGGCCTACACCCCGCAGGCGTCGTTCCAGTGGGGCATCGTCATCGGTCTCGGACTCGCGGCGCTGCTCAGCGTCGCGGCTCTGGTCACGCTCGTGGTGTCGGGGGGGCGCTGGTCGCGACGTCGGCGCGGGACGCGGGTCGCCGCCGCCGGCCACCCCGGACCCGGAGCGGTCGATGCCACGGCATTCGGACCGAATCGGCTGGTGGTGGTCGTCGGCGCAGGAGCGCTCGCGCTCGTCTCGTTGCCGCTGTGCGTGGGCGCCGTCGCCGGGTTCGCCGCGCGGCGGTTGCCACTCGTCGCTCTGAGTGCTGCCTGCGCCACCGGTCTGCTCGTCGCCGCCGCCGCGGCCATCGTCGACGTCGGTGGCGCGGTCACTCCGCCCGTCGTCGCCAACGTCGTCACCGCGGTCGTGGTCGGACTCGTCGCGGGCCGGGTGCTGTTCGGCGACGACCTGCCGGAGGACGACCTCGCATGATCGGGAGGTCCCGTACGTTTCTGGTCGCCCTGCTCGTGGGCGTGATCGCCGTCCGCTGGTCGCTCTCACAGCCTGCGTCGATGGTGTCCCAACGGATCGCCCGTGACCCCGGCGAGGCACTCCGCTCCGCCGGCGACAGCTGGACCTTCCTCGGCACCCTGGGGGGTGTCAGCGTGCAGCAGATCCGTGAGCTGCCGTACGCCGCCGTCCTCTGGCTGGGCAGCCAGGCCAGCCTGTCGGCGCACACGGTCGAGACGTGCTGGCGCGTGCTGGTGCTGGTGCTGGCCGTCGTCGGAGCAGTGCGCCTGGCTCGCGGGCTCGCCGGGGCACCCGGTCACGATGCCGGACGCGCCGAGCCCTGGGCGCCGTGGGTAGGCGCTGTGGTCTTCGTCCTCGGAGCGGTCCTCGTGCCGACCCTGGTCAGCTCCCCCACGAACGGGCTCGCAGCCGCCACCCTTCCGTGGGTCGTCGCGCCTGTGCTGCTCCGCGGCACGGGCTGGCGGCCCGCCCTTGCCTCCGCGGCCTGGGTGGGCGTGGCCGGCGTCGGCAGCCCCGCGTGGGCGCTGGCGGCACTCGGCGCTGGACTCGTGGCGGTGCTGACCCGCAACCGCCCGGACGTCGTCGGCGCCGTCCGCTGGCTGGTGCTCACGGCGGCGGCCTCCGCATGGTGGATCGTGCTGACGGTGTGGGAGGCCGTCCACGCGGTCGACGTGTCGGCCCTGGCCCGAGGTGAGCTGCGGGAGGAGGTCGCGGAGGCTGTTGGCCGACCCGAGGTCGGCCTGGTGGTCCTGGCCGCCCTGGTGGTCGGTCCGCTACTCGTGGCCCTGCCGGCAGTGCTCCTGCGCAGCCGTGGCCTCCAGCGCCGGTTCGTCCTCACGCTCCTCGTCGTCGGCGCTGCCGTCGTCGTGCTCGAGTGGGTCCTGGACTGGCGGCCGCCGGTCGCCGCCCCGACCGCGGGAGAGGAACCCGCAAGCGCAGCGGGTCCGCTGCTCGGATGGCTCGGCCTTGCGGGGCTCGTCGCCTGGGGCCCCTTGGCCGCCGACCTCACGGAGCGGCTCCGGACGGTCCACGACCTCCGGAACGGTCGCCGAGCCGTCGTGGGTGTGCTGGTTGCCGTGCTCGTCGGGGTGACGGCCCTGGTCGGGCTGGCGGCGACGGCGGCCGAACCGGAGGCTGCCTCGGTCGCTGAGAGCGAGCTGCTCGACGGGGTGGCACGGTGGTCGACCGACGCGGATCCCGGGCGGGTGCTCGTCCTGCCGCCCGACACCGGCAGCACCGACCTCGCCGCCCTCGGGACTGCGCTCGGCGACCGCCCCTGGGTCGGGCGCGACGTCGTGCCTACGTCCGGAGCGGGCGGCACGACCGCGATCGACGACCTGGCCACCCGCCTCGGACGTGGCGACGGCGGCCCGGGCACGGTCAGCGCACTTCGCCGGCTCGGGATCTCGTACGTGCTGGTGCGGCTGGGCGGTCCGGTGCCTGACGAACGTGCCTACCCGACGTCACTCGTGCGTGCGGCCCTCAGCACGGCGGGCGCCCGCAGAGTCGCGCTGCTGCGCGGCACCGATGACACCGAAGCCGACGCGCTGACGGACTTCGGGGTCCGCAGCGACGTCGACCAGGTCGAGATCTGGGCACCGACCGCGACCGCGAGTGGCTGGGTCTACGACGGTCACGCGGCGGAGGCAGTCGGTGACGCCGGGACGGTCAGCGACCTCGCGGACGCCGGGGTGCTCCGGGACCGCGCGATCCAGCTGCGGCCGGGGTCCGACGAGCAGGCCGTCGTGCTCTCCGACAGCGCGCGTCGGCGCGACGTCGACCAGCGGGTTCCTGTCGACCCCTACGGTCCCGACCTCTCGGCCGACGACGCCAGGTCGGTGCTTCCGGCGGACGCCGCCCCGGTCACCAGCGCTGCGCGACAGATCGAGGGTGTGACGGCCGTGTCGGCGTCCTCGTCGGCCGCCGATCTGGACGGCGACCTCCGGCAGGCCGGCACGGACGCGGCCTCCGCCATCGACGCCAACGCCTTCACGGCGTGGCAGTCGCGCCGTGGTGCCGGCGAGGGCGAGTGGTGGGAGGTCAGGTTCGATGCACCCACATCGCTCGACGGCACCTCCGTGCAGGTGCTGCACAACGTCTTCAGCGGGTACGCCGTGAGCCGGGTTCGCGTCGATGCCGACGACAGGAGCGCGACGTACGACGTGCCCGACGACGGGCTGCTCGACCTCGGTGCCGTCGGAGACGCGAGTCGACTGCGGATCACCATCACCTCCATCGACGGCTCCTTCGGCGCCGACGGCAGCGTGGGCATCGTCGATGTCACGGTCCCCGACGTGACCGTGACCGACCGGCTCACGCTGGACGACGCCGCCACGGAGTCGTGGTTGTTGGCTGCCCGGCTCGGCAGCCAGGCGCAGTGCGTGCCGACGGTGCCACGCGAACCCGACGACGGCGCCGTCCTCGGCACCTCGTGCAACGACGGCCTGGGCGTCAGCGGCCCCGACGACAGCACGCTGGACCGGACCATCACCGTCGACGAGCCGACACCCGTCGAGGCACGAGCATGGGTGGTTGCCGCCTCCTCGACGGACGCGGGACTGCTCGCGGACCGGATCGCCCAGCCGAGCGTCGTCGCCACCAGCGGCAGCGTCGCGACCCAGGACCTCGTTGCCCGCCCACAGGCGGCCGCCGACGCCGACATGAGCACGGCATGGCGGCCGGCCCCGGCGGATCGGAACCCCGAGCTGACGCTCGCCTGGACGACGCCGGCCGATATCTCCGGAGTCCGGCTGATGCCCCCGACCGGGCACGTCGGGTCCCAGCCGACTCGCGTGCAGGTCACGGCAGAGGTGATCGGACGGCGCACCGAAGCGCAGGCGCCGGACCTCCGGACCGAGGTCGACGTGGATGCCGACGGCACCATCACGCTGCCGCGGATCGTCACGCGCAAGCTCAGCATCACCGTCCTCGACGACACCGACGTGCCGAGCTCCGACTCGGCCACCGGCGGCGTCCGGCGAACGCCGGTGGCGGTCGGCGAGGTCGAGATCCTCGGCGGCCCGATGGTGACGTGGGACGCGAACCGCACCGAGCGGATCGGCTGCGAGGACGGGCCGACCGTGACGATCGGCGGGGTCGACCACGGCACCCGCATCGAGGTGACTCCCGCCGAGCTGGTCTCCGGTGCCACGGTGCAGGCGTCTGTCTGCGGTGATGTCACCGTGCCGGACGGGCAGACCCGGGTGACGATGCCCGCCACGTTCGAGTGGCGGCCGCGAGGGGTGCTGCTGGCGGCGATGCCGGGCGACCTCGGTCGGGTTCTCGCCGAGGACGCCGAGGCCGGTCCCGGCCCGGCTCCGGTCGCCGACGACGTCCTCGACCGCACGGCCTACGGCGAATCGATGAACGTCCACCTCGGCGCGAACGACGGCGACCGCACGCTCGTGCTCGCACTCCCGGCGGAGTCGGGCTGGGTGGCGAGCGTCGACGGCGAGCGGCTCGACGCGGTGACGGTCGACGGCTGGGCCCAGGGGTGGGACGTGCCGGCCGGCGCGGCCGACGTTGCCGTGCGCTACGCGCCCGGGGTCGACGTCGGGCGGCTCGCGCTCGGAGCGTCAGCGGGCTGGGCCGTCGTCGTGCTGGCACTCGTCGCGCTCGGCGTCGGCTCCGTCGTGTCGGCGATCCGCAGCCCCCGCTCGTTGCGGTGAGCCGACGCGGCCGTGCGGCCCTTCGTCGACTGGTGTGACCACTCGATCGCCGGCTTCTCGATCCATGCGTACGTCGCGGCGCCCAGCGGGATCGACAGCCCGACGACCCACGCGAGCCGGATGAACAGGCTTCCGACACCGTCCGGGAACGAGAGCTGGTCGTCGAGGATCGTGATCAGCGGCAGGTGCCACAGGTAGATGCCGTAGGACCAGCGCCCGATCGCGTTGAACCACGCCGTGCTGAGCAACCGCGTGAACGGCGAGCTCATCGCGCCGAAGACGACGACCACCAGCAGCGTGATCGCGACGAACGTCGCCCCCGCGAACCGCACCTGCTCCTGGGAGAAGTTGCGGGTGACGTAGCCGTCGGGCCCACCGAGGGTGGACGTCGCGATCAGTGCGACGGCCGTCGCCAAGAGCAGCAACGCCCACGGGTCGGCCGCGAGCCGGCGGAAGCGCGGCATCGTGACCACGCCGTTGCGCAGACCCTCGGCGAACAGGGCCACCAGCGCGCCGCCGGCGAAGCAGACGAGGAAGCCCGGAAGCCAGAACGAGTAGGTGAAGTGGATACCGAGCTCGTTCTCGCGGACCCACCAGCGCCAGGCGACGGTGACCGGGAGTGACAGCATGATCAGGCTGGTGGCGAGCCAGAAGCCCGCACGCTGCGAGCGGCGCCGAGCCAGCCATCCGGTCACGCCGGCCATGACCGGCAGCGCGACGTACCAGGAGAGCTCGGTGGCGAGGCTCCACGTCTGGGCCAGGGCGGTCGGGAACTGCCCGGGCTCGTAGATCCACGTCAGCGTGATCGCGTACAACCACCCCTCGACGCCGTCGGGCCGTGACACCGGGTAGATCAGCGCGACGACGAACAGCACCACCAGGTACGCCGGGAAGATGCGTGCGACGCGGCGGCGCGCGAAGACCCTCACGTCGGGCCGGTCGGAGGTCCGCAGCGTCCACCTCGCCCACGGGCGGTAGAGGAGGAAACCGGACAGCACGAAGAGGCTGACCGGTCCGTAGCCGGTGAGGCCGACCCACGGGTAGTCGGTGCGCACGGAGACGTGCACGACGACGACCATCAGTGCCGCGAACCCACGCAGCCCGGTGAGCGCAGCGACCTGCTGGGCCCGGTCCGACAGCGTCTGGTTGGGGGCGGTGTCCTCCAACGACACGTGGGTGCTGGCGGACATGGGCGCAGTATAGGGTCGGCGCGTGTTTCGCGACCGTCCTTCTGGCACACCCCGATGGGCTGCCGACCTGCGGCGGTCGATCAGGTTGTTCCGGGCGTTCCGCAAGGAGCAGACCGAGCCCGCAGTCTTCTACGAAGCGCTCGCGAACGACTCCGCCGACCAGCTCGCGGGCTACCTCGACCTCGACGGCGCCGCCATGCTCGACGTGGGCGGGGGACCGGGCTACTTCCGGCGGGTGTTCGAGGATCGCGGTACGTCGTACTTCGCCCTCGACGCCGACGTCGGCGAGCTCTCCGGCCTCGGCGACATCGCGCCCCGCACGGTCATCGGGAGCGGCCTCGAGCTGCCGTTCGCCGACCACACCTTCGACCTCTGCTACTCGTCGAACGTGCTCGAGCACGTGCCCGACCCGTGGCGGATGGCCGACGAGATGGTGCGGGTGACGAGGCCCGGCGGCACGACGTTCATCTCCTACACGGTCTGGTTCGGCCCGTGGGGCGGGCACGAGACCGCGCCGTGGCACTTCCTCGGTGGCCGCCGGGCCCGCGACCGCTACCGGCGCCGCCACGGCAAGGAGCCCAAGAACAAGTACGGCGAGTCGCTCTTCGCCGTCACGGTGGCGGCGGGGCTCGACTGGGCCCGCCGCCAGGACCAGGCCGAGGTGCTCGACCTGATCCCGCGCTACAACCCGCGCTTCGCCTACTGGCTGACCCGGGTCCCGGTCGTTCGCGAGCTGGTCACGTGGAACTTCGTGATCGTCCTGCGGCGGCGATGACGGAGCCTTCCGCACCCGACCGCTTCGCGTGGCGGTTCAGGCTGGTCGCCTGCTGCCTCGTGCTGGTCGCGATCGCGTTCTCGCAGCGGCCGGGTCGCATCTTCGGCGACACCAAGCTCGACCTGGTGATCGACCCGGGCGGCCTGCTGGCCCGGTCGCTGCACCTGTGGGACCCCGAGGGCAGCTTCGGCCAGGTGCAGAACCAGGGGTACGGCTACCTCTTCCCGATGGGGCCGTTCTACTGGCTCGGGCACCTCCTCGACCTGCCCGGCTGGGTCATCCAGCGGATGTGGTGGTCGCTGCTGCTGGTCGTCGCCTTCCTCGGCATCGTCAAGCTCTGCGGTGCGCTCGGCATCGGCTCGCCGGTCAGCCGGATCGTCGCGGGCTTCGCCTTCGCGCTCTCGCCCCGGATCGTCACCGTGCTGGGCCCGATCTCCATCGAGGCGTGGCCGAGCGCCCTGGCGCCGTGGGTGCTGGTGCCGCTCGTCATCGGCGCCGGTCGCGGCTCACCACGTCGGGCGGCGCTGCTGTCGGCGCTGGCCGTCGCCGCGGTCGGCGGCGTCAACGCGGCGGCGACGTTCGCGGTCATCCCGCTCGGAGCGGTGTGGCTGCTCACCCGGAGGCCCGGGCCGCGGCGGCGCTCGATGATGCTGTGGTGGCCGGTCTTCGTGCTGGCCGCCACGGCCTGGTGGCTGGTCCCGCTCTTCCTGCTCGGTCGCTACAGCCCGCCGTTCCTCGACTACATCGAGACCGCCGGGGTGACGACGTTCCCGACCACGGTCTTCGACGCGCTGCGGGGCACCTCCCACTGGGTCCCGTACGTCGATGCCACGTGGCAGGCCGGCAACGACCTCATCACGACGGGCTACGTGGCGATCAACAGCGCCGCCCTGCTGCTCTTCGGCGTCGCCGGGCTCACGATGCGCCGCAACCCGCACCGGCAGTTCCTCGTGCTGTCGGTGCTGCTCGGACTGCTGATGGTCACCGCCGGTCACGGCGGCCAGCTGGCCGGGTGGTTCGCAGGCACCGAGCGCGACGCGCTCGACGGGCTGCTGGCGCCGCTGCGGAACGTGCACAAGTTCGACCCGATCATCCGTATCCCGCTGGTGCTCGGGCTGGCGCACCTCATCGCCGTCCTCGCCGCCCGCGCACGCGAGGTCGGTGCCCGGGACCGGTCGACCCGCTCCGACGCGATCGGCGACCGGCTGGCGTACGTCGGCGTCCTGCTGCTCAGCATCGCCTCGGTCGCCGGCATCGCCGCTCCGGCGTTCGCGGGTCGGCTGGGGACGGCCAACGACTTCGTCGAGCTGCCGGGCTACTGGTACCAGACGGCGTCCTGGCTCGACGAGCACGACGACGACACGACCGCGCTGCTGGTGCCGGGCTCGAGCTTCGGCTTCTACGTGTGGGGCGACCCCGACGACGAGCCGATGCAGCCGCTCGCCTCGACCCCGTGGGCGATCCGCAACGCCGTGCCGCTCGCGCCCGCAGGCAACATCCGGATGCTCGACGCGATCGAGGAGCAGCTGGCGTCGGGCCGGCCGTCCGCCGGCCTGGCCGGCTACCTGACCCGCGCCGGCATCGGCCACCTCGTCGTGCGCAACGACCTGCGCGGCACCGACCAGACACCGCCGGTGCTCGTCCACCAGGTGCTCGACGGGTCTCCCGGCCTGCGCAAGGTGGCCGACTTCGGTCCGTACGTCGGCAGTCGGGCCAAGGTCGGCAGCGATCGCGACGCCACGGTGGTGGACGACGGCTGGACGGCGCGCTACCCGGCAGTCGAGATCTACGCCGTCGACGGGGCGCATCGAGCCGTGGCCTCGACGGGCGGCCCGCTGGTCGTCGGCGGCCCCGAGGACCTGCTCGACCTGCTCGACACCCGGTTGATCGGCGACGCGCCCGCCGTACTCGCGACCGACGCGCCCGGGGACGTCGACAGCAGCGACCTGGTGCTCACCGACGGCCTGCGTCGCCAGGAGCGGAACTTCGCCCGCATCAACGACGCCACGTCGGCCACGCTGGCCGAGGACGACGACGGACGGCGCGGGGCGCCGGCGCGCGACTACACCATCGGCGACCCCCGGTGGGAGACCCATGCGCAGATCCTCGGCGCGAAGGCGGTCAGCGCGTCGTCGTCGCAGGCGTACGCCGACAGCAACGGACCGGTGGTGACCGAGCGCCTGCCGTTCGCGGCGTTCGACGGGCTCACGGCCACCCAGTGGGAGTCGGACGTCGAGGACCGGCAGCCGTCGGTCTCCGTCGAGCTCGAGGAGCCTCTCGACGTCGACAGCGTGGTCGTCACTGCCGGGGACACCGGCCTGGAGGAGCCCGAGCACATCCGCGTCGTGACCGACGCCGGATCGAGCGACGCGGTGGAGGCGCCGGCGGGGGAGCCGGTGACCGTCGCCGTGCCCGCCGGCCCGACGTCGTCGGTGACGGTCATCCGTGACCGGCGTGCCCAGGGCCCGCTGGCGATCGCCGAGGTGGGCGTCGCCGGCGTCGACGTCGACCGAACGCTGGTGCTCCCGCGGGTCCCGGCCGACTGGGGAGCGCCGCGCTCGATCCTGCTCTCCGCGACGTCCGGCTGGCGCGAGGCCTGTGTCACCGTGCACGGCACCGTCCACTGCTCGCCGGATCGTGCCCGCAGCGGTGAGGAGCCGGGCGCGCTCGACCGCACGGTCCGGCTCGGTGCGGGCGCGTCGTACGAGGTCACGGCCGAGGTGGCGCCGACGAACGGGCCCGCGCTGCAGGGCCTGATCCAGAGCGAGCAGGTCATCAACATCAGGTCGTCGTCCGAGGCCGTCGACGACGCTCGCGGCTCGGCGGTCGCTGCGGTCGACGGCGACCGGGGGACGACCTGGGTCGCGGACCCGGACGACGAGACGCCGTCGCTCTCGCTCGACTGGCTCGGGGAACGGACCGTGCGCGGCATCGACGTGCGTCTGGGACGCGAGGCCGCGGCGTCGCGCGTGACGAGGGTCGTGCTCGAGTACCCGGGCGGCCGCCAGGCAGTGAAGATCGACGTCACCGGGCATGCCCGGGTCGAGACGTTCCGTGCCGACCGGGTCGATCTGTACTTCGAGTCCAAGCGGCCTGCCGACGGTCTCGGCCCCGACGGCAGCCGCGAACCCCTGCCCGTCGGGGTGAGCGAGCTGAGCCTGCACGGCGTCGGGTTGCTGCCGATCACGCTCTCGGACACGCCCACTGACCTCGGCTGCGACTTCGGTCCCACGGTGCGCGCCGGCGACGCGTTCCACGCGACCTCGGTCACCGCCTCGCCGCGCCAGCTCTTCGACGGCGGTCTGCTGCCGGCGCGGGTGTGCGGGCCGGACGAGCTCGACGTCGAGGCGGGTGACACGCGCGTCCTGCTGTCGCCGGCCCCGGCGTTCCGCGGCATGCGCCTGCTGATGACGCGGTCGCAGCCGCCGGTGCCGACCGTGACCCCCGCCCAGCTGACCGACGAGTCGCCGGTGGCGCGGGAGCTCACCCTGCCGGAGCCCGGCTCCTCGATCGCCGCGATCCGGGAGAACCAGAACCCCGGCTGGGTCGGATCCACGCCCGACGACGGCACGATCGACTCGGTCACGATCGACGGCTGGCAGCAGGGCTGGCGGGTCGACGGCGACGTGACCCAGGTGGACCTGCGGTTCGCGCCCGATCGGCTCTACCGCGGCGCCCTGGCGGTGGGCGGGTCCCTGCTGGTGCTCATGGTGGCCCTCGGGATCGCCTGGCGGCGAGCCAGGTCCTCGGCACCTCCAGTCGAGGGGCGGTCGCTCCCGGCGGTGCTCGTCGGGGCGTGCGGACTCGCGACGTACGGCGTGATCGGCGGCTGGTGGGCGTTCGTCGCCGGAGGCGCTGCGATGGTGCTGACCGCGGTCACCGTCGACCGCTGGCTGACCCGCGACGTGGCGGCGTGGCTGAGCGGACTGCTGGTGGGCTCCGCCGGGATCTTCTACTGGTGGCGGCCCCTCGGCTCCGCCGACGGATGGGCCGGGACCCTGGTCGCGCCTCAGCTGATGGTGCTGGCTGGACTCGGCGTGCTCGTGGCGCTCTCGCTCGACGGCGACCGGTCGAACCGCCGCTTCCAGCGCAGGGCCGGTCGCTCGACGACCCGGTAGACCACCTCCGACACCGCGATGCTGAGTACGAGCGTGATCGCGAACAGCTCCAGGGTGCGACCGGCGAAGAGCTCCATGTCACGCCACCGGGCGACCAGCTCGAGGATCACGAGGTGGACGCAGAAGATGCCGTACGAGATGTGGCCGAGGTGGCGCAGCAGTGGCAGCGAGAGGACGCGGATGTAGCGGCCCTCGGGGTCGGCGAAGACGCCGGGCAGGATGAGCAGCCCGGCGCTCGCGGCGTACAGGAGGTTCTTGGTGACCGCCTCGCCGGCTACCGGCGCGACCAGCGAGGCGCTGCCCGCGATCGGGGTCGCCGCGATCGCGAAGAGGGCGAGGGCCGCGACCCAGCAGGTGCCGGGCGACCGACCCATCTGGCGCAGCGCCGTGGCGACCCGGGCCGAGCCTGCGGCGTCGCCGCCGGCCTCGAGGTGGACGGCCGCGGCCGCGATGGCCAACCCCACCCCGAACCACGTGAGGTAGCCGGGCAGCCACACGCTGGTCATCGCGCCGCTGATGTCGAGCGAGGACGTGGCCGCCACGAGCCACGCCACGTTGACGATCATCATCAGCGCGAGCACGACGCCGAGGCGGCTTCGTCCGTGCGCCCCGCCGCGGCGCCGGGAGAGCACGAGCCACATCAGCAGGGGGAGCACGAGGTAGAACGCGACCTCGGTGGCGAGGCTCCACATCTGGGTCAGGCCGTCGGGCAGCCGGTCGTCGAGGTAGATGTTGGTGAGCGTCAGCGTGTGCAGGACCGTCGCGCTCGACACGTCGTCGTTGCCGGGGAGGAGCACCAGGGCCGCGACGGCGGCGACGAGGTACACCGGGTAGATGCGCAGCAGCCGGTGCCACAGGTAGACCCGTGCGCGTGGCGGCCTGGTCCGGTGGGCGTGGTGCTCGAACCACGGCCGCGAGAGCAGGAACCCCGAGAGCACGAAGAAGATCGCGACGCCGATGTCGAGCCGTGCCAGCGCCGTGCCATAGCCGCGGTGGGCGTAGGCGCCTCCCCAGAACGACGCGTGCGTCGCGAGCACGGCGATCGCGGCGATCGCGCGCATCGAGTCGAGCGCCGGGAGCGTGCCGCGGGCGCGGACGGCGACGGCGCGGGTCTCGACGGAAGGCGGCACGGTCCGAACTATCGCACGGGGCTGCCGCTACCCTCTCGCCCATGATCGTCCCGGACATCGCTCGTCGCCTGCTCGCGTTCGGTCGCGACCGCGGGTTCCTCCGGGTGCTGCGGTCGTGCGTCGGCTGGGCCGTGGGCTGGGTCGCCGGGCGCCCGCGAGCCGGGCGCGTGTCGCGAACCACGTTCCGCTGGGACGGCCGCGACGTTCCGTACTTCAGCCACCGCTACAACTACACCTGGCTGAACGAGCGGGCCGTCGAGGTCGCCCTGGCCCTCGAGGTGCTGGGGGAGCACGACGGGCAGGACGTCCTCGAGATCGGCAACGTCCTCGGTCACTACGCACCGGTCGACCACGTCGTCGTCGACCGGTACGAGCGCGCCCCCGGCGTGATGAACGTCGACGTGGTCGACCTCGAGCTCGACCGGAAGTTCGACCTCGTCCTGGCGGTGTCGACCCTCGAGCACGTCGGTCTCGACGAGGAGACGAAGGATCCGGCGAAGGCCGGCCGTGCCGTCGACCGGCTCCGCTCGTTCCTCAAGCCGGGCGGCCTGCTCTGGGTGACCCTGCCCGTCGACTACAACCCCGACCTCGATCAGCAGGTGCGCACCGGTGAGCTCGGGTTCACCCGGCTCCGGGCGCTCCGGCGCGACGACCACCGCAACCGGTGGCGGGAAGTGCCGGTCGACGACGTCTGGTCGGCGCGCTACGACCGACTCCTCTACACCGCTCACGGCGTGGTGGTCGGGGAGTACGACGCCCCCGACTGAAGAAGAACCTGTTTCAAGAAAGTTGGTCACAGTTACCTACTGGCTGGTCACATTTCGCTGTGACTTGCGTTACTGTGCGCCCCGGGTGACAGCCATGGGAGGCGGTCGTGAGCGGGAGGTCTACGAGTGCGCAAGTTCTTCGGCCCGGTGTTGTTGGGGCTAGGGGCGTTCCTTGTGGTCGTCGCCATCATGGCGATCACCTGGATGCCCGGGGTGGTCAAGAAGACGCCCCTCGACGTGGACACCACCACGCACCTCAGCGGTGAGGCACAGCGCCTCGACTCCGACACCGGAGAGCTCGGCAGCGCCGTGCCGATCAGCATCACGAGCATCACCCAGGCCGACGCCGACGCCTCCGACGACGACGTGATCGTCTTCGTCAACGGCTCGTGCGTCGTCGAGAACCTCGACGGCGACGCCCCGCAGTGCGTCGACGGCGAGGACCCGCGCCTCGTCTCCGCCAGCGAGGACACGTTCCCGACCGACCGCGTCACGGCGCTCGCGGTGCCGAACGGCGACTATGTCCCCCCGGACACCGTGCAGCACGAGGGCCTCATCAACAAGTGGCCGTTCGACGCCGAGAAGGAGACCTACCCGTACTGGGACGGCACGGCCGGTCGTGCCGTGGACGCCGTCTTCGTCGACACCCAGGACTTCGACGGTGTCGAGACCTACCACTACCGCATCAACATCGACGACGAGCCGATCGAGGTCGCCGAGGGAGTCGACGGCACCTACACCAACGAGGTCAACATCTACGTCGAGCCGCGCACCGGCGACATCCTGAACCAGTCCCAGGACCAGCAGCGCTACCTCGCCGACGGCACCCAGGTGCTCAACCTCCAGGCCGAGTTCACCGAGGACCAGATCGCGGAGTCGACCGACGGGGCGAAGTCGAACCTGCGGATGCTCGACATGATGCTGACGTGGGTGCCGATCGTCGGCTTCGTCGCCGGCGCGCTCGCCCTGGTCGCCGGCGTGCTCCTCATCCTGAGCTCGCGCAGGACGCGCAGCACGGGCACGCGCAGGCAGGACGGCAAGGAGGACGGCAAGACCCTGGCGGGCACCTCCGCCTGACGATCGAACCAGCTCAGCCGTCCGGGGCCCGTCTCAGCCGAGGCGGGCCCCGAAGATCGCCGTCCCCGGGGTGAGCCGCCCGCGCACGTGCGACCAGCCGCCCCAGACCCGCTCGTGGCCCTCGGGCCACTCCGGCTCGACCAGGTCGGTGATCACGAAGCCGTGGCCGGCCAGCAGGGCGACCCAGTCGCCGAGGGTGCGGTGGTGCTCGACGTACGACACGACGCCGGTCCCGTCGTCGACCTCGACGTACGGCGTGCGGTCCCAGTAGGACTGGCTCGCGGTGAGGCCCGGCTCCTCGGGGTCGTCGGGGAACATCCACCGGGTCGGGTGCGTGATCGAGAAGGCGTAGCGGCCGCCGGGGCGGAGCACCCGGGCGGTCTCGGCGACGGCCACGTCGATCTCGCTGATGAACTGCAGCGCGCCGAACGACGAGAACACGATGTCGAAGGAGTCGTCGCGGAACGGGAGGGCGGTCGCGGTCCCGAGCACCGACGGGACCGGCATCGCCGTCTCCTGGTCGATGCGCCGCGAGTGCTGCAGCTGCCGGAAGGACAGGTCGAGGCCGTACGCGCGACCGCCCCGCGAGCGGATCCAGCGCGAGCACTGCCCGGCGCCAGACCCGACCTCGAGCACGTCGCGGCCGGCGAGGTCGCCCAGGATCCCGGCCTCGGCCTCGGTCAGCCCCTCGGGGCCCCACACGAAGCCGACGTCGCCGAGGAACTCGCCGTGCGTGGCCTGGTACTCGTCGGCGTACCGGTCCCAGTCGGGGCCGTTGGCCCGCCGCGACTCCTCCTCCGACACCGGCCTGCGCTCGACCCGCACGGGGGGATGGTTCTCCACGCCTCGGAGCGTAGTCCCGGACGCTCACCACCCCATGAGGGGGCGCGGGTTGGACTGGTGTGAGGCGCGCCGCGTAGGCTTTAGGTTGCGCCGGAGGTCTGCCCGGGTCCCAGACGGAGCGGACGCTGTGCTCGCTATCTCTCCACGAGTGGTGAAACGGACCTTCGACGTGCCCGCACGACACCATCCATCCAAGGACAACACTTCCTTATGACGAGCAGCATCTCGACCCTCCCCGACATCACCGACGCGCCGCAGGTTGCGGTCAACGACATCGGGTCGGAGGAGGACTTCCTCGCGGCGATCGACGCGACCATCAAGTACTTCAACGACGGTGACATCGTGGATGGCACCATCGTCAAGGTCGACCGGGACGAGGTCCTGCTCGACATCGGCTACAAGACCGAGGGCGTCATCCCCTCGCGTGAGCTGTCGATCAAGCACGACGTCGACCCCAACGAGGTCGTCGAGGTCGGCGACAAGGTCGAGGCACTCGTCCTCCAGAAGGAGGACAAGGAAGGCCGCCTGATCCTGTCCAAGAAGCGCGCCCAGTACGAGCGCGCCTGGGGCACCATCGAGCAGGTCAAGGAGGAGGACGGCGTCGTCGAGGGCACCGTCATCGAGGTCGTCAAGGGCGGCCTGATCCTCGACATCGGCCTGCGTGGCTTCCTCCCCGCCTCCCTCGTCGAGATGCGCCGCGTCCGCGACCTGCAGCCGTACGTCGGCCAGACGCTCGAGGCGAAGATCATCGAGCTCGACAAGAACCGCAACAACGTCGTCCTGTCGCGTCGTGCGTGGCTCGAGCAGACCCAGTCCGAGGTCCGCCACGGCTTCCTGACCCAGCTCCAGAAGGGCCAGATCCGCAAGGGCGTCGTGTCCTCGATCGTCAACTTCGGTGCGTTCGTGGACCTCGGCGGCGTCGACGGTCTCGTCCACGTCTCGGAGCTGTCCTGGAAGCACATCGACCACCCGTCCGAGGTCGTCGCCGTGGGCGACGAGGTCACCGTCGAGGTCCTCGACGTCGACATGGACCGCGAGCGTGTCTCCCTGTCGCTGAAGGCGACGCAGGAGGACCCGTGGCAGCACTTCGCCCGCACCCACCAGATCGGTCAGATCGTCCCGGGCAAGGTCACCAAGCTGGTGCCGTTCGGTGCGTTCGTCCGCGTCGAGGAGGGCATCGAGGGCCTGGTGCACATCTCCGAGCTCGCCGAGCGTCACGTCGAGATCCCCGAGCAGGTCGTCCAGGTCAACGACGACGTCATGGTCAAGATCATCGACATCGACCTCGAGCGTCGCCGGATCTCGCTGTCGCTCAAGCAGGCCAACGAGACCGCGGCCGCCGCGGACGTCGAGGAGTTCGACCCGACGCTCTACGGCATGACCGCCACCTACGACGAGCAGGGCAACTACGTCTACCCCGAGGGCTTCGACCCGGAGACCGGCGAGTGGCTCGAGGGCTACGACGAGCAGCGCGCGACCTGGGAGGACCAGTACGCCAAGGCGCACGCCCGCTGGGAGGCCCACGTCAAGCAGCAGGCCGAGGCCAAGCAGGCCGAGGTCGAGGCCGGCGAGGCCACCTCGTACTCCTCGTCCGCTGCCGACGAGGAGACCGACGGCGGCGGCTCGCTCGCTTCCGACGAGGCGCTCCAGGCTCTCCGCGAGAAGCTGACCGGCGGCAACTGATCGCCCGGTCGTACGACTGAAGCACGAAGGCCCGCCCCGGGTGACCGGGGCGGGCCTTCGTGCCGTGTGGGTCGTTCAGCGCGCCAGAGGTGCCAGGAACCGGCTGTCCTCGAAGTGCGAGACCGGCGGGCGCTGCGGCCCCCGGCCGTCCCTGACGATGAGGCGGACGGTGGCCGCGGTCATCGCCAGTGCGATCAGGAGGAGGATCATCAGGTAGGTCATGGCAGTAATCATGCGCCGATTGTGATCCTGCCACGAGTGGCAGAAAAGTCATGCTCCGTTGATTTTCTGCCACATCTGGTGCAGGCTGTGCGTGTGCGCACTGTGGCCGTGATCGTGCAGGACGGGGCGGAGCCCTTCGGGCTCGGCTCCCTCGTCGAGGTGTGGGGGGAGCCCTACCACCCCGACGACGACAATCCCGTCTTCGACTTCCGCATCTGCACGCCCCGCCCGGGGCGGCTCCGGAGCCGCTCCGACTTCGACATGTACGTCGAGCGCGGGCTCGAGGCCACGGCGGACGCCGACCTGGTGTGCCTGAGCCCCAAGTACGACTTCATGAACCACGACCCGGTCGTCCTCGACGCGCTACGGGCCGCGGACGCGCGGGGCGCGACCATCTACGCGCACTGCTCCGGCGTGTTCGAGATCGGGGCCGCGGGCCTGCTCGACGGTCGTGAGTGCACGACGCACTGGCGCTACACCGACCGGCTGTCGGCGGCGTACCCCGAGGCGAAGGTGCGGCCGGACGTCCTCTACTGCCACGACGGCAACATCCTCACCGGCGCCGGCTCGGCCGCCGGGATCGATGCGTCCCTGCACCTGATGCGCGACCACTTCGGCGCGAAGGTCGCGGCCACGACGGCGCGGCGCATCGTCGTGCCGCCGCACCGCGACGGCGGGCAGGCGCAGTTCATCGCGAACGCCGTCCCCGACTGCGAGGCCGAGACGCTGGGCCCGCTGCTGGAGTGGATCGTCGGGAACCTCGGCGAGGACCTGAGCGTCGAGACGCTCGCGCGTCAGAACCACATGTCGCCGCGGACGTTCGCCCGCCGGTTCCGCGCCGAGACCGGCACCACCCCGCACGCGTGGGTGACGCGTCAGCGGGTGCAGGCGGCCGAGGAGCTGCTCGAGCGCACCGACCACTCCGTCGACTGGATCGCCGACGAGGTGGGCTTCGGCAACGCGGCGACGCTGCGCCACCACTTCGCCCGGGTGCGCGGCCTCAGCCCGCAGCAGTACCGGCGTCGGTTCGCGGGCTGACGGCCTACTCGGACGGGAGACCCGCGCCCCGCCGCTCGTAGAGGTCGAGCACGACTTCACGGGGGATGACGCCGCACCGCCTCGCCCAGGACTCGTAGGCCGTAGACAGCTCGGCCACGAGCTCGGGGTGGGCGGATGCCAGGTCGTCGAGCTCGGTGCGGTCGGCCGAGAGATCGTAGAGCTCCCAGGCACGATCGTGCTTGCGGACCAGCTTCCACCGGCCGCGGCGCACCCCGCTGTTGCCCTCGTGCTCCCAGTAGAGCAGTCGGTCGTCGCGACGGGCGTCGCTCTCGAAGGTCGCCAGCATGCTCTCTCCCTCGAGGGGGAGCACGCTGCGTCCGCGGTACGACGTGTCGTAGTCGGCGCCGGTGACCTCGACGATCGTGGCCATGATGTCGGTCAGCTGGTGCGGCTGGTGTCGGAGGCGGGGCTCGGAGCCGAGCCCGTTCGGCCAGGAGACCACGAGCGGCGTCGCGATGCCGCCCTCGTGGATCCAGTGCTTGTACTCCCGGAACGGCGTGTTCGACAGGTTCGCCCACGACCGGCCATACGTGGCGTAGCTGTCCTCCCCGCCGGTCCGGATGCCCGGGTCGTTGCCCGGCCGCACCTCGCGCCCGTCCTTGGTGACGGCGTCGAAGCTGACGTAGGTGGTCACGAACTCCTGCGCGGTCTCGATGGGCATCTCCTCGGCGCAGCCACCGTTGTCGGAGAGGAAGAGGAACAGCGTGTCGTCGAAGAGACCCTGGCTCTTGAGCTCCTCGACGATCCGTCCGACGCCCTGGTCCATGCGGTCGACCTGCGCGGCGTACACCGCCATCCGGTGGGACTCCCACTCCTTGTCCTCGACCTCCTCCCAGGCGGGGACGCGGGGATCGCGGTCCGAGAGCGGCCAGTCGGGCGAGATGATCCCGGACTCGACCAGCCGCCGCAGGCGCTCCTCGCGCAGGGTGTCCCAGCCGGCGGCGAAGCGGCCGTCGTACGTCGCGATGTCCTCCGGTCGCGCGTGAAGCGGCCAATGGGGTGCGGTGTAGGCCGTGTAGAGGAAGAACGGCTGCTCGGGGCGCTCGGCCCGATGGGAGCGCAGGAACCCGACGGCCTCGTCGGTGATCGCGTCCGTGTAGTAGAAGTCCGGGTCGGCGGCCGCCTCGTCCTCGACGTTGGTCTCGTCCCTCGTGAGGGTGCGCGGGCGGAAGAAGCTCCCGGCTCCCTCCAGCGTGCCGTAGAACCCGTCGAACCCGCGTCGCGTGGGCCAGCTCTCGCACACCTGGTGGATGTCGCCGGACATGTGCCACTTGCCCGAGAGGTAGCTGCGATACCCGACGGTGCCCAGGACCTCCGCGATGGTGAGGTTCCGGTCGTTGAGCGTGCCCGGGTACCCCTCGGGTGAGTCGTCGTAGTTGAGTATGCCGATCCCGGTCTGGTGCGGGTGCAGGCCCGTCATCAGCGACGCGCGCGAGGGGCTGCAGCGGGCGGTGTTGTAGAACTGCGTCATCCGCACTCCTGACTCTGCGAGTGCGTCGATGTTCGGGGTCCGGATCTCACCTCCGTAGCACCCGATGTCGGAGAAGCCCATGTCGTCCACGAGGACGATCACGATGTTGGGGCGTCGGTCGGGGCGTGCGGGCACGGAGGCTCCTCTGCTCGGTGGTCGGTGGTGCCGACGCGCGCGTCTCGGGTCGTTGCGGACCTCCGCCGTCGGCTATATGCATAATACGGGTCGAGTTAAGTAACTATAGAAAGTTGGACGTTGTGAATCACCGTGGCTGGCGCCTCACGAGCGCCTTGGTCGTCCTGCCTCTCGTCGCCACCCTGGCCGCGTGCGGATCCGACGACTCCGGCGCCGAGGGCGACGAGGCGATCACCCTCGCCCGGGGCGCGGGCGTCAACGGCGCCGCCGTCGAGACCCTCGTCGCAGACTTCGAGAAGGAGAGCGGCCTCGAGGTCAAGACGATCGAGTTCAGCGACACCGACTACGGGCCGAAGATGCGCCTGGCCCAGCAGTCCGGCAACGCCGACTTCGACATCGCCGTGGGCATCCCCGGCGACGTCTTCCCGCTGACCGACACCGACGGCGTGTACGCGCCGATCGACACCTCGGAGTTCGATCCCGAGGGCCTGGCGGCGCTCGAGGAAGGCGACCTGGTCCACGAGAACTACCTGGTGAACCAGGACATCACCGCGGTGACGGCCTACAGCAAGGAGTTCGCGGACAACCCGCCGACGTCGTGGGAGGACTTCTTCGACCTCGAGAAGTACCCGGGCTACCGCGGCCTCCAGTCGGGCGGGTTCGGCGTGCCGATCAACATCGAGATCGCGCTCCTCGCCGACGGTGTGGCACCTGAGGACCTCTACCCGCTCGACCTCGACCGGGCGTTCGCGAAGCTCGACACCATCAAGGACTCGATCACCCTCTGGGACGCCGCGCCCAAGGCGCTGCAGGATGTGATCGACGGCAACACCACGATGACATTCAGCTACTCGCCGGCGTCGCTGGGCGCGGTCAAGGACGGAGCCGACCTCGAGGTGACCCTCTTCCCGCACTCACCGATCGCCCGCGGTCTCACGGCGCTGATGGAGAAGGGCCCCCACGGCCCGACGGCGGGCCAGCCGTTCCTCGACTGGTTCAGCGATCCCGAGGTCCAGGCGAAGTACGCCGACCTGACCAACTACGGGACCGTCCTGCCCTCCCAGCCGGTCTACGACCTCATCGACCCCGCTGACCTCAAGTGGGCCCCGTTCGCCAACCGCGAGAACCAGGGCACCCTGCTCGACTACGACTACTACACCGCGGAGAACGACGAGGGCACCAGCAACCTCGACGAGGTGCTGAGCCGCTGGAACGAGTGGCGCGCCTCGTGACACTGCTCGCCGGCTCGCGGGGTTGGCGGGGCTCGGTCCTCGCCAACCCCGCCCTGCTCGCCCTGCCGGGCATCGCCTTCGTCCTCGTGTTCGCGGCGTACCCCCTCCTGAACTTCGCCTGGGGAAGCGTCCGGGTCGGGGAGTCCTTCACGCTCGACCAGTACCGGCAGATCCTCGAGAGCAGCTACTTCGGTGACGTGCTCGTCCGCACCGTGCTCTCGGCCGCCGCAGTGATGGCGCTGTGCGTCGTCCTCGGGTACCCGCTCGCGGCGCTCCTGCACCGGGCCAGCGGCCGCACGAAGCTCGTGCTCGGCGCGCTCGTGGTGCTGCCGTACCTCACCTCCGTCCTGGTCAGGGTGTTCGCCTGGTCGGCACTCCTGGGACTGAAGGGTCCGGTCAACCGGGTCTTCGTGGCCGTCGGCATCTTCGACGAGCCGCACCAGCTCGGGCACAGCCTCGTCGGAGCGCTGATCGGCCTCGTGCACGTCCTGATGCCGATCGCGATCCTCACGATGTGGGCGACCATGTCCCGCATCCCCGCGGGGCACGAGGTCACCGCCCGGTCGCTGGGTGCCTCCCGGGTGCGCGTCTTCGCCACGGTCTTCCTGCCGCTGTCGATGCCAGGCGTGGCGACCGGGGCGCTCCTGGTCTACGTGCTCGCGCTGGGCGCCTACGTCATCCCGGTGGCGCTCGGGGCCACCAACGGCCTGCTGTTCGCGCAGGTGGTCGCCGACCAGGCGACCGTCTCGCTGAACTGGCCTCTGGCAGGCGCCATGACCGTCACGATGCTCGTCGTGGGCCTCCTCCCGCTGGTCCTGCTGCGGCTCGGGCGTCGCCTCTCGGGGCTCCGTCGAGACCCCTACCCGGCACGCCAGCGGGTTGCGTCGAGGGTCCTCCACCCGGTCCTCGAGGCCGTGCCGGACGGCGTGTGGTCTGTGGCGGCGCGAGCGACGGCGTACCTGGTCCTGGCGTTCCTCGTGGTGCCCGAGCTGGTCGTGATCGTCTTCTCCTTCGGTCCGGCCAACCGGCTCTCGTTCCCGCCGTCGACGCTGACCCTGGACGGCTACTCGCGGTTCTTCGCCGACCCTCTCTGGACGGAGTCGATGTCGCGATCGCTCGTGTACGCCGGCGTCGACGCCGCGATCGCACTCGTGCTCGGCGGGCTCGCGGCGTACGGCCTCGTGCGCAGCGGCGGTCGCACCCTCGTGGTGGGCCTGGCCATCCTGGTGTTCCCCCTCGCTCTGCCCGAGATCGTTCCGGCGCTGAGCTACTACGTCTTCGCCAACCGCGCCGGCATCGCCGGAACCGCGCACGGTGTGGTCATCGGGCAGGCCGTGACGGCGATCAGTCTCGCCGCGGTCATCGTCGCCGCCGTCGTACGGAACATCGACCTCAACCTCGAGTACGCCTCCCGGATGAGCGGCGCCTCGAGGGCGCGGACCCTGTGGCGGATCGTCGTGCCGATGGCGCTGCCCGGTCTCGTCGTCGGCGGGCTGTACGCCTTCCTCAACGCGTTCGACAACCTGGTGCTCCCGCTGTTCGTCGCCGGCCTCAACACGACCGTCCCGCTCCGGATGTTCTCGCAGATGCAGGACACGCTCAGCTCGGTGGTCGCGGTCGTGGCCAGCCTGCTGATCGGCCTGCTGCTCCTGGCCGCCGCCATCGCGGCGCTCGTGATGTCGCGCGCGTCCGCGCGGATCGACCTCGCCGACGTGGCGGGCCGACAGTGAGCACCCGGATGACTGCAACCGCCCGACACAGAAATGGAACCAGCGTGACCACCACCGCCCAGCCCGCCGAGTACGTCGCGCTCGAGCACGCCACCAAGCGCTACGGATCGGTCCGCGCGCTCGACGACGTCTCGTTCTCCGTCGCGGACGGCGAGTTCGTGACGCTGCTCGGGCCGAGCGGGAGCGGCAAGACCACCTGCCTCCAGATCATGGCGGGCATCGCTACGCCCGACGACGGCGAGGTCCGGATCGCCGGGCGCGACGTGCGCGGGACGCCGATGCACAAGCGCAACGTCGGCATGGTCTTCCAGAACTACGCGCTCTTCCCCAACATGAACGTCGCCCAGAACGTCCTGTACCCGCTGCGGATGCGCGGATGGTCGAAGGGCGACGCCGTGACCGCGATGCGCGAGGCCCTCGCCCTGGTGCGGCTGGGCGACTACGAGGACCGCAGGCCGGACCAGCTGAGTGGCGGGCAGCAGCAGCGCGTCGCCCTGGCCCGCGCGATCGTCTTCCGCCCGAGCGTCCTGCTGCTCGACGAACCGCTGTCGGCGCTCGACCGGCTGCTCCGCGAGGAGATGCAGCTGGAGCTGCGCCGGGTCCACGAGCTGACCGGGATGGCGACCGTGTGCGTGACCCACGACCGGTCGGAGGCGCTCACGATGTCCGACCGGATCGTGCTGCTCGACCAGGGCCGGATCGTGCAGGAGGGGAGCCCGCGGCAGATGTACGACCACTCCGCGACGCTCTTCGCCGCCCAGTTCCTCGGTGAGGTCAACCACCTGCGCATGACGCTCCGCGACGGCGTTCTGGACGACGGCCACCGGCTGCTCCGCGCCGAGCGCCCGGGCACGGCGCCGGACGGTCCGGTCGACGTCGCCATCCGGGTGGAGTCGGTGTGCCTCGAGCGCGCGGGTGACGCCGGCCCGGCACGGCCGGGTGCCTGGGCAGGACGGATCCGGGACGCGGTGTTCCTCGGCGACGGCAACCGCTACGTGGTCGAGTGCGAAGCGGCCCAGATCGTCGCCCGGGTGCCGCGCGCGGCGGGCCCGGGCGCATTGTCGGTCGGCGACGCGGTCACGGTGAGCGTCGCGCCCGTCGACGTCATGGTCTTCGCTGCGGAGTCGTGAGCACGTCGCGGCGCACCTTGCCCGTCAGCGTGCGCGGCAGCTCGTCGAGCCGGTGGTACTCCTTCGGCCGCTTCGGGGGAGCCAGCCGCTCGCGGGCGAGGGCGTCGAGGTCCGCGGGGGTGGCCGTGCCGACGACGGCGGCGCAGACCCGCTGTCCCCAGCGCTCGTCCGGTACGCCGTAGACAGCGATGTCGTCGACGTCGGGGTGCTCGCGCAGCGCGTTCTCGACCTCGAGCGGGTAGACGTTGACGCCGCCACTGATGATCAGGTCGGTGCGCCGGCCGTCGAGGAAGAGGTAGCCGTCGTCGTCGAGCCGGCCCAGGTCGCCGACGGTGAAGCTGCTCCCGCGCCAGGCCGCCGCGGTCTTCTCGGGATCGCCGTAGTACTCGAAACGGGCGTACCCCGGCACGTCGCACCAGATCGTGCCGTCGGGGTCGGTGTGCAGCGACCGGCCCGGGCGCGCCCGGCCGACCGTGCCCGGGCGCTCCAGCCACTCCTCGCTGCGGCACGCGGTGAACTGGCCCTCGGTCGATCCGTAGAACTCCCAGGTCGACCCGTCGGGGAACGCCTCGATCAGGCGTTGCTTGAGGTCCGGCGGGCAGGGCGCCCCGGCGTGCGCGACCAGGCGGAAGCTCGAGAGGTCGGGCCGATCAGTCCGGTCCCAGTGGGCGAACAGCCGCTGCAGGTGCGCCGGCACGCAGAACATCGTGGTCGGCCGCTCGGCGTCGATCGTGGCCGTCACCCGCTCCGGGTCGAACGGGCCGGGCACCACGACCCGCCCGCCGGAGAGCGTCGTACCGAGGGCGAAGCGCAGCGGCGCTGAGTGGTAGAGCGGGCTGAGCACGAGGTTGACGTCGTCGGCGGCGAAGCCCCACAGGTCGCGCTCCTCGGCGACGAGAGCCGCGGCCTCGTCCTCGTCGAGGACGCCGCTCCACACGCCCTTCGGGGTGCCCGTCGTGCCGCTCGTGACGTGCATCGGGCGGGCGCGGGGGAGTCCCGGCTCGCGCGGCAGCCCGGCCAGCTCCGCCTCGTCGGTGACGACCAGCGTCGGGTCGAGCGTGGCCAGGATCCGCTCGCGCTCGTACGCCGTGAGGCGTGGGTCGAGCGGGATCGGCACCACGCCGCGGGCGAGGAGTCCCAGCACCACCTCGAGGTACGTCGACGAGCCGGGCACCAGCAGGGCCACCCGGTCGCCCTCGCGCAGGCGGTGGGTCACGGCCCCGACACTAGTGGGGGCGCGTCACGCGTGCGGGGTGACCACCGCACGCCCCGAGAGGCCGCCGGACTCGAGCAGCTCGTAGGCGTCGAGCGCGCGGTCCATCGTGAACCGCTGGACGTCGGGACGGATCTGGCCGGCGCGGTACATGTCGACGACCTCGTGCAGGTCCTCGATCGTGCCCCAGTAGGTGTTGGTCAGCTCGCACTCGTACGGGTTGGTGAAGAACGACCACTGCGCCGAGCCGTTGGCGATGCCGACGACCGTGAGCCGACTGCGCCGGGCCATCGATCCCTGCGCTGCCGCGATGGTCCCGCTCGCGCCGACGAAGTCGAACGCCGCGTCCACGCCCTTGCCGCCGGTCAGGTCCCTGATCTGCGCGGCCTGGTCCGGCCCGCCCGGCACGGTGATCGCGCCGTTGGCCCGCGCCCGCTCCATCGCGTCCTCCTTCATGTCGGTGGCGATGACCGTCGCGCCGGTCAGCGCGGTGAGGATCTGCACGGCGATCTGGCCGAGCCCGCCGAGTCCGACCACCAGCGCATGCCGTCCGCCCCCGCCGAGCTGCGGCAGAGAGAGCTTGATCGCGTGGTACGGCGTGAGCGCGGCGTCGGCGAGCGGAGCCGCGTCGACCGGGTCGGCGTCGCCGAGCGGGACGAGGTTGCGAGCGGGCACGGTCATGTACTCCGCCATGCCGCCGTCACGGCCGAGGCCGACCGCGAGGTAGGGCATCGACTCGACGTTCTCGCAGTAGGTGTCCTCCCCGCGCGAGCACGCCCGGCAGTGCCCGCAGCCGATCGGGCCGTAGACGAGGTGGGCCTCGCCCTGCTCGAACCCGGTGACACCGGGGCCGAGCTCCTCGATCCACCCGGAGTTCTCGTGGCCGAGCACGAAGGGCGGCGGGATCGACGCCGGCCCGTCGGCGGTGAACTCGCGATAGACCGCCACGTCGGAGTGGCAGGCGCCCGCCCCCGCGATCTTCAGCAGCACTTCGCCAGGTCCGGGCGTCGGGCGGGGAATCTCGGTCAGCGAGGGGAAGGTCTGGAACTGCTCGAACACGACGGCGCGCACGGCGTGCTCCTTCCGAGAGGGTGTGCTCGAGTCTCTTCTGCACGGTGGCGCAGCGGCATCCCCCGAGTCAGGTGAGCCCCAGGTCGGCCGAGAGCTGGTCGACGACCTGGGCGAAGTGGGCGTCGTAGTCGAGGACGCCGCGGTGCATGTGGCCGAAGAGCTCCAGCGACACGTGTCCGAAGACCGTCTTCCACGCCATCAGCCAGCGCAGCAGCAGCGCGTCGGAGAGGGGAGTGCCGACGACCTCGCGCACGGGTCCGAGGGCCGCCTGCTCGGCGTCGGTGAGCGGGCGCGTGGGGGCGACGAGAAGCGCGGCAGCCTCGGACTCGGCGGCCAGCCGGAGGAAGGCGCCGGTGACCCGGGCGGCCGAGGTGACGGTCGTGTCGGGCGCCGCGTAGCCGGGGACGGGGGAGCCGTAGACCAGGGCGTACTCGTGCGGGTTCGCTCGCGCCCAGTCGTGGATCGCGTGGACGACCGCCCGGAACCGGCCGGCGAGGTCCGCGCGGTCGGCGACGGCCTCGTCGGCCGCCTCGACCGCGTCGCCCAGCTCGTCGTACGACTCGACGATGAGCGCGGTCAGCAGGTCGTCGCGGCTGGGGAAGTAGCGGTAGACCGCCGAGGAGACCAGCCCGACCTCGCGGGCGATCGCGCGCAGGGAGAGCGCCGCCGGGCCGACCTCGGCCAGGTGGCGGCGGCCGGTCGCCTGGATGGCGCGGGTCTGCTCGGCGCGGTTCTCGGCGCGTGATGTCGGGGACACGGGAGCATCCTCGCACATTCCGAGAGCAGTGCTCTTGTTTTCCTGCCGGCGATGTGCCAGTGTTAGAAACAGAGAGCGGTGCTCTCGTTTTTGTCTTCGAGGAGGAACCATGTCCGATCTGCACGTCATCGTCGGCGCCGGCCCGGTCGGCCGCGCCACCGCGATCCAGCTCGCCGGTGAGGGCCACGAGGTGCTGCTCGTCAGCCGCTCGGGTGCCGGCCCGGCGATCCCCGGCGTACGCCGCGTGGCCGCCGACGCGGCCGATGCCGACCGGCTCGCCGAGCTCGCGTCCGGCGCCGTCGCGCTCTACAGCTGCGTGAACCCGCCCAGCTACACGGTGTGGCCGACGTTCTGGCCGCCGGTCGCGGCGGCGTTCCTCGCCGCCGCCGAGCGCACCGGCGCGACGCTGGTGATCGCGTCGTGCCTCTACGGCTACGGCCCGGTCGACGGACCGATGGTCGAGGGCATGCCCGACGCGGCCACGACGAAGAAGGCCCGGATCCGGGCGCTGATGTGGGCCGACGCCCTGGCCGCCCACGAGGCCGGACGGATCGCCGCGGTCGAGGTGCGCGGCTCCGACTACATGGGCCCGTGGGTGTCGCCCGCCACCGGGCACGTCGCCCGCGTCACGGCGGCCGCGCTCGCCGGCAGGACGGTGCGCATGATGGGTCGGACCGACCAGCCGCACTCGTTCACCGACGTGCGCGACATGGGTCGCGCGCTCGCCACCGTCGCCCAGGCGCAGCGCGCGTGGGGCCGGGTCTGGCACGCGCCGACCAACGCCCCGCGCACCCAGGCCGAGGCGGTCGCCGACGTCTGCCGGGCCGCCGGTCGCGAGCCGGCCACGGTCAAGCCGTTCCCGCGCTGGGTGCTGGGCGTGGGCGGCGCCGTCGTACCCGTCCTGCGCGAGCTGCGGGAGACCGAGTACCAGTTCACCCGGCCGTACGTCCTCGACTCCAGCGCGATCGCCCGCGAGCTCGGGCTCGAGCCGACGCCGTGGTCGGAGGTGTGCCGTGCGAGTGCGCTGGGGGAGCCCTCTAGCCTGACGCCATGCGAGTCGGACTGACCGGAGGCATCGCCTCGGGCAAGAGCACGGTCTCGGCGATGCTCGCCGAGCTGGGCGCCGTGATCATCGACGGCGACAAGCTGGCGCGAGAGGTCGTGGAGAAGGGCACGCCGGGCCTCGAGCAGGTGGTCGAGGCCTTCGGCCCGGACATCCTCACGCCCGAGGGCGACCTGGACCGCCCGAAGCTGGGGCAGATCGTCTTCTCCGACGAGGCGAAGCGGAAGGCCCTCGAGGGGATCGTGCACCCCCTCGTGTTCGAGAGGTACGCCGAGCTCGAGGCGTCCGCCCCGCCGGACGCGGTGGTCGTGCACGACATCCCGCTGCTCGCCGAGTCCGGGCGTGCCGACGGCTTCGAGGCGGTGATCGTCGTCGACGTCCCGCCCGAGGTGCAGGTCGAGCGGATGCTCCGCGACCGCCAGTGGACCCGCGACGACGCGGAGGCCCGGATCGCCGCCCAGGCCACCCCGGAGCAGCGGCGGGCGATCGCGACCCACCTGGTCGTCAACACCGGGTCGCGGGAGGAGCTGCGCAAGCGGGTCGAGGAGGTCTACGCCGAGCTCACGGGACGCTGACTCGCCCCGAAATGGTCTCGACCCGCCCGAGCGCTTCGGGCGGGTCGAGCGGCTGGCGGCCGGGTGTCAGGCTGCCAGGTCAGGGTCGCCGAGACGACGCAGCTTCTGGAGCGCCTCGCGCTCGAGCTGGCGCACCCGCTCGGCGGAGATGCCGTGCTTGGTGCCGATGTCGGCGAGCTTGTGCTGGCGGCCGTCGACGAGGCCGTAGCGGGACCGGATGATGTCGGCCGCGCGGTCGTCGAGCTGGCCCACGAGGCTGTTGAGCCGGTCGCGGGACTCGACGTCGAGCACGGTCAGGTCGGGACCCGGAGACGTCTCCTGGGCCATCAGGTCGCCCAGCGAGGTGTCGCCGTCCTCGTCGACGGGGGAGTCGAGCGAGACGTGCTCGCGGCCCCACGACATCAGGTCGAGGACGCGGTCGACGTCCATGCCGAGCTCCTCGGCGATCTCGCGCGGCTCGGGCTCACGGCCGAGCTGGCGCTCCAGGGTGCGGCGGGCGCCGCCGACCTGGTTGAGCTCCTCGACGACGTGCACGGGGAGCCGGACGACGCGCGCCTGCTGGGCGATGCCGCGGGTGATCGCCTGCCGCACCCACCAGGTGGCGTACGTCGAGAACTTGTAGCCCTTCGTGTAGTCGAACTTCTCGACCGCACGGATGAGGCCGGTGTTGCCCTCCTGGATCAGGTCCAGCATGGGCATCTGGGCGCGGCCGTACTTGCGTGCTATCGACACGACGAGGCGCAGGTTGGCCGTGATGAACGTGTCGACGGCCTTGCGGCCCTCCTCGGCGAGCCACTCGAGCTCCTCCTTGGAGGCCGACATCGGCGCGCCGCCCTTCTTGCGGCCCACGCGGCCCTCGGCGAGCAGGTGCTCGGCCATCAGGCCGGCTTCGATCGTCTTGGAGAGCTCGACCTCGGCGGCGGCGTCCAGCAAGGGGTTGCGGGCGATCTCGTCGAGGTAGAGGCCAACGCTGTCACGACCCTCGATCTCGCGCGTGGCCGGAGCAGTTCGGGTAGCCATGGAACGCCCTCCTTCCGTTGTGGACGGCGTCACTGCGCCCTCACACGTCTCAACAACGTCCACGGTGACCACGGGATTCCCGGGCCAAACGTGGAGCCTTCACCCGTGACGACGTGCGGGAGGCTTGAAGAGTTGCCTCGACGGCGTACTCTCAGGGACTTCTCAGGGGAAGCCTCAGGGTTTCGCCCCGGCCAGGCCCATCCGGTCGAGGATCCAGGCCAGCGTGAAGGCCCGGTCGTGCCACGACTTGTAGCGGCCCGAGACGCCGCCGTGGCCGGCCGCCATCTCGGTGCGGAGCAGGAAGTCGCGCCTGCCGACGGCGGTCGCGCGCAGCCGCGCGATCCACTTCGCCGGCTCGACGTAGAGCACCCGGGTGTCGTTGAGGGAGGTCTCGGCGAGGATCGGCGGGTAGTCGACGGCGGCGACGTTGTCGTACGGCGCGTAGGACGCCATGTAGGCGTAGACCGCCGCGTCGGCCTCGGGGTTGCCCCACTCGTCGTACTCCGTGACCGTGAGCGGCAGCGTGGCGTCCAGCATCGTGGTCAGCGCGTCGACGAACGGCACCGCCGCCACGACGCCCGCGAACCGCTCGGGCGCCTGGTTGGCGACCGCGCCCATGAGCAGGCCGCCCGCGCTGCCGCCCTCGGCGACCAGCGTGTCGGCGGTGGTCCAGCCCGCGTCGACGAGGTGGCGCGCGCAGGCGACGAAGTCGGAGAAGGTGTGCTGCTTGCTGAGCATCTTGCCGTCGTCGTACCACCGGCGCCCCATCTCGCCGCCGCCGCGCACGTGCGCGATCGCGAACGCCGCGCCGCGGTCGAGCAGCGCGAGCCGGGCGATCGAGAAGTAGGGGTCGATCGAGGTCTCGTAGGCGCCGTACCCGTAGAGCAGGGCCGGCACCGGGCGGGTGCCGCCGCCGACGTCCTCGCGCGAGCCCCGCTTCGCGACGATCGAGATCGGGATCCTCTCGCCGTCGTCGGCGGTCGCCCAGAGGCGGTGCTCCTCGTAGTCGTCGGGGTCGTAGCCGCCGAGCACGGGGGTACGCCGCAGCAGGGTCAGCTCGCGGGTGCGGACGTCGTAGTCGTAGACCGACGAGGGCACGGCCATCGTCGTGTAGCCGAGGCGCACGACGGGCTGGCGGAACCCGGGGTTGCCGGCCGACCCGACGGTGTAGACCGCGTGGTCGAACTCGACGAGGTAGTCGTCGCCGACGCCGTTGTCGCCGAGCTCGAGGATGCGCAGCTGGGTGAGCCCGTCGCTGCGCTGGTGCACGACGAGGTGGCCGGCGAAGGCGTCGACGTCCTCGAGGCGCACGGCGGGGTCGTGGGCGATCAGCGGGCGCCAGTCCTCGGCCGGCGTCGGCGTCACCGGCGCGGTCGACAGCTCGAAGTCGGCGCCCGTGTGGTTGTGCATGACCAGGAAGACGTCCTCGCCGGCGATGACGGCGTGGTCGAGGGAGTACTCGAGCCCCTCACGGCGCTCGGCGAAGACCTGCCAGCCGGCGTCGGGGGAGTCGGCGTCGAGGAAGCGGTACTCGCTCGTCGTCTTCGAGCCGCTCGCGACCACCAGGAAGCGGTCGCTGCGGGTGCGGCCGACGCCGACCCAGAACCGCCCGTCCAGCTCGTGGTGCACCAGCTCGTCGTCGGCCTGCGCGGTGCCGAGCCGGTGGCGCCAGATCTTGTCCGCGCGCCACGACTCGTCGATGGTCGTGTAGTAGAAGCTCTCGCCGGCGCGGTCCCAGGTCGCCCCGCCGAGGACGCCGGTGATCTCGTCGGCGAGCAGCTCGCCGGTCGCCAGCTCCTTGACCCGGATCGTGTACCGCTCGTCGCCAACGACGTCGGTCGAGTAGGCGAGGCGGGTGCCGTCGGGGCTGACCGACGACCCGCCGAGCGAGAAGAAGTCGTGGCCCTCGGCGAGCGCGTCCAGGTCGAGCAGCACCTGCTCGCCGGGCAGCGCCGGCTGGTCCGGGGCGGTGTCCGCGGCCGGCCTGGGCGGGGTCCAGTCGTCGGGGTCGGTGACCGGGACCCGGCAGCTCGCGCCGTACTCCCGGCCCTCGAAGGAGCGCCCGTAGTACCAGTAGCCGCGGTTGCGGGTGGGGACCGACAGGTCGGTCTCGCGGGTGCGCGCCTTGATGCCGTCGAAGATCGCCTGCCGCAGGTCGGCGAGGTGGGCGGTGCGCTCCTGCGTGAAGGCGTTCTCGGCCTCGAGGTACGCCGTGACCTCGGGCGACTCCTTGTCGCGCAACCACTCGTAGTCGTCGGTGCGGGTCTGGCCGTGGATCTCGCGCTGGGTGGGTCGTCGGTCGGCGACGGGCGGTTGCATGCGGGCGACGATAGCGTCGCTCGCATGACGCCCCGGACCGTGGATCTCAACGCCGACCTGGGGGAGGAGGTCACCGACGACGCCGCCCTGCTGGCGGTGGTGACCAGCGCCAACGTCGCGTGCGGCTACCACGCCGGCAACGCCGCGATCATGCACGCGGTGTGCGCGGAGGCGGCCCGGCTCGGGGTCGCCGTCGGGGCGCAGGTCTCCTACGACGACCGGGAGAACTTCGGGCGGGTCGCGCGCGACGTCTCCTACGCCGTGCTGCGCGGTCAGGTCGCCGACCAGGTCGGGACGCTGGCCGAGATCGCAGCGGCAGAAGGTACGGCGGTCCGCTACGTCAAGCCGCACGGCGCGCTCTACCACCGGGTGATCGACGACGGGGAGCAGGCGGCAGCGGTGCTGGCCGGCTCGGCCGACCTGCCGGTGCTCGGGATGCCGGGGGCGTTCCTGCGGCGCGCCGTGGAGACTGGGCGGGCGGCCTTCCGGGAGGGCTTCCCGGACCGCGGCTACACGCCCGACGGCCGGCTCGTGCCGCGCACGGAGCCCGGCGCCCTGGTGGAGGACGTGGACCAGATCGTCGCCCAGGCCCTGGCGCTGGCGGAGGAGGTCGACTCGATCTGCCTGCACGGGGACAGCCCCGGCGCGGTCGGCCACGCCCGCGCCGTACGCGCCGCGCTGGAGTCCGCCGGGCTGGTGTTGCGGGCGTTCACGTGAGAGCGCTGGTCGGATCACGCCGTCAGCTGTAACGGGGTGTCGGAGCGTCTTCTGACCCGGTGTGACGGGGCGCCAGAGGCCACAACACCCCGTTACAGCTGCAGGGCCGCGGTGATCCACAGACTTCTCCACAGGTCTGGACCGATCGCTGTGGACTGTGCGCTCGTGTTGTGGATCGTCGGGCCCGCCCTGTGGATCGCGCTGTGGGTTCGCCGGGACCCCTTGCGGCGTGTGACCCGGACCACGTAGAACTCTCCTCACCAGCCGACCGGCAACGGGGAGCTGGGGATCGGACAGGGACGAAGGTCCGCACTGCGGGGCGACTCGCAGCGACCACCCGGTGACGGGGTGGGCGGGGCCGGAGGACCTGACCGGTGGGTCGGCGACGTCACCGGACCGACTGACCGAGGGGCCCCTGGTGCTCATACCACCGGGGGCCCTTCCTCATTTCCGCGCTGCTCGGGACCACACTGACCCCATGGACCTGCGACCGATCGGCCCCGCGGCGCTCCTCGCGGAGGTGGCCGGCCCGGCCGAGGCCCTCGCGCTCGCCACCTGGGCGCGGTCGGCGCGGGTCGAGGCGGTCGAGGTGGTTCCCGCGGCCGAGACGGTGCTGTTCGACGGGGTGCCCGACGTCGTCGCCCTGGCCGCGCGCCTGCGGGCGTGGACGCCGACGTCGGAGGCGCCGGCCGGGGAGCTGGTGGAGGTGCCGGTCGTGTACGACGGGCCGGACCTCGAGTTCGTCGCCGAGGCGTGGGGCACCGACGTCGCGGGGGTGGTCGCCCGGCACACCGGCCTCGAGTTCGTGTCTGCCTTCTGCGGGTTCGCCCCCGGCTTCGCCTACCTCGCCGGGCTGCCCTGCGAGCTGGCCGTGCCGCGGCTGGAGTCGCCGCGACCGCGGGTGCCGGCCGGTTCGGTCGGCCTGGCCGGCGCGTGGTGCGGCACCTACCCGACCGCGTCGCCCGGCGGCTGGCGGCTGCTCGGTCGCACCGACGCGCCGCTGTGGGACCAGGACCGGCACCGGCCGGCGCTGCTCGCGCCGGGCACTCGGGTCCGCTTCCGGGAGGCGTCATGAGCCTCGAGGTGCTGGCGACCGGGCCGCTGGTGACCGTCCAGGACCGCGGGCGGCGCGGGCTCGCCCATCTCGGCGTCCCGCGGGCGGGTGCGCTCGACGTACCGGCTGCGGAGCTGGCCAACCGGCTCGTCGGCAACGACGCCGACGCCGCCGTGCTCGAGGTGCTGCTCGGCGGGCTGTCCCTGCGTGCGGACGCCGGCTGCTGGGTCGCGGTCACCGGGGCGCCGGTGCCGCTCGGCGTGGACGGCTCCGCGCGGGCGCACGCCAGCGCCGAGTGGGTGCCCGCCGGGTCCACGCTGACGCTGGGCACGCCGCCCCGCGGGCTGCGCAGCTACGTCGCCGTCGCCGGCGGGGTGGCCGTCGAGCCCGTGCTCGGATCGCGGTCGACCGACACGCTCGCGTGGGTGGGTCCGCCGCAGGTCGAGGCGGGCGCCCGGCTCCCGGTGGGGGAGCCGAGCGGGCTGCCGCGGCCCCTGGACACGCCCCGCGTCCCGCGGGGAGGCCC
Source organism: Nocardioides sp. GCM10030259 (assembly GCF_042666375.1). Classification (NCBI taxonomy): domain Bacteria; kingdom Bacillati; phylum Actinomycetota; class Actinomycetes; order Propionibacteriales; family Nocardioidaceae; genus Nocardioides; species Nocardioides sp. GCM10030259. The sequence goes on along the minus strand of NZ_JBHTDF010000026.1, from coordinate 228,776 downwards.
GCTGCGCGTCTCGGCGGGGCCGCGGGCGGACTGGTTCGACGACGACGCGCTCGACCGGCTGTGCGCCACGACGTACGTCGTGTCCGCGGACTCGGACCGGATCGGGCTGCGCCTCGACGGGCCGCCGCTGCCGCGGCGCCGTCCCGGCGAGCTGGCGAGCGAGGGGATGGTGCTCGGCGCGGTGCAGGTGCCGCCGAGCGGGGTGCCGGTGGTGTTCCTGGCCGACCACCCGCCGACCGGCGGTTACCCGGTGCTCGCCGTGGTCGACGAGGCCGACCTGTGGCAGTGCGCGCAGCTGCGGCCGGGGGACGAGCTGCGGTTCACCCGTCGTCGGGACGCGGCGGCTGCCAGGCCGTGAGCTCCGGGTCGTCGGTGGCGTAGCTGCGCACCGGACCGGCCGGTGTCTCGGCGGTCTCGAAGCGGACGGTCACGACCCCGCGGCCCGACCCCCACACCCATCCTCGGCCCATGTCGGCGTGCACGACGTCCATGCCGGGCGCCCAGGCGCGCCGGGAGTGGTGCGGCACCTCGACCTCGGGGAGCTCCTCCTCGTCCTCCTCGGTCTCGCCGAAGAGGTCCTCCTGCACCCAGTCGGCGAGCCCGGAGACGCCGACGCCGAGCAGCCGCACCCCGCCCGAGGTGTCGAGGTCTGCCAGCAGCGACCGCGCGAGCCGGGCGATCGTCGCCGGCACGTCCGTAGGGGAGGGCAGCGTGCTCGACCGGCTCAGCGTCGTGAAGTCGTGGAGCCGCACCTTGATCGTGACCGTCCGCCCCGACAGCCCGGCCTTGCGCAGCCGCCGGGCGACGTCTCCGGCCTGCCGCGCCAGTAGCTGCTCCATCAGGCGGCGGTCGGTCAGGTCGTGGTCGTAGGTGCCCTCGACGCTCACCGACTTCGCCTCCCGCTCGGCGACCACGGGCCGGTCGTCCTCGGCGCGGGCGAGCGCGAAGAGCCAGCGCCCCGACGCGTTGCCGAGCAGCCGGACCAGCTCGTCCTCGCTGAGCGTCTCGAGCTCCTCGACCGTGTGCACGCCGACCCGGCGCAGCCGCTCCGTGGTCGCCGGGCCCACGCCCGGGATCACCGACACGTTCATCGGCCGCAGCAGGTCGCGCTCGGTGCCCGGGGCGACCACGACCAGGCCGTCGGGCTTGTCGAGGTCGCTGGCGACCTTCGCGATGAACTTCGACGTGCCGATGCCCACGGACGCGGTCAGTCCTCCGGTCGCCTCGGCGACGCTTTCGCGGAGGTCCTCGGCGAAGGCGGTCACGTCCGCCACCGACAGGTCGCCGAGCAGTGGGTGCTCCGCGCGGTCGGCGGCCGCGAGGTCGACGAACGCCTCGTCCAGCGACAGCGGCTCGACCAGCGGGGAGACGGAGCGCAGCAGCCCCATCACCCGCTCGCTGGTGTCTCGGTAGGCGTGGAACCTGCCGGACAGGAACGCGGCGTGGGGGCACCGCGCCCGCGCCTCCCGGGTGGACATGGCCGAGCGCACGCCGTACTGCCTGGCCTCGTACGACGCGGTCGACACGACTCCCCGGCCGCCGACGCCGCCCACGACGACCGGCTTGCCCCGCAACGACGGCTTGTCGCGCTGCTCGACGGCGGCGAAGAACGCGTCGAGGTCGAGGTGCAGCACCGACGCAACCGCTCGCACCCGCGCAACCTATCGCGGCCCACCGACGCCGGCCGGACGGCCCGGTTTGCGTCCACAGGCGACGTTCCGACAGGGCTGTCCCCAGCCGCGTCCGACGCGGGCTGCCGATGTCGGCCGCCGCGGGGACCGTCGTGCCATGACCGCAGACCGTGCCGCCTTCTCCGGTGACCAGCCAGACGACCTGCCCGATGACCTGGCGCCGACCCCCATGACCGCCCGCACGCCCGAGGACGTGCTCGCCGTCGTGCCGGTCGTGCTCGGCTTCGAGCCGTCCGAGTCGATGGTGATGCTGACCTTCGGCACCGACACGCCCTTCCACGCCCGCGCCGACCTGCCGACCCGGTTCTCCGACGTCGCCGAGATGGCCGAGGGACTCGCCGAGCCGGCCGCCGAGCACGGCGCGCCCTGGGCGATCCTCGTCGTCTACAGCGAGCGGGGACCGTTCGCCGACCGGGCGCTGCGGGCCACGGTCCGGAGGCTGGCCGAGGCCGGGGTCGAGGTGCTCGACGGCCTGCGCGCCGACGGCCGCCGCTGGTACGCCGTGCCGCCCCGCTCGGGCGTCTCGGCCCTCGGCGTGCCCTACGACGTGTCCGCCCACCGATTCGCCGTTCAGGCCGTCTACGACGGGCGGGTGGTGCACGCGTCGCGGGAGGAGCTGGCCGCCTCGATCGCCTCGGACCCCGCCGGGGTCGGACGGGTCGTCGCCGCGCTGGCCGCGCTGACCGGCGAGCCGGCCCCGGCGCTCGACGAGGGCCTGTGGGCGCGTGAGCTCGTCGTGCGCCACGTCGACCGCGCGACCAGCCCCGACGACGCCGAGGTCGCCCGGCTGCTCCGCGGCATCCTCGACACCCGGGTGCGGGATGCCGCCTGGTCGCCGCTGTGCCGGGACCGCGCCCGCGAGCACGTCGAGCTCTGGTCCGACGTGGTGCGACGCGCTCCGGAGCCGCTGGTGCCCGCACCGGCCGCCCTGCTGGGTTTCGCGGCCTGGCAGGCCGGCCACGGCGCGCTGGCGTGGTGCGCGGTCGACCGCTGCCTCGACGTGGACGCCGGCCACTCGCTGGGCACGATGGTCGCCGAGCTGCTCACGCGCGCCGTGCCGCCGCAGACGTGGGAGGGCGGCTTCGACTGGACCCTGGGCATGCCGCCAGGAGGCCCGGGGTAGTGCTCCGGCATGGGAGGGACGGTTCGTACCGTCGGCGTGGAGGAGGAGCTGCTGCTCTTCGACCCGACGACGCGCGAGGTGGTGGCGGCGGCACCCGCCGTGCTCAAGGAGTTCCGCGAGCACGGCCACGGCCGCCAGCCGCCCCGCGCCGCGACCGACGAGCTCGACCAGGAGCTGTTCCGCCACCAGCTCGAGACGCGCACCGACCCCGCGACGGACCTCGACGCCGTCCTCGCCCAGCTGGTCGCGGGCAGGCGCACCGCCGGGGAGGCGGCCCGGGCCGCGGACCTCCGGGTGGGTGCGTGCGGCATCGTCCCGCTCGGCGGCGACCGCTCGGTGGTGAGTCCCAACGACCGCTACCGCGACATGGTCGACACCTACGGCGAGGTCGCGCGCACCGGCGGGACCTGCGGGATGCACGTGCACACGGCGATCGAGTCCGACGACGAGGGCGTGGGGGTCATCGACCGCATCGCACCGTGGCTGCCGGTACTGCTCGCGCTCAGCACGAACTCGCCGTTCGTCGAAGGTCGCGACTCGGGCTACGCCTCCTGGCGCTCACAGGTGTGGTCGCGCTGGCCGAGTGCCGGGCAGACCGAGGCGTTCGGCTCGCTCGAGGGCTATCGCGAGGTCGGCCGGACCATGATCGAGCTCGGGGTGGCCCGCGACCGGGGGATGCTCTACTTCGACGCCCGGCTGTCGGTCGACCACCCGACGGTGGAGGTCCGCGTCTGCGACGTCTGCACCGACCCGGTCCTGGCCGTCGGCATCGTCGCCCTGGTCCGGGCGCTCGTCGAGACGTCGGCGCGGGACTGGCAGGAGGGGTGGTCGGCGCCCGGCTGGCGGGTGGAGGCGCTGCGGGCGGCTCACTGGCGCGCCTCGCGGTTCGGCATGGCCGAGGCCCTCGTCGATCCGCGGTCCCGGGAGCTCGCGCCGGCCCGCGATGTCGTCGAGTCCCTCGTCCGGCACGTGCGCCCCGCCCTGGAGGAGGCCGGGGACCTCGACCGCGTCTCGGACCTGCTCGTGCGAGCGGTGAGCGACAACGGCGCGACCCGGCAGCGCGCCGCGTTCGAGCGCGCGGCGGGGGTGCCGGCCGTCGTCGACGACGTGATTGCGCGCACCGAAGCCTCCTGGCAGACCCCTGTGAGCCTCTAAGGTCTGGTCATGGGCGAAGAGGTGGAAGCTCAGGAGTTCTCCCGCGCCGACCGGACCCGCCACCGGGAGAAGGTGCGCCGCAACCTGGATGTCTTCGCCAGGATGCTGCGCGAGGCCCGCTTCGACACCGACGACCCGATGACCGGCCTGGAGGTCGAGCTCAACCTGGTCGACGAGGCCGGAGACCCGGCCCTGAAGAACGCGCAGGCGCTGGAGGCGATCGCCGACGAGGACTTCCAGACCGAGCTCGGGCAGTTCAACATCGAGATCAACGTGCCCCCGGCGAAGCTGCGCGAGGGCGGCCTGAGCACCTTCGAGGGCAACCTGCGGCGCAGCCTCAACGACGCCGAGTCGAAGTCCGCCGCGGTGGGCGCGCACATGGTGATGATCGGGATCCTCCCGACCCTCGGCGAGGGCCACATGAGCACCAGCAGCCTGAGCGCGAACCCCCGCTACAAGCTGCTCAGCGAGCAGATCCTCAACGCCCGCGGCGAGGACATCACGATCGCGATCGACGGACCGGACCGGCTGCGCGCCACCGCCGACTCGATCGTGCCGGAGGCCGCGTGCACCAGCACGCAGTTCCACGTGCAGACCTCGCCCGACCAGTTCGCGGCGTACTGGAACGCCTCGCAGGCGATCGCGGCCGTCCAGGTCGCGCTGGCCGCGAACTCGCCGTACCTGCTGGGGCGGGAGCTGTGGCGCGAGACCCGGATCCCGCTCTTCGAGCAGGCCACCGACACGCGCAGCGAGGAGCTCAAGGCGCAGGGCGTGCGGCCCCGGGTGTGGTTCGGGGAGCGGTGGATCAACTCGGTGTTCGACCTGTTCGAGGAGAACGTCCGGTTCTTCCCGGCCCTGCTGCCGGTCGACGACGAGGAGGACCCGCTCGCCGTCCTCGAGGGCGGCGGCACGCCGAAGCTTGCCGAGCTGCGGCTGCACAACGGCACCATCTACCGCTGGAACCGTCCGGTGTACGACGTGTCCGGCGGCGTGCCCCACCTGCGGGTGGAGAACCGGCTGCTCGCCGCGGGGCCGACCGTCGCCGACACGATCGCGAACGCCGCCTTCTACTTCGGCCTGGTTCGGGCGCTCGCCGAGACCCAGCGGCCGCTGTGGTCGCAGATGTCCTTCAGCGCCGCCGAGGAGAACTTCCACGTCGCGTCCCGGCAGGGCATCGACGCCCAGGTCTACTGGCCGGGCATCGGGCAGGTCCGGGCCACCGAGCTGGTGCTGCGCCGGCTGCTCCCGCTGGCCCGCGAGGGCCTCGCGTCGTGGGGCGTGCCGAGCTCGGAGAGCGACCGGCTGCTCGGGATCATCGAGGAGCGCTGCCTGCGCGGCACCAACGGCGCCGAGTGGTTCGTCGGCCGGGTGCACGCGGAGGGCGACCGCGATCGCTACGACGCCCTGCGCGCCGCGCTCCTCGACTACCGCGACCGCATGCACAGCAACGAGCCGGTCCACACCTGGGACTGACGGCGCCCCAGCGCGGGGTCAGCGTCGGCGCAGCCGCTTCCACTCGCGGCGTACGCCGGAGCGCGGGTCCAGCCAGCCGTGCCGGTTGACCAGGACGAGCGTGAGGTCGAGGCCGGCCTCGCCCGTCGCCGCGCGGGCCGCTGAGAGCCACTCGAGGTCGACGTCGCCGGCGATCAGCGGCGCCGACCGGGTGAGCCACAGCATCGGGACGGCGCCGGAGACCGGCGCGTTGCGGCGGGCGCCGCGCAGCAGGGCCGCGACGACGTCGCAGCGCAGCGCGTGGTCGAGTGCGTCGCCGGGGTCGCCCGCGAACACCTCCTCCCGCACTCCCGGCCAGCCCACGTGGAGCAGCGGGGAGTGGTGCCGGCGGTGCTCGCTCGTCGCGTGGTCGAGGACGGCACGCCGCAGCACGGCCTCGAGCGGCCGGCCGACCGGCTCGTGGATGCCCTCGATGTTGCTGCGTGGGCTGGTCATGCCGGGCCTCCCGTCGTCGGTGCCCAGCCTCGCCGGGACCCCGCCGCCGTGCAGGTGTCGTCCACAGGCATGCGTGTGCGCGTCCGGATCGGTTACGGTTCCGGTGGGCCGCGTGCCCGGACTGGTCACCGATTTCCGAGCTGGGGAGGATCGATGGGCAAGGTCGTCGTGGGTTATGTGCCCAAGCCGGAGGGCGAGGCTGCGCTCAGCACCGCCCTGGCCGAGGCGAAGCTCAGAGGCGCGAGCCTCGTCGTCGTGAACTCCCACCGGGGCGGCGCCGACTTCGACGCGGACGCCTCCACCCAGGTCGACCGCGAGATGAGCGCCGTGCGCAAGACCCTCGACGAGTCCGGTGTCGAGTACGAGGTCCGCCAGCTCGTCCGCGGCTTCGAGCCGGCCGAGGACCTGATCAGCATCGCCGAGGCCTGCCAGGCCGAGCTGATCGTGATCGGCCTGCGGCGCCGCTCGCCCGTCGGCAAGCTCATCCTCGGCAGCAACGCCCAGCGGGTGCTTCTCGACGCGCACTGCCCGGTGCTCGCCGTCAAGGCCGACTAGGTACTTCTAGGTACAACTAGGTCGTTCGGGCGGTTCGGGTCCGGCTCGCCGTGACCCGGATGGCCGTCACCACTGGGTCATTCGGCCCTGCCGCTGCGTCGCTCCGCGGACGACGCTGTCTCCATGAGTGCGTACCGCCGCACCTGGAACGTGGCCGTGTCCGTGGCCGCCCTGGTCGCCCTGCTCGGCGGTGGCGCGCAGCTCGGCTGGTGGGCGCTGACGGTCTCCGTGGGCATGATCGCGGGGCTCGGCGCCGCCTTCGGGTGGTCCTGGGAGGACCGGGGCCCGCGACGGCGGATCGCCGGTCTCTGCGCCCGGTGGTTCGGCGTCATCGGCCTGCTGTTGGTGGGCCTGCCGAACGCCATCGGCGGTTGGGCGATGCCGGTGCTCCTCATGCTGGGACTGTCCGCCCCGCGCCTGCTGCAACGCGTGACGCCGTGGCTCCACAGTCGCTGGCCGACGTTGCTGGCCGGTGAGCTCGCCGAGCTGAGCGACCGCGACCTCGAGCGGCGTTGGCGGCGTACGTCGGAGCGCCTGAACGACGCGCACACCACGCCGGCGATGGCACTCGACCTCGTGCGCGAGCGGCAGGGCCTGCTCGACGAGCTGGAACGGCGACACCCGGACGACTTCGCGGCGCGCGTGGTCCGCGCTGACTGACCGCCGACGGACCAAGGTCCCCCTGCCGGAGGCATCCGGCCCCTGTCGCCGGGCGGGCGGCAGGAGTGGACTCGAAGCAGCACGAAAGCCGCACGACCACGGGAGGAGAGACCCCATGAGCACCATCCACGGCTCGCACGCCACCACCACGACCCCGCAACCCGCCACCGGCGCTCGGGGTCTGACCCTCGCGGCCGCCCGCGCGCTCGCCGTCCTGCGCGTCGCGTTCGGCCTCACGTTCCTCTGGGCCTTCTTCGACAAGCTCCTGGCCCTCGGGTACCACACCGGCTACGACGCCGAGGGCAACCTCGACCGGTTCGGCGACGCCGCCTGGATCAACGGCGGCAGTCCGACCGAGGGGTTCCTCACGTTCGGTGCGAAGGGCCCGTTCGAGGACTTCTACCACTCCATCGCGGGCGACTGGTGGGCCGACTGGCTGTTCATGGCCGGCCTGCTGGGCATCGGCCTCGCGCTGACCTTCGGCGTCGGGATGCGGATCGCCTGCGCCGCCGGTGCGCTGCTCTACATGATGATGTGGACGGTCTACCTGCTCCCCGACAACAACCCGGTGCTCGACGACCACGTGCTCGGCGCGATCAGCCTGGTCGTGCTGGCGCTCACCTACGCCGGCGACACCTGGGGTGCCGGGAAGGCCTGGGCGCGTACGAACGTCGTACGTCGCTGGCCGGCCCTGCGCTGACCCGCTGACCGGCGACCCGTCGGCCCAGCCGAGCGCAACGACGGGTCGCCACGACCGCTCCGCTCACCGAGGTGGGCGGAGCGGCTTCGTGTGCGGAAACGGGCTCTGCCCATGTGACGTCCTGTGGTCGAATGCCGACATGAACGCGGGGTTCGACGACGAGGAGCTGCTCGACATCACCGTCAGTGGTGATGTCATCCGGTTCATGTGGGACTACACCGTCGCGGTTCCGCTGTGGGACAGGGAGGGCCTTCTTCCCGAGGAGCCCACCTGGCTGCGTCAGGTGCTCGGGCTGAGCGAGCCGCTGATCCGGGACCTCTCCTCCTGGGGACGGGCCATGAACCACCTCGATGAGAATCCGTCGCTTCGAACCGAGGAGGCGTACCGGGATCTCGACCAGCGCGCGAGGACGCTGGTCGACCGGCTACGGCGGGAAGTCGGCTCGCGCTACGTGGTCAAGTACAAGCCGTGGTGATGTAGCGGGTCGTGCAGCGCTCGCGGCCGGGGACGTCGTACGCAGACCTGCGGCAAGATGTCGACATGGCCACGATCCACATCACCGGCGACGACCACGCCGACCAGGTCCTGACCGACGACCCGTTCGCGCTGCTGGTCGGCATGATGCTCGACCAGCAGTACCCCATGGAGCACGCCTTCCGGGGACCGGCGAAGGTGCTCGAGCGGTTCGGCACCCTCGAGCCCGCGCGGATCGCGGCGGCCGACCCCGAGGAGTTCGCCGCGCTGTGCTCGACGCCGCCGGCGATCCACCGGTTCCCGGGGTCGATGGCCGCGCGCCTGCAGACGCTCGCCGGGCTGATCGAGGAGAAGTACGACGGCCGCACGGAGCGGATCTGGACCGAGGCGTCCGACGGCAAGGACCTGCTGAAGCGCGTGATGGAGATGCCGGGGTTCGGCAAGCAGAAGGCGCAGATCTTCGTGGCGCTGCTGGCCAAGCAGCTCGACGTACGGCCGACGGGCTGGGAGACGGCGGTGGGGGCGTACGCCGAGGAGGGGTACCGGTCCGTCGCCGACGTGGTCGACCCGGTGAGCCTGCAGAAGGTGCGCGACTACAAGAAGCAGAAGAAGGCGGCCGCGAAGTCCGCCACGGCCGGGTAGGTCGGATCAGGCGTCGAGCAGGGTCTGGCGCTTGAGCAGCTCGGCGGCGTTGCGCAGCGACACGATGTCGCCGACGAGCCGGTGCATCTCGGCGCGGCACTCCCGCATGATCGGGCTGCCGTCGGCCGACCGCAGGTGGTCCTGCAGCGCGGATGCGTGCTGCAGCGCGGTGGCCGCGGATTGGTCCACCAGCTCGACGACGTCCATGCTCTACCCCCAGTAGGCCTGACCCACCGGTGCTGCCGCACCGGCTTCGTCCTGATGACCCACCCCGATCAGGCCTCCAGGCTTCCATTGAGTCATTACTCCCGTCGGAGCGCCGGGGAATCGCGGGAGGACGGTGAGATATACCCCATGTGGGGTACGGCCGTGACCGCGCGCCCGGCAGCAATTATGGTCGGCTGTTGTCGGATTCAAGCGGCCCCGCGGGGGCCGCGCACTGGCGGAGTGGCTCGACCGCCGGGAGAACGCAGCAGCCATGGAGGGTGCCTCGTGCACACGGTCCACGTCCTCACCGTCTCGTCTGGTCTGCCCCTGGAACTGCTGGACGCGCTCCTGACCCGGACCGAGGCGATCCTGGAGGAGCACGGCGCGTCCCGGATCTGGATCGATCCGGCGCAGCCCGAGACGACCGTGATGGCCGAGTTCTCCGGTACGCCGGCACCCTCGGTGCCGCAGGACCTCGCGGGCGTCGGCGCCACCCCCGAGCCCGCACCCGTGCCGGCCTGACGATCTCGCGGCCGCGCCGCCGGGGGTGGGGGATTGCCGAATCCTCTGGGGGTGCGTGGCAGAATGGTCAGCGCGGCTCTTGACGACACCGGGATGGGCCGCGCCCATGATCTGGTCGGACCGTCGTTTCACGAGAGGTGTTCGTGTCCTCGAACGCACGCAAGATGCTCCCTGCCGAGGTGCTGTCGCACCCGTCCGTCGTGGCCCTCATCGAGCGGGGGAGGCCGACGGGAAGCCTCACCCCGGAAGAGGTCCGACAGGCCAGTGAGGACGCCGCGGTCGAGCCGCGCCACCTCAAGGCCCTCCTCGGCCACCTGAGCTCGCTGGGGATCTCGGTCCACCTGCCGGTCGCCACGACCCGCGCCGTCGCGGCGACGTCGACGCGCAAGACGACGACCGCCAAGACCGCGAAGGCACCGGCCAAGAAGGCCGCGCCCGCCAAGAAGGCCGCTCCCGCGAAGAAGGCCGCCGCGAAGAAGGACGCCGAGCCGCCCGCCGGCGAGACCGTCGGCGAGCAGGTCGAGGAGGTCGTGATCGGGCCGGACGGCAAGAAGGTCCTCCCGGACATCTCCGACGCGCAGTTCGAGAAGGACGTCGCGACCGACCCCTCCATCGAGGAGGACGAGAAGGAGGCCTCGTTCGTCGTCTCCGCGGCCGACGACACCGACGAGCCCGAGCAGCAGGTCATGGTCGCGGGCGCGACCGCCGACCCGGTGAAGGACTACCTCAAGCAGATCGGCAAGGTGCCGCTGCTGAACGCCGAGATGGAGGTCGAGCTCGCCAAGCGGATCGAGGCCGGCCTCTTCGCCGAGGAGAAGCTCGCCAAGGGCGGCAAGACCGCGGCGAAGCTCGAGGAGGAGCTCGAGTGGATCGCCGAGGACGGCCGCCGCGCGAAGAACCACCTGCTCGAGGCCAACCTCCGTCTGGTCGTGAGCCTCGCCAAGCGCTACACCGGTCGCGGCATGCTCTTCCTGGACCTGATCCAGGAGGGCAACCTCGGCCTGATCCGCGCGGTCGAGAAGTTCGACTACACCAAGGGCTACAAGTTCTCGACGTACGCCACGTGGTGGATCCGCCAGGCCATCACCCGCGCGATGGCCGACCAGGCCCGCACCATCCGCATCCCGGTGCACATGGTCGAGGTCATCAACAAGCTCGCCCGCGTGCAGCGCCAGATGCTCCAGGACCTGGGCCGCGAGCCCACCCCGGAGGAGCTCGCCAAGGAGCTCGACATGACCCCCGAGAAGGTCATCGAGGTCCAGAAGTACGGCCGCGAGCCGATCTCGCTGCACACGCCGCTCGGCGAGGACGGCGACTCCGAGTTCGGTGACCTGATCGAGGACTCCGAGGCGATCGTCCCGGCCGACGCCGTGTCGTTCACGCTGCTCCAGGAGCAGCTCCACGCCGTCCTCGACACGCTCTCCGAGCGTGAGGCGGGCGTCGTGAGCATGCGCTTCGGCCTGACCGACGGCCAGCCGAAGACCCTCGACGAGATCGGCAAGGTCTACGGCGTCACCCGCGAGCGGATCCGCCAGATCGAGTCCAAGACCATGTCGAAGCTGCGGCACCCGTCGCGCTCGCAGGTCCTGCGCGACTACCTGGACTGACGCCCGCCTCAGGCCCTGGAGACCCGGTCGAGGTCGGCGAGCGCGCGCAGCGCGGCCCGGTGGCCGCACATGCCGTGGACGCCGGGACCGGGGGCTGTCGACGCCGAGCACAGGTAGGTGCCCGGCACCCCGGTGGTGTACGGCGCGCGCCGTACCAGCTGGGGCACCGACACCATGCCGGAGCCGATGTCGCCGCCGACGAAGTTGGGGTTGTACGCCGCGAAGCCGGCCGGGTCGGTGACGTGCTGCGCGACGATCCGCTCCCGCAGGCCGGGCGCGAACCGCTCGAGCCGGTCGAGCACGAGGTCGGTCGCGTCGCCGGCGTACCCGTGCGGCACGTGGGCGTAGGCCCACACCGGGTGCACGTCGCCGACCGACCGTGTCGGGTCGGCGAGGTACTGCTGGCCGACGAGCACGAACGGCTGCTCCGGCAGCTCGCCGCGCGCCGCCTGCGCCTCGGCCCGGGCGACGTCCTCGAACGTGCCGCCGACGTGGACGGTGCCGGCCCGCCGGCACGCCTCGGCCGTCCACGGCACCCCGCCGCGCACGGCCAGGTCGAGCTTGTACGCCGCCATGCCGTAGCGCCACCGCGGCCGCGGGCGACGCGCGATGTCGGCGAACCCGGTCGGGGAGGTGTCGAAGAGCCGCACCCGGGCCTCGGGCAGGTCGGCGAACGCGCGGACCCGGACGCCGGTGCGGATCTCGCCGCCGAGTGAGCGCAGCAGGCTCGCGAGCGCGTCGGTGATCGCCCGCGAGCCGCCCTCGGCCACCGGCCAGCCGTGCCGGTGGCCGGACGCGATGAGCGTGACGCCGACGGCCGCGGTGGTCGGCCGGTCCAGCGGGCGGCAGATGTGGGCCGCGCAGCCGGCGAAGAGCGCGCGGGCGGCGTCGGTGCGGAAGCCGCGCGCGAGGGCCGTGGCGGGCAGCGCGGCCCGGAGCCCGAAGCGCGCGAGCGCCACCGGCCGCCGGGGGACGTGCAGCATCGGCGCCAGGATGTCGGGTGCCGCGTCGTCGAAGCGCCGCGCGAGCGGTCCGAAGATCGAGCGCCAGCGGTCGCCGTCGACGCCGAGGCCGGCGGCCGTCTCGTCGAGGTCGCGCACCAGCACCCCTGCCGTACCGTCCTCGAGCGGGTGCGCGAGGTCGACCTCCGGCCAGCGCCAGACCAGGCCGTGGTCGGCGAGCGGCAGCGAGCGGAGGTACGGCGAGCCGACGCCGAAGGGGTGGATCGCCGAGCAGACGTCGTGGCGCAGGCCGGGGACGGTCAGCTCCGCGGTACGGGTGCCGCCGCCGATCTCGTCGTGCGCCTCCAGCACGGTCACCGAGAGCCCGTGCTGGGCGAACGTGACCGCGGCGGCGAGCCCGTTGGGCCCGGAGCCGACGACGACGGCGTCCACGCTCATGGTCCTCAGGTTCCCATCGCGCGACGGCTCATCAGCCCGCGGCCACCAGGACGACCGCGCCGGCGCACAGCGCGAGCCCGAGGGCCTGCGTCCGGTGCACCCGCTCGCGCAGCACCGTGGCGGCGAGCAGCACCGTGAACGCCGGGTAGAGGGAGGTGATGACCGCGGCGACGGTCAGGAAGCCCCGCTGGGTGGCGACCTGGAAGAGCCCGGTCGCGAGCGACCCGAGGGCGCCGCTGATGATCCCGCCGAGCGCGTAGCGGTTGCGCGGCACCCAGTCCTGCCGGAGCGTCGTCGCGATCGCGATGATCGCCACGCCCGCGACCAGCTGGTTGAGGGCGAGCGGCAGCCAGCCGGCCTCCTCGGAGATCTGGGCGAGGGCGGCGAACAGCGACCCGAAGCCGAGGCCGGCGAGCACCCCGTCGAGCAGGCCGGAGCCGGGGCCGACGGGCGGGCCCTCGTCGGCCGGCTCGCGGGAGACCAGCCAGATCGCCGGCAGCGCGGCGAGGATGCCCAGCCAGACCAGCGCGCCGGGACGCTCTCCGGCGGCCACGCCGACCACGACCGGCACCAGCACGGCCCCGACGCCGGACACCGGCGCCACGACGCCCATCCGGCCCGAGGAGAGCCCGCGGTAGAGGAACGCCGTGCCGAAGCCGTTGCTGACCCCCGCGACCAGCGCCCACCCGAGGTCGCCTGCGGTCGGTGAGCCCCCGTCGACCAGCGCGACCGTCAGCACCAGCAGGGTGCCGGCGAGCTGGGCCATCAGGGACACCGCCCAGGCGCCGCCGCGCTTGGAGAAGATGCCGCCGTTGAAGTCGCCGAGGCCGTACGACGCGGCCGCCAGCAGCGACAGCAGCACGCTCATGTCGCGACGACTCCGCCGATCCAGACGAGGACGGCCACGAATGCGGCCAGGAACTCGATGACGATGCTCAGGCCCACGGCCTTGAGGGAGTGGACGGTCGAGGGCCAGGCCTCCCTGCTGCCCAGGCGCACGACCTCGGCGAGGTAGACGCCGAGCACGAAGCCGATGAACAGCCCGACGACGGGGACCACGAAGAACCCGACCACGCCCAGCAGCGCGCCGACCGCCTGGGTGGTGGCCGGCACGCCCGCGACCTGGAGCCGGCGACCGGGGACGACGTACTTGACCACCTGGCCGGCGGCCACCAGCGCGGTGGCCACGGCGAACACCGCCCACGCGGTGGCGCCGCCCTCGGCCCAGGCCCAGACGAGGACGCCGGCGACGACCAGCACGGACCCGGGCAGGATCGGCACGACGATCCCCACGAGCCCGACGGCCACCAGCAGGGCGGCGATGACGGTGGCGGCGGTCACGGGAGCAATCTCCCACAGATCGACGACGGCCAAATGCGCCGCGGCCCCGGACACGAGGTCCGGGGCCGCGGCGGAAGTCGGGGACGAGCGGTCAGCGCTCGTCGTCGCTGGCGCTGGCGGGGGTGTTCGAGAGCTTGTGGGTCTCGTCGACGACGTTGACGGCGATCTCCTTGAGCTTGTCCCCGTGCTCGCGGGCGTGGTGGGCGCAGAAGAGCAGCTCACCACCTGACTGGAGCTCCACGCGAAGGTAGGCCTGGGCTCCGCAACGGTCGCAACGGTCCGCTGCGCTCAGCGCCGCGGTGCTGGGGGCAACTGCAGTGGTCACATCGGCCTCATTTCTCGTACTGCCTCGGTGTCTGCCACAACGTAGCCATCGGTCCCAAGATTCCCGTCCTGGTGCTGATGAACCGTGGTGCGGAACACGTCGATCCAATCACGTTCCACCTTCCCCCATCGGCACATTTCCATGCGTTGAAAGGGTGTCGGTGCACAAATTCGGTCACTGGTCCAGAGGTGCTGTCGAGTTTGACGGGCAGGACCGGGCCCCGGTGCCGAAACGCGGCACCATATACCCGATCGTGTCCACATCGTGACGTGGATCCCACGCGGTCGAGCCGGGGAAGCGCTCTCCACGCTAGACCGGGGCCTGGCAGGCGTGCCTGCACCGGTGCCCGGCGTGTCGCAGGTAGATTCGGAGCCGACGCACGACCGGATTTCCCGTCCATCCCGCAGGAGCCCCACGATCGCCGACAACACGTACAACGCAGCGCACCTCCTCGTCCTCGAGGGGCTCGAGGCGGTCCGCAAGCGCCCCGGCATGTACATCGGGTCCACCGACACCCGGGGCCTCATGCACTGCCTGTGGGAGATCATCGACAACGGCGTCGACGAGGCGCTCGCGGGCGCCGCGCACACCGTCGAGGTGACGCTCCACGCCGACGGCTCCGCCGAGGTCCACGACGACGGCCGGGGCATCCCGACCGACAAGGAGCCCAAGACCGGGCTCCCGGGCGTCGAGGTCGTCGCGACGAAGCTGCACGCGGGAGGCAAGTTCGGCGGTGGCTCGTACGTCGCGACGGGCGGCCTGCACGGCGTCGGCCTGTCGGTCGTCAACGCGCTGTCGGCGCGGATGGACATCGACGTGGAGCGCTCGCCGTCGGCGCAGGGGCTGTCGTTCCGCCACGGCACGCCCGGGGTCTTCGCGAGCGAGGGGCCCGACGCGGCGTTCGAGCCGAAGTCGGGGCTGACCCGCAAGGGCGGGCGGGTCGCGAAGGGCCGGAGCGGCACGCGCATCCGCTTCTGGCCGGACCGGCGGATCTTCACCAAGGACGCCGGGTTCGTCTACGACGACCTCATCGGCCGCGCGCGCCAGACGTCGTTCATCGTCCCCGGCCTCGAGCTGGTGATCCGCGACCTGCGGGGGGAGACGCCGCGGGAGGAGAAGTTCCGCCACGACGGCGGCATCGCCGAGTTCGCCGACTTCCTGGCGCCCGACGAGCCCGTCACCGACATCGTCCGGCTCCAGGGCTCCGACACGTTCACCGAGACCGTGCCGCTGCTCGACGACAAGGGGCACATGACGCCGCAGGACGTCGAGCGCGAGCTCCACGTCGACGTCGCCGTGCGGTGGGGCACCGGCTACGAGACCGTGCTGCGGTCGTTCGTCAACGTGATCGCCACGCCCAAGGGCGGCACCCACGTCAGCGGCTTCGAGAGCGCCATCACCAAGACCTTCAACGACGCGATGAAGGCCACGAAGGTGCTCAAGGTCAACGACGACGACGTCGTCAAGGACGACGTGCTGGAGGGTCTGACCACGGTCGTCACCGTGCGCCTGGCGGAGCCGCAGTTCGAGGGTCAGACCAAGGAGATCCTCGGCACGCCGGCCGCACGCACCGTCGTACGCCGCGTCGTGTCGGCCGAGCTGAAGAAGTTCCTGACGTCGACCAAGCGCGCCGAGAAGGCCCAGGCCAAGCTCGTCATGGAGAAGGTCGCCAACGCGGCCAAGACGCGCCTCGCCGCGCGCCAGCACAAGGAGACCCAGCGCCGCAAGAACGCCCTGGAGTCGTCGGCGCTGCCGTCCAAGCTGGCCGACTGCCGCGCGGCCGACAACGACAAGACCGAGCTGTTCATCGTCGAGGGTGACTCGGCGCTCGGCACCGCCAAGCTCGCACGCAACTCCGAGTTCCAGGCGCTGCTGCCGATCCGCGGCAAGATCCTGAATGTCCAGAAGGCCTCGGTCGGCGACATGCTCAAGAACACCGAGTGCGCCTCGATCATCCAGGTCGTCGGGGCGGGTTCCGGACGCACGTTCGAGCTCGAGGCCCGCCGCTACGGCCGGATCATCTTCATGGCCGACGCCGACTCCGACGGCGCCCACATCCGCTGCCTGCTCGCGACCCTCTTCTTCAAGTACATGCCCGAGCTGATCGCCGACGGGCGGGTCTACTCCGCCGTGCCGCCGCTGCACCGCATCGAGATCTCCAACCCGAGGAAGGGGATGGACAAGTACGTCTACACGTACTCCGACGACGAGCTGCAGCGGAAGCTGGCCGACCTCAAGAAGAAGAACATCCGCTGGAAGGACCCGGTGCAGCGCTACAAGGGGCTCGGCGAGATGGACGCCGACCAGCTGGCGGAGACCACGATGGACCCGCGCCACCGCACGCTGCGGCGGCTGACCATCGACGACGCCGAGAGCGCGTCGGGGATCTTCGAGCTGCTGATGGGCTCCGACGTCGCTCCGCGCAAGGAGTTCATCGTCCAGGGCGCCTACGAGGTCGACATGGAGGCGCTCGACGCCTGACCGCCGAGGCGGTGCTTCTCCTCCTGGTTACGCAGCACCAGCCGCGACGCGAAGATGTAGAGCGGCTCGCGGTCGCCCCACGCGGGGACCAGGCCGACGAAGTCGTAGCTCTGGTTGGTGGTGAGCTCGATCATCGTCGCCTCGATGTAGTGGTGCTCGGGCGCGCGGCCGGAGCGGCCGCGGTAGTGCTGGCGACCGGCGGTGACCATGTCCGAGTGCGTCAGCACGTTGTAGTCGGCCATGCGGCGCGTGACCTCCCTGGTCGTGGATCTGGTGTCGGGGAGTCCATCGGCCGACGGCGCCCCGGCCTGAGGGGGTGGGGAGGGCGCCGTCGGCCGACGTGGCCCGCTCGGCTCCTAGCGCCGAGCGGGTGGACAGTGGACCCGGGGGTTCCAGTCGTCGAAGAGTCCGGCGGGGTTGTGCTTCCACGCCCACAGGTGCAGCTCGTAGAACGGCGGCAGCCCGTAGCGGTTGTCGGCGCCGACGAAGTGGAACGGCCGGCCGAAGAGCCGGGGCCGGCCGGTCGGGTGCTTCGCGCGCCAGTCGGAGCGGAAGACGACGTACTCGACCGCGACCAGCCGCTTGCCGTGGGCGGTCGGCTCGTAGACCAGCGCTTCGGGGTGTCCGGCGCGGGCCCGCCCGTCGGCGACCGCGTCGCCGTCGACCAGGTGGACGCCCATGCCGCCCGCGGGGTCGTCGATGCAGGCGATGCCGGCCGCGTCGCGGAGCAGCGCGTAGCCGTCGGCCTTCGCGCGCTTCGGGTGCCGGTACTTCGCCGTGTGGTCGCGCACGTCCTCGACCTGGGCGCGGACCTTCGGTCCGGGCTCCGGTCCGTGCCCCGGACCGTCATGGCCGGGCGCGGCGGCGGCGGTCGTCGGGGTCAGCACCGACACCGCGACGAGTACGGCGAGCCGGCGCCGGGTCATGCGGGAGCGCTTGCGCGAGTGGACCTGCGTGTGGAGCGGCATGGCCGCCTCCTCTCGTTCGGTTCCTGACCGGACGAGACTGGCGGCGGGGGCGGGGTCTGCGAATCGGGGAGATGCCCCTGTTGTGGGTGCGACCTCCCTATTTCGCCTCCCTCAGAACCTCTGGTCGAGCAGGCCGGTGTCGACGTCGTAGATGAAGCCGCCCACCTCGACGGAGTCGGGGACGAGCGGGTGCGAGCGGACCTTGTGGACGTCCTCCCCGAGGGCGGACACCTGGTCGGCGATGACGGGGAACGGCTGCCACGACGCGTCGATGCCGGCGGAGGCGGAGACCCGCTCGCGCAGCTCCTCCTCGGTGCTGCTGGCGACGGCGCAGCGGGTGTGGGGGACGACCAGGACCCGCTCGACGCGCAGCAGGTGCACGGCGAGCACCAGGGCCTCCATTGCCTGCGGCGTGACGCGCCCGCCGGGGTTGCGGAAGATCTTGGCGTCGCCGGGCTTGAGCCCGAGCATCCCCAGCGGGTCGATGCGTGAGTCCATGCAGGTGACGATCGCGACGCCGGCGTGGGCGACGCCGTCGAATCCGGCGAGGTCGAAGGAGGCGGCGAAATCCCGGTTGGCGGCCAGCAGGTCGTCGAAGGTCACCCGGGGAACATAACCGAGGATCAGCCGGCCGAGCGCAGCAGGTCGCCGGTCGAGATCGCCCGGGTCGGGGCGTTGCGGAAGAGGAGCAGCGCGAGCAGGGCCGCGACGACGGCGCAGACCGCGGCCCCGATGAACACCGTCTGCTCCTGCGCGATGCCCGCGAGCTTGAGCAGCCGGGTGAACTCGGCGCACCGGCTCTCGCCGTCGCAGACCTCGCGGACCGGAGGCACGTCGGCCTGCTCGGCGTAGTAGCGGCGCAGCCCGATGGTGGTGAGCGCGGAGATGCCGACGAGCATGCCGACCATCCGCGACACGACGACGAAGGCGCTCGCGAGGCCGTGGACGTCGTCGTCGGTGCTGGCGAGCACGGCCGCGTTGACCGGCGCGAGCGCGAGCCCGAAGCCCAGGCCGCCGATCACCAGCGGCAGCGTGGAGACCGGGCTCTCCAGGGACTCGAGGTCCCACGTCGCCATCCAGAGGAAGCCGGCCGCCGCCAGCGCCATGCCGGCGGCGGTCACGACCCCGGCCGGCAGGCGGTGGGTGAGGTAGCCGCCGACGACGGCACCCACCGGCAGGGCGACCAGGAAGCGCACCAGCACCAGCGCCGCCATCAGCTGCGACCCGGGGTAGACCGTGGTGCGCGCGAAGAGCGGGATGTCGATCAGGGCGGCGATGAGGGCCGCGCCGACGAAGAAGCTCACGAGCATCGCGCCCCAGGCGGGGGTACGCCGCATCGCGCCCGCCGGGACGAGCGGCCGCTCGACACGGCGTACGTGCACGACGAAGGCGACGGCGGCGAGGGCAGCGGCGAGCAGGTACCAGGCGCCCTGGTCGGAGAAGACCTGCACCTTCGGGTCGGCGGTCGCGAACGCCAGCACGATCCCGGCCAGCGCCAGCGCGAGCAGCAGCGCGCCGAGCGCGTCGGCCTCGCGCACGGTGCGGATCCACCCGCGGATGTCGAGGAGCGGGCGCGGTGCCGTGCAGCAGCGCAGGACGAGGAGCACGAAGGCGCCGATCGCGATGAGGCCGAGGGGGGTGAGCCAGCGGCTGTCGCCGGTCAACGGGATGAACAGCCGGCCCCAGGTCAGGTCGCGCATCAGCTCGCTGGGCTGGACGAATACGAGGGTGCCCGCGACCAGCGTGACGAGCGCCAGGGCGAGGCCGATCCAGTCGAACGTCCGGTGGTTTCGAGACGGGCGCAGAACGCCCTCCTCAACCACCGTGTGGTCACCGCCCAGGTGGTGGATCGCGGCGGCGAGCACGAGGCCGACGGCGAGGTTGATCAGGAAGATCGCCCGCCAGTCGGCGACCGCCAGCACCAGCGCGCCGAACAGCGGGCCGAGGACGCTGCCGATCTCCTGGACTGCCGACACCACCCCGAGCGGTACGCCGCGCCGCTCGACCGGGTAGAGGTCGGCGACCAGGGCGAGGGTGGCGGGCACCAGCCCGCCGCCGCCGACGCCCTGCAGGAACCGGCCGGTGACCATCGTCGGCATGTCGTAGGCGAGGGTCGTGAGCAGCGAGCCCAGCGCGAAGACGAGCAGGGCCGCGACGAGCACCGGCACCCGCCCGCGCAGGTCGGCGATGTGGCCGATCAGCGGCAGCATCGCGACGTACCCGAGCAGGAAGCCGGAGACGATCGGCGCCGCCCGCTGCAGCTGCTCCACGGGGATGCCCGCGCTCGCCATCATGTCGGGCAGGGCCAGCACGACGACGTAGGTGTCGGCGGCCGCGAAGGCCACGGCGACCGCGGCGAGGCCCAGCAGCCAGCGCGACGAGCGGGTCATGTCGCGCTCACGGCGCGGTGATGTCCTTCTCGGTGCCGTACTCGTCGAAGGTCACCGTGTAGGTCATCGAGTCGGCGTCCTCGTAGAAGACGCCCGTGAGGTCGGCGCTGCGCAGCTCGCCGTCGTCGGTGACGGTGTACGTCGCGTCGAAGTCGCCCGAGGCGGTCGGGATGATGTTCTTGACGACGTCGCCGGAGACCGTGCCGGTGTACTCGGTGAGGACCTCCTTGTTGTCCTCGCCGCCGCGCACGCTCTCGCCCGCCTCGAGGTCCGTGGTCGCGTCGAGCAGCGACGAGAAGCCCGCGTCGGGGCTCATCAGCGCGGCCGGGTCGGGCGCGCCGTACTCTGCCGGGTCGATGTCCTGCCACCCGGTGGTCAGCGGGAGCTGGACGAAGACCTTGTCGTCGACGGCGACGACCGGCACCTCGAAGGCCTGGCCGGACAGCACGACCGTGATCGTGCCCTCGAACGCCGGGGCGTGGGTGCCGACGCCGTCGGCCCGCTCGACGCCGGTGACGCCGTCGGGGAGGTCCTCGGTGCTGAGCGTGAGCGCGACGCCGCTGGTCTCGTCGAGCGTCTGCTTCGCCGCGGCGAGCGCCTCCTCGGGGTCCTGGTCGGACCCACCGCCGTCGTCGCCGCTGCAGGCGGAGAGCGACAGTGCGAGGAACCCGGCCGCGAGGGCCGCCGTCAGACGGGTGGAAGAGCGCACGCGGTCAGCCTTCCACACGGATCCGCGTCGCTACCGGGCCTGCGCAGGCGACGATCGGCTGGCTCGCGGGCGTGCCGGAGCCGTCGCGCCTGCCGGTCGCCGGCGGGAGCTCGACCGGGGCACCGCTGGCAGCGGCGGCGCGGGCGGGCGCCGTGCCGACCCACGCGAAGACCAGGGCGTCCTCGCCCTTGAGGAAGCGGTGGCAGCGCACGCCGCCGGTCGCGCGACCCTTGGCGGGGTACTCCGAGAACGGCGCGACCTTCAGCGCACCGGGCTCCGTGCCGGGCAGCGCGGTCGACGACCCGGACGACGTGACGACGACCGAGCCCTCGGGTGCGTCCGGGTCGACCGCGCCGAACCACGCCACCCGCTGGCCGGCCGTCACCCGGATGCCGGCGATGCCGCCGCCCGAGCGGCCCTGCGGCCGGACCGCGTCGGCGCCGAAGTGGAGGAGCTGGGCGTCGGAGGTGACGAAGCACAGGGTCTCCGCGCCGGTGGTGAGCTCGACGGCGCCGACGACCTCGTCGCCGTCGGCCAGCCGGATCACCTCCCAGTCGTCGCGGTTGAGGACCTCGGGGTTGACCCGCTTGACGATGCCCTGGCGGGTGCCGAGCGCGAGGCCCGGGCCGTCGGTCCGTAGCGTGCAGAGCGCGAGCAGCCGCTCGCCGGTCTCGAGGCTGAGGATCTCGCTCACCGGCAGGCCGCCCGCGAGGTGCGGGTCGTTGGCGGTGTCGGGCAGCTGCGGCAGCTCGAGCACGCCGATCTTCACGAGCCGGCCGGCGCTCGTCAGGCCGCCGACCTCACCGCGCGCGGTCGCGCGCACGGCCGAGACCACGACGTCGTGGTTGGCGCGTCCGCCGCCCTGGCCGGGCTGCTCGGCGTTCGCCGTGCGCGCCAGCAGGCCCGACGACGAGAGATAGACGAAGCACGGGTCGTCGGCGACCTCGAGCGGTACGGCGGCGGCGCTGACCGTCGTGCCCGCGGACTCGAGCAGCACGGTGCGCCGCGGGGTGCCGTACGTCTTGGCGACCTCGGCCAGCTCGTCGGAGACGACCTTCCAGCGGAGCTTCTCGTCCTCGATGATCGCGTCGAGCTCCTCGATCGTGCGGCGCAGCTCGTCCTGCTCCTTCTCCAGCTCGATGCGGGAGAACTTCGTCAGGCGGCGCAGCGGCATGTCGAGGATGTAGTCGGCCTGGATCTCGGTCAGGTCGAAGACCGACATCAGCCGCTCCTTGGCGGCCGCGGCGTTGTCGCTGGAGCGGATCAGCTGGATGACCTCGTCGATGTCGAGGATCGCGATCAGCAGGCCCTCGACGAGGTGCAGTCGGTCGGCGGCCTTGCCGCGGCGGAAGACCGAGCGGCGCCGGACGACCTCGAACCGGTGGTCGAGGAAGACCTGGAGCATCTCCTTGAGCGACAGCGTGCGCGGCTGGCCGTCGACGAGCGCGACCGCGTTGAT
This sequence comes from Nocardioides sp. GCM10030259, assembly GCF_042666375.1. NCBI lineage: Bacteria > Bacillati > Actinomycetota > Actinomycetes > Propionibacteriales > Nocardioidaceae > Nocardioides > Nocardioides sp. GCM10030259. The sequence continues at coordinate 206,420 of NZ_JBHTDF010000026.1, read as the reverse complement.
GCCGAACGAGTCCTCCATCGGCGTCAGCTTGTAGAGCTGCTCGAGCAGCGCCTCGGGCACGAAGCCGTTCTTGACCTCGATCACCAGCCGCAGGCCGTTCTCGCGGTCGGTGAGGTCCTTGATGTCGGAGATGCCCTGGAGCTTCTTGCTCTGCACGAGCGTCTTGATGCGCTCGACGACCTTCTCGGTGCCGACGCCGTACGGCAGCTCGGTCACCACGATGCCCTTGCGGCGGTTGGTGATGCTCTCGACCCGGGCGGTGGCGCGCATCCGGAACGACCCGCGGCCGGCCTCGTAGGCGTCACGGATGCCGTCGAGGCCGACGATCTTGCCTCCGGTCGGCAGGTCGGGTCCCGGGATGAACCGCATCAGGTCGTCGAGGTCGGCCTTGGGGTGGGTGATCAGGTGGCGCAGGGCCTGCACGACCTCGACGAGGTTGTGGGGCGCACAGTTGGTCGCCATGCCGACCGCGATGCCCGTCGTACCGTTGACGACGAGGTTGGGGATCGCGGACGGCAGCACGCCGGGCTCGTACTCGCGGCTGTCGTAGTTGGGCTTGAAGTCGACCGTGTCCTCGTCGATGGAGGCGGTCATGGCGACCGCGGGCGGCGCCATCCGGCACTCCGTGTAGCGCATCGCGGCGGGGGAGTCGTCCGGGCTGCCGAAGTTGCCGTGCCCGTCGATCATCGGCAGCCGCATCGACCACGGCTGGGCCATGCGCACCAGTGCGTCGTAGATCGCGCTGTCGCCGTGCGGGTGCAGCCGGCCCATGACCTCGCCGACGACGCGGGCGCTCTTGACGTGGCCGCGGTCGGGCCGCAGGCCCATGTCGTTCATCGTGAACAGGATCCGGCGCTGCACCGGCTTCAGCCCGTCGCGGGCGTCGGGCAGCGCCCGGGAGTAGATGACGGAGTAGGCGTACTCGAGGAACGACGACTCCATCTCCTGCTTGATGTCGGTGTCGAGGATGTGCTCCTCGAAGTCGTCGGGGAGCGGGTCCTGCTTCGTCGTACGCCGTGCCATGGCGCCATTCTTGCCGGTCGGTCCGATGAATCCGCGGAGGCGGTCCGGTCTGTCCCGGCATGGGAACCGTGATCATGCACGCAGTGGTGTCGGTCGACGGCTTCATCGCCGACGAGCACGACGACGTCGGGCCGCTGTTCGAGTGGTACTTCAACGGTGACGTCTCGCTCGCGTCGGGGGAGATGGCCGACCCCGAGCCGGGCGGGTTCCGCGTCTCGCGGGCCTCCTACGACTACACGCGGCCGATGTGGGACGGCATCGGGGCGATCATCCAGGGCCGGCACCTCTTCGACCTCACCAACGGCTGGGAGGCGAAGCCGCCGGCCGGCGACCACCTCCTGGTCGTGTCCCACCGGCCCAAGCCCGACGGCTGGCACCCCGAGGCCGACGTGCCGTTCTTCGACGACGTGGCCGCCGCGGTCGAGGAGGCGAAGACGCGGGCCGGTGACCGGGTGGTCGCCGTCTGCGCCGGCGAGATGGGCGCCCAGGCGCTCGCGCTCGGGCTGGTGGACGAGGTCGCCATGGACGTGGTGCCCGTCGTCTTCGGGACGGGCAAGCGCTACTTCGGGTCGATCGCGGCCCAGCACCTCCTGGAGGACCCGCACACGGTGGTCCGGGGCGACCGGGTGCTGCACCTGCGCTATCGCGTCCGGGGCGGCCGGTAGATTTCTCGTGTGACCCAGCAGGACGTGCCCGTCGCCCCGGCCCACTGGGAGGCCGACGTCCTCCTGCGCGACGGCAGGACCGCGCACATCCGGCCGATCCGGCCCGAGGACCGCGAGGTCTTCGTCGAGTTCTACTCCCGGGTGTCGGACCAGTCGAAGTACTACCGGTTCTTCTCGCCGATGCCCCGGCTCTCCGACCGCGACGTCGACCGGTTCACCCACGTCGACCACGTCGACCGGGTCGCCTTCGTGCTCACCCTCCAGGGCCGGATCATCGCGGTCGGCCGCTACGACGTGATCAAGCCGGGGGAGGCCGAGGTCGCCTTCCTGGTCGAGGACCAGCACCAGGGGCGCGGCATCGGCCAGCTGCTCCTCGAGCACCTCGCCCAGGCGGGCCGTGAGCGCGGCGTGGAGCGCTTCATCGCCGAGGTGCTGCCCGACAACGCCCGGATGATCCAGACCTTCCGCGACGCGGGCTACCGGGTGGCGAGCGAGTACGAGGAGGGCGTGCTCCAGCTCGAGTTCTCGATCGACCCGACCGACACCGCCATCGGGCTGATGTCCGCGCGCGAGCACCGCGCCGAGGCGGCGTCCATCGAGCGGTTCTTCAACCCGCGGTCGGTCGCGGTCATCGGCGCCAGCCGCCGCCAGGAGACCATCGGCCAGGCGCTGGTGCGCAACCTGGTGACCGGTGACTTCACCGGCCGCGTGTACGCCGTGAACCCCACGTCGAACGCCGTGTCGGGGCTCCCGACGTACAAGTCCGTGACCGACATCCCCGACGACGTCGACGTCGCGGTCGTCGCGGTTCCGGCCGAGTCGGTGCAGGACGTCGTGCTCGACTGCGCGGCGAAGGGCGTGCACGGCCTGGTCGTGGTCTCGGCGGGCTTCGCCGAGACCGGCGAGGAGGGCCGGGTGCGGCAGCGCAAGCTGGTCGGGCTCTCGCGGTCCTACGGCCTGCGGCTGATCGGCCCCAACTGCCTCGGCATCATCAACACCGACGGCAAGGTCTCGCTCAACGCGTCGCTGTCGCCGCTGATGCCGCCGCGCGGCCGCGCCGGCTTCTTCTGCCAGTCGGGCGCGCTCGGCACCGCGATCCTGGAGAAGGTCTACAACCGGGGCCTGGGCCTCTCGACGTTCGTCAGCGCCGGCAACCGCGCCGACGTCTCCGGCAACGACCTGCTGCAGTACTGGGAGGAGGACGACTCCACCGAGGTCGTGCTGCTCTACCTCGAGTCGATCGGCAACCCGCGCAAGTTCTCCCGGATCGCCCGGCGGGTCTCGCTGCGCAAGCCGATCATCGCGGTGCGCTCGGGCCGGACGACCCAGGGCGTGCCGATGGGCCACGCGGTACGCCGGATCGCGGCGCCGCCGGCCGCGGTGGACGCGATGTTCCGCCAGGCCGGCGTGATCCAGGTCGACACCCTCGACGAGATGTTCGACGTCGCGCAGCTCGTCGCCCACCAGCCGCTGCCGCGCGGCCGGCGAGTGGCGATCGTCGGCAACTCCGACGCGCTCGGCCTGCTGGCCGCCGACGCCGCCGCCGCCGTCGGCCTCGTGGTCAACAAGTCGACCGCGCTCGGCGCCGACGCGAGCGGCGAGGACTTCGAGGACGCGCTCGACGAGGCGATCGACGACCCCGAGATCGACTCGGTGATCGCGGTCTACGTGCCGCCGATCAACGTCTCGGGCGAGGACGTCGCCAACGTGCTGGCCGCGGTCGGCGAGCAGTCCGACAAGCCGCTGGTCTCGTCGTTCCTCGGTGCCGAGGGCGTGCCCGAGCTCCTGCGCGTGCCCGACGTGGCGGGCTCGACGGCCGGCCGCGGCTCGGTGCCGTCGTACCCCGGCGTCGAGGCCGCCGTCCGCGCGCTCGCGCACGTGGTCGAGTACGCCGTGTGGCTGCGGACGCCCGACGGCGAGTCGGTCGACCGCGAGGCGGTCGACGAGGCCGGGGCGAAGCGGCTCGTCACCCGGATCCTCGCCGAGCACCCCGGCGGCACCGAGCTCGGCCTCGACGACCTCACCGACCTGCTGGCGGCCTACGACATCGAGCTGTGGCAGACCCGCCACGTGGCCTCCCGTGCGGACGCGGTCAAGGCGGGGGAGGACCTCGGCTGGGACGTCGTGCTCAAGGCGACGGCCGAGCACCTGCGCGAGCGGCCCGACCAGGCGCACGTGTGGCGCAACATCGACGACGCCGACGAGATGGGCGACGCTTGGGACACGCTCGGCAGCGTGATCTCCGAGCCGGAGCACGCCGGGTTCGTCGTGCAGAAGAACTCGCGCCCCGGCGTACCCGTGGCGATCCGCAGCATCGAGGACCCGCTCTTCGGGCCGGTCGTGTCGTTCGGCATCGCCGGCCCGCTCACCGAGCTGCTCGCGGACCGCTCGTATCGGATCCCGCCGCTCGGCGGCCGCGACGCCGCGTCGATGGTCCGCGAGATCAAGTCGTCGCCGATGCTGTTCGGCTACCGGGGCAGCGAGGTCGTCGACGTCGCCGAGATCGAGCGGCTGATCCAGCGGGTCGCGCAGCTGCAGAACGACCTGCCCCAGGTGAGCGCGCTCGAGCTGTCGCTGGTGCTCGCCGGCGCCGACGGCGCCACCGTGCTGACCGCCGCGGGGCGGGTGGAGCCGGTCGTCGATCCCCGGTCGGACTGGTTCGTCCGGCGCCTCTCCCGGCCCGCTGGGGACACGCTGCCGTCGTGAACCACCCTGCGTGACAGACTGCACGTATGCGCAGCACCAGGACCGAGGGTCGCGGCCGAGCCGTCGAGCTCAGGGATGCGATCGACCGCACGGGCTACTACCCGGACGTCGTCACGGAGGGCGTGGAGAGCGCCGTCGCCGGCGAGGAGATCGTCTCGTTCTTCGTCCACCACGAGCCGACCTTCGACCGCGACGAGGTGCGCCGCCACCTCTCCGTCGTCGTGCTCACTCCGAGCCGGCTGATCCTGGCGCACACCGACGAGCACGAGGGCGACGACCTGCTCCCGGAGCCCTACACGTCGACGTCGACCGAGGCCATCCGGCTGACGTCGGTCCGGTCCGTCGTCGTCACGCGGATGGTCGCCAACCCGACCTCGGGGCCGGCCCCGGCGGCCGAGGCCGTCATGACGATCGGGTGGGGCGGCGTGAGCCGCGTCGACCTCGAGCCCGCGGGCTGCAACGACCCGCAGTGCGACGCCGACCACGGCTACACCGGCGTCCTCGCCTCCGACGACTTCTCCCTGCGGGTCTCCGCGGCGGCCGACGGCAAGGACGCCGTCGAGGGGCTGCTGGCCTTCGCGGAGTCCCTCTCCGCGCGCACCCACACCCGCTAGCCTCCGCGTGTGGGCGAGTTCCTCGAGCCGGAGTACGGCGAGCGCTCACTCGGCGACGTCGTGCCGGCCGTCGCGACCGCGCTCGGCCTGCCCGCCCCAGGGGCGCCGACCAGGCTGACGCTGCCCGACGCCTCGGCGTACGTCGTCTTCCTCGTCGACGGGCTCGGCGTACGGCTGCTGGAGCGGTACGCGCACGCCGCGCCGTTCCTCGCGGGACTCCTCGCCACCAGCACCCCGGCGACCGCGGGCGTGCCGTCGACGACGGCGACCAGCCTCACCTCGCTCGGCACCGGCCTGACGCCCGGCGCCCACGGGCTCGTGGGCTTCACCTCGCGGGTCCCCGGCACGGACCGGCTGCTCAACGCCCTGCTCTGGGACAAGGACGTCGACCCGGTCGAGTGGCAGCCCCATGAGACGGCGTTCGCCCGGCTGCACGCGCTCGGCGCCGCGGTCACGGTCGTCAACAAGCGCGAGTTCCGCGGCAGCGGGCTCACCGTCGCCGCCCATCGCGGGGCCGAGTACGTCGGCGCCGACCGGGTCGGCGAGCGGATCGCGGCAGCCGTGGCCGCGTCGGCCGAGCGCTCGTCGCTGACCTACCTCTACGACGGCGACCTCGACTGGACCGGGCACCGGTACGGCGTCGCCTCGAGCCCCTGGCTCCAGCAGCTGTCGATGGTCGACGCGGAGGCCGAACAGCTGCGCGAGGCGCTGCCCCACGACGTGCGCCTGCTCGTCATCGCCGACCACGGCATGATCGACTCCGCCGCCGACAGCCGGATCGACGTCGACGACCGGACGGAGCTGCGCGACGGGGTCGCGCTGCTCGGCGGCGAGGCCCGCTTCCGCCACCTCTACTGCCACCGCGGCGCTGTCAGCGACGTCGTCGCCACCTGGCGTGAGGTGCTCGAGGGTCGCGCCACGGTGCTGCCGCGCAGCGACGCGATCGCCCGGGGCTGGTTCGGGCCCGTGCTGCCGGGTGTGCTGCCGCGGCTCGGCGACGTCGTGGTGGCCTGCCACGGCGACACGGCGATCCTGTCCACCACCGACTTCCCCTACGAGGCGACGCTCGTCGGCCTGCACGGGTCGCTGACCCCCGACGAGATGCTGATCCCGATGCTGCTCAGCTGACGTCCCGGTCGCCGACGTGCTCCCGCACCGCGGTGTCGTCGGACGTGAACCGCTCCATCTCGGTGCCGCCGTCGCAGGTCAGCAGCGCGAGGGTGACGTCGTCGTCCGTACGGCGCACGACCCGCCACGCGCCGCCGTGGTCCTCCCAGCGGAGCAGCCGGGCCAGGTCACCGCTCATGGCCCGATCGTAGGCCGCAGATCGCAATGCCCTGTCCCGCCGTACGCGGTGATAGCGTGCTGCATGCTGGAGGGAGCAGGTGCTCCACATCTTCTGTAGTTCTTGGTCTTTGCGTCAGCTGGGCATCAACTTCACTGGATGCATCCGGTTGGCAGCGGACACGGTGTCCGCGCCGCAGAGATAGAGGAACAGATCATGGCTACTGGAACCGTGAAGTGGTTCAACTCCGAGAAGGGCTTCGGCTTCATCGCGCAGGAGGACGGCGGCGCCGACGTGTTCGTGCACTTCTCCGCCATCCAGGGACAGGGCTACAAGAGCCTCGACGAGAACCAGAAGGTCGAGTTCGACGTCACCCAGGGTCCGAAGGGCCCGCAGGCGGAGAACGTTCGCGCCATCTGAGCGACTCACCATCGCACGCTCCACGGTGCCCCGGCCTACCCAGGCCGGGGCACCGTTGCATGTAGCGGCAGACAACGCGGGTCCGAACGGGCTACTGTCGATGATCGCCTGTGAACCTGCGCATGGTGCGTCTGGGTGGGCAACGGTGGGGGATGAGATATGTCGGAACCGCCGAACGGCGCGCGAGGCATGGAGCACCACCTGCTCGAACGGTGCTCCCAGGAGCTCCACCTGGCGCGACGGCGGTTGAGTGCCGGACGCCACGCGAAGGTGTCACGGTGGGAGGAGCAGCAGCTCCGCGCCGACCTGGTGACCGCCCTGCAGAACTACGCCGACGCCCTCGCCGCCGGCGGCCTGCCGCTGCCCTACCGGATCCGCGACGAGCTGGCGCTCTACCGGCAGATCGGCGACCGCGGCTGACCCAGTGGCACCGGTGGTCGAGCTTGTCGAGACCCCAGAAGCGCTCACGCCCGCGGTGAGTGTCGGCACCTTGCGCGTCCGCTCCGATTGCGACGACCGACGGGCAGCGAAGCGGGGTACGGCGGGCGCGGGGTTGCGGTTCGCCGCCGGCTTTCCGGCCGCACCCAAGGCGCGGATCTGCACGCATCCAACCTTGACCGATGGACCATCGCACCCCTGGCGCCGGCCCCCAGCTCACTTCGGCAAGCCAGCGCCGGCGAGATCTACCTGACCAACATCCTCCTCGCCGCCTGAGCGAGGTCACTCGCCGCGGTCGCGGGCGCCTCGTTGCTGGTCGCCGACCTGCCCGACCATCCAGGCGGCGACGGAGGCGGTCACCGCACCGAGGACGCCGATCCCGACGACCATGAGCGCGGCGGCGATGACCCGACCCTCCGCGGTGACCGGGTACCGGTCTCCGTAGCCGACGGTCATCACGGTCGAGGTCGCCCACCACAGGGCGTCGCCGAACGTCGTGATGTTCGCGTCGGATGCGTCCTGCTCGACGTCCAGGACCGCGATCGCGCCGAGCGCGACCGCCATGACCGCCACGCCCGCGATGTAGGTCGAGACCCGGCCGACCAGGGAGCTCGTCGCGGAGCGGTTCAGGATGCGAGCGAGCGCGAGGAGTCTCAGGAGCCGCAACGGACGGAGCATGGGCAGCACGATCAGCGCGAGGTCGTACCAGTGGGTGCGCGCATAGCTGCGGCGCTCGTCGGCGAGCGCGAGCCGGATCAGGAAGTCGACGGCGAAGGCGATCCACACGGTCCACGACGTGATCCGGAGGAACGTGAGGAGGTCGGGGTCGAGGCGCGGGTCGAGCACCGGCCATGCGTAGGCGACGAGGAAGGCGACGGCGAGGAGCAGGAGCGGCACCTCGGCTCGGCGCTCCCACCGTTCGACGCGACTCACACGCCGAACGCTAGGAGGCGTCGGGCGCCGGGGTCCGGAGGCGCGCCTATCCGAAGGGGAGCGGCTCGGGAGCCATCGAGACCGCCTTGGCGCGGGCGGCCGTGAGGCGCCGGCGGTGGTGCTGGCGGCACAGCACCTCGTAGGCGACGTCGGCGGGCGGCTGGTCGACCTTGTCGACGTCGCCGACGACGATGACCTCGCCCTCGACGACCATCACGCCGTTCTCGGTGCGCGCGTTGTGGGTGGCCCGCTTGCCGCACCAGCACAGCGCCTCGACCTGGAGGACGTTCATCCGGTCGGCCAGCTCCACCAGCCGCGCGCTGCCCTCGAAGAGGTGCGTGCGGAAGTCGGTGAGGATGCCGAAGGCGAAGACGTCGATCTGGAGCTCGTCGACGATCTTGGCGAGCTGGTCGATCTGGTCTCGGGTGTAGAACTGCGCCTCGTCGCAGATGAGGTAGTCGACCCGGCCGCCCTGGGTGAGCGTGGAGACGACGTACCGCCAGAAGTCGAAGTCCTCCTCGACCTCGTGCGCGTCGTGGGTGAGCCCGAGGCGGCTGGAGAGGGTGGCCTGGCCCGCGCGGTCATGGGTGGTGAACAGCTTCCCGACCCGGCCGCGCGCCGCGTGGTTGTGGTTGGTCTGGAGCGCGAGCGTGCTCTTGCCGGAGTCCATGGTGCCGGTGAAGAAGTGCAGTTCAGCCACGGGGAGGGATCCTTTCACGCTCCGGCAGGATTGGGCGCATGCCGACACCCCTGATCTCCGTGTCCGAGCTCCACCAGCGGCTGGGGGAGGTGACCGTGCTCGACGTGCGCTACCGGATGGGCGGAATCGGCGGGCGCGCGGAGTACGAGAAGGGCCACGTCCCGGGCGCGGCGTACGTCGACATGGACACCGACCTCGCCGCCCCGCCGGGAGTGGGCGGCCGCCACCCGCTGCCGGAGACCGCCGACTTCGAGGCCGCCATGCGCCGGGTCGGGGTGCGCGACGACCGGCCCGTGGTGGTGTACGACGACTGGAACGGCCTCGCCGCCGGTCGGGCCTGGTGGCTGCTGCGCCACCACGGCCACGCCGATGTGCGGGTGCTCGACGGGGCCTGGCCGGCCTGGGTCGAGGCCGGCGGGCAGGTGCACACGGGCGTGCTGCTGCCGAGCCGGGGCGACTTCACGGCACGACCCGGGCAGATGCCGGTCGTCGAGGCTGCCGACGTGCTCGGCGTACCGGTGCTGGTCGACGCCCGGGCTCCCGAGCGCTATCGGGGCGAGACCGAGCCGGTCGACCCGGTCGCCGGCCACATCCCGGGCGCCGTCAACGTGCCGACCACGACCAACCTGCGCGCCGACGGGCGATTCCGCAGCGCGGCGGAGCTCCGGGCGCTGTACGCCGCCGCCGGGGTCGAAGGCGATGAGGGGGTCGCGGTCTACTGCGGGTCCGGCGTGACCGCTGTGCACGACATCATCGCGCTCGAGGTCGCCGGGATCCCGGCCGCGCTCTACCCGGGCAGCTGGTCGGGCTGGATCACCGACCCGGACCGGCCGATCGCCTAGGGCGATCGAGCAGCCGGTTCAGCCCCGGTCGCCGCCGCCGAACATGATCTCGTCCCAGCTCGGGACGGAGGCGCGGCCACGCTTCTTGCTGACCGGGCGGCGGGCCGGGGGCTCCTCGGGCTCGGGTTCGGCGGCGGCCGCGTCGGCGGCCTCCTCGCGCACCTCGGCCTCCTCCTCGGCGACCTCCGGGTCGCTCGGGGGAGCGTCGTCGAGGAACGCCTCGACCGGCTGCTCGGCGACCAGGTCGATCGCGTCGATCCCGAGCTGGTCGGAGTCGTCGCCGAGCGGCAGCTGGTCCTCGACGGCGGTGAGGCGGCGCTCCCGCGCGGCCTGCAGGTCGTCGGGACGGGCGGGCGTCGCGGGCGTGATCACCTCGCCGACCAGCCAGCGGGCGTCCTCGTCGTCGAGGGTGACGTAGTTGCCGGGGGCGTCGAACGTGAACGACGCGCTGCCGGACCGATCGGTGGTCGAGTAGTCGCCGGTCAGGGTCCAGCGGCCGTCCTCGCGGCGCCAGGCGTCCCACGACACGGTCTCGGGGTCGACGTTGCGACTGCGCAGGTGGGTGGCGACGGCGTCGCCGAGGGTGCGGGCGCCGGCCGGTGCGGCCCCGTCGCTGCGGCGTACCGACGACCGCTGGGCGCGCTGCGCGACGTGCTCGCGCTCGGCGAGCACGGGAGCAGCGAAGGCCATGATCTTCTCCACCGACGTCTGCGCGGCCTGCGCGACCGCCTCCGGCGTCTCTCCCGCACGGATCCGGGCCTGGATGTCTCGAGGCCGGAGCATGCTCTCCATCGTCTTCTCCATTCCTCGGGCCGGGGGTGCGGGGGTCGCGGCGGTCGTGGTGGCAGCCACCGCCGCACGCAGTCGGTCGTCGACCGCGAGCTCGTGCTCGGCTCCCTCCTCGTCGACCAGGCGCAACCGGGTGCCGTCCTCGCTCACGCCGGTGAACCGGAGGTAGGACATGGCAAGGGCCCCCGTCCCCGGGCCCGGAGCTGGGTCCTTCCGGGGATCGGGCTCGTGCGTCTGGTGCTGGATGGGTGCAGTCATCGGTGGCGCCGAGCCTACGCCAGTGACGGTCGCGAGTCGGGGACCGCGGTGGGCGTGGCTCACGGTCACTCCCGTCACACGGGCACCAGCACCCGGGGACTACCGTCCAGTCGTGACCACCACGGACCCCTCCACCACCCAGGTCGTGCTCGACCTCCTGGGCATCTTCGTGTTCGCGATCACCGGCGCCCTGGTCGGCGTGCGCAAGGGGCTGGACGTCTTCGGCGTCTTCGTCCTCGCCGGTACGACGGGCCTCGGCGGCGGCTTCATCCGCGACGTGCTGATCGGCGCGACGCCGCCGGCCGCGCTGGAGGACTGGCGCTACCTCGTCGTCCCGCTCGTCTCCGGGCTGCTGGCGTTCATGTACCACCCGGCCATCGGCCGGATGGAGCGCTCCATCAACGTCCTCGACGCCTTCGGGCTCGGGTTCTTCTGCGTCACCGGCGCCCTCAAGGCGCTCGACTTCGGCCTGGGCCCCGCCGCGGCCGCGCTCATGGGGATGGCCACCGGCATCGGCGGCGGGATGCTGCGCGACCTGCTCGCCTCACGCGTGCCGGTGGTCTTCCGGGGCGAGCTCTACGCGACGCCCGCCCTCGCCGGCTCGGCGGTCGTGGTGGCGCTGGCCCACACGGACCTGAGCTACTGGACCATCGCGCTGCTCGGCGGCGGCCTGTGCACCGTCTGGCGGCTGCTGGCGATCTGGCGGCACTGGCACGCGCCGGTCGCGGCCGGCCCCGCGAGCGTCTAGTCCCCGAGCACCCGGCGCAGGTAGGCGTTGGCGAACACCCGGTCGGGGTCGAGCTTGTCGCGCAGGGCCAGGAACTCGGCGAAGCGGGGGTACGCCGGCGCGAGGTCGGCCGCGGTGCGGGTGTGCACCTTGCCCCAGTGCGGCCGCCCGTCGTGGGCGCGCAGGATCGGCTCGAGCAGGGCGAAGTACGCCAGGTGGTCCATGTCGCGGTGGGTGTGGAACGCGAGGTAGACCGACTCGCGGCCCGTCGACGTCGACAGCGGGATGTCGTCGGCCGGGGTCACCCGGATCTCGACGGGGAACGTGATGTTCAGGTGCGACGCCTCGATCGCCGCCCGCGCCTCGGTGAGCGCGGCGAGGCCGGCCTCGCGCGGCACGGCGTACTCCATCTCGCGGAAGACGACGGTGCGCGGCGTCACGAAGACCTTGTGGGCGACGTCGCTGTAGGAGCGGGCCGAGAGCAGCCGGCTCGAGACCTGGTTGAACCGCCGGATGGTGCCCGGGAAGCGGTTCGTGACGTGGTTGGCGGCGCCGAAGACCGTGTTGGACAGGAACTCGTCGTCCCACCAGCCGCGCAGCCGGGAGAGCGGCTCGGCCTCCTCGACGGGTACGTCGAGCCGGTCGTTGGTCTTCACCATCAGCCGGTCGGTGTGCGGGAACCAGTAGGTGTCGACGTGGTGGTGGCTCGCCAGGCGCTCGTCGAAGCCGTCGAGCGCCGCGTCCCAGCCCATCGGCGTCTCGGTGGCCTCGAGCACGAAGGCCGGCTCGACCCGGAACGTGATCGTGGTGAGCACGCCGAGGGCGCCGAGGCCGACCCTGCCCAGGTCGAGGATCTCGGGGTTCTCCTCGGCGCTCGCGCGCACCACCTCGCCGGTGCCGGTCACCATCTCGAAGCCGGCGATCTGCGCCGAGAGCGAGGCCCAGGTGCCGCCGGTGCCGTGGGTGCCGGTCGAGGTCGCGCCGGCGAGTGTCTGCTCGGCGATGTCGCCCATGTTGTGCAGGCTCAGGCCGAGGGCCTCGAGCCCGGAGTTGAGGTCCGCGAGCCGGGTGCCGGCCAGCGCCGTCACCGTCATCGCGTCGCGGTCGACCGCCACGATGCCCGTCATCCGGCCCGGTCGCAGCATGGTGTGCTCGGGCGCGGAGATCGCGGTGAAGCTGTGGCCGGTGCCGACCATCTTCAGCGTGGTGCCCTCGGAGCGGGCCCGCTCGACCGCGGCCACGACGGCGGCGGTGTCGGCCGGCTCCTCGACGCGGGCCGGCAGCGCCGACTCGATCCCGGACCAGTTCTGCCAGTTGCTCACGGGCGGATCGTAGTCACCCCGACCTGGGCAGCGTCTGTGCGGCCAGCGCGGCGACCAGGCCGGCCGCGACCGAGACGAGGTACGCCGCCGACGCGTCCTGGTGGTCGACGACGATGCCGCTGAGGGTGGCGCCGGGCGCGACCCCGGCGACGAGACCTGTCTGCATGATCGCCATGCCCTCCGTCAGTCGCCCGGACGGCACGACCGACTCGGTCAGCGACATCGACGCGATCATCGTCGGCGCGATCGCGAACCCGGCCACGAACAGCACCAGGCCCATCACCGGCAGCGAGCCGACGAAGTAGAGCGGCGTCATCGCGCACGCCATCGCGAGCGAGCCCCACCGGACCCGGGTCGCCGGGCCGCGGCGCCAGTGGACGGCGCCGGTGATCACGCCTGCCGAGAGGCTGCCGGCCGCCCACAGCGCGAGGAGCGCGCCCGAGACCGCCTTGTGGCCCTCCTCCTCGGCGAACGCCACGGTCGTCACCTCGGCGGCTCCGAAGAGGACGCCGAGCGCCGCGCAGACGACGGCGAGCGGGATGACCGCCCGCCACGGCATCGACGGCCGCGGGCCCGTGGTGTCGTCGCGGGGGTGGGCCGGCGGCGCGGTCGACGTCTGGGCGGTGAAGACCAGGGTGCCGACCACGCAGGCGATCAGGGCGACCGCCAGGCCGGCGACCGGGTGCCAGGCCGTCGCGAGCACCGCGACCGCGATCGGGCCGAGGATGAACACTGCCTCGTCGAGCACCGCCTCGAGGGCGAACGCCGTCTGCACGTCGGCGGGCCGGTCCAGCACGTGCGACCACCGCGCGCGCACTGCCGAGCCGACCTGGGGGAGCAGGGCGCCGCCGATCGCCGCGAAGAGGTACGTCGTCGCGATCGGCCAGTCCGCCTGGACCGAGACGATGAGGAGCGAGATCGCGGTGCCGAAGCCGATGCTGGCGACGGACAGCACCATGGCCTGGCCGAGCCGGTCGAGCAGGCGGCCCTGGAGGATGGCGAGGAGCGCGTTCGCGATCATGTACGCCGCCGAGATCGCGCCGGCCACGCCGTACCGTCCGGTCGCGGCCGAGACGAGCAGCACGATGCCGAGCCCGACCATCGAGATGGGCAGCCGCGCGACGAGGGCGGCCATCGACATCCGCAGGGCGCCCGGCTCCGCCAGGATCCGCCGGTACGACGTGAACACCGCCCGACGCTATCCGGGCGCACCGACCGCCGACCAATCGATATCGGCGCCTTCCTAGGATTGGCGCCATGACCCCCGATCCGAGCCCGTACGACGCGGTCCTGCTGGTCTCGTTCGGCGGCCCCGAGAAGCCCGAGGACGTGGTGCCGTTCCTGGAGAACGTCACCCGGGGGCGGGGCATCCCGCGCGATCGGCTCGAGGAGGTCGGGCAGCACTACTACGGCTTCGGCGGGCGGTCCCCGATCAACGACCTCAACCGGGCGTTCCTCGCCGCCCTGCGGGAGGACCTGGCCGGCGCCGGCATCGACCTGCCGGTCTACTGGGGCAACCGCAACTGGGACCCCTACCTGACCGACACGGTCCGGCAGATGGCGGCCGACGGCGTGACGCGCGCTGCGTGCTTCGTGACGAGCGCCTACTCGTCGTACTCCTCGTGCCGGCAGTACCGGGAGAACCTCTTCGACGCCACCGACGGTGTCGAGGGCGCCCCGGTGCTCGACAAGCTCCGCGTCTACTTCAACCACCCCGGCTTCGTCGAGCCGAACGTCGACGCGACGCTCGCGGCGCTGGCGGACCTGCCCGACGACGTCCGCGAGCGCGCCCACCTGGTCTTCGTCACCCACTCGATCCCGGACTCCATGAACGACGGGAGCGGCCCCGACGGCGGGGCGTACGTCGAGCAGCACCAGAGCCTGGTCGCCGAGGTCGTCGAGCGGGTGCGGCAGGAGACCGGCCGACGCCACGCGCACGCCCTCGTCTACTGCTCCCGGTCCGGCGCACCGCACATCCCGTGGCTGGAGCCCGACGTCAACGACCACCTCGAGCAGCTGGGCGCCGACGGCGTGCCCGGCGTCGTGCTGGTGCCGATCGGGTTCGTCTCCGACCACATGGAGGTGGTCTACGACCTCGACACCGAGGCGCTCGCGACCGCCGAGAAGCTGGGGGTGCCGGCCGTCCGCGCCGCGACCGCCGGCATCGACCCGCGGTTCGTGGCGACCGTGCGCGACCTGCTGCTCGAGCGGGCCGCCGTCGAGCGCGGCGAGGAGGTCGTGCGCGCGAGCGTCGGGTCCTACCCGGCGTGCTGGGACCGGTGCCCGGTCGGGTGCTGCCCCAACCCGCGGGGCGACCGGCCCGCGCTGGCGGGCGCGGACTCGTGACGGCCCCCGCTTCCCCCCGCGACCTCGCCGACCTCGCGCTGGCCGCCGCCCGCGAGGCCGCCGCGCTCGTCCGCGAGCGCGCCCGGGGCCACGTCACCGTCGCGGCGGTGAAGTCGAGCGACATCGATGTCGTCACCGAGGCCGACCGCGCCAGCGAGGCGCTGATCCGGGCCCACCTCCTGGCCGCCCGCCCCGACGACGCCTTCCTCGGTGAAGAGAGCCTCGGGGAGGAGGGCGACGACGTCGTCGGCACCAGCGACGTCCGCTGGGTCGTCGACCCGATCGACGGCACCGTGAACTTCCTCTACGGCATCCCGCAGTACGCCGTCTCGGTCGCGGCCGAGCGCGGCGGCGAGGTCGTCGCGGGGGTGGTCGTCGACGTCCAGGCCGGCACCGAGTACGCCGGCCACGTGGCCGACGACGACCGCCCCGCGTCGGCGACCCGCGACGGGGAGCCGATCCAGGTGCGCGGGCCGGCTCCGCTGGCGGAGCGCCTGGTGGCCACCGGCTTCTCGTACGACCGGCGGGTCCGCGTGCTCCAGGCCGAGGCGGTGACCAGGCTGCTGCCGCACGTGCGCGACGTACGCCGTCTCGGGTCGTGCGCGCTCGACCTCTGTCTGGTGGCCGACGGCCGGATGGACGCCTATGTCGAGGAGGGCGTCAACTACTGGGACCACGCCGCTGCCGGGCTGATCGCGCGCATCGCCGGGGCCCGCACGCTGGTCACCGAGGGCGTCGGCGGGCTCGCCCTGCTGGTGTGCGCGCCGGACCACGGATTCGACGATTTCCTGGCCGCGATCCGGTCCGCCGGATTCTCACCCGTTTCAGGGGAATAGCAGCCGGTCACCGGATGTTCACCTGCCCCGGCGACGGACAGGTGTGCCAACAGGCCGTTCCATGGTGCACAATCTGGCGCCGACACCCGGCCGGGCCGACGACGAGACGATATGAAGATGCACGAGGCGCGAAGCCCAGCGCGCCTCCGAGAGTGGAGTGACCAATGGCGACCGACTACGACGCACCGCGCAAGACCGAAGAGGACCAGTCCGAGGAGAGCATCGAAGAGCTCAAGGCCCGTCGCCACGACAAGAACTCGGGGAAGGTCGACGAGGACGAGACCGAGGCCGCAGAGTCCTTCGAGCTGCCCGGCGCGGACCTCTCCCACGAGGAGCTGGCCGTCGAGGTGAAGCCGAAGCAGGAGGACGAGTTCACCTGCATGAGCTGCTTCCTCGTCCACCACCGCAGCCAGCTGGCCGACGCGAAGAAGATGATCTGCAAGGACTGCGCCTGAGCGCACCTGACGAGACGAGAAGGGCCGCAACCCGGGGGTTGCGGCCCTTCGTCATGTGTACGCGGGTCAGGCCTTCTGGTCGTCCTTCTGCAGGTCCGGGGGCAGGTGACCGGTGGAGCGCGTGTAGTAGGACGCGGCCCGGCGCTGCGCCAGCATCTTCGCCAGGCCGACGGCGGTGCCGCTGACGACGGCCCAGCTGACCGCCTCCCAGATCGCGACGTCGGGGTCGGCGGGGTTCTCCGGGGGCTTCTTGCCGGTCGCCACGGTCCAGGACTTGTCCATCGCCTTCTTCGCCAGGGCCGCCGCGGTCAGCGCGGAGGCCAGCGAGAAGGCCGTCCAGATCTTCGATCCACCTTCAGCCATGGCCGAACAGTACCCAGCCGGGTCACGGCCGAACGGACTGTCCCAGCGCCGTCAGGGCCTTCGCGAGGTCCTCGGGCCGGCGGGTGGAGACCAGCCAGTACGGCGTCGGGTCGGCCGGGTCGGTGATGTCGACCCGGACCGAACGCTTGAGGTAGGGACGCAGCACCAGGTAGGCGCGGGCGTCGGCGTCGACACCGGCCAGCCGGCGGGTCTGCGCGGCGTCGAGCGCGGTGGCGGCGCCGACATACGCCGCGGCGATGTGGGCCCGGCCGGCCCGGAACGTGCCGTCGTCGACGCACAGGCGCGCGTTGCCGTAGGACCACAGCCCGCCGAACAGCCCGGCGAGCGCGATCGCGGTGACCACCCACGCGACCGGCCCCGGGACGGCCACGACGACGGCCAGCCAGAGGGTCGCGACCAGCATCGTCCCCTGGACCCACCATCGCAGCGGGACGCCGAGGCGCTCGGCGTAGGTGGGGCTCACGGTCACGGCTGAATCCTGTCATTGGCCGGCGCATTGGTCGGCGGCGGGCCTGCGGGTAGGGTCCCGCCCCGTGATCGACAGCCCGCTCGAGGTGCTCGTGCAGCGCCTCGACCCCGACCTGCCGCTGCCCGCCTACGCCCATCCGGGTGATGCCGGCGCCGACCTGCTGACCACCGTCGACGTCTCGCTGGCGCCGGGGGAGCGGGCGATGGTGCCGACCGGGATCGCGCTCGCGCTGCCCCAGGGGTACGTCGCGCTGGTGCACCCGCGCTCCGGGCTGGCCGCGCGCCACGGGCTCTCGATCGTGAACACCCCGGGGACCATCGACGCGGGCTACCGCGGCGAGATCAAGGTGATGCTGATCAACCACGACCCCCGCGAGCCGATCGAGCTTCGCCGCGGCGACCGGATCGCCCAGCTGGTGCTCCAGCGGTGCGAGCGGGCGGCGTTCGTGGAGGTGCCCGCACTCCCGGAGTCGGTGCGGGGTGCCGGGGGCTACGGTTCTACTGGAGGGTTCCAGTCGACCGTCGGGTCGTCCGTCAGCGAGAGTGAGTAGGTCCGCGTGAAGTTCCGCCGCAAGTCCGACGAGACCCCGGTCGAGGGGACCCCCGACGAGGCCTCGGCCGCCGACGAGCCGACCGCGTCGGCGACCGGCCCGTTCGACATCGACGACGTCGACGACCTCGACGACGTCGAGCGCGTGGACCTCGGCTCTCTGGTGCTGACGCCGGTCGAGGAGCTGGAGGTCCGGATGCAGGTCGACGAGTCCAACGACCGGGTGCAGTCCGTGATGCACGCCGGCCCCGAGGGCGCGGTCGAGCTGCGCGCGTTCGCCGCGCCCCGCAACGGCGACCTGTGGGCGGAGGTCCGCCCGCGGATCGCCGCGGAGTACGCCCAGCGCGGCGGCACCGCCACCGAGCGCGAGGGCCGCTACGGCACCGAGCTGGTCTGCCAGATCACGGTCCGCACCGACGACGGCAAGACCGCGACCCAGCCGTCGCGGGTGATCGGCATCAACGGTCCGCGGTGGATGCTGCGCGCCACGTTCCTCGGTCGGCCCGCCGTCGAGCCGGAGGCCAGCGGGCCCTGGGACGCCGCGCTCGAGGCGACCGTCGTACGCCGCGGCAACCAGGCCATGCCCGCCGGCGCGGAGCTGCCGCTCACGCTGCCGCCGCGCGACCGCCTGGTCCGCCGCGAGTCCTAGCGCGAGGACGGGAGCGATGGCGGAGAAGAACAGGCTGCGACGCACCATCAGCCGGTGGGCAGACTCCACCGACCAGGAGGTGCGCGACCTGCGCAAGGCCCATCACGCGGAGCCGAGCCACACCCGGATCGGTGAGGCCCCGGACCGGGAGCGCGTCCGGCTCCGCGGCACCCTGCAGACCGTCACGCTGCGTCCGCGCGGCGGCGTGCCCGCGCTGGAGGCGGAGCTCTCCGACGGCACCGGCGTCATCACCATCGTGTGGCTGGGGCGGCGCCGGATCACCGGCATCGGGCCGGGGCGGTCGCTGTCGGTCGAGGGCCGGATCGGGCAGCAGGGCGGGCAGCGCATCCTCTTCAACCCCCGCTACGAGCTGATCCCGTGAGCCATCCGGAGCCGACCCCGCAGGGAACCACCGAGCCGGCAACCGGCGTCGAGACCGTCGAGGCGGTCGTCCGGGCGCAGATGTCGAAGGCCCTGGGCGGCCGCCGGGGCATGATCGAGGCGGCGGTCCCGACGATCGCCTTCACCGTGTTGTGGCTGACGACCCGGGAGATGCGGCTCGCGCTCGGCGTGAGCGTCGCCGCGGCCGTCGTGCTGCTCGTGGTCCGGCTGGTGCAGCGCTCGACGGTGCAGTTCGCGCTCAACGCGCTCTTCGGCATCGGCATCGGCTGGCTGTTCGTCACGATCTCCGCGAGCCGGGGCGGCAGCGAGGACGACCAGGCGCTCGCGTACTTCCTGCCCGGCATCCTCTACAACGCCGGCTACTCCGTCGTGCTCGCCGCGACCTGCCTGATCGGCTGGCCGCTGGTCGGCTTCATGGTCGGCAGCGTCACCGGCGACCCGACGGCCTGGCACAAGGACAAGCAGGTGGTGCGGCTGTGCGGGCTGCTGACCTGGCTGCTCGCCCTGCCCTGCGTGCTGCGCGTGGTCGTGCAGGCGCCGATCTGGCTGGGCGCCAAGTCGGGCGCGATCGACGCCGACTCCGCGATCGCGGCCCTGGGCGTCCTCAAGATCGCGATGGGGTGGCCGCTCCAGCTGCTCGCGCTCGGCGCGATGGTCTGGGTGCTGTCGCGCAACCACACGCCGGTCGAGCCCGTCGAGGCCTGACCGGACCCTCGCTCAGCCCCCGTGCGCGGAGGGGGCGAGGAGGCGCTCGAGGTTCTCCTCGACGTCGGCGGGAACGACGAAGAGCAGCTCGTCGCCTGCCTCGATCGGCTGGTCGTCGCTGGGGACGTAGACCTGGCCGTCGCGCAGGATGGTGACCAGCGCGCAGTTCTCCGGGAAGGGGATCAGGCCGGCGGGCTTGCCGACGTACGGCGAGTCCGAGGGCAGCGTCATCTCGACGAGGTTGGCGTTGCCCTGCCGGAACGTGAAGAGCCGCACCAGGTCGCCGACGGTGACGGCCTCCTCGACCAGCGCCGACATGATGCGCGGGGTCGAGACGTTGACGTCGACGCCCCAGGCCTCGGTGAAGAGCCACTCGTTGTTGGGGTGGTTGACCCGTCCCACCGTCCGCGGGACGCCGAACTCGGTCTTGGCGAGGAGCGAGGTCACCAGGTTGACCTTGTCGTCGCCGGTCGCGGCGATCACGACGTCGCAGCGCTCCATGCGCGCCTCCTCGAGCGAGGACAGCTCGCACGAGTCGGCCAGCAGCCACTCGGCGTCGGGCACCCGCTCGGGCTTGATCGAGTCGGGGTTCTTGTCGATCAGCAGCACCTCGTGGCCGTTGTGGATCAGCTCGCGGGCGATGGACCGTCCGACTGCGCCGGCCCCGGCGATGGCAACTCGCATGACGTCCTCAGCTCTCGTCCGGGCCGGCGTCGATGACCTGGTAGGCGTGGGCGGCGTGCTCCTCGCGCAGGGCGACGTGCAGGATGTCGCCCTCCTGGATCACGCTGTCCCGCGTGGGCAGCATGCCCTCGCCGAGCCGGTCGATCCACGCGATCCGGCTCTTCGACTGCGTCTGGAAGTCCACGGTCCGGTGGCCGATCCATGACTCGGGCGCCGGCAGGTGGTCGACCCGGATGGTGCCGGAGGGGTCGCGGAAGTCCGGCTCGGCGCCCGCCGGGAGCAGGCGCCGCAGGATCTGGTCGGAGGTCCACTTCACCGTAGCGACCGTGGTGATGCCGAGCCGCTGGTAGACCTCGGCCCGGCCGGGGTCGTAGATGCGCGCGACGACCTGCTGGATCCCGAACGTCTCCCGGGCCACCCGCGCGGCGATGATGTTGGAGTTGTCGCCGCTGGACACCGCGGCGAACGCGTCGGCGCGGCGTACTCCGGCCTTCTCGAGGACCTCCTGGTCGAAGCCCTGGCCGGTCACCTTGTCGCCGTTGAACCCCGGTCCCAGGCGACGGAACGCGTCGGGGTCGGCGTCGATGACCGACACGGTGTGGTTGCGGTCCTCGAGGCTGCGCGCCAAGGTCGAGCCGACCCGGCCGCACCCCATGATCACGACGTGCACGGGACGACGCTACAACAGGGCGTACGCCGCGCCCCGGCGGATGCACCGCGCGCCAGCCGGAAGGTCTAGCCTTTCCGGTCGTGGGCATCGGCGACGTCTCGAAGCGCGTCCTCCTCGGACGCAAGCTGCGGAGCTCCCAGCTGGGGGAGACGCTGCTCCCGAAGCGCATCGCCCTGCCCGTCTTCGCCAGCGACGCGCTCTCGTCGGTCGCGTACGCACCGGACGAGATCTTCATCATGCTCTCGCTGGCCGGCGCCTCGGCGTACGTCTGGTCATGGAAGATCGGCATCGCGGTCGCCCTGGTGATGCTGGCCGTCGTCACGTCCTACCGGCAGACCGTGCACGCCTACCCGTCCGGCGGCGGCGACTACGAGGTGGCCACGGTCAACCTCGGCCGGACCGCGGGCACCACGGTCGCCAGCGCGCTGCTGGTCGACTACGTCCTGACGGTGGCCGTGTCGATCTCCTCGGGTGCGCAGTACGCCGCGTCCGCGATCCCCGCGCTCTCCGAGCACGAGGTGACGGTCGCGAGCGTGGCGGTGCTGCTCCTGATGGCGATGAACCTGCGCGGCATCCGCGAGTCCGGCACGTTCTTCGCGATACCGACGTACGCCTTCATGGTCGCGATCCTGGGCATGGCGCTCTTCGGCTTCTACCGCCTGGCCACCGACGACCTGCCCGAGGTCAGCAGCGCGGGCCTGGAGCTCGTGCCCGCGCCCGGCTACGGCGACTCCATGACGACCGTCGCGCTGCTGTTCCTGCTCGCGCGGGCGTTCTCGTCGGGCTGTGCGGCGCTCACCGGCGTCGAGGCGATCTCGAACGGCGTCCCGGCGTTCCGGCGCCCGAAGAGCCGGAACGCCGCGACCACGCTGCTGCTGCTCGGTCTGATCGCGATCTCCATGATGATGAGCGTCATCGTGCTGGCGAAGCAGATGGGGATGCAGCTGGTCGACCCCGACGACCTCGACCGGCTGACGCGCGACGGCGAGCCGCTGCCGCCGGGCTACGACCAGCACACCGCGATCTCCCAGATCGCCGATGCGCTCTTCCAGGACTTCCGCCCGGGCTTCTACCTCGTCGTCACGGTCACCGGCGTCATCCTCGTGCTCGCGGCCAACACCGCCTTCAACGGCTTCCCGGTGCTCGGCTCGATCCTCGCCCGCGACGGGTACGCCCCCCGGGCGCTCGGATCTCGCGGCGACCGGCTCGCCTACAGCAACGGCATCGTCTTCCTGGCGGCGATGGCGATCGCGCTGATCGTCATCTTCGACGCCGAGCCGACCCGGCTGATCCAGCTCTACATCGTCGGCGTCTTCGTGTCGTTCAACCTCAGCCAGCTCGGCATGATCCGGCACTGGACCCGCCTCCTGAAGACCGAGCGGGACCCGGCCGAACGCCGGCGCATGTTCCGGTCCCGGCTGATCAACGCCGTCGGTCTCGCGCTCACCGCGGTCGTGCTCATCGTCGTGCTGATCACCAAGTTCTTCGCCGGCGCCTGGATCACGATCCTGGCCATGCTCGTCTTCTTCATCATCATGCGCGGCATCCACCGCCACTACGACAACGTCAACGACGAGCTCGCCGCCGACGAGGAGGACAAGGTGATGCCCACGCGGGTGCACGCCATCGTCCTCGTCTCCAAGCTGCACAAGCCGACGCTGCGCGCGCTGGCCTTCGCGAAGGCGACCCGGCCGAACGTGCTCGAGGGCGTCTACGTCTCGGTCGACGCCGACGCCACCAACCGGCTCCTCGAGGAGTGGGACGAGCGCAACATCGACATCCCGCTCAAGGTGCTGCACTCGCCGTACCGCGAGCTGGTGCGCCCGATCGTCGAGTACGCCATGGAGATCAAGAAGGCCAACCCGCGTGGCGTGGTCTCGGTCTACATCCCCGAGTACGTCGTCGGCCGCTGGTGGGAGCAGCTCCTGCACAACCAGACCGCGCTCCGCCTCAAGGGTCGACTGCTGTTCGCCCCGGGGGTCATGGTGACCTCGGTGCCCTACCAGCTGCGCTCGTCGGAGCTCGTGCGCGAGCGTGAGGAGCGCGAGGGCACCTGGGTGCGTCCGGGCGAGCTGCGGATGGGCAACGTGCAGAGCCGGTCCCGCGACCGGCAGGTCCGGAAGTGACCGGACCGCGGGCGCGCCGGCCCCGCGCGCGGAAGGCGCGCGGCGCCTCCCGCGTCGGCGAGCGGTTCGAGGCCGTCGTCGGCCCGGTCGCCCACGGCGGCCACTGCGTCGTACGCCTTCCCGACCCGATCTCCCGGGTGGTCTTCGTGCGCCACGCGATCCCGGGCGAGCGGGTCGTGCTCGAGATCACCGAGGGCACCGACGGCGACCGGTTCTGGCGCGGCGACGCCGTAGAGGTGCTCGAGCCCTCGCCGGACCGGGTGCCGGCTCCGTGTCCCTATGCCGGACCGGGCCGATGCGGCGGCTGCGACTTCCAGCACGTGGCGATGCCGCGGCAGCGTGCGCTGAAGACGGACGTCGTCCGCGAGCAGCTCACCCGGCTGGCCGGGATCACCTGGGACGGCGATGTCGAGGCCGTGCCCGGCGACGACCACGGCCTGCGGTGGCGGACCCGGCAGCGCTACGTCCGGCTCCCCGACGGCGGGCGCGCGATGCGCAAGCACCGCTCCAACGACCTGGTCCCGGTGGAGACCTGCCTGATCGAGGCACCGCAGCCGTCGGACCACACGGCGCTCGGGCGTCACTTCGAGGTCGCCGACGACGGCTTCTGGCAGGTGCACCCCGGCGCGCCTGACGTGCTCGTGCGCACCGTGCTCGAGATGCTCCGCCCGCAGCCCGGCGAGCGCTGCCTCGACCTGTACGCCGGGGTCGGGCTCTTCGCGGGCTTCCTCCTCGATGCCGTGGGGGAGTCGGGCCGCGTCGTGGCGGTCGAGGGCGACCCGGCCGCGTCGGCGCTGTCGGCGACGAACTGCCCGGGCGTCGAGGCGCGGGCCGGGGGCGTGGCCGAGGTGCTCGCCACTGCGTACGACGAGCCGTTCGACCTCGTCGTGCTCGACCCGCCGCGGGAGGGCGCCCGGCGGCCGGTCGTGGAGGCGGTCGTGGCGCGCTCGCCCCGGGCGGTCGCCTACGTCGCCTGCGACCCGGCGGCGCTGGCGCGCGACCTGGCGACGTTCGCCGAGCTGGGATACGCGCTGCGCGAGCTGCGCGGCTTCGACCTCTTCCCGATGACCCACCACGTGGAGTGCGTCGCGCTGCTCACGCCTCACGCCTCACGCTGAGCAAAACCCTTGAACGGGGCTGGGCGCCACCCTCTACGTTCGGGGCATGACTGAGCAGACCTCTGCCAAGACCTGGTTCATCACCGGCGCCTCGCGCGGCTTCGGCCGGGAGTGGGCCATCGCTGCCCTCGAGCGCGGCGACCGGGTCGCCGCCACCGCCCGCGACACCAGCACGCTCGACGACCTCGTCGTGAAGTACGGCGACGCCCTCCTCGCGATCGAGCTCGACGTCAACGACCGGGCGGCGGACTTCGCCGCCGTCCAGCGGGCCCACGAGCACTTCGGCCGGCTGGACGTCGTGGTCAACAACGCCGGCTACGGCCAGTTCGGCATGATCGAGGAGCTCAGCGAGGACGAGGCCCGCGCACAGTTCGAGACCAACGTCTTCGGCGCCCTGTGGGTCACCCAGGCCGCCCTGCCGATCCTGCGCGAGCAGGGGAGCGGCCACATCCTGCAGGTGTCGTCGATCGGCGGCATCTCGGCGTTCCCGAACATCGGCATCTACAACGCCTCCAAGTGGGCGCTGGAGGGCTTCTCGCAGGCGCTGGCGCAGGAGGTCGCCGACTTCGGCGTGAAGGTCACGCTGATCGAGCCCGGCGGCTTCTCCACCGACTGGGGCGGTGCCTCGGCCAAGCTCGCCGCGCCCAACCCGGACTACGACGCGTTCCGCGAGAAGGCGGCCGAGCAGCGCAAGGCGCGGGTCGCCGCGCCGGGCGACCCGGTCGCCTCCGCCGACGCCGTGCTGCAGGTCGTCGACGCCGACGAGCCGCCGCTGCGGGTCTTCTTCGGCACCGCCCCGATCCGGATCGCCCGGGCGGACTACGAGTCGCGGCTCGCGGGCTGGGAGCAGTGGCAGCACGTCGCGGAGACCGCCCAGGGCTGACCATGCCTGGTCGCCTGGCGTCTCGGTATCGTGTATCTTGATATCAAGAGATATGCGAACGGCTCCCTCTCCTGAAAGTTAGGGGAACCTTCCTTTTGCCGCGTTCGCGCGCGGCGGCAGGATGGAGGGCGCGATCACGGGACGACGAGACATCAGGAGATGACGGCTGTGGCCAGTCAGAACAGCTTCGGTGCCAAGAGCACCCTGGACGTGGACGGCAAGTCCTACGAGATCTTCCGCCTCGACGCGGTCACGGGCGAGGGCCTCGACGTCGCGTCGCTGCCGTTCAGCCTCAAGGTGCTGCTGGAGAACCTGCTCCGCACCGAGGACGGCGCCGACATCACCGCCGACGACATCAAGGCGCTGGCGGGCTGGGACGAGAACGCCGAGCCCGACAAGGAGATCCAGTTCACGCCGGCCCGCGTGATCATGCAGGACTTCACCGGCGTGCCGTGCGTCGTCGACCTCGCCACCATGCGCGAGGCGATGGCCGACCTCGGCGGCGACCCGACGAAGATCAACCCGCTCGCCCCGGCCGAGATGGTCATCGACCACTCCGTCATCGCCGACGTCTTCGGTACGCCGGAGGCCTTCGAGCGCAACGTCGAGATCGAGTACGAGCGCAACCGCGAGCGCTACCAGTTCCTGCGCTGGGGCCAGGGCGCCTTCGACGACTTCAAGGTCGTCCCGCCGGGCACCGGCATCGTGCACCAGGTCAACATCGAGCACCTCGCCCGCACCGTCTTCACCCGTGAGGTCGACGGCGAGCTCCTCGCCTACCCCGACACGTGCGTGGGCACCGACTCCCACACCACGATGGTCAACGGCATCGGCGTGGTCGGCTGGGGCGTCGGCGGCATCGAGGCCGAGGCCGCGATGCTCGGCCAGCCGGTCTCGATGCTCATCCCGCGCGTGGTCGGGTTCAAGCTCTCCGGCGACCTGCCCGAGGGCTCGACAGCCACCGACCTCGTGCTCACGATCACCGAGATGCTGCGCAAGCACGGCGTCGTCGGCAAGTTCGTCGAGTTCTACGGTCCCGGCGTCTCCGCGCTGCCGCTGGCCAACCGCGCCACGATCGGCAACATGAGCCCCGAGTTCGGCTCGACGATCGCGGTCTTCCCGATCGACGAGGAGACCACCAAGTACCTCGAGCTCACCGGTCGCTCGAAGGAGCAGCTCGCGCTCGTCGAGTCCTACGCCAAGGCCCAGGGCCTCTGGCACGACCCGGACGCCGAGCCGCGCTACAGCGAGAAGCTCGAGCTCGACCTCGCGACCGTCGTACCGTCGCTGGCCGGCCCGAAGCGCCCGCAGGACCGCGTGGAGCTCGCCGACGCCAAGGCCGGCTTCCGCGCCGCGCTCAAGGACTACGTCGACACCGCTGGTGACGAGAACGGGTACGACGAGGCCGTGGCCGAGTCCTTCCCGGCCTCCGACCCGCCGTCGAACGGCCACGGCGAGGCGGCCCCGGTGCACTTCAGCGCCGCGGCGACCGGCGGCGGTCGCAAGAGCGACCCCGTCGAGGTCACCCTCGAGGACGGCACCAAGTTCACGCTCGACCACGGCGCGGTCACGATCGCGGCGATCACGTCGTGCACCAACACGTCCAACCCGTCGGTGATGATCGGCGCCGCGCTGCTGGCGAAGAAGGCCGTCGAGAAGGGCCTGCAGCGCAAGCCGTGGGTCAAGACGACGCTGGCGCCGGGCTCGAAGGTGGTCTCGGACTACTACGAGAAGGCCGGCCTCACGCCGTACCTCGACAAGCTCGGCTTCAACCTGGTCGGCTACGGCTGCACCACCTGCATCGGCAACTCCGGCCCGCTGATCCCCGAGGTCTCGGCCGCCGTCAACGAGAAGGACCTCGCGGTCGTCTCGGTGCTGTCGGGCAACCGCAACTTCGAGGGCCGGATCAACCCGGACGTGAAGATGAACTACCTCGCGTCCCCGCCGCTGGTCGTCGCCTACGCGCTCGCCGGCTCGATGGACCTCGACCTGTTCAACGACCCGCTGGGCCAGGACACCGAGGGCAACGACGTCTACATGAAGGACATCTGGCCGTCGCCGTCCGAGGTCGAGGAGGTCATCGCCCAGGCGATCAACTCCGACATGTTCGGCGAGAGCTACCGCGACGTGTTCGCGGGC
This sequence comes from Nocardioides sp. GCM10030259, assembly GCF_042666375.1. Classification (NCBI taxonomy): domain Bacteria; kingdom Bacillati; phylum Actinomycetota; class Actinomycetes; order Propionibacteriales; family Nocardioidaceae; genus Nocardioides; species Nocardioides sp. GCM10030259. Next base: position 179,283 of record NZ_JBHTDF010000026.1, on the reverse strand, counting down.
GACGAGACCTGGCAGTCGCTGCCGACGCCGGAGGGCAAGACCTTCGCGTGGGACGAGGACTCGACGTACGTCCGGAAGCCTCCCTACTTCGAGGGCATGCCCGACGAGCCGGCGCCGGTCGCCGACATCGAGGGCGCGCGGGTGCTGCTCAAGCTGGGTGACTCGGTCACGACCGACCACATCAGCCCGGCCGGCGCGATCAAGAAGGACTCGCCCGCGGGCAAGTACCTCGCCGAGCACGGCGTCAAGCAGCGGGACTTCAACTCCTACGGCTCGCGGCGCGGCAACCACGAGGTGATGATCCGCGGCACGTTCGCGAACATCCGCCTGCGCAACCAGCTCGCGCCGGGCACCGAGGGCGGCTTCACCCGCGACTTCACCTCGGGTGGCGACGTCACGACGGTGTTCGAGGCGTCGGAGAGCTACATCGCCGCCGGCACCCCCCTCGTCGTCCTCGCGGGCAAGGAGTACGGCTCCGGCTCGTCGCGCGACTGGGCGGCCAAGGGCACCTCGCTGCTGGGCGTGGAGGCCGTCATCGCCGAGTCCTACGAGCGCATCCACCGCTCGAACCTGATCGGCATGGGCGTCATCCCGCTGCAGTTCCCGCAGGGCGAGACCGCTGAGTCGCTGGGCCTGTCCGGCGAGGAGGAGTTCTCGATCTCCGGCATCACCGAGCTCAACGAGGGCCGCACGCCGAAGACCGTCAAGGTCAAGGCAGGCGACAAGGAGTTCGACGCGGTCGTCCGCATCGACACCCCCGGCGAGGCGAACTACTACCGCAACGGCGGCATCATGCAGTACGTCCTGCGGAACCTCCGCCGCGCCTGAGCCCCGGTCGCTGACCCGTCAGAGGGACTCTGGCGGGTCAGCGTCTAGCCTGACGCCATGATCGTCGCGTTCAGCATCTCCCCGACCTCGGGTGACGAGACCGGCAGCGTGTCCGAAGCGGTCGCCGCTGCCGTGCAGGTGGTGAAGGAGTCGGGGCTGCCGTACGAGCTGAACTCGATGTTCACCAACATCGAGGGGGAGTGGGACGAGGTGATGGCGGTCGTGAAGCGGGCCGTCGACGTCGTCGCCGAGGTCTCCCCGCGCGTGGGACTCGTGCTCAAGGCCGACATCCGGCCCGGCTGGGAGGACCAGCTGACCGCGAAGGTCGAGCGCGTCGAGCGGCTGCTCTCGGAATGACCGACCTGCCCCCGCCGCCGGGGCACCCGCCGCCGGCCTTCCTGGTCTCCTCCGAGCCGACACCGCCGCCACGTTCGCGCGGCCCCGTCATCGCCCTCGCCGTGATCGGTGCCGCGATCGTGATCTGCCTGGCGGTCGCCGTACCGATGTTCCTCACCGAGGACCCCACGCCCGCGGACCTCAGCGCGGTGCGGGCGTACGACGACCTCGCGCTCGACCACACGGCCGAGGACGTCAACTACCCGCAGAGCCCGGCCGTCGGCGGACCGCACGACCCGACGTGGCTCGACTGCGGCGTCTACGACGAGCCGGTGCGGGAGGAGAACGCCGTGCACGACCTCGAGCACGGTGCGGTCTGGATCAGCTACGACCCGGATCTCAACCGGGGCGACGTCGAGACGCTCGCCGAGCAGCTGCCGCAGAACGGCATCCTCGCGCCGTACCCGGGCCTGCCCGTCCCGGTCGTCGTCACCGTCTGGGGTCGCCAGCTCGAGCTCGAGGCGGCCGACGACGCGCGGCTGCCGCTCTTCATCCGGCGGTACGGCGGGGGCGAGACCGCGCCCGAGCCGTTCGCGTCGTGCGCCGGCGGGGTGCGCGATCCCGAGGGCGGCCCCGCGGACGAGCCGGGGACGAGCGTCTGACTCAGTCCGTCGCCGGCTTGCGCTCCGCCTGGAGCTGGGTCTCGGTGCTGTCGAAGCCCACGGACCGGTAGATCCGGATCGCCAGGTAGTCCGGGTCGGCGACCATCACGAGCGTGCGGGCGTCGAGCTCGGCGAAGCCGTACTGGCTCACCCGGTGGACGAGCGTGCCCGCGAGGCCGCGACCGCGGGCGTCGGGGTGGGTCTTGACCTGCTGGAACCGCGCGAGGCCCGGGCTGACGGCGAAGAGGCCCATCGAGGCGAGGAGCCGGTCGCCGATGAAGGCGCCCCACCAGGTGCCGATGCCGCGGCCGCTCAGCGCGCGCTCGGACGCGGTCTTCGCGACCACGAAGTCGCGGCCGCTCTCCTCGTGCTCGCCGGCGATGCCGAGCTCGAGCTGCTGGTGCCAGTCGTCGTCGCCGGCGAGCGGGCGGTACGTCGCCTCGAGGTTCGGCCGTGCCGGCTCGTGGACGGCGGTCGCCGTCATCACCGACGACGCGTCCACGTCCAGTCCCGCCACGCGGAAGGGCTCCAGGTCGTCGAGCGTGCCGTCAGGGCCGTCGACGCCGAACGCCAGGTGCCGGGACCGCGGGTACGTCGCGCCGAACCGCTCGATCCACTCCGGCAGGTCCTCCGTCGTCGGAGCGTGGGGGAGCAGCAGGAAGTTGCCCCAGTAGTACGTCGGGTTGTCGGGCGTCCGCACCGCGACGTACGAGCCGTGGTCCTCGACCTCGCTGCCGGACAGGCGAAGGAGCTCGAGATCGGTACGGAATGCGAGGGACTCGACGTGCACCGGGCGACGGTAGCGGACCGTGGCACGATCGATCCCGTGGATTCCCAGACCCGCCTCTACCGCACCGGAGACCGCGAGGTCGTCCTCGACCTCACCGACGACTGCAGGCAGTACGTCTCCGGCCGTGGCGACGGCCTGCTCAACGTCTTCGTCCCGCACGCGACCGCCGGCATCGCGATCATCGAGACCGGCGCCGGCAGCGACGACGACCTGCTCGCCGCCCTCGGCGACCTGCTGCCCGCCGACGACCGCTGGCGGCACCGCCACGGCAGTCGCGGTCACGGCCGGTCCCACGTGATGCCGGCGATCGTGCCTCCGCATGCGACGGTGCCGGTGATCGACGGCCGGATGGCGCTCGGCACCTGGCAGAGCGTGTGCCTGGTCGACCTGAACGTCGACAACTCCGAGCGCGAGGTGCGCTTCTCGTTCGTCGGTGGCGCGTGACCGCGCGGACCGACGCCGAGATCGCCCTCGCCGCCGCGCTCGCCGGTGCCGCCGTCGTCCGGGAGCGCTACGGCACCCCGCAGGAGAGGTTCGCGAAGTCGGACACCGACTTCGCGACCGCGACCGACATCGACGCCGAGGCGGCCATCCTCGCGGTGCTCCGGGAGGTCCGCCCGGACGACGCCCTGCGTGGCGAGGAGAGCGGGCTCACCGGCTCCGACGCCGCCAAGCGCACGTGGCTGGTCGACCCGCTCTGCGGCACCCTCAACTTCGCGGCGACCACGCCGCTGATCGCCGTGAACGTCGCGCTCCGCGTCGGACCGTCCGTCCACGTCGCGGGCGTCGTCGACCCGATCGCCGGCGAGGCGTTCTGGACCGACGGGGACGGTGCGTGGCTGCGCCGCGGCTCGGAGGACGTCCGGCTCGAGCCGTCTCCCCGGAACGCGCTCGTCGACGTCAACCTCGACGCCGTCCACCCCGACCCCGGTCGATTCCGTCCGGCCGAGCTGCTCGGGCACCCCGACTTCCGGGCTCGGTACGGCGGCCGGGTGCTCTCGACGACGCTTGCCGTGGCCTGGGTCGCGGCGGGCCGGCGCGCGGCGTACGTCACCGAGAGCCAGGACGGCGGCTTCGCCGACAACGTCCACTTCGCCGCCGGAATCGCGCTCTGCCGGGCCGCTGGCTGCGTCGTCACCGACCTGCGCGGCGAGCCGCTGGGCACCCCGGGCGGCAGTGGACTCCTCGTCGCCGCCGACGCGGAGACGCATGCGGAGTTGCTGGGTCTGATCGGTCAGCGCGACGCGGCGTAGTTCTAGGGCGAACTCATCGAGACGCGCGACGACTACGTGGTCGCCGCGGCACCCCACCGGCGGTGCCGGTGAGGTGGGGGTCAGCGGGTTCGTCGGCGCTTGTGGGTGTGGTCGACGAGGTAGGTCCGCCCGCAGGGGCTGGTCCATGTGAAGGACGTGCGGGTGAGGCGGCGGTAGGTCCAGAACCCGAGCGTCTTGAGCCGGTGGTGCAGGCGGCACAGGGGTGCGAGGTTCCACGACGTCGTCTTCCCGCCGTCAGGGTTGTCGGGGTCGAAGGGGACGATGTGGTCGAGATCGCAGCCGCGGGCGTGGCGGCCGCACCCGGGGAACACGCAGGTGGGGCAGGTCAGGATGACCTGTTCGCGCTGGCGTGGGGTGGGGCGGTAGGTCTCGGTGCCGATCTCGAGGTCCAGGTCGAGCACCGGCCGGAGGGTGATCCTGGTGGCGGACTGGGTACACCATTCCGCGACCTGCTCGAGGGTGGTGGCGCCGAGCTTCTCCACGTCCATGATCCCGTGCCGGTCCTCGGGCGTGTAGTGGGCGTAGACCACCACCTCCTTGGCCGGCGCCGAGGTGGTGGTGCCGTTGGTGGGGGCGAGGCGGCCCAGGGCGAGGGCGCGGCGCTCGTCGAGCTCGAGGTTCGGGAAGGTCTCGGTGAGCTCGCTCGCCTTGGCCTGCACGGTGGCCTCGAAGGCCAGCGCGTCGGGGTAGTCCAGCAGCCCGAAGAACGGGACCCGGCCGCCGTAGAGGTGGGCGTCGTCGAACCGGAGCTGCACGTGCGGGGCGTTGTGCGGCTCCAGGCGGGTGTCCTCGGCGTGCTCGGGGTCGGCCTCGGCCTCCGCGGCGGCCACGGCCCGCTCGATCTGCGCGAACGAGCACGAGCCCAGGATCGGAGCGAGCGCGGCGTCGACCTGCGCCGCCGCCGCGGCGGTGAGGCGGTGGGTGCGGTCGGTGACCCGCTGCACCTTCCACACCGGCACCTGCCCACCGATCGCACGGACCCAGATGTCGGGGAGCCGGTGCCTGGCCTCCACCGCCGACCCGAGCAGTGCGCGGCCCTGGAAGGTCGACAGCCCGCAGGCCGCGGCGAACTCCGCGACCGCGAACTCCGCCATCTGCGGGGCCCCCTCGCCCGCGATGGTCAGCGGCTGGTCGCCGTACAGGATCAACACCCCGGCCTCGTCCACGACCTGATCGACCAGCTCGTCGACCGGCGCGGGATGCGCCTCTGCCCAGACCGCCGCGAGCTCGAACCGCGCCGCCTCGGCCAACGCGGCGACCCGGGTGTGCTCCGCGGCCGCATCCAGCACCGGGTCCGGTGTCGTGGTGCGCTGCTTCAGGGCCATGCCACATTCTACAACGATTCGCACATATGTTCTAGTAGGGATCGGCACTGTGGACCGGTCGTTCTGGTCTTCTGCGGTCCGCAGTCGGCGGCGGACCGCAACCCCGCACCCGCCTTCGCCCGTAGCCAGCCTGTCGGTCGCAACCACGAGACCACCCGCAGGAGGTCTCGACGTTGCGCCTTGGCCTAAGCCCGGTGCTCATCGCCCGTCAGGGCAGCAGCAGCATCGAGTCGCCGAACTCGTGCCAGAGATACTCCGGGGCGTCAGGCGCCGAGAGGTCGGAGTAGCCGCGGTCCACCTGCTCGCGGCCGGCGACGGCCGCGAGCAGGTGCAGGTGCGAGGCCTCGGGCTCGTGCAGCCCGGTGAGCAGGCCGTCGACGACCCGGGCGGGCCGCGACGGGTCGAGGACCAGCGAGGTCCAGCCCGCGGTCGGGACGACCCGGCCGTCGACGGTCGCGGCGGACTCGAGCGCGCGCACGACCGTGGTGCCGACGGCGACGACCCGGCGACCGGCGGCCCGGGTCGAGGCGACGAGCCGGGCGGTCGCCGCGGGGACGGCGTACTCCTCCGGCTGCGGCGGCTCGTGCTTCTCCTGGCTGGCCACGCCGGTGTGGAGGACGATCGGGGCGACCACGACGCCCCGCGCCATCAGCCGCACGAGCAGCCGCTCGGTCAGCGGCCGACCGGCACTGGGCATCTCGGCGCTCCCGGGATGGGTGGCGTAGACGTTCTGGAGGGCCTCGATCGGCCACGAGCCCTGGACGTAGCGGTAGCGGATCGGGCGACCCCAGCGGTGCAGGTACGCCGCGCGGTCGACCCCGGGGGTGGGGACCGCGCGCCACAGCCGGGTCTGGCCGGCCGGGTGCGGCGCCACGACGCGCAGGGTGAGCCCGCCGGGCAGCGTCAACACCTCGCCCGGCACCGGGACTGCCGGGCCGCTGTTGTCGGGCTGGCGCACCTCGACCACCCAGGTGCCGTCGTCGAGCGCCGCGGAGACGTGCACGCCGAGGCCGTCGGCGTCGACGGCCGACGGCAGTGTCGCGCTCGTGTTGACCACGAGCAGGTCGCCCGGGCGCAGGTGGTCGGGGAGGGCGACGGCCCGGGTGTGGGTGGTGCCGGCGGGCGTCACCACCGCGAGCCGCACCTCGTCGCGGGCCACGCCGCGCGCCTCCGGCGGGACGGTCGCCTCGCGGATCGTCGCGGTCATGCGCGCACCTCCGACGCGGGCACCACGTCGGCCGCCCGGTAGCGGCCGCTGGGCAGGTCGCCGGCCACGAGCGTCATCAGGTGGGGTACGGCGGACGCCGGCTCCGGCCGGTCGGAGATGTCCTCGCCGGGGAACGCCGCCTGGTGCATCGCCGTGCGCAGGTCGCCGGGGTCCACGGCGTACACCCGCACGAGCGGCTCCTCGGCCGCGAGCACCCGCATCGCGTGGTCGAGCGCCGCCTTGGACGAGCCGTAGCCGCCCCAGGTCTCGTAGGCCTCGACCGACGCGTCGGACGTCACGGACACGACCCGGCCCCGGCGCTCGCGCAGCTGCGGGAGCAACATCCCGGCGAGCGCGACGGGCGCGACGACGTTGACCTCGAACGTGCGCGCGTACGCCGAGGGGTCCAGGTCGGCGAGGCGGGGGAGCGGGGTCGCGCCTCCCGTCTCGAAGCCCAGCGTGCTGGCGTTGTTGACCAGCAGTTCCGCGCCGCCGAGGTCGGTCGCCGAGGCAGCGAGCGCGCCGCGGTGCCAGGAGTCGGCGACGTCCCCGGGTACGGCGAGGTGCGGGCCGCCCGGGAGCCCGGCGACGGCAGCGGCGAGGCGGTCGGCGTCGCGGGCGTCGGCGACGACGGACCAGCCCGCGTCGGCCAGGCCGTGGGCCAGCGCGAGGCCGAGCCCCTGGGATGCTCCGGTGATGACGGCGACAGGCATGTCGGTGTCTCCTAGTGTTCTCGTCGTGGTTCGTCTCCGAGAAGGCTGCAAGTTGAAGTGAACTTCAAGTCAAGGGTCCGGGCAGCTCTGCCCGAGGACGACGCCTCGGTGCGCCATCTGGTCGAGGCGGCGTTCGGGCCCGACGAGGGGCCGACGGTCGCGCGCCTCGTCGGCGCGCTCGACGATGCGGGCAGCACTCGGGCCAGCCTCGTCGCGGAGCTCGCCGACCGGCCGGACGGCGGCGTCGTCGGTCATGTCCAGCTCAACCGGTCGTGGGTCGACGCCCGGCGGGCGCTGGTGGACGTGCTCGTGCTCAGCCCACTCTCCGTGCACCCCGACCACCAGGGGCAGGGCATCGGGCGAGAGCTCCTCGACGCCGCCGTCGCCGAGGCGGAGCGGCTGGGTGCGCCGGCGGTCTTCCTCGAGGGAGACCCCGGCTACTACGCCGCGCGGGGCTGGTCCGCCGCCGGCCCGCTCGGCTTCACCAAGCCCTCGCCGCGGATCCCCGACCCGGCGTTCCAGGTCGTCCTGCTGCCGGCGCACGAGGAGTGGATGACCGGCCCGCTCGTCTACTGCGAGCCGTTCTGGGCGCTCGACTGCGTCGGGTTGCGCGACCCGTTGCTCGCCGGGCTGGAGGGCGAGCCGACGGCCTGACCTGCCGCCGAAGATGGCCACCTTGGGGTACGCGGCCCGGCATCTGCCGCCCCTAGCGTCGGGCCATGAACACTCGGCACGGTTCAGAGACCTTCTTCATCGAGGGCGAGGGTGTGGTCAACACCCAGCTCGGCGGACGTCGCGGCGACGAGCCCGACCCGATCACGGAGCCCGAGGCGCGACCGGCAGGCGCGTCCGCTTCAGGGGTCTCGACAGGCTCGACCAACAGAGTGGCGCCGTTCCGCTTCTCCCGTATCGGCCCGCGCGGCCGCGCGTTGCCGGAGCCGCTCTCGCTGGCGCTGGCGAACGCGATGACCAAGGGCGGCGGCGGCCGCAGCGACATCCCGGCGGGCTACACCTACCTCGGCCAGTTCATCGACCACGACCTCACCATGGACGCCACGGACGTCAGCCTCGGCGACGAGGTCACGCCGGCCGAGCTGCTCCAGGGGCGGTCGCCGACCCTGGACCTCGACTCGCTGTACGGCGCGGGCCCGGCCAACCCCGGCTCGGCGAAGTTCTACGCCGCGGACGGCGTACGCCTGAAGACGGGCGACACGATCCGGATCGGGCCCGACCGCGAGAAGACGGGCCACGACCTGCCGCGCGTCGGCACGGGCTCGCGGAAGGAGCGGCGCCGGGCGCTGATCCCGGACCCGCGCAACGACGAGAACCTGATCGTGGCGCAGACCCACCTGGCGATGATCCGGTTCCACAACCGCGTGGTCGACAAGCTCCCGGCGAGCGTCCCGGCCGCCCAGCGCTTCCGGCAGGCGCGCAAGGCGGTCACGCTGCACTACCAGTGGCTGATCCGCCATGACTACCTGCCGCGGATCGTCGAGCCCGGCATCGTCGAGGACGTCTTCACCAACGGCCGCAAGCTGGTCGACCCCGATGCGGCGCCTACCGACATGCCGCGGATGCCCGTGGAGTTCTCGGTCGCGGCGTTCCGGCTCGGGCACAGCATGGTGCGGCCCGTCTACGACTGGAACCGGCGCTTCCCCGAGGGCATCGGGTTCCTCGACTACATGTTCCAGTTCTCGGCCCTCGGCGGCGACCTCGGCGGCGAGGACCGGCTGCTCAGCAACTGGCTCGCCGACTGGCGGCGGATGTACGACTTCCCGGCCGGCGGGCGCCCGGCGCTCGGCCCGCCCGACGAGGTGAACATGGCGCAGCGGATCGACACGCTGCTCACCGACCCGCTGAAGAACCTGCCGCCGAGCACGTTCGGCGGCGGCGCGGCGATCCCGTTCGACGACCGGCGCCGCAACCTCGCCTTCCGCAACCTGGTGCGCGCCTCGATGCTGAAGCTCGCGAGCGGCCAGCAGATGGTGGACGCGCTGCGCGCCGCCGGGGTCGCCGTCCAGCCGCTGAGCCGCCGCCAGATCGTCCGGGGCAACGGCGGGGCCAGGCTGGACGGGCTCACCGAGGCGCAGCAGGACGCCCTCGTCGAGCGGACGCCGCTGTGGTTCTACGTGCTCCGCGAGGCCGAGACCGGCGACGGCAGGATGCGCAGGGTCGGCGGCCGGATCGTCGCGGAGACCTTCCACCGTGCGATGGAGGGCAGCCGGTTCTCGCTGGTCCGCAACCCCGGCTTCACGCCCGCCCACGGCCGCGGCGACACCTTCGAGATGACCGACCTGCTGTTCTTCGCCTTCGCCGGGAAGAAGACCGGCATCAACCCGCTCGGCGGCGCCTGACCCCCGACCCGCACGCCGCCCCACCGGACGATCGCCGTCTGTGAGAAGGTGGGCCGGTTTTCGAGACACGGGGGAGTGGGACGTGAGGCGCTGGCGGTACCGGCCGGTGCAGGCGGTGGCGATCGCCGTGCTGGCTGCCCTGGTCGCCGCGTGCGCGCTCTTCGCGCCGCTCTACGACCGGGCGATGCAGCAGTCACTGACGCAGGTGACGATCGACCGGGCCCCGGTCCTCACCTCCAGCGTCCAGCTCACGGTGTCCAACACCGACGACATCCTCCAGCCGGTGACGCCGCCGGAGACGGTGGCGGGGCTGCTGCCGGAGGGCTTCCGCCCCGACTTCCGGCCGGTCGTCCTCGGGTACGGCGGGAGCGCCGCCGTGCTGCCCGGTGGCGGCAGCGACCCGATCGGCGACCTGGTCTGGCGCAGCGGCCAGTGCGACCACGTCACGATCGAGGAGGGCCGCTGCCCCGAGGCCCCGGGCGAGGTGCTGGTCAGTCGCGCCGACGCCCGGATCTTCGACCTCGACGTGGGCGCGACGACCGAGGTCTCGGGCCGGCTCTACCAGGAGGGGCGGTTCCTGCGCTCGAGGACGCTCCCGCTGACGGTGGTCGGCACCTACCGCCAGGACCCCGACGACTACTGGTTCGGTCGGGTCCTGACGGGCTGGTCGGGCGTCGACAGCCTGGACACGCCGCCGCACGTCCAGCACGACGTGTGGCTCACGGTGCGCGACACCTTCGAGGGTGCGAGCGCGTTGGCCGACACCACGTCGTCGTGGGCCGGCTACCGGATCGACCCGGAGCGGGCGGGCGTCGACGAGGTCCTCGAGCTCGGGCCGGCGATCGCGGACCTGGCGGACCGACCGCAGCGGCTGGGGGACCTCCCCGTCCAGGTGGCCTCGGGCATCGCAGACCTCTCCGAGGAGATCGAGGCACAGATCGACCAGTCGCGGATCACCGTGCCGCTGCTCATGGCGCAGCTGGGCCTGCTCGCCGTCGTGGTGCTGTGGCTGGTGCTACTCGGGGTCACCGAGCAGCGCCGGCCGGAGGTGGCACTGGCGCAGCTGCGCGGCCACGGTCGGCGCGGCGCCCGATCGCTGCTGCTCGCGGAGCTGCTGCCGATCACGCTCGCCGGCCTGCTGCCCGGCGCGTTGCTGGCGCTGGTCGCGGCGTGGTCCGCCCGCACGGTCGCGCTGCCCGGCGACGTACCCCTCGAGCTGAGGCTCCCGGTCATCCTCGCGGCCGTGCTGGCCGCGGTCGTGCTGGTCGTCGTGACGGTGATCGCCTCCGTGCGCGTCTCGCGGGAGCCGGTCGCGGCCCTGCTCCGACGCGTGCCGCCGCGCCAGTCGACCTGGGCCCTCGGGGCCCTGGACGCGGTCGTCGTGACCGGGTGCGGCGCCGTGGTCGTGCTCTTCGCGACCGGCGGCCTGGAGGGCCCCGCTGCGATGGTCGCGCCCGCGCTCCTCGCCGTCGTGGCCGGTGTGCTCCTCGCCCACGTGACGACGCCGGCGGCGAGCCTGCTCGGTCGGGCCCAGCTGCGGCGCGGCCGAGTCCGGGCGGGCGTGAGCATCCTCGACGCGGCGCGCAGCCCCGTCACCCGGCGGACCATCGCGGTGGTGACGCTCGCGTCGGCGCTGGCCGTCTTCTCCGCGGACGCCCTGCTGATCGGCGAGCGCAACCGGGCGGCCGCGGCGGAGCAGGCCGCCGGCGCGCCGCTGGTGGCGGACGTCCAGGGCACCGACCTGGCGTCGGTGCGTGCCGCGCTCGACGAGGTGGACCCCGGCGGGCAGCAGGCGACGCCGGTGGTGCGGGTGCCGGCCCCCGACGCGGACGCCGGCGAGACGCTCGGCGTGCTGCCCGACGGGTTTCGCGCCGTCGCGCTCTTCCCGGGCGGCACACCCGACTCCGCCGTGTGGGACGAGCTCCGGCCACCGGAGACCGCGGCGGTCGTGCTGACCGGCCGCACGTTCACGCTGGACGCCGACGACTCGACCCTGGGCTCGGTGCGGGTCGACGGGTCGCCGTACCCGGTCACCGTGGGCGTCGACCTCGTCAGTCCCGCCGGCGAGGTCCTCCACACGACCCTGGGCCGGCTGTCCGGTCCCACCGAGCACGCGGTCCTGCGCGGCACGGCGCCGTGCACGGAGGGCTGCACGGTCACGTCGATCTGGTTCGGCAGCCTGCCGGGCGCGCGGATCGCGGGCAGGGTGACCCTGGGCAACCTGGAGGTCGCGCCCTCGGGGGAGCGGGTCGCGCTCGGGCCGGCCGACCTGTGGACCCCGTTCCGCGAACGGACGACGGGCAAGGTCGTCCCGCGATCGACCTCCGCGGACGCGCTCGTCGTCGAGGTGCAGGGCGCCGGGGCGTCGTTGCTGACGATGCAGAGCGCCTGGATGCCCGACGTGACGCCGACCCTCACCAGCGGCGCGCTGCCCGTGGACGCGGTCGGCAAGACCTACCAGCTCATCGGTCTCCACGGCGAGAGCCAGCCGGCCGAGCAGGTCGGCACGCTCGACCGGGTCCCCGGATCGGGACCCCGGACGTTCGTCGCGGACCTCGACACCCTCCAACGCGGGCGAGTGGTCTCGACCAGCGACCGGGTCGCGATCTGGTTCGCGGACGACGATCCCCAGCTGCTCGGCGCGGTGAGAGCGGCGCTCGACGAGCGCGGGGTGTCGATCGCGCGCACGACCACGCTCGCGGACGTCCGCCAGGGGTACGACGAGACCGCGGCCGCGTGGAGCCTCCAGCTCGCGGCGCTCGTGGGGGTCCTGGCGATCCTGATCGCGCTGCTCGTGCTCGTGGTGAGCGCGGCCAGCACCTGGCGGTCCCGGTCGCGGGACCTCGCAGCGCTGCGGATGAGCGGCATCCCGGTCCGGACGGTCCGCACCATGGCGGTCGCGGCGCAGGTGCCGGCGGTGCTGCTCGGCGTCGCCGCGGGCACGGCGTGCGGCCTGGTCGGCGCGTCGCTGGTGATGCCCACGGTGCCGCTCTTCGCCGCGCCGCCGGAGGTGTCGACCCTCGACCTGGGCACCGCCTGGACCGGCGTGGTCGGGGCGGCCCTCGCGGCCGCGATCGTCCTCGGCGTCGCCAGCGCGCTGATCGGGCGCGCGCTGGCCGCGCGCTCCGACGTACGACGGCTGAGGGAGGCGGGCCTGTGAGCGCGGTTGCCGGGACGGCCTCGGTGAGGGGCCTGCGGGTGAGCACCCGCGGCCTCGTGCTGATCTATCGCTCCGAGGGCCACGAGGTGGCCGCGCTCTCGGGCGTCGACCTCGACATCGAGGCGGGTGAGCTGGTCGGGCTCCTCGGCCCGTCGGGATCGGGCAAGTCGACGCTGCTCAGCCTGCTCGCGGGACTCTTCCGCCCCAGCGCCGGCAAGGTGCACGTCGGGCCGCACGAGCTGTCCTCGGCCGCGCAGCGCCAGCTCGACGAGCTGCGTGCGCTCGACGTCTCGCTGATGCTCCAGGGCGCGGGGCGCAACCTGCTGCCCTACTTCACGCCGCTGGAGAACGTCCGCTTCGCCCAGGGTGTCGCCCGCAGGGCGGGCAAGGACCTGCCCGAGCCCGAGGAGGTGCTCGCGAGCGTCGGGCTCGGCGCCGCGGAGGCGCACCGGTCGCTCTCCGAGCTCACGCCGGGCCACCTCCAGCTGGCGGCGCTCGCGGTTGCGGTGGCGCCGCGGCCCGGGCTGCTGCTCGCCGACGAGCCGACCAGCCAGCTCGAGCACAGCGCCCGCGACCTGGTGCTGGAGCGGATGGCAGCGCTCAACTGCGAGCTCGGCACGACCGTCGTGCTGGTCACGCACGACCCCGACGTGGCGGCGTTCCTGCCGCGAACCATCACGATCCGCGACGGCCGCGTGGGCGGCGAGGGGCGCAGCGGCGAGGAGTACGCCGTGGTGACGCCCGACGGGTTCCTCCCGTTGCCCGGACACGTCCGCGACGAGCTGCTGCCGGGCACCCTCGTGCGGTTCCACCTGCTCGAGGACGGGAGCTACACGCTGGTCCGGGAGGCGGGGGAGACCGATGCCTGAGCTGGAAGCGCGCGGGCTCGAGGTCCGCTACGGCCACGGCGACACCCAGGTGGTCGCACTGCACGGGGTCGACCTGACGGTGCATCCGGGCCGGCTGCTGGCCGTCACGGGGCCTTCCGGCGCGGGCAAGTCCACGCTGCTGTGGGCGCTCGCGGGAGCGCTGCGCCCCGACGCCGGCGAGGTGAGCCTGGCCGGCACGAGCCTGACCGACCGCGCCCAGGCGGCGTCGCTCGGCGTGGTCGTCGTGCCGCAGGGCAACGGCCTCGCCTCGTCGCTGACCGCGGCGGAGAACGTCGTCGTCCCGCTGCTCTCCGGCCGGGTGCCGGCCGACGAGGCCGCCCGGCGTACCGGCCACGCGCTCGGGCTCGTCGGACTCGAGGAGTCCGGCAACCACCTCATCGAGGAGCTCTCCGGCGGCCAGCAGCAGCGGGTCGCGCTGGCCCGGGCCTTCGCCGCCGAGGCGTCGGTGCTGCTCGCCGACGAGCCGACCAGCGACCTCGACGCCGCCAACCGCGAGCGGGTGATGGCCGTGCTGCGTGCCGAGGCCCAGCGGGGCGCCGTCGTCGTGATGGCGACGCACGACCCCGAGGCCGCCGAGCAGACCGACGGGGAGCTGCACCTCGACGAGGGCGTCGCCACCTGGCGGCGGCCGCTCGGTCAGCCGGCGCGCAGCTGACCGCTCACGGGACGTCGTCGACCGCGAGCGGAACGCACTCGAGGACCGGGTCGTCGCGGTCGGAGAGGTCGATGTGCTCGCAGGACTGCTGCTCGCCGTCGATCACCCACACCGTCGCGTCACCCAGCGGAGGGCCCCAGTCCTCGACGTCGATGCCGTACTTCTGCTCGATGGCCTCACGGGTGGCGTCGTCCTGGTCGCGCGCGACCTTCGTGATCAGCGGGTAGGAGACCACGGTCGCGACGGCGGCGAGCACCAGCAGGGTCACGCCGAGGCGCGAGCGGTGGGTCGCGAACGCACCCACGCTGAGCGCGAGGAGCACGAAGCCGGCGATGATCGCGGCCATCAGCTGGATCTCGGTGTCGGTCATGTCGCGGCACACGCTACCGACACCTCAAGCCAGCTCCCAGTCGACCCCAAGTGGTCGGGGTCAGAGTCGGGGCACCAGATCACCTCCGACGGGAGCAACCACCGTGTCTCGCATCCTCCACCGCCTCGGCTCCAGTACCGCGGCCCACCCCTGGCGGACGATCTCCGCCTGGTTCGTGGTGCTCGTCGTCGCCTTCGGGCTCGCGAACGCCTTCGGGGGCACGACGCGCGACGACTACGACATTCCGGACGCCCGCGCCCAGGTCGGCGTCGACCAGCTCCGGGCCCACGTCCCCGACGGCGGCGGCGCCACCGCGCAGGTCGTCGTCCACGACCGCGAGGGCGACCCCCTCCAGTCCGCCGACCTGGACGGGCTCTACCAGCGGCTGAGCGGCCTCGACCACGTCACCTCGGTGAGCCCGCCGCGGATCTCCGCCGACACCGACACCGCGCTGATGGTGGTGGCGTACGACGTACCGGTCACCGACCCGGATCTCGTCGGCAAGAGCGGCTACGAGCCGCTCGAGGACGCCATCGAGCCGCTGCGCGACGCCGGCCTCCAGGCCGAGCTCGGCGGTGAGCTCCCCGGTGGCGCCGAGTCGCAGATGAAGGGCACCGGCGAGCTGGTCGGCGTGATCGCCGCGCTGGCGCTGCTGATCGTCGCCTTCGGCTCCGTCGTGGCGGCCGGCCTCCCCCTGGCCGTCGCCCTGCTCGGCCTCGCCGTCGGCTCCGCCGGCGTGACGCTGCTCGCGGCGACGATGGACGTCTCCACCGCGGCGCCGACCGTCGCGACCATGGTCGGGCTCGGCGTCGGCATCGACTACGCGCTGCTGATCGTCACGCGCCACGTGGAGTTCCTCGGCCAGGGCTTCGACAAGCGCGAGGCGGCCGGTCGCGCGATGGCGACGGCCGGACGGTCGGTCGTGTTCGCCTCCCTCACCGTGCTGATCTCCCTGATGGGTCTCCGCCTCGGCGGTCTGCCCGTGTACTCCACCTTCGGCTACGCGACCGCGATCGCCGTCGTCTCCGTCCTCGCCGCAGCACTCACCCTCGTGCCGGCGTTGTGCGGGCTGGCCGGCCGTCGGCTGACGCCGCGCAAGGTCCGGAAGGGCCGGGCCTCCCGCGTGCAGAAGACGCCGCTGACCGCGCGCTGGGCAGCCCGGGTCGTGAAGCGTCCGATCGCGTTCGCGCTCGCCGCGCTGGTGTTCCTGCTCGTCCTCGCCGCCCCCGTGCTCGGCATGCGCACCTGGCCGCAGGACGGCAGCAGCGCGAGCCCCGACACGTCGCAGCGGCAGGCCTACGACCTCATCGACGGCGAGTTCGGTCCCGGCGCCAACGGCCCGTTCACGATCGTCGTCGACACCACCCGCGCCGACGCGGACGCCGTGGCGGACCGGATCGCCGACCACGCCGGCATCGTGGACGTCACCACGCCGGTGACGACCCCCGACGGCGCACTCGCCGTGTTCGACGCCCAGCCGTCGTACGGCCCGGCCGACGAGCGGACCTCCGACCTGGTCACCGCCCTGCGCGACGACCTGCCGGAGGGCGTCGAGGTGACCGGCACGACCCCGCTCTTCGCCGACATCTCCGGGATGCTCTCCGAGCGGCTGTGGCTGGTCGTCGGGTTCGTGGTCTCGGTGTCGGTGCTGCTGCTGGCGATGATGTTCCGCTCGGTGGTCGTCCCCGTGAAGGCCGCCGTGATGAACCTGCTGTCGATCACCGCGTCGTACGGCGTCCTCACCGCCGTGTTCCAGTGGGGCTGGGGCGGCAGCCTGCTCGGCATCGACCACGCGGTCGCCGTGTCGAGCTGGATCCCGATCCTCAACTTCGCGATCCTCTTCGGCCTGTCGATGGACTACGAGGTCTTCCTGCTCTCGCGGATCCGCGAGTTCTGGCTGCGCACCGGTGACGCCACCGCCAGCGTCGAGCGCGGCCTGGCCGCCACCGGCCGGGTGATCTCGTCGGCCGCGGCGATCATGGTCGTCGTCTTCCTCGGCTTCTCGACCGAGGCCGACACGGTCGTCAAGCAGCTCGGCCTCGGCATGGCGGTCGCGATCATCCTCGACGCCACCGTCGTCCGGATGGTGCTCGTCCCCGCCACGATGACCCTGCTCGGCAAGTGGAACTGGTGGCTGCCCGCGTGGCTCGACCGCCTGCTTCCCACGATCAAGGCCGAGGAGCACGACGACGAGGAGATCTGGGCCGAGCTGGACGAGGCCGAGTCGGCCTCCGACGGCCAGAAGGTCGGTGCCTGAGATGGCCACGACGAGCAGCACCTGGCCCCGGCAGCTCCGGCTGCCGGGCCAGGTCGCGGCCCCGGAGGGGCCGATCGACATGCAGATGATGTACCTGATGCACCACGCCTTCCGGCGTGACCTGGACCTGTTCGCCGCCGCCGTGCGCAACACGCCGGCGGACGACCGGGCGACGTGGGCGCTGCTGGCCGAGCGCTGGGAGCTGTTCGCCGACGTGCTCCACGAGCACCACACGGTCGAGGACGTCGGCATCTGGCCGGAGCTCGAGCGGCTCGGCACCGACGCCGACGTCGCCGTCCTCCACGCCATGGAGGCGGAGCACGGCGAGCTCGACCCGCTCCTCGAGGGGTGCGCCGCCGGGTTCCGGCGGCTCGCCCAGGGATCCAACCAGGGATCCGACCAGGGATCCGGTCAGCGGGCCGACGAGGACGTCCGTGCGGCGCTCGCCGTACGCGTCATCGCCGCCCGCGAGTCGCTCCGTCGGCACCTCGCCCACGAGGAGACCGACGCGATCGCGATCATCCAGCGGCTGATGACCGTCGAGGACTGGGCCCGCGTCGAGGAGGAGCACGCCGGCAAGGACGTCGGCTTCGGCAAGGTCGTCCGGATCGTCCCGTGGGCGGCGTACGGCGTCCCGCGCACGGCGCTCGACCGGATCCTCGCCCAGCCCGGCGGGCGGATGTTCCGGCTGGTCTGGCTGGTCACCCGCGGGCGGTTCGCCCGCGCACACGCGCGGACGTTCCGGTACGCCTGACTCGACGATCGCAGCCGCTGGCACCATCTTCCCGGCGGCTGTCCGGATATCCGGCGACGGCCGTCCGTGCCGGCTGGGAGGATGGGCCCCATGAGCGCCGAGACGATCGCCCCCGACACGAAGGACTGGACGTGGGTGCTGCGGGAGCCCTGTCCGGAGTGCGGGTTCGACGCCTCGACCCTGACCGTCGACCGGATCCCGGCGGTCATCCGCGACAACGCGACGACCTGGGGGGCCGTGCTCACGCTCGTCGACGCCGCGGTGCGGCCCGACCCGACCACGTGGTCGCCGCTCGAGTACGCCTGCCACGTCCGCGACGTGCACCGCATCTTCGACGTCCGCGTCGGGCTGATGCTCGACGAGGACGACCCGCGCTTCCCCAACTGGGACCAGGACGAGACCGCGGTCGAGGAGCGGTACGCCGAGCAGGACCCGGCCACAGTCGCGACGGAGCTGCTCGACGCGGCCGAGCGGGTCGCCGAGCGCTACGAGTCGGTGCCGCCCGGTGCGTGGGGCCGCCGGGGCTTCCGCAGCAACGGCAGCGAGTTCACGATCGAGACCATCGGGCTCTACCACCTGCACGACCTCGTCCACCACGAGTGGGACGTCCGCGACGCGGTGAAGCGCGCGACGATCTCGGCGTACGACGGGCACGCGGCGGCGTACGCCGCCAGCACGCGCACGATCCCCGACGAGGTGGCGGAGAACATCGCCTTCATGGCGGCCGCGGCTCGCGATGGTCGGGTCCTCGAGATCGGCAGCGCGAGCGGTCGCGACGCGGCGGCCCTCGAGGCCGCGGGCCTCGGCGTCCGGCGCACCGACGTCGCGCCGGCGTTCGTCGAGATGCTGCGCGCCGACGGTCACCACGCCGACCTGCTCGACCCGCTCACCGACGACCTCGACGACCCGGCGCGGCCGGGCACGCCGTACGACGGGGTCTGGGCCAACGCGTGCCTGCTGCACGTCGACCGGTCCGACCTGCCGCGGCTCCTCGCCCGTCTCGCCGCGGTCACCCGCGCCGGCGGGCCGCTGGTGCTGACGCTGAAGGAGGGCGACGGCGAGGGCTGGTCGCAGCACGGGAACGTCTCGGCGCCGCGCCGCTTCGTCTTCTGGCGCGAGCCCGCGCTGCGCGAGGCGCTCGGCGAGGCCGGATGGCGGGTCACGGAGGTGCGCCGCGGCCGCAGTGCGAAGACCGGCGAGCCGTGGCTCGACGTCCGGGCCGAGCGCGCATGAGGCACACGGAGTTCTGGGCGCGCATGGACGATGCGCTCGGGCCGGCGTACGCCCGGTCCTGGGCCGACAGCATCGTGATGCGCGAGCTCGACGGCCGTACGGCGTCCGAGGCGCTGCAGGCCGGCGTCTCCCCGAAGGAGGTCTGGCTCGCCGTCTGGCGAACCCTCGAGCTGCCGGCCGCCAAGAAGTGAGCAGCGAGAAGTGAGCACGCCGGCTCGCACCCTCCCGGACCTCGCGATCGTGCAGCGGCGCACGATCCGCACGCTGGTGATCGCCCAGGCCGTCGGCGCCATCGGCATCACGATCGGCATCGCCACCGCGTCGCTTCTCGCGCGCGACCTGTCGGGCTCGGAGAGCCTCGCCGGGCTCGCCCAGACGGCGCAGGTGCTCGGCGCCGCGGTCGCGGCGTACCTCCTCGCCCGCGTGATGGCGAGCCGTGGCCGGCGGGTCGGCCTCGGCGCCGGCTACCTGATCGGCGCCAGCGGCGCCGTGCTCGCCGTGCTGGCCGGGGTGCTGGAGTCGATGCTGGTGCTGATGGTCGGCGCGGTGCTGCTGGGGGCGACCACGGCGGCGAACAGCGGGGCGCGGTACGCCGCGACCGACCTCGCCGAAGACGCCCACAAGGGCCGCGCGCTCTCGACGGTCGTCTGGGCGACCACGATCGGCGCGGTCGCGGGCCCCAACCTGACCGGTCCGTCCGGCGCGTTCGCCGACGCGGTCGGCATCCCCGAGCTGACCGGGCCGTTCGCGCTGGGCAGCATCGGCATGCTGGCCGCCGCGCTGGTCGTCCTCACGCTGCTGCGGCCCGACCCGCTGCTGCTCGCCCGCGAGGCCGCGGGCGTGCCGCCCGAGCCGCCGTCCGGCACGGCCTGGTCGCGTGCGGTCGCCGCATCCCGCGAGCGGCCGGTGC
This sequence comes from Nocardioides sp. GCM10030259, assembly GCF_042666375.1. NCBI lineage: Bacteria > Bacillati > Actinomycetota > Actinomycetes > Propionibacteriales > Nocardioidaceae > Nocardioides > Nocardioides sp. GCM10030259. The sequence goes on along the minus strand of NZ_JBHTDF010000026.1, from coordinate 159,565 downwards.
TCGGGTTCGCCGTGCTCGGCATGGCGTGCGCCCACGCCGCGATGGTGGGCGTGATGGTGATGACGCCGCTCCACATGGAGCACGGCCACGCGGAGCTGCGGGTGATCGGCCTCGTCATCAGTCTGCACGTCCTGGGCATGTTCGCGTTCTCGCCGCTGGTGGGCATGCTCGCCGACCGCACCGGCCGGTCCACGGTCCTCATGGAGGGCGCCGGGCTGCTGCTCGTGGCGATGGTGCTGTGCGCGAGTGCGCCGGAGGGGTCGTCGTGGCAGATGTTCGCCGGCCTCTTCCTGCTCGGCGTCGGCTGGTCCTTCGCGACGGTGGCGTCCTCGACGCTGATCGCGCAGCACGCGCCGCTCGACGCGCGCACCGACGTGCAGGGCGCCGCCGACCTGGTGATGGGCCTGACGGCGGCGGGCGCGGGCGGACTGGCCGGCGTGGTCGTCGGCGCGTGGGGCTACCCCGAGCTGGCGGTCTGCTCGATCGGTCTCGTCGCACTGGTGGCGGTCGGCGGGCTCGGCGCGCGGGCCACCACGCGGGTGGCAGTCTGACCCGCATGGGCATCGCTGACGTCGCCGTGATCGGCGGCACCGGCTTCTACTCGTTCCTCGAGGACCACGACGAGCACCAGGTCGAGACGCCGTACGGCCCGCCGTCGGCGCCCGTCGCGGTCGGCACGCTGGCCGGTCGTCGGGTGGCGTTCCTCCCGCGGCACGGGCCGCACCACGAGCACCCGCCGCACGACATCCCGTACCGCGCCAACCTCTGGGCGCTGCGCGCGCTCGGCGTACGCCAGGTGCTCGCGCCGTGCGCCGTCGGCGGCCTGGGTGACGCGGTGGCGCCCGGCGACGTGGTCGTGCCCGACCAGCTCGTCGACCGGACGTTCCGGCGGGTCCCGTCGTACGTCGAGCGCGGAGCCGTCCACCTCCCGTTCGCCGACCCGTACTGCCCGCACGTCTCGGCCGCGGTCGCCGCCGCCGACCCGCAGGTGAAGGTCGGGGGAGCGATGGTCGTCATCGAGGGCCCGCGCTTCTCCACGCGCGCGGAGTCGCGCCACTACGCCGACCAGGGCTGGGCGCTGGTCAACATGACCGGCGCGGCCGAGGCGGCGCTCGCCCGCGAGATGCGCATGTGCTACGCCGCGATCGCGCTGGTGACCGACATGGACGCCGGCACCGAGGGCGGCGAGGGGGTCGGCCAGGAGGAGGTCTTCGCGCTGTTCCGCGCGAACCTCGAGCGGCTCGGCGCCCTGCTGACGCGCAGCATCGAAGGACTCCCGGACCCGGACGGATGCACCTGCTCCACCTGGGCCGACGGCATCGAGCTCACCTACGAGGTCCCGTGATGGTCGCGTCGACCCGCAACACGCCGCGCCCAATGCCGGCATCGAACAGGTGTTCGGGCTAGTTTGTCTCCACAGGCACGACGCGGGCGAGGTTCTCCACAGGTGTCGACAGCGCTGACCAGGCGATGTCGGTGGCTCGCCGTAGCGTCGCCGATGTGCCTGGAACCCGACGACAGACAAGGACGAAGAACATGGCTGGTGGAGACCGCGAGAAGGCCCTCGACGCTGCGCTGCTCAACATCGAGAAGCAGTTCGGCAAGGGCTCGGTCATGCGCCTGGGCGACGAGACCCGCGCACCCCTCGAGATCATCCCGACCGGATCGATCGCGCTCGACGTCGCGCTCGGCCTCGGTGGCCTGCCGCGCGGCCGCGTGGTCGAGATCTACGGTCCTGAGTCGTCCGGTAAGACGACGGTCGCCCTGCACGCGGTGGCCAGCGCCCAGGCCGCCGGCGGCATCGTGGCGTTCATCGACGCCGAGCACGCGCTCGACCCGGAGTACGCGAAGGCCCTCGGCGTCGACACCGACGCGCTGCTGGTCTCCCAGCCCGACTCCGGTGAGCAGGCGCTCGAGATCGCGGACATGCTGGTCCGCTCCGGCGCGCTCTCGCTGATCGTCATCGACTCGGTGGCCGCGCTCGTGCCGCGCGCCGAGATCGAGGGCGAGATGGGTGACAGCCACGTCGGTCTCCAGGCCCGACTGATGAGCCAGGCGCTGCGCAAGATGACCGGTGCCCTCAACAACTCCGGCACCACCGCGATCTTCATCAACCAGCTGCGCGAGAAGATCGGCGTCATGTTCGGCTCGCCCGAGACCACGACCGGTGGCCGGGCGCTGAAGTTCTACTCCTCGGTCCGCCTCGACGTGCGCCGCATCGAGACGCTCAAGGACGGCACCGACATGGTCGGCAACCGGACCCGCGTCAAGGTCGTCAAGAACAAGGTCGCCCCGCCGTTCAAGCAGGCCGAGTTCGACATCATGTACGGCAAGGGCATCAGCCGCGAGGGCGGCCTGATCGACGTCGGCGTCGAGGCGGGTCTCGTCCGCAAGGCGGGCGCCTGGTACACCTACGAGGGCGACCAGCTCGGCCAGGGCAAGGAGAACTCCCGCAAGTTCCTCAAGGACAACCCCGACCTCGCCAACGAGCTGGAGAAGAAGATCCTCGAGAAGCTCGGCGTCGGCCCGCAGGTCGACCAGGAGGCTCCTCTCTCCGACGAGCCGATCGGCGTCGACTCCTTCTGACCGGTGGTTTCGAGACAGGCGCCAGGGCGCCTTCCTCAACCACCGGACACCGCGGGTTCGCGGCAGGCGCCAGGGCGCGTTCCTCAACCACCGGACACCGCGGGTTCGCGGCAGGCGCCGGGGCGCCTTCCTCAACCACCGGACACCGCGGGTTCGAGACAGGCGCCGGGGCGCCTTCCTCAACCACCGGACGCCGCGGGTTCGCGACAGGCGCCGGGGCGCCTTCCTCAACCACCGGACACCGCGGGTTCGCGACAGGCGCCGGGGCGCCTTCCTCAACCACCGGACGCCGCGGGTTCGCGACAGGCGCCAGGGCGCCTTCCTCAACCACCGGACACGGTGGTTGAGGAGGTTGCTCTGCAACCGTCTCGAAACCACCACGGAGGCACGAGATGACCCTCGACGAGGACAGGCCACCGCCCGAGTGGCTCGGTGACGTCTCGACGGGCGTGGACGCGTGGACCCGGCGTGGGTCGGGTCCGGGCGCGTCCACCCCGAAGACGTCGCCTCCCGAGGACACCGCCGCCCAGGTGCCCGAGGCGGACGCCGAGTCGGTGGCCCGCAAGATCCTGCTCGACCAGCTGACCGGGCAGGCGCGCAGCCGCAAGGAGCTCGCCGAGAAGCTGGCGAGGAAGAACGTGCCCGACGACATCGCGGTCCGCCTGCTCGACCGGTTCGAGGAGGTCGGGCTGGTCGACGACGAGGCCTTCGCCCGCTCCTGGATCGCGAGCCGGCGCTCGGCTGGACCCGGGGGAGGCAAGGGTCTGGCGAAGCGCGCGCTGGCCCAGGAGCTGCGCCGCAAGGGCGTGGACGACGAGGTCGCCCGCGAGGCGCTCGACGAGATCGACCCGGCCGACGAGGAGCAGGCCGCCCGCGCGCTCGTGCGGAAGAAGCTGCGCTCGCTCAGCCGGGTCGACGACGCGACCGCCACCCGGCGCCTGGTCGGCATGCTGGCCCGCAAGGGCTACGGCTCCGGGCTGGCGTTCGCGGTCGTCCGCGACGAGCTGGCCGAGGCTGGGCGAGAATGCTCCGGTGACGACTGACGCGGTGCCCGAGCGGGAGATCCTGACCTACGACCTGTTCGGCACGGCGGTGCGCGAGCTCGCTCAGCAGGTGGTCGACAGCGGCTACGAGCCCGACCTGGTGCTCTCGATCGCCCGCGGCGGCCTCGGTCTGGGCATGGGGCTGGGCTACGCGCTCGACGTCAAGAACCTCTCCGCGGTCAACGTCGAGTTCTACACCGGCGTCGACGAGCGCCTCGACGTCCCGATCATGCTGCCGCCGACCCCCGACGTGGTCGACCTGACCGGCCTCAAGGTGCTGATCGCCGACGACGTGGCGGACACCGGCAAGACGCTCGAGGTCGTGCGGGACTTCTGCGCCGACCATGTCGCCGAGGCCCGGACCGCCGTGATCTACCAGAAGCCGTGGACGGTGATCCACCCGGAGTACGTCTGGCGGCACACCGAGCGGTGGATCGACTTCCCGTGGTCGGCCGAGCCGCCGCTGGTGCGTCGTACGCCCTGACGGGTCAGCCCTCGATGCCGGTCACGTCGTGCGCCATCCCGACCGGCTTGCTCTGCGAGGAGCCCCGCTGGCGCAGGTAGATGGCGAGCACGGCCATGGACCCGACGGCGAGGAACTCCGACTGCCAGTTCTGCAAAGTGCGGGACCAGAAGTCGGCGTTGACGAGATAGCTCGTCCACGGGATGGGGTCCTGGAGCTGTTGCAGGCGTGACTCGTTGTACGTCGCCCATCCGCCGATCGACTGCATCAGCCACGACGCGAGGAAGATCCCGCCCATGACCAGCAGCAGCGACGAGGAGTAGAGCCGCAGCCGCAGTCCGCCGCTGTGCCTCGCCCAGCGGGGCGAGTCGGAGCGTGAGTGCTCGCCGATCCGCTGCTCCTCCTGGGTCTCGCGGCCGGCCATGTCGAGGGGCTTGGACTCCGGCGAGCCCTTCTGCAGCAGCCAGACGGTGGCCATCAGGTACGTGAGGAACTGCAGGTACTCGCTCTGCCAGTTCTCGGTGACGTCGACGGCGAAGTTCGCGGACAGCAGGTAGCGGTCGAGGGGCACGGTGCCGAGGCCCTCAGCGACCTGCATCGAATTGAACTGCTTCCATCCTGCGAAGGCCTGCCCGACCAGGCTCACGAGGAAGAGCACGAGGAAGAACAGGCTGAGGGAGTTCTCCCGCAGGAACGTGCGGAGGCGACGCGGGGCGGACATCACGCGTGCCCCAGCGACGTGACCAGGAAGAACACGAGTCCGAGGCAGATCAGCGTCAGGTAGGTGACGTACATCAGGCGCATCAGCCCGCCTCCACCTGGCAGTCGTACACCTCCGGCTCGGGTACGCAGCCGGCCGCGACCACGCGCCACCCCGTGCGGAAGCGGGACAGGAACGTCGTCTCGCCGGCCCACCGCACCTGCGCGCTGGTGCCGAACGTCGACACCTCGTCGGGGTCGGGTGCGTCCCCGAGGCCGGGGATGTCCTCCTCGAGGATGGCCTGCTCGCAGGGCTTCTGCGCGGACTGCTCGACCGCGCTGCGGGTCCGTGGCGCGAGCGCCGCACAGGCCGCGGCGCTGTCACCTGCGGCCAGCGCGGCGTAGAAGCCGCTCGCGGTCTCGACCACCGGGTCGCGCTGGGTGTCGCCACAGCCGGTGAGCACGACCACCGCGGCCGTGACGGCGGCGACGCCGAGCACGCCGTTCGGCGTGCGACGGCCGGACAGAACGGTCAGAATGCTCGGGTGTCGGAGCGCGTGGTGGTGCACGATCGCGGCCGCGACCTCAGTGGCGTCGTGCGGCCGGGGGAGTCGTGGGCGGATGCGGCCCGGCGCACCTGTGCCAGCATGCATGCCGATCCGGTACCCCGCGACCTGTCCGGCCACGTCAAGGAGTTCGTGGTCGACCACGACACCCGGGTCTTCGTGCGAGCGATGACCCAGGGCGACCTGACTGACCTGGTGCGGTGGCGGCAGTCCGAGCACGTGGCCCGCTGGTGGGCATCGGAGGGCGAGCCGACCCGGGAGCGGATCGAGGAGCGCTACGGGCCCCGGATCGACGGGATGAGCCCGACCCGGATGTGGGTCGCGGAGGTCAACGGCCGGTCGGTGGGGTTCGTGCAGGACTACCGCATCGGCGACTACCCGGAGTACGCCGTGCTCGGGCCCGACCCCGACGCCGTCGGCGTCGACTACGCGCTCGCCGAGGAGTGGAGCCACCGTGGCCTGGGCGTGCGGGTCCTCTGGGCCTGGATGCTCCGCACCCAGCGCCGGTTCCCGGACGCGACGACGTTCTTCGCGGCGCCCGACCACCGCAACTCCCCGTCGCTGCGGATGCTCGCGAAGGCGGGCTTCGTCGAGGGCGTCTGGTTCGACGAGCCGCAGGAGGACGGGACGGTCGACACGGTCGTCGGCTGCTCCCTCGACGTACGCCGCGTGCTGGGATGATCGGGCGATGAGCACCCACCACCTTCGGCTGCCGTCGGGTCCGGTACGGCTCGACGAGATCCCTACCGACGCGGCGCCCGGCTTCGACGGCGACAAGGACGAGGCGAAGGCGGCGCTGTTCGCGATGGGCGAGGAGCTGGCGGACCTGCAGGAGCGGTTGTTCGCCGAGGGCGTGGCGGCGGGGTCTCGGCGCCGCCTGCTGCTGGTGTTGCAGGGGATGGACACGTCCGGCAAGGGCGGCACGCTCAAGCACACGGTCGGGCTCGTCGATCCGCAGGGCGTGCGCATCACATCCTTCAAGAAGCCGACCGAAGACGAGCTCAGCCACGACTTCCTCTGGCGGATCCGCCGGGCGCTGCCGGCGCCGGGATACCTCGGCGTCTTCGACCGGTCGCACTACGAGGACGTCCTGATCGGCCGGGTCAATGCGCTCGCGGAGCCCGAGGAGATCGAGCGGCGGTACGACGAGATCAACGCGTTCGAGCGCGAGCTGGTCGACGACGGGACCGTCGTCCTCAAGTGCATGCTGCACATCTCCCGCGACACCCAGGGAGAGCGGCTCCTCGCCCGACTCGACAACCCCGAGAAGCACTGGAAGTACAACCCGGCCGACCTCGACGCCCGCGCGAAGTGGGACGACTACCAGGCGGCGTACGCCGTCGCGCTCGAGCGGACCAACACCGAGTGCGCCCCGTGGCACGTCGTGCCGAGCGACCGGAAGTGGCTTCGCAACCTGGCCGTGGGGCAGCTGCTCCTCGAGTCGCTGCGCGGGATGGCGCTGCACTGGCCGACCGCCGACTTCGACGTCGATGCCGAGCGTGCACGCCTGGTGCACGAGGATGGGGCCTCGTGATCCCCACCGTCGGCGTCACCCGCTACGTGACCCCGCTCCGCGAGGGCGGCAGCCTGCCCGGCATTGTCGAGGGCGACGACCTGGGCACCTACGTCTGCAAGTTCCGCGGCGCCGGCCAGGGCCTGCGGGTGCTGGTCGCCGAGGTCATCGTCGGCGAGCTCGCCCGCCGCATCGGGCTGCGCACGCCGCGGCTCGTCGCGCTCGACCTCGACCCGGCGATCGCGCGCTACGAGGCCGACGAGGAGGTGCAGGACCTGCTCAACGCCAGCGCCGGCCTCAACCTCGGCATCGACTTCCTGCCCGGCGCGTTCGGGTACGACGGGGACCTCCCCGCCGGCGACGGCGTCGGTGCCCGCGTGCTCTGGCTCGACGCGTTCACGGCCAACGTCGACCGCTCGTGGCGCAACCCGAACCTGCTGGTGTGGCACGGCGACGTCTGGGTGATCGACCACGGCGCCTCGCTCTACTTCCACCACGCGTGGAGCGGCGGCGTGACCGATCCGGCGCGGTTCGCCCGTCAGCCGTGGAACCCCGAGGATCACGTCCTGCTCCGGCACGCCGCCGACCTCCCGCAGGTCGACGCCGAGGTCGGCACGCTCCTGGACGAGCAGGCGTTCCGCGAGGTGGTCGCCGAGGTCCCCGACGAGTGGCTGGAGCCGGTGCCCGGCGCCGAGACCGCGGAGGCCGTGCGCGCGGCGTACGTCGCGTTCCTGACCGCCCGCCTCGGGACCCGCCAGTGGCTGCCCTCGACCGAGGTGGCGGCGCGATGAGCAAGCTCGCCTACCAGTACGTCGTGCTCCGCTGCGTGCCTCGCGTGGACCGTGAGGAGTTCGTCAACGTCGGCGTGGTCGTCTACTGCCAGGCCACCGACTTCCTCCAGGTGGCGTGGCACGTCGACCGCGACCGGCTGGGCGCTCTGGACCCCGGGCTCGACCTCGACCAGGTGTGCGAGGCGCTCGCGTTCGTCGAGGGCGTCTGCGCGGGTGACGAGCGCGGGGGAGCAGCGGCTGGAGCGTCGCTGAGCCAGCGGTTCGGCTTCCTGAAGGCGCCGCGCAGCACGGTGATCCAGCCGGGACCGGTCCACGGCGGCGTGACCGCCGACCCGGCCCGGCAGCTCGAGCATCTGCTGGAGCGGCTGGTCAGCTAGCAGCCGGGAGTGCCTTCGGCTGGCGGGTCGCGATGGCCAGCCGGCGCAGCTGCGGCAGCAGGTTGCGGCGGTTGGTCTCGGCCATCCAGCCGTTGGGCAGCGAGAGCCGCACCACCTTGTGCCAGGCGCTCGCGACCTGTTGCACCAGAGGCCGGGAGTTGTAGGGCAGGTCGAACTTGTTGAAGACCTGCCGGACCCGCGGGGCGATCTCCATGTAGCGGTTGCTCGGCAGGTCCGGGAAGATGTGGTGCTCGATCTGGTGGGAGAGGTTGCCGGTCAGCGTGTGCAGCAGCCGGGAGCCGGAGATGTTCGCCGAGCCGAGCATCTGCCGCAGGTACCAGTGGCCGCGGGTCTCGTTCTCGTCCAGCTGCTCCTGCTCGAAGGTCGCGACGCCCTCGGGGAAGTGGCCGCACATGATGACGGAGTGGCTCCACAGGTTGCGCAGCAGGTTGGCGGTCGCGTTGGCGGCCAGGGTCGAGCGCCATGCCGGCCCGGCGAGCGCCGGGTAGACGACGAAGTCCTTGGCGAGCTGGCGGCGTACCTTGGCGAGCGCGGTCTTCACCTCGGCCTTCTTCTCCGCGGTCATCTGCCGCTTGTCGCGGAGGTGGTCGCCGAGGTCGAGGTCGAACATGGTGATGCCGTACTCGAAGATGCAGGCGGTCACGAAGTTCCACGCCGGCTGGACGAGGTAGCGGGGCTGCCACTCCTGCGCCTCGTCGACGCGCATGATGCCGTAGCCGAGGTCGTTGTCCTTGCCGAGGATGTTCGTGTACGTGTGGTGGGTCTCGTTGTGGGCGCGCTTCCACTGCGCGGCCGGGGTGGTGTGGTCCCACTCCCACGTGCTCGAGTGGATCTTGGGGTCGCGCATCCAGTCCCACTGCCCGTGGAGCACGTTGTGCCCGATCTCCATGTTGTCGAGCACCTTCGCCAGCGCGAGGCCGGCGGTGCCGGCGACCCAGGCGACCTTGTTGCGGCTGCCCATCAGCACGGCGCGGCTGCCGAGCTCCAGCAGCCGTTGCACGCGGACGAGCCGGCGGATGTACGCCGCGTCGCGGGCGCCGCGTGAGTCGAGCACGTCCTGTCGGATCCGGTCGAGCTCGGCGCCCAGCAGGTCGACCTGCTCGAGCGTGAGCCCGCCGGGTGTGGTCACGGGGCGCTCGAGGACGGCGGTCATGGCGACAAGGTACCCGCCGGACCCAGAGCTGAATCAACGCGCGACGAGGCCGTGCTCGTGCGCGAACACGACGATCTGCACCCGGTCGCGCAACCCGAGCTTGCGCAGGATGGCGCCGACGTGCGTCTTGACGGTCGACTCGCTGAGGAAGACCTGGCCGGCGATCTCGGTGTTCGACAGCCCCTTCGCGACCGCCCCGAACACCTCGCGCTCCTTCTCCGTGAGCAAGAGGTACGGCGCGGGCGGTGCGGTCGGCGCCTGGAACTGGCTGTCGAGCAGCGTGGACAGGTCGGCCGGGGCCAGCACGGCGTTGCCGGCGTGAACCGTGCGGATCGCGTCGCGCAGCATCACCGGCGTCGTCCCCTTGAGCAGGAAGCCGCTCGCGCCGTACCGGATCGCGGCCGCGGCCCGGTCGTCGAGGTTGAACGTCGTCAGCACCACGACGCGCACCGGCTGATCCCGGCGGGCGGCTCGGTCGGGCAGGAAGATCTGGCGGGTCGCCTCGACGCCGTCCATCTCCGGCATCCGGACGTCCATCAGCACCACGTCGGGCTCGAGCTCGTCGACGAGGCGCACCGCCTCGAGCCCGTCGCCGGCCGCGCCGACGACCTCCATGCCGTCCTGGGCGTCCACGATCACCCGCACGCCCTCGCGGAAGAGCTCCTGGTCGTCGACGAGCAGCACCCGGATGGGCTCGGCCACGGGGAGGGTCATCGCGTCCTCACCGGCACCCAGGCCGTCGCGGTGAACGTCGGCGGATCCGTGCGCCGGCGTACGTCGAGCCGGCCGCCCACGGCCTCGAGCCGGCGCCGCATGCCGTCGATGCCCTGGCCGCCCACCGGCGGCGGCTCCGCGGGCAGCGCGATCGGGCGGGTCTCGTCGGTCCCGGCGGCGATGGTGTTCTGGACCTCGATGCGCAGGTCACCCTCCCAGTGTCGTTCGACCAGCACCGGCCGGTCGCGCCGGCCGTGCTTGATCGCGTTCGTGAGCATCTCCTGGAGCACGCGGAAGGCGACGACCTCGAGCTCCGGCGGCATCGGCTGCGGCGTACCGACCTCGGTGGTGACGACCTCGTGGCCGCTGGCCCGCACTCCGTCGACGAGGCCGTCGAGGTCGACGTGCCGGGTGCGCTGGCCAGCGGGGGCGGCGGTGGACGTGGACGCCAGCACCTGGCGTACGTCGTCGAGCGAGGTGCGGGCCGAGGTGGCGATGTTCTGCATCGTCTGCTTCAGCCGCTGGGTGTCGGCGTCCTCGATGTACTGCGCCGACTCGGCCTGCGCGAGGATCACCGCCAGCGAGTGGCCGACGACGTCGTGCACGTCGCGGGCGAGCTGGGCCTGCCGCTCCCGGAGCTCGGCGATCTCCTCCGCCTGGTCGCGCTCGGCCTCGGCGACGACCTGCGAGGCCCGCGACTGCTCCGCCCGCGCGGAGAACCGCAGCGACAGGCCGGCCAGCCACGGCACGCCGAGCACCGCCATGCCGGCGATCGCGGCGGTCACCTGCCAGCGGCTGCTGAAGCGCGTCGTCTGGTCGATGAGCACCCGGAACCCGGCCGTGTCGAGGGCCTCGTAGAAGACGCTGGCGCTCATCCAGTAGACCGTGATCACGGCGGCCAGCGGTATCGACAGCGCGCTCAGCCAGACGGTGCCGATGCTGCCCCAGCGAGCGGTGCCGAACGCGACGGCGGCGATCGCGAGCTGGACCATCAAGAGCTGGGTGCCCGTGACGACCTGCATCGCGCCCACCACCCAGACGATCGCCAGCGCCGCGGCGGGCAGGCGTCGGGACAGGGCGACGGCCGTCGCGGTGCCGAGCGCGACCACCAGCAGCGGCGGTCGCGGGTCGTCGACGTAGTAGTAGGGGTCGATGTTGAAGACCTCGAGCACGCCGACGACGAGCACGAAGAGACCCGCGGCCAGGTCGGGCCACCACGGTTGCCAGCGGGTCATGCCGCGAAGGCTAGTGGCCCGGGGATCAGAGGTGTGCACCGCGGACGAGCTCGTCGAGCAGCGCGGGGTAGGACAGCCCTGCCGCAGCGAACATCCGCGGCACCTGCGAGTGCTGGGTCATCCCGGGCGCCGTGTTGACCTCGTTGAGCACGGGCCCGTCCTCGGTGAGGAAGAAGTCGACGCGCGCCACGCCCGAGCAGCCGAGCGCGTCGTACGCCGTGAGCGCGGCGTCCTCCAGCGCCTTGGCGTCGACCTCGGTGAGCCGTGCGGGGACGCGGAAGTCGGCGTGGCCGCCGTACTTCGCGTCGTAGTCGAAGAGGCCGTCGACCACGATCTCGAGGGCGGGTGCGGCGAGCAGGGTGCCGTCCGCACACCGCAGCACCGCGACGTCGATCTCGCGGCCGACGACCACGTCCTCAACCAGCGCCCGGTCGTCGAGCGCCAGCGCGGCGTCGAGGGCCGGTCGCAGCGCGTCGGCAGAGCGCACCAGGCTCACACCCCGGCTCGACCCCGCGGCGACCGGCTTGACGACCACCGGGTGCGTCCAGCGCAGGTGGGCGGCCGTCGCCGCCGTGACGAGCAGGCCCGGCGCGGTCGCGAGGCCGGCGGCGCCGGCGACGAGCTTGGTGGCCCACTTGTCCATCGCGATGGCGCCCGGGCGCACGCCCGACCCGACGTAGGGGAGGCCGGCGAGCTCGCAGAGCGCCGCGAGCGCACCGTCCTCGCCCCGCGGCCCGTGCACGACCGGGAAGACGACGTCGCAGCCGCGCAGCACCTGCGCCGCGCCGCTCAGGCCGATCGGGCGCAGGCCGCGGTCCCGCCAGGTGCCGTCGCGGCCGATGGTGAGCGGCACGGCGTCGTACCTCGACGGCTCGAGCGCCGCCGCGACCGACGCCGCCGAGGCGAGGGAGACGTCGTGCTCGCAGTTCTGGCCGCCGCCGATGACGGCGACCCGCGTCCTCACGACAGGCTCCGCAGGTGCGGGACGGCGAGGGTACGGCGCCCGACGCGCGCGCCGATGCCGGTCACGACCTCGTGCTCGATGGTGCCGGCCCAGTCCGCCCACTCGGCGACCGTGGGCTCGCCCTGCGTTCCGGGCCCGAACACCGTCACGATCTCGCCGAGGTCGACGCCGCGGCCACCGAGGTCGACGACGGCCTGGTCCATCGAGATGCGTCCGACGACCGGCCGGCGCACGCCGCGCACGAGCACCTCGGCCCGGCCGGCGGCAGCGCGCGGCAGCCCGTCGGCGTACCCGACCGGGATCAGCCCGAGGTACGTCGCGCTCCGCGTGCGGTGCGCGTGGCCGTAGCCGACGGGCGTCCCGGCACGCACCCGGCGCACCTGCACCACCGGTGCCGTGAGCGTTGCGGCGGGCCGCAGGTCGGTCGTGCGGGTCGGGTCGATGCCGACCAGGCCGGCGCCGACCCGGCTCATCGTGTGGTGGGCGCGCGGGTCGGTGAGCGTCGCGGAGGTCGCCGCGAGGTGGCGGTCGCGCGGCCGCAGCCCCGTCGCGCGGGCGACCTCGACGGCCCACGCGAACCGGGTCCGGCCGAGCGCGTTGCAGTCGTCGTCCGGGTCGTCGGCACAGCCGAGGTGGCCCATCACGCCGACGACGGTGAGCTCGCCGCGCTGCTCCGCGCGGCGCGCCCCCCGGCAGAGCTGGGTCCAGGAGGCGGGGTCCGCGCCGTCTCGGGCCATGCCCGCGTCGACGTGGAGGTGCACGCGGTGCCGCCCGGGTGCGGCCGCCACCGCGGCCAGGTGCTGGAGGCTGGGCACCGCCACGTCGACGTCGCGCGCGGCAGCCGCCGCCCAGTCGGCGTCGACCGGGTTGAGCCAGCTCAGGAGCGGAACGGCGAGGCCGGCGTCGCGCAGCGGCCACGCCTCGTCCAGCGTGGTGACGCCGAGCCGGGTGGCGCCGTGGGCGAGTGCGGTGCGCGCGACGTCGACCGCGCCGTGGCCGAACCCGTCCGCCTTCACGACCGCCATCAGCTCACCGCCCGCGCGGTCGGCGAGCAGCCGCGTGTTGGCGGCCACGGCCGCGAGGTCGATCGTCAGCTGCGGCCGGGTGGGCGCGCTGGTGCGTGGCCGTAGGGCGACGTCGCTCATGCCGCCACCGCCGCGGCGACCGGGCCGTAGACCGCGTGCCGCGCGCCGGTGACGAGTGCCCAGTAGCGGTCGCCGAAGCTCCAGTGCCACCACTCGCTCGGGTAGTTCACCAGCCCGTGCGCGTGCAGCACCTCCGACAGGAGCGTGCGGTGCGCCCGCGCGTCCGCGCCGATGCCGTCGGCCGCGAACCAGCAGCGCCCGTCGCTCTCCTCCGGCGTCGCGTCGATGGGGGTGCCGAGCTCGAGCTCCTCGCCGCAGACGTCGACCAGCGTGAGGTCGACCGCGGCGCCGGCCACGTGGGGCGCGACGTCGATCGGGGAGACGAACCGGCTCGTCAGTCGCTCCAGGTCGGCTGCGCCGATGCCGGGGTGCAGGGCACACAGCTCGGCGGCGTACGCCGCGATGATCGCGCGCTGGCGCTCGACGGTCCGGTGCCCCTCCACCACCCGCAGTCGGAGGCCCGGCGGGAGCTGGGCGTCGGCGGCCGTGAGCCGCTCGGCGAGACCGGCGCGCACCAGGGCGCCCGCGGGAGACAGGTCGGCGGGGAGCCGCACCAGCGGCTCCCCGCACTCGACCACGGGCAGGGCCCGGACCCGGGCGTCGGACAGCAGGATCGTCATGCCGATCACGCTAGGAACGGCGACCCCTCACCCGCCTCCACCTGAGGTGCCGACGGGCGGTCCTCAGGTATCACACCGGGACCAGCTCCACCGCGCCCACGGCGTACCGCGCCAGGATCGTCCGCGCCAGCTCCGGGTGCGCACCCAGCGGCTCGGAGACGGCGACGGCGCCCGCCTCGAGCGCGAGCTCGGCGGCCCGGTCGGGCAGGAAGCCGGGGGCCAGGAAGAGCGACGCGACGGCGATGTGCCGACGGCCCTCGGCGCGGAAGGCGCGCACGGCCTCACCGGTCGCCGGCGGCGTGGCGGAGGCGTACGCCGCGGTCACGGGCAGCTTGTGCCGGGCGCCCCAGACCCGCGCGAGCCGGGCGACGGCCTGGTTGGCGAGCGGGTCGCTCGAGCCGGCCGCGGCCAGCACCAGCGCGTCGAGCTCGCGCACCCGCGACGCCTTCAGGGCCTCGCGCATCCGCAGGTCGAGCACCTCGAGGAAGCGGGCCTCCATGCCGAGCACGTCCGTGGCCCGGATCTGCACGCCCGGGTGCCGCTCGGTCGCCTCGGCGATGGCGCCGGGCACGTCGACCTTGGCGTGGTAGGCCTCGGTCAGCAGCAGCGGCACGACGACGATCTCGTCGTGACCCGCCTTGACGAGGCGGTCGACGACCGTCTGGAACGACGGCTTCGACAGCTCGAGGAAGGCCGCCTCGACCTTGAGGTCGGGGCGCATCCCCTTGACCTCGCCGACGAGTGCCTTGATCGTGGCGGCGGACCGAGGGTCACGGCTTCCGTGGGCCAGGGCCACCAGGGCAGGAGCAGCCATCACACTGCCTCCTTTGCGATGCGTGTTTCTGCGGGGGGTGCAACGCCGGCCACGCTGCCGGCTTGCGGGGTGCGGCCACTCATGAGTGGATCCCGCACTCGGTCTTGTTGGTGCCGGCCCAGCGGCCGCTGCGCGGGTCCTCGCCCGGCGCCACGCGACGCGTGCAGGGCCAGCAGCCGATCGACGGGTAGCCGTCGTACACGAGCGGGTTCACGAGCACGCCGTTCTCAGCGATGTAGCGCTCGACCTGCTCGTCGCTCCACCGCGCGATCGGGGAGACCTTGACCTTCTGCTTCTTGGCGTCCCAGCCGATGACCGGCGCGATGATCCGGTTGTGGGTCTCCGCCCGGCGCAGCCCGGTCGCCCAGGCGTCGTAGCCGGACAGCGCCTCGGCCAGCGGCTTCACCTTCCGCAGCGCGCAGCACAGGTCGGGGTCGGTCTTGTAGAGGTCCTTGCCGTACGCCGCGTCCTGCTCCTCGACGGTCTGCTCCGGCGTGATCGTGCGCAGGTTGACCGGCAAGGTCGCCTCGACGGCGTCGCGGGTGCCGATCGTCTCCACGAAGTGGTAGCCGGTGTCGAGGAAGACCACGTCGATGCCCGGCGCGACCTTCGACGCGATGTCTGCGAGCACGGCGTCGCCCATCGACGACGTCACGCAGAAGCGCTCACCGAACGTCGCGACCGCCCACTCGATGATGTGCTCGGCCGGGGCGAGCTCGAGCTCGGCGCCCCAGTGGGACACCAGCTCGCGCAGCTCCTCGGGGGAGCGGCCCTCGGTGTGGGTCGCGCGGTTGTTGCGTGCGGTGATCGTGGTTGCTGCGGTCATGACGCACCTCCCGGGCGGAGGAGACCGATGAGCTTGAGGCTGAAGGCCCGCATGCACGCGCGGCACTCCCAGGCGCCGTGCGCGCCTTCGTGCGGGCGCAGGTCCTCCTCCCCGCAGTAGGGGCAGTGGAAGGGCACGGCGCGCTCGCTCATGAGAGGGCTCCCTCCAGGACCTTGTCGCCCCGCAGCAGGTCCTCGTCGGCGCGCGCGACCCAGGCCGCGAACAGCTCGCCGTCCTCGCGGTCGGCGAGGAAGTTCGTGACCACCGTGGTCACGTAGTCGTCGAGCCCGGCGCTCGTCACCTTGTGCGCCCGCAGCTTGCGGCCGAAGTTGGAGTGCAGGCCGGTGGCACCGCCGAGGTGCACCTGGAAGCCCTCGACCTGCTCGCCCTCGTGCATCACCAGCTGGCCCTTGAGGCCGATGTCGGCGACCTGCGTGCGGGCGCAGGCGTTGGGGCAGCCGTTGACGTTGACGGTGATCGGGGTGTCGAGGTCGGGGAAGCGCCGCTCGAGCTCCGCGACCAGGTCGCGGGCCCGCTCCTTGGTGTCGACGATCGCGAGCTTGCAGAACTCGATGCCGGTGCAGGCCATCGTGTTGCGGCGCCACTGCGACGGGCGCCCCGACAGGCCGATCTCGTCGAGCCGGTCGAGCAGCTCGTCGGTGACCGACGGGTCCACGCCGATGAGCACGATCTTCTGGTACGGCGTGAGCCGGGCGCCCAGCACGGCGTACTCGTCCATGAGGTCGGCGAGCTGCACGAGAAGGGTGCCCGACACGCGGCCGGCCGTCGGGGCGATGCCGACGTAGTGCTTGCCGTCCTTCTGCTCGTGGACGCCGATGTGGTCGCGGTGGCCGACGGGCGACTCGGGCGAGGGGTTGGAGACGAGTTGGCGACCGAGGTACTCGTTCTCCATGACCTCGCGGAACTTCTCGACGCCCCAGTCCTGGACGAGGAACTTCAGCCGGGCGCGGGAGCGCAGCCGCCGGTAGCCGTAGTCGCGGAAGATCGAGGCGACGGCCTCCCAGGCGTCGGGCACCTCGTCGACCGGGATCCAGACGCCCATCTTCTGCGCGAGCATCGGGTTGGTCGAGAGACCGCCGCCGACCCACAGGTCGAAGCCCGCGCCCTTCTCGGGGTGCACGGTGCCGACGAACGCGACGTCGTTGACCTCGGGAGCCACGTCGTGCGACGGGTGGCCCGTGAGCGCGGTCTTGAACTTGCGCGGGAAGTTCGAGAAGTCGGGGTTGCCGAGGTAGCGGCGGGCGATCTCCTCGAGCGCGGCGCTGCCGTCGATGATCTCGTCCTTGGCGACACCGGCGACCGGCGAGCCGAGGAACGGGCGGGGGGAGTCGCCGCACGCCTCCATGCTGGACAGCCCGGCGGCGTCGAGGCGCTCCCAGATCGAGGGCACGTCCTCGATGCGGATCCAGTGGAACTGGATGTTCTCCCGGTCGGTGACGTCGGCGGTGTCACGGGCGAAGTCGACGCCGATGGCGCCGAGCGCGCGGACCGTGGCGGGGGAGAGCAGCCGGCCGTCGGAGCGGACCCGCATCATGAAGTAGCGGTCGTCGAGCTCCTCCTCGCCGAGGATCGCCGTCTTGCCGCCGTCGATCCCGGGCTTGCGCTGGGTGTAGAGGCCCATCCACCGGAACCGGCCGCGGAGGTCGGCGGGGTCGATCGAGTCGAAGCCGCGCTTGGAGTAGGTGTAGAGGATCCGGTCGCGGACGTTGAGCGGGTCGTCGTCCTTCTTGGACTGCTCGTTCTTGTTCAGGGGCTCGCTGTAGCCGAGCGCCCACTGGCCCTCACCGCGCTTGGGGCGGGGGACGTCGGTGCGCTCGGGACGCTTGGCGGTGTATCGCAGGTCGGACATGCGGGGCGTTCCTTGACGGGAGGCGCAGGACGCACGTTCCGGGCGGGACCACGTCGTCGGGGTCCTCCGCTGCCGGGGCGGTCAGCTGCGCGGCGGGGCTGCTGCTGGGCGGCTGGTCAGGAATGCCAACACATCATGCTGCGCGTACGCCCGAAGTCCACGTGGCGGCGAACCACGAGGTAGGCATGCGTTGCAGCGAAGCTCATGTCAAGGAGTCTCACGGTCCGGACTGCCGCCCCACAACCCGAGATCTCGTGATGTGAGACGCCGATCCATGATGTGAGACACGGGCGGTGATCTCCCGACGGGAGCCGCTGGCGGCTGCGTTCCACGTCACATGCAACCGCGCGACCGGCGCGGACATTCCTCCTCGATCCGCGGCGCCGGACGACACTAGGCTGCGCTCATGAGCGACGACCGGACCTCCGCCCTCACCAGCAGCGCGTACCAGCAGGCCCTCGAGGTGATCGCCTCGGTCGAGCCGCGGATCGCCGACGCGACCCGCCAGGAGCTCGCCGACCAGCGAGGTTCGCTCAAGCTGATCGCGAGCGAGAACTACGCCTCGCCCGCCGTCCTGCTCACCATGGGCACCTGGTTCAGCGACAAGTACGCCGAGGGCACGGTCGGCCACCGCTTCTACGCCGGCTGCCAGAACGTCGACACGGTCGAGAGCGTCGCCGCCGAGCACGCCCGCGAGCTGTTCGGTGCGCCGTACGCCTATGTCCAGCCGCACTCCGGCATCGACGCCAATCTGGTCGCCTTCTGGTCGATCCTCGCCCACCGCGTCGAGACCCCGACCCTGGAGCGGCTCGGCAAGAAGAACGTCAACGAGCTCACCGAGGAGGACTGGGAGAGCCTCCGCAACGAGCTCGGCAACCAGCGCCTGCTCGGCATGTCCCTCGACGCCGGCGGCCACCTCACGCACGGCTTCCGGCCCAACATCAGCGGCAAGATGTTCCACCAGCAGCAGTACGGCACCGACCCCGAGACCGGGCTGCTCGACTACGACGCCGTCGCCGCGAAGGCGCGCGAGTTCAAGCCGCTCGTCATCGTGGCCGGCTACTCGGCGTACCCGCGCCGCGTGAACTTCGCGAAGATGCGCGAGATCGCCGACGAGGTCGGCGCGACCCTGATGGTCGACATGGCGCACTTCGCCGGCCTGGTGGCGGGCAAGGTGTTCACCGGCGACGAGGACCCGGTGCCGCACGCCCACCTCACCACGACGACCACGCACAAGTCGCTGCGCGGCCCGCGCGGCGGCATGGTGCTGGCGCAGGAGGAGTACGCCGCCGACGTCGACCGCGGCTGCCCGATGGTGCTCGGCGGCCCGCTGTCGCACGTGATGGCCGCGAAGGCCGTCGCGCTCGCCGAGGCACGCCAGCCGGAGTTCCGGACCTACGCCCAGCAGATCGCCGACAACGCCAAGTCGCTCGCCGACGGCTTCCTGTCGCGCGGCGCGAACCTCGTCACCGGCGGCACCGACAACCACCTGGTGCTGCTCGACGTCACGTCGTTCGGCCTCACCGGCCGCCAGGCCGAGTCGGCGCTGCTCGACGCCGGCGTGGTCACCAACCGCAACTCGGTGCCGCAGGATCCCAACGGCGCCTGGTACACCTCCGGCATCCGGCTCGGCACCCCCGCCCTCACGACGCGCGGCTTCGGCCACGACGAGTTCGACCGGGTCGCGGAGCTGATCGTGCAGGTCCTCCAGAACACCCAGCCGGGCACCACGAAGGACGGCCGGCCGTCGAAGGCGTCGTACAGCCTCGGTGAGGGCGTGGCGGACAAGGTCAAGGACGCCTCGGCCGAGATGCTCGACAAGCACCCGCTGTACCCCGGTCTGAACCTGGCCTAGCCGATCCAGGAGTACTCCAGCTCGGGCCGGCCGCCCCGCCCGTAGCGCGGCCGGCGGTCGGCCAGGCCGGTGTCGGCGAGGTGCTCGAGGTAGCGGCGTGCGGTGACGCGGGACGCTCCCACGACGTCGGCGACCTCGCTGGCGGACATCGCCTCGGTCGCGTCGCGCAGTGCGGTGGTGACGTCGCGCAGGGTCTCGGCGCTCATGCCCTTCGGGAGCGGCGCGGTGCCGCTCGTGCGCAGCGACCCGAACAATCGGTCGACCTCGTCCTGGACCACCTCGGTCGGACTCGCGGCGATGGCGGCGCGGTAGGCGGCGTACTGCTCGAGCTTGGTGCGGAACGACGGGTAGGTGAACGGCTTGATCAGGTAGAGCACGACGCCCTGCGCCACGGAGCGACGAACGACGTCGGTGTCGCGGGCGGCCGTCACTGCGATGGCGTCGCAGAGGTGGCCGGATGCACGGGCCTGGTGGAGCAGCCCGAGGCCGTGGCCGTCGGGCAGGTTCATGTCGAGCAGCAGGAGGTCGACGGGTCGGCCGTCGGCGCGCGCGGACTCCAGCGCGCGCATCGCCTCGACCGCGGACCGGGCGACGCCGGTGAGCTCGAAGCCGTCGACACGCCCGACGTACGTCGCGTGCGCCTCGGCCGCCCGCGCGTCGTCCTCGACGACGAGCACCCGGACGCTCACCGGACCGGCTCCGTCCTCAGGGCGACCCGGAACTCCGCGCCGCCGAGCGGCGAGGAGCCGATCGTCACCTCGCCGTGCCGGCGGCGCGCGACCTGGCCGACCAGCGCGAGCCCGAGCCCGCGGCCCCCGGGCGCGTCGGTCGCGGAGGCCTTGGTGGTCCAGCCGCGGTCGAGCGCGTGGGTCGCCTGCTCGGGCGTCAGGCCGGGCCCGCTGTCGCCGACGACCACCTCGAGGTGGTCCTCGTCCCCGCCCAGCCGTACCGAGACCCTGCGGGTGACGGCGCCCGCGACGGCGTCGAAGGCGTTGTCCACCAGGTTCCCGAGCACCGTGATCAGGTCCCGGGAGTGGCCCTCCGTGCCGACGGGCACCTCGCCCGAGATCGTGAGCTCGATGCCGCGCTCGGCCGCCTCGGCGGTCTTGCCGAGCAACAGCGCGGCGACCACGGGGTCCGCGACCTGGCCGACGAGCTGATCGGTCAGGAGCTGGGCGACGTGGAGCTCCTCGGTCGCGAAGTCGACCGCCTCCTGTGGCCGCCCCATCTCGATCAGCGACACCACGGTGTGCAGTCGATTGGCCGCCTCGTGGTTCTGGGCGCGCAGCGAGTCGGTGAGGCCCCGGACGACGTCGAGCTCGCCCGTCACCGACCGCAGCTCGGTGTGGTCGCGGAGCGTGACGACGGCGCCGACCTCGCGGCCCTGCCATCGCGCCGGGGCGGAGCTGACGACCAGGAGGTGCTCGCCCGCGACGTAGAGGTCGTCGCTCTCGGCGGTGCGGCTGAGGGCCGCCGCCACCAGGCCGGGCGGGAGTCCGAGGTCGTGGACCGAGCGGCCGACCACCGCGTCCGGCTCATCGCCGAGGTCGAGCAGCCGCACCGCCTCGTCGTTGACGAGCTGCACGCGGGCCCGGTCGTCGATGAGCAGCAGGCCCTCGCGGACCGCGTGCAGCACGGCCGAGTAGTACTCGTACATGCGGGTGATCTCGCGCTCACCGAGGCCGTGCGTGAGCCGGCGCAGGCGGCGCGCGACCAGCCAGGTGCCGAGCAGCCCGATGGCGAGCACGGCGATCGCAGCGATCGCGATCGCCACGACGTCGTCGCGCAGAGCGCGATCGAGGTTCTCGATGGTGATGCCGACCGAGACCATCGCGACCACCTCGCCCGCCCGGTCGCGCACGGGTACGACCGCGCGCATCGACGGGCCGAGGGTGCCGGCGTACTCCTGACTGAAGACGTGCCCCTCGGGAGCGCCGCCGACGTCGCCGATGAACTCGCCCCCGATCTCGTCCGGGTCCGGGTGGCTGTAGCGGACCCGGTCCATGTTCATCACGGTGATGAAGTCGACGTCCGCGTCGTGGCGGACCTGCTCGGCCATCGGCTGGATCACCAGGCTCGGATCGGGGTCGTCGAGGGCGGCGACGAGCGAGGGGGAGTCGGCCATCGTCGTGGCCACGGCCACCGCATGCTCGGTCGCCGCCGAGCGCACGTCGCCGCGCGCGTCGTACGCCGCGAGCCCGATCGCGACGACGACCAGGACCAGCACCACGAGCACCTGCAGGACCAGGATCTGGCGCGCGACCGACGGCTCCCGTCGGTCCGGACGCCCGCGCATGACGCGCATTGTGCCCCACCTGCACCGGACGACGAGAGCCGTGAACTCAACGACCAGAACGGTGACGCCGGTCACAGGTTCGCGCAGGCTCACGCGTGTTCCCGGGGTTCCGCCGGGCGAGAACAGGAGGAACGATGAGCAGCAGAACTGCCCAGGCTGCGCCACCGCGCAACCGCACCCACTGGCTCTATCTCGCGGTGATCGTCGCCGTGGCTCTCGGCATCGTCGTCGGGCTGCTCTTCCCGGACTTCGCGACCGAGCTGAAGCCGCTCGGCGACGGGTTCGTCGGGCTGATCACGATGATGATCCAGCCAGTCATCTTCTGCACGATCATCATCGGCGTCGGCTCGGTCGCGAGCGCGGCGAAGGTCGGCAAGGTGGGGATCGGAGCGATCTCCTACTTCCTGCTGATGTCGACCTTCGCGCTCACCATCGGGCTCGTGGTCGGCAACGTGCTCCACCCCGGGGACGGCCTGAACGTCAGCGACGAGACCGCTGCGGCAGGCGCGGCGCAGGCCGAGGAGGGCCACGCCAGCACCGTCGACTTCCTGCTCGGGATCATCCCGGACTCGCTCTTCTCCTCGCTGACGTCGGGCGACGTGCTCGAGACGCTGCTGGTGGCGCTGCTGATCGGCTTCGCCCTCCAGCAGATGGGCGCCGCGGGCAAGCCGATCATCACGGTCGTCGAGTACGCGCAGAGGCTGGTCTTCCGCGTGCTCGCGATGATCATGTGGGCGGCCCCGGTCGGCGCCTTCGGCGCGATCTCCGCCGTGGTGGGGATGACCGGGGTCGACGCCCTCAAGAGCCTCGCCGTCCTGATGCTGGGCTTCTACGTCACGTGCGCCCTGTTCGTGTTCGTCGTGCTCGGCACGGTGCTGAAGGTCTTCACCGGCGTGAACATCCTCAGCCTGTTCCGCTACCTGGCCCGCGAGTTCCTGCTGATTCTCGCCACGTCGTCCTCGGAGTCCGCGCTACCGCGGCTGATCGCCAAGATGGAGCACGCCGGCGTGGACAAGACGACCGTCGGGATCGTGGTGCCGACGGGCTACTCCTTCAACCTCGACGGCACGGCGATCTACCTGACGATGGCCACGCTCTTCATCGCGGAGGCCCTCAACGACCCGCTGAGCATCGGCGAGCAGATCGGGCTCCTGGTCTTCATGATCATCGCGTCGAAGGGTGCCGCCGGCGTCACGGGCGCCGGGCTCGCCACCCTGGCCGGTGGCCTGCAGTCGCACCGCCCCGACCTCGTCGACGGCGTCGGCCTCATCGTCGGCATCGACCGCTTCATGTCCGAGGCGCGTGCCCTGACGAACTTCGCCGGCAACTCCGTCGCCACCGTGCTCATCGGCAACTGGACCGACGGCCTCGACCGCGAGCGCCTCGACCGGGTGCTCGCGGGCGACCTGCCCTTCGACGAGCAGACCATGGTCGACGTCGAACCGGAGGAGTCACCCCAGCCGGAGCCAGCCACCCGCTGACACCGAAGGTTGATTCGGGACTTGTGCCGGTTGAGTCGGGAGTAACTGTCCGGACTCGACTGGCACAGGTCCCGATTCGACTTCAACTCACCTGCGCGCGACGTCAACGCCATCTCAACAGGCGCGGTTCAGGGTCTTCATCGACCGATCGACACGGTCGGTCACTCACCCTGAACCGAAGGAACAACGTCATGACCAACGCAGTGAAGATCCGTCCCGACGCCGTCCGCGACGCGATCAAGGAGAAGCACGAGGCGATGTGGACGTCCGGCGACTACGCCGCCGTGGCCCGCGAGGTGATCCCGGCGCTCGGCCGGATCCTCGTCGACGCCTCCGACGTACAGGCCGGCGAGCACGTGCTCGACGTCGCCGCGGGCAGCGGCAACGCCGCGATCCCGGCCGCCCAGCGCGGCGCCGTCGTGGTGGCGAGCGACCTGACGACCGCGCTGCTCGAGCACGGCCGCACGGTCGCCGAGCGGGCCGGCGTCGAGATCGCCTGGGAGCAGGGCGACTGCGAGGCGCTGCCGTACGGCGACGCGTCGTTCGACGTCGTCATCTCGAGCGTGGGCGTGATGTTCGCGCCGCACCACCAGGCTGCCGCCGACGAGCTCGTCCGGGTCACCCGTCCGGGCGGCCGCATCGGGCTGGCCAGCTGGACGCCCGGGGGCTTCATCGGGCGGATGTTCGCGACGATGCGCCCGTTCGTGCCCGCACCCCCGCCGGGCGCGCAGCCGCCGCCGCTGTGGGGCGACCCCGACCACGTGTCCGCCCTGTTCGGCGACCGGGTCACCGACGTCCAGTGGGAGCGCCGGCAGCTGCCGATCGACCGGTTCACCGGTCCCGAGGAGTTCGTCGAGTTCTTCAAGACCAACTACGGCCCGACGCTGACGGCGTTCCGCAACCTCGCCGACCAGCCCGACCGCGCAGCGGAGCTCGAGCACGCGCTGCTCGACCTCGCCCGCGGCGAGTTCCAGTCCCGCCCGTCCGTGGGCTGGGAGTACCTGCTCTTCACCGCCCGGCGCGCCTGACGGCCGCCATCACCCACCGATCACGACCCTTCACGACCCTTCACGACAAGGAACAGACCCATGAACAACATCAAGACACAGGGCCCCCGCACGGCCGTCCTCGTGCTCGGCACCCTAGCGCTGGTCGCCGGTGTCGCCGGCACCGCCGCCGCCGAGACCGACATCGGCCACGGCGTCGGAACTGGCAACCGGACCAACACCGCCGGCGTCACCACCCAAGTGACCGATGTCGACGAGTCCCCCACGTGGGTCGTCGTCTGCCCGACCGACGCCCGGGTCGTGGACCCGACGCCGTACCAGGAGGGCACTCGATGGCTGGTGAGCGTGAGAAAAGAGGGCAACACCTCCTTCGCCACCTACGCGTGGTCGCGGTGCGTGCTCGCCCCCGCGGCCGACACCACCGGGATCGCCTGACGACGGCGCAGTCGACCCCCGACCGGGTGAGCCGCGGATCCCCCCTCCGCGGCTCACCCATTTCGATGACAGGCCGCTCTCGTGGCGCCGGAAGCGGCTAGGTTGCCCGTCATGGGCGAGACCGAGGTCCGCCCGCGCTACAGCCTTCTCGGACCGCTGCGCGTGTGGGGACCCGACGGCACGACGCTGCCGCTCGGCGGCCGCAGGCCGCGCGAGCTGCTGGCCCTGCTGCTGATCCACCCCAACGAGGTGGTGTCCCGGGAGCGGCTCGTCGACGCGCTGTGGGGCGCCACGGCCAGCGACGGCGCCACGACCACGCTGCGCACGCACGTCGGCGCGGTACGCCGGGTGCTGGAGTCCGCGGGCGCCCGGGACGCGTTGAAGGCCCGATCGGGCGGCTACCGCCTCGAGCTCGACCGCGACGAGATCGACGCCGAGCTCTTCGAGCGGCTCGTCGCGCGCGGGCAGGAGGCCCTCGGCCTCGGCGACCACACGCAGGCGAACGCCCTGCTGGCGCGGGCCCTGGGGCTGTGGGACGGGGAGGTCCTCGTCGACCTCGGACCGCCGGACTTCGCCGCCACCACCACCGCGCGGCTCGACGAGCTCCGGCTCGTCGCGGAGGAGGCCTTCTTCGCCGCCGAGCTCGCCCTGGGCCGGCACCGCGAGGCCGTGCACCGGCTGCAGGCACTGGTGGCGGCGCACCCCTTCCGCGAGCGGTTCGTCGGCCAGCTCATGGTCGCCCTCTACCGGTCCGGCCGGCAGGCCGACGCGCTGGCGGCGTACGCCGCGACGAAGGCCAGCCTCGGCGAGGAGCTCGGCCTCGACCCTGGCCCGGAGCTCCAGTCGCTCGAGACCGCGCTGCTGCGCCAGGACCCGCTGCTGGACGGGTTCGGCACCGGCGCCCCGGACCGGGCGCCTGCGCCGAGGAGCCGGGGGAGCCAGCCGCCGGACGCCGTCCTGGCCGCGCTGCGGCGCACCCCGATCGTCGGCCGTCCAGGCGAGCTCCGCACGCTCGAGACCCGGTGGGAGTCCGTCGTCGCGGGTGGTGCGGCGATCGCGCTCGTGTCCGGTCCGGCCGGGATCGGCAAGAGCCGGCTGGTCGCCGAGCTCGCCCATCGAGCAGCCGAGGACGACGCCGTCGTAATGGTCGCCCGGTGCGACGACGCGTCGCTGCCCTACCAGCCGCTCGCCGCCGCGCTCCGGGCCAGCGGCGAGGTGGCGGAGGTCCTGCACGACGCGCCGGGCCCGGTCCGCGAGCGGCTGGCGCCACTGCTGCCGGACGACGCCGAGCCCGGCCGCGACGGGAACCGGTCCGAGCTGCTCAGCGCGTCCGGGTGGCTGCTGGGCGAGCTCGCCGGCAGCGCGCCCGTGCTCCTCGCGGTCGAGGAGGGGGAGCGGATCGACCCGGCGACGGCCACGCTGCTCCGGCAGCTGGGCAGACGGCTCCCGGCCCGCGTGATGCTGGTGATCGCCTACCGCGACCCGCCCGGCAGCCTCCATCCGCCGCTCCTGGAGCTCGTCGGCGATGCGACCGCCGCGGCACTCGCCGACCGGCTGGCGCTCCATCCGCTGGGGATCGACGACCTCGCCGTCCTGATGTCCGGACTGGCCGGCGCCGAACCGGACGCCCGTTTCGTGGAGCGACTGTGGGAGCGCACCGGCGGCAACCCGTTCTTCGCCACCGAGGTGCTCCGCGACCTGGCGCCGAGCGACCTCGCGGCCGCCGACCTCGCCGACGCGGTGCCGGTGGCGGTGCGCGACGTCCTGCGGCACCGGCTGGTGACGCTCCCGACGGACACCCGCGAGGCGGTCACCGCGGCGGCCGTGCTCGGCCTCGACGTCGAGGTGCTGCTCCTCGGCCGGGTGCTCGACTGGCACGAGGAGGAGCTGGTGCCGGCGCTGGAGCCAGCGGTCGCGCGCGGGTTCCTCGTGGAGTCCGGGCGCTCGTGGGCGGGTGGCTACGCGTTCCCGCACGACCTCATGCGCGCCGCGGTGTACGCCGAGGCGCCCAGGCCTCGCCGCGAGCAGCTCCACCGCCGGGCGGCCGAGGCGCTGCTCGCCGTACCGGCTCCGGCCGACGCGGACCTGATGGCCGCGGCGGTGCACCTGCGGCAGGCCGGCGCCGCGGTCGACCCTCCCGAGGCCGGGCGCGCCAGCCTGCGCGCCTCGGAGGCGGCGGCGCGGAGCCTGGCGTGGGCCGAGGCGGTGGAGCACGCGGAGGCCGCGCTTCCGTTCCTGGACCGGGGCGCTCCGCCCGAGGAGCAGGCAGAGGCGCGGGTGGGCCTCGCGATGCTGCACCTGACCTCAGGCCACGACCACGCGCGGGCCCTCGCGCTGCTCGAGGACGCGCTGGCCCGGCAGATCGAGCACGGCGACACCCTCGCCGCAGGCACCACGCACAGCCGGATCGGCGGCGCCCTGAGCATGCACCACACCGTCATGGACATCCCGCGGGCGCTCGAGCACTTCGACGCCGCCGAGCGGCTCCGGCCGGGCATCGACGAGAAGTTCCTCCTGCACCGCGGCCGGATGCAGGCCGGGATGTTCGGCGTCCGCACCGACATGCTCGGGCGGGCCGCTGACCGCGCGGGGGAGATCGCGGGGGCGAGCGGCCGCGACGACCTGCTCGCGTACGCCGCCTGGGGCGCGGCCTACCACGCCGCCAACCGGGGCGAGATCACCGTCGCCTTCGACCACTTCGCCCGCGCCTGGCGCTACGCGCAACCGCTGGGCGACGCCTACCTCGCATGGTGGCCGGCCAGCGGCGCCGCCCACGTCGCCACCGAGCTCCTGCTGGACCCGACCGCCGGCCGCGCCTGGTGCCGTCGGGGTCTCGCGCAGCCGCGGTTCGCCGCCTTCGCCCATCCGCACGAGGCGGTCGTCGACCAGCTCGTCCGGTCGATGGCCGTCATGGGCGAGCTCGACGCCGCGCGCCACGCCGCAGAGCCGCTGCCCGACGGCGCGCTCGCCCACCGGGTGCTCGACCTCTACCGCGGAGAGTGGGAGCGGGTCGCCGACGACGCGGCCGCGTCCCTCGCCCGCGACCGGGCGGCCGGCAGTCGGCACGAGGTGCTCTTCGACGCGCGCCGGCTGGCCGACGTGCTGACCCTCCTCGGCGACACCGACCGGGCCGTCGGCGTGCTCGACGACGCGCTCCTGATCGCGGTCGACGGACCCCAGGTGCCCAGCGAGGTGTGGGTGCGCGCCCGGCTCGCGCAGCTCGGTGCGCCCGGCGACGAGGAGCACGTGCTGCGCTGCGAGGAGATCGTCACCCACGACGGCTGGGCGGGCCTGCGCGGCGAGGTGGCGCTCGCACGGGCGCGCGTCGACGCCCGCTGGGGTCGGCCGCGCGGCGCCCGGGCCGCGTTCGAGGACGCCGTCGCGGCGTTCACCCGCTACCGGCTGCCCTGGCGGCAGGCGGAGGTCCACCTGGCGTGGGCGCTGCTGGATCCCCGCCAGCGCGACCTGGCGCGCGCCGTCTACGCCCGGATCGGCGCAGGTGACCGCTGGCTGAGCCGCTGCGACGCCGGCTCAACGCGAACTCAACGGGCCCCGGCGAGGGTGGGGCCATGACCTCCGACGCTGCACAGTACGACGCCGTGGTGGTCGGCGCCCGGTGCGCCGGCGCCACCGTGGCGACCCTCCTCGCTCGCGGCGGCTGGCGCGTCGCGCTGGTCGACCGGGCCGACTTCCCGAGCGACTCGATCTCCACCCACACGATGTTCCCCGACACCCTCGACGCGCTCGAACGGCTCGGAGCGATGGACCTGCTGCGCTCCCGGCACGACCTTTCGCCGGTGCGGTTCAGCTGGCGCGTCCTGGGGCGGGAGGTGGCCGGCACCTTCACGCCTTACGGCGGGCACGACCGCTGCCTCAACGTGCGGCGGATCAGCCTCGACGCGGTGCTGGTCGACCTCGCGCGCGGGGCGGGGGTCGACCTGCACCTCGGGAGTCGGGTTGCGGACGTGCTCGGCGCCGGCACCCCCGACGACCCCGCCCGCGGCGTGGTGCTCGACGACGGCCGCCGCCTGGAGGGCCGGTGGCTGCTGGCCGCGGACGGACAGCGCTCGACCGTCGCCCACCGGCTCGGCCTGCCCACGCAGCAGGAGCTGGGTGGGGAGATGGCCTTCCTGATGGCCTACTGGACCGGCCTGCCCCGCAGCGGCTGGTGCCACCTCGACGTGCACGCCGACCGGGCGCTGATGTCCGTGCCCTGCGAGGACGGAGTGCATCTGCTCAACGTCGCCGCTCGCCCGGAGCTGACCCGCGGGACGCCGGCCGAGCTCGAGCGGCGGTACGACGACCTGCTCCGGTCGTTCCCGGGCGTGCTGAACCCGCGGCTCCTCGCCGGCGCCACACGCATCAGCCGGGTCATCGCCGTCCCCGAGACGATGATGCGCGGCTTCTTCCGGCCGGCGACCGGACCCGGGTGGGCGACCCTCGGTGACGCCGGCCATCTCAAGCACCCGGCCACCGCGCAGGGCATCGGCGACGCGGTCGCCCAGGCCCGGCACGTCGCCGCGGACCTGCTCGCCGGCGGCAGCCTCGCCGACTACGCGGCATGGCGCGACGCGCGCGCCGCCGGGCACTACGAGTGGTCGTTCGCCGCTGCCCGGTTCCCGACCGCCGATGCCGACGGGCTGTTCGCCGGCATCGGCGCCGACCCGGGCGCCGCACAGCAGTTCCTCGACACGTTCACCAAGCGCACCAGCCTTGCGGACGTCCTCACGCCCGAGCGGTCCGCCCGCTGGCGCGTCGCGACGGCGTACGACGACGGCCTGCGCCGGGTCGGGTCGCTCCTGGAGGCGGCCGGCGACGTGGGCGACATCGTCGTGCCGGCCTGCCCCGACTGGACGGTGCGGGCGCTGGTCGCGCACCTCGTCGGCGTCGCCGCGGACTCGGCGCGCGGCGGGTTCTTCGACGCCGCCGACCGTGCCTGGCGTGACCCCGCCGTGGCCGCCGAGCGCGAGCGCTGGACGGCCGGCCACGTCGACCGCCGCGGCGCCCGCTCCCTCGACGCGCTGCTCGGCGACCTCCACCAGCACGGCCAGTGCCTCGTCTACGCGGTGCGCAGCGGCGATGCGCGCGCGGTCGGCGGATCCGACTGGCTGCTCGCCGCTCCGGTGGCCGACCTCGCCGTCCACCTCGACGACCTGCGCGAGGCCGTCGGCGCCGAGCCGGAGCCCCGGGGCGAGGTCACCCGCTTCGGCTTCGCGACGTTCCGGCACTGGCTGGCCGCGCGGCTCGTCGAGACTGACACCCCGGCGCTGACCCTCACCGACGGGCGCCGCTCCTGGGTCGTCGGCGACGGCGACCCCGCCGCCACGCTCACCGCCGACCGGCACGAGCTCTTCCGACTCATCTCCGGCCGGCGCAGCAAGGCGGCGATCCTCGCCGCCGACTGGGACGGCGACCCGGCGCCGTACCTCCCGGTCCTCGCGCCGTACCCGCTGCCCGCCTAGACGACGGGCGTCGCGCGCTCCACGATCGCCCGGAGGTCACCGCCGTCGAGCGTGCCGAAGACGCCGTCGTACGCCGCGCCGAGGCGCGACGCGCAGAAGACGTCGGCGACCTCGGCGGGGGAGTGGCGCACCAGCAGGGAGCCCTGCAGGCACAGCGCCATCCGCATCGCGAGTCGCCGGGCGTTGGCCTCCAGCGACGCGGGCTCGCCCATCAGCGAGCCGATCAGGGCAAGGGTCTCCTCGATCGCGCGGTCGAGGTGGGCGTTGCCGCCGCGCGCCCGGCCGACCTCGGTGATCCAGGCGTCGAGCACCTCCGGCTCGCGGCCCAGCGCGCGGAGCACGTCGAGCGCGTTGACGTTGCCCGAGCCCTCCCACACCGAGTTGAGCGGCGCCTCGCGGTAGAGGAGCGGCAGGCCCGACTCCTCGACGTACCCGTTGCCGCCGAGGCACTCCAGCGCCTCGGCCACCAGCGTGGGGGTGCGCTTGCAGACCCAGAACTTCGAGAGCGGGAGGGCGATCCGCCGCAGCGCCGCCTCGTGCGGGTCGTCGATGTCGTCGACCGCCGCCGCCAGCCGGATCGCCAGCGCCGTGGCCGCCTCGGTCTCGACGGCGAGGTCGGCGAGCACGTTCTGCATCAGCGGCTTCTCGATGAGCAGCGAGCCGAAGGCGGAGCGGTGCGCGGCGTGCCACGTCGCCTCGTTGACGGCGCGCCGCATCAGGGACGTCGAGCCGAGCACGCAGTCGAGCCGGGTCGCGGCGACCATCTCGATGATCGTCCGCACGCCGCGGCCCTCGTCGCCGAGCCGCTGCGCGATCGTGCCGTCGAACTCGAGCTCCGACGACGCGTTGGACCGGTTGCCGAGCTTGTCCTTGAGGCGCACGACGTCGAGCCGGTTGCGCGTGCCGTCGGCCAGCACGCGGCGTACGACGAAGCACGTGACGCCGCCGGGGGCCTGCGCGAGCACCAGGAAGACGTCGTTCATCGGCGCCGAGGTGAACCACTTGTGGCCGTGCAGGGTGTACTCACCCTCGACCGAGGTGCGCCGCGCCTCGGTGACGTTGGCGCGGACGTCGGAGCCGCCCTGCTTCTCCGTCATGCCCATGCCGGCCAGCGCGCCGAGCTTCTCCGACGCGACGCGGACGCCGGGGTCGTAGGCGTACGACGCGAGCAGCGGCGTCCACTCCTTCGCGATCGCGTCGTCGGCGCGGAGCGCGGGCACCGCGGCGTACGTCATCGAGATCGGGCAGCCGTGGCCCGGCTCGGTGTGCGACCACGCCATGAAGCCGGCCGCGCGGCGCACGTGCGCGTGCGGCGAGTCCGACTCCCACGGCGCGGCCGCGAGGCCCTGCGAGACCGCGCGGTCCATCAGCCAGTGCCACGACGGGTGGAACTGCACCTCGTCGATGCGGTTGCCGAACCGGTCGTACGGCGTCAGCCGCGGGTGGAACTCGTTCGCGAGCATCCCGTGCTCGCGGGCCTCGGCGGTGCCGGCCAGCGCGCCGATCGGGGCCAGGTCGTCGACCACGTCGGCGCTGGCGTGCCGGGTGATCGCCTCCACCAGCGCGGCGTCACCCGTGACGATGTTGTGACCAACGAGCGGCGGCGCCTGGTTCGTGGCTACCCGGATGTCGGAACCCATGTGTCTACGGTAGGTCCATGCCCCCGGCGGAGCGCGCGCAGTCCCAGGAGACCGCGTCCTCGGGGACCCTCCAGACGGCGGTGGTCGAGTGGCTGCGGCGTACCCGCGCCGTCCTCTGGCGGCTGCTGGGCGCGACGGTGGCGTCGTGCCTGCGCTACCGGGTGACCGGGCTGGCGGCCGAGGCGGCGTTCTTCGCCGTGCTCTCCGTGCCGCCGCTGATCTTCGCGATGGCCGGCGCGATCGGCTTCGTCACCGACCAGTTCAGCCCGGCTCGCGTCGACGAGGTCCGGCAGGCGGTCATCGACCTCTCCGGCCGTGCGCTGACGGAGAACGCCGTCAACCAGATCATCACGAAGACGATCGACGACGTCCTCGAAGGCGGCCGGTTCGACATCATCTCGCTGGGCTTCGTGCTCGCCCTGTGGTCCGGGTCCCGCGCCCTCAACGTCTTCGTGGACACCATCACGATCATGCACGGGCTCGGGGGCCACCGCGGGATCGTCAAGACCCGGGCCCTGTCGTTCCTGCTCTACATCCTGGCCATGGTCACCGGCGTCGTCTCCATCCCGCTCATGGTGGCCGGTCCCGGCCTGGTCGCGGACTGGCTGCCCGAGCGCGCCGACGTCCTGATGGCGTTCTACTGGCCGGTGGTCCTCGTCATCTGCATCTGCTTCCTCGCGACGCTCTACCACGTGTCGGTGCCGGTGCGGACCAACTGGAGCTTCAACCTCCCCGGCGCGACGTTCACGCTCTTCTGCTGGATCGTCGGCTCCTACCTGCTGCGCTGGTTCCTCACCGTCACCTCGGCCGACTCGAAGTCGATCTACGGCCCGCTCGCCGCGCCGATCGCCGTGCTGCTGTGGCTCTACCTGGTCTCGATCGCGGTGCTGATCGGCGCGGCCGTCAACGCGGCGTTCGACTCGGTCTTCCCGCAGTCGTCGACCGTGCTCGCCAGGTCGGAGCTCGTGCAACGGCTCCGCCGCATCGGCTCACGGGCCGAGACCGACTAGATTCACGCGCGTGTCCGACGACTCCAGCGACATCACCCAGGGACGCAGCCGCGGGAAGCTGTCCCTGCCGGCGAGCACCCGCTCACCGTGGTGGGAGCTCGGCCGCCGGCTGCTGCTGGCGCTGGCCATCCTGGTCGGCACCGTCCTGATCGTGTACCTGGACCGCGCGGCCTACCGGGACGGAAACGACCCGCCCGGCTACGGCGTCAACCTGGTCGACTCGATCTACTACACGACGGTCACGCTGAGCACGACCGGGTACGGCGACATCGCGCCGGTCGCCGCACACGCCAGGATGATCAACGCCTTCGTCATCACCCCGCTGCGCATCGCCTTCCTCGTGCTGCTGATCGGGACCACCCTCGAGGTGCTCGCCTCGCAGGGCCGCGAGCTCTTCCGAACCGCCCGCTGGAGGAAACACATGTCATCCCACGTGGTCGTCATCGGCTACGGCACGAAGGGCCGGGCCGCCGTCGACACGCTCGTCAACAACGGGCTCGAGCGGGAGGCGATCATCGTGGTCGACCCCGGCGCCGGCGCGCTGCAGGAGGCACACGCCGACGGGCTCGCCGTCGTCACCGGCGACGCCACCCGTCAGGACGTGCTCCGCCGGGCCGGCGTCGGCGACGCCGACCAGGTGATCATCACGACCAACCGCGACGACTCCAACGTGCTGGCCACGCTGACGGTTCGCCAGCTCAACCCCGACGTGTGGATCGTCGCCGCCGTCCGCGAGCAGGAGAACGTCGCCCTCATGCGCCAGTCCGGCGCCAACTCGGTCATCACCTCGTCCGACGCCGTCGGCCGCCTGCTCGGCCTGTCCTCGCTGTCGCCGACGCTCGGCCAGGTCATGGAGGACCTGCTCACGTACGGGGAGGGCCTCGAGGTGGCCGAGCGCGAGCTCATCGTCTCCGAGGTCGGCAAGCAGCCCCAGCAGCTGCCCGACCAGGTGATCGCGGTCGTGCGCGACGAGAAGGTCTACCGCTACTTCGACCCCGTGGTCACCCAGCTCGCCCGCGGCGACCGCCTCATCGTCGTACGCCCGGCCAAGGAGCTGCCCTGGGCGCCGCGTCCCGGCACCCACGACGAGGACTTCGCCACCGACGACGCCTGACCTCATTCGTCGGGGTGAGCCGGTACACCGGGGCCGCGCTCATGCTGTTGCTGCACCCGGCGGCGGGCGCAGGTGGTTCCTCGTGCCTCGGGGGGTCCGGGGGCACGCGCGGCCGCCGGGTGTCTGCCCCGGGCGCGCTGCGGTCGCGTCCGTCAGGCGACCTCGCGCGAGAGCCCCGGGAGGGGGTGGTCCCGGGTGTCGCAGCCGTGCTCGCAGGCCGCGTCCGTCGGCATCCACACCGCCGCCTCGTCCGGCTGCGCGGGGTCGGCGAGACCTTCGTAGGTCACCACCATCGAACGCCGCCCGCAGGCGGGGCAGCGGGTGACCTCGCAGCTGAGGAACTGGGCGCTCATGACCTGGAGATACCCGTGGGTGGGTCGACTGACACCTGTCGCAGCAGTCGCGGCCGTCACGTGAGACCGGAACCCGGTAGGTTCGCCTGACCGTCTTCCAACGAGGAGGGTATGACGACGTGGCGAGCCCGACGACACGGTTCGACGGCGCGACCGCCCTGGTCACCGGCGCGGGGCAGGGGATCGGCCGGGCGTGCGCGGTCCGGCTCGCGACCGAGGGTGCCCGGGTGGCGGTCAGCGACCTGGACCCGGACCTGGCTCGGGCGGTCGCCGACGGCCTGCCCGCACGGGCCGGGCGGATGGCGCTGGGGATCGACGTGACGGACCGGGAGTCCGTCGACGGTGGCGTCGCCCGGGTGGCGGACGAGCTCGGCGGGGTCGACGTCGTCGTCAACGTCGCCGGGGGAGACCTGCCCCACGGCGTCTTCGAGGAGACCGACGACGAGACCTGGACGACGCTCCTGGACCTGAACCTGACCGGTGTCGCGCGGGTCTGTCGCGCCGCGATCCCCTTCCTGCGCCGCAGCCCCCGGAGCCCGGCGATCGTCACGGTCAGCTCGATCAACGGCCAGGCGGCGCTGGGCAGCGAGCCCTACTCGTCGGCGAAGGCCGGCCTGACGGCGCTGACCGCCAACCTCGCGCGCTACCTGGCGGTGGACGGCGTACGAGTGAACGCGGTCGCCCCCGGCACGATCCGGACCGGCGTGTGGGACGGACAAGAGGGCGGCGCCGACCGGATGCTCCCGCTGTATCCGCTCGGTCGCGTGGGGGAGCCGGCCGACGTCGCGGCCGCGGTCGGGTTCCTCGCGTCCCCCGACGCCGCCTGGATCACCGGGCATGTCCTGCCGGTCGACGGCGGGCTGCTGCTGGCCCGTCCAGCCGTGTAGGCCGGCCTGCGTCCCGGCCGCGGCTGCTGACTTCCGCCTCGACGGGTGGGAGAATCGGTGAGAGGGCTCGGGCTGCGGGAGGGGGCCCTGATGATCGAGGACGTTCCCGACTACGACGAGCTCCATCTCCGCATCGAGCGCGACACCGATGGGTCCTACCGGGTGCTGGCGTCGACCCCGAGCGGACGAGTCGGACGCGGGCACTTCCGGTCGCCGCTCACGGACGACGAGCTCGACGACTTCGTGGAGAGCGTCGGCCAGGTCCGACGCTCGAGGGGGCCTCAGGACGAGCGCGTCGACGAGATCAAGACGCTGGGCACGGGGCTGTTCGATGCCCTGATGCAGGACCACGTCGCCGCCGTGTACAACGCGGCCAGGGCGGCCGCGGAGGAGAAGCAACGCGGGCTGCGGATCGCCATCAGCCTGTCCGGCGCGCCGGAGCTCACGCGGCTGCCGTGGGAGTACCTCTACTCCCGCCCGAGCTTCCTGTCGGAGTCCATCTACACGCCACTCGTCCGGGCCCTGGACCTCGAGAGCGCCCGCTGGCCGCTGAAGGTCGAGTTTCCGCTGAAGGTGCTCGGGATGGTGAGCAGCCCCGCCGGATATCCCGAGCTGAACAGCGCCGAGGAGCGTCGCAAGCTCGAAGAGGCCCTCGTGGACCTGACGGCCGACGGGCGAGTGTCTCTGGAGTGGCTGGAGACGGGGACCCTGGCCGAGCTGAGCGCACGCGTCTCCAAGCGCGACCCGATCCACGTCCTCCACTACATCGGCCACGGGGCGTACGACGAGGCCACCGAGCACGGGATCCTCGTCCTCGAGTCCCCGCGAGGTCGCCGCGCGGACGATGTCCCGGGCGAGAAGCTGGGCAGGATGCTGCAGGACGAGAAGAGTCTCCGGCTCGTCGTGCTCAACTCGTGCGAGGGTGCGCGCGCCTCCCGGTTCGACCCCTTCTCCGGCGTCGCCGGAAGCCTGATCGAGTTCAAGATCCCCGCCGTGATCGCCATGCAGTTCGAGGTCACGGACGAGGCGGCCATCGCCTTCAGCGGCAGTCTGTACACCCAGTTGGCACAAGGGCTTCCGATCGATGCGGCAGTCGCTCCTGCGCGCCGGGCCATCGTGTCGGCCCAGAAGGAGTCCGAGTTCGGCACCCCGGTGCTCTTCCTGCGCTCTGGAGACACGAGGCTGTTCGACCTCGATCCGACAGTGCCTCCGCCGACGCCGCCGCCACTACCAACGCCGCCGCCGGAACCGAAGCCGGAACCGCCACCGAAACCGCCACCGCCACCGCTTCTGCTCCGGCTCCTGCAGTGGTTCGTCGCGGGGTTCCGGGCGCACGCCCGGCCGATCGCCATCGCGCTGGCCCTGGTCATCGTGGCCGGTGGTGTCGCCTTCGCGATCTCCCAGATCCGCGGCGACGGCCCCGGCCCGCCCGAGGCTGAGGGCGACACGGCTGGCCCTTGGCCGTTGAGCGACTCCCAGCTCCTGATCGCCGCGGGGCCGGACCGGAGCTCCCAGGACATCTGGTTGGTCGACACCGACGACGCATCGCTCAACCGGCGGCTGACCGACAGCGACCTGAAGGAGTGGCTCCCGGCGCTCGGCCCCGACAGGGACCAGATGATCTTCTCGCGGGCCAAGTCGGTCTCGGCCGATCTCTACGAGCTGAGAACCACCGGAGCGGGGGACGACGGCGGTGACAGGCCGCTCTTCGACACCACACCCGAGCAGTGCCAGCAGAGCACGAGCCGTCCGGCCTGGTCGGCGGACGGCACGCGCCTGGTCGTCCGCTGCCTGGGCAGCAACGATGCGATCAACGTCGTGCTCCTCGATGAGACCGGCACCGCGTTGCAGACCTTCGACCCACCGGCTGAATCCGCCTTGCTGAGCCTCAACGACCCCACCTACTCGCGCGACGGCCGCACCATCGTCCTGTGGGGCAGCACCGAGTCTGACGTGCAGGGTGGGTCCCTCTGGGCCATCGACGTGGACACCGGAGCTTGGCGGCTCCTCCTGCGGGCGGAGTTCCCCGGTCAGTACAGCGACCCGGTCGTCTCCCCGGACGGGACGATGATCGCCTTTCGCAAGGACCTCGACGAAGGCGACAACCGGGACTTCGAGATCTTCACCGCACCCTTCTCCAGCTCACAGGAGTCGATTCCGGTCGACAGCGTCGAGCAGCTGACGGACCTCGACGGGCTCGACGAGGACCCGACCTTCTCCCCTCAGGACGGCTCCAGGATCGCCTTCGCCCATGTAGCAGATGACGGCTCCCGCATCTGGGTCGTCGACGCAGACGGATCGGGAGCCCCCGAGCCGCTCCTGCCCGAGCCGATCGGCGACGTCGAGACCGTCCCCGCCTGGTCCCGCCGCTGACGGTCAGAAATCGAAAGAGCCCCTGAGAGGCGTGGTGCCTGCTCAGGGGCCGTTCTCGCTCTGGTGGGCGATACTGGGTTTGAACCAGTGACCTCTTCCGTGTCAAGGAAGCGCGCTACCGCTGCGCCAATCGCCCGGGGTCTTGAGTTAGTCGGAGGGACTGCGTGGAGGTGGGTACGGGATTTGAACCCGTGTACACGGATTTGCAGTCCGTTGCCTCGCCTCTCGGCCAACCCACCATGGAGGCCAAACCAGGGAGAGACCTCTCCGAGCGGACGACGAGGCTCGAACTCGCGACCTCAACCTTGGCAAGGTTGCGCTCTACCAACTGAGCTACGTCCGCTTGCGCTCCGTCCGGTCTCCCGGTCGGCGTGCGTGAGAACAGTAGCCGATGCCCCAGACCATGCAAAATCGACCCCCGAGCCGCGCGTCGTGCGCCGTTTGTGCCCCTTTAGGGTGGCGCTCATGCGCGCGTGGATGAACGGTGAACTGCTCCCCGACGCGACTGCCCCGGCCGTCCTCGTCACCGATCACGGGCTCACCGTGGGCGACGGGGTGTTCGAGGCGGTCAAGGTGATCGGCGGGCTCCCGTTCGCGCTCGACCTGCACCTGGCGCGGCTCCAGCGGTCCGCGGAGGGGCTGGGGCTGACGGGGGTCGACGTCGACGACGTGCGCAGGGGAGTGGCGGCCGTGCTCGACGGCGCGGACCTGCCGCTGGGCCGGCTCCGCATCACGGTGACCGGCGGGCCGGCGCCGATGGGGTCGGGTCGGGGCGATGCGCCGCCGACCGTGGTCGTCGTCGCGGACACGATGAAGGCGTGGCCGGGGACGACCGCGGTGGCGACGGTGCCGTGGCCCCGCAACGAGCGCGGCGCGCTGGCGGGGCTCAAGACCACGTCATATGCCGAGAACGTGATCGCGCTCGCCGCCGCGCAGCGGCAGGGGGCGAGCGAGGCGATCTTCGCGAACCTCGCCGGACACCTGTGCGAGGGCACGGGATCCAACGTCTTCTATGTCGTCGACGGCGAGCTGCGCACGCCGACGCTGGCCAGCGGCTGCCTGGCCGGGGTGACGCGGGGCCTCGTGCTCGAGTGGTACGGCGGGCGCGAGGTCGACGAGCCGATCGAGGCCGTCGACGCGGCAACCGAGGTGTTCCTGGTGTCGACGACCCGCGACGTGCAGGCCGTCGCGCGCTGGAACGACCGTGAGCTGCCGGCGCCCGGTCCGGTCACCGCCGACGTGGCGGCCCTGTGGCGGAGCCGGGAGCCCGAGCTACTGGGTCTGTGACCCGGTGAGCGACTCGACCAGGAGGTCGAGGTCGATCTCCTCCGTGCCCTGCGGCACCACCACGAGCGTGCGGGCGAGGAACGACCCCAGCTCGCGGCTGGGGAGCTGGGTGACGAGCCGCCCGTTGGGCGAGCTGAGCTCGAGCACGACGGCGGCCCGGCCGTACTCGTCGATGCTCGGCCAGATCATGACGTCGCCCTCGCCGGCCGGGTCGGTCAGGCCGACGAGCAGCAGGTCGCGGCCGATCAGCCAGCGCACCGGACCGGACTTCTGCCCGAAGGTGAACTCGATCGCCCATGGGTCGGCCGGGTCGTAGGCGAGCAGGGCGGGCAGGTCGATGCTGCGGCCCCGCGCGTCGAGGCACTGGAGGGTGACCTGCTGCGAGAGCCGGCGCGGCATCGGGAGGCGATTCACGCCTAGGAGACGGGCGGCAGGAAGGGTCGTGACGCGGAGTTCGCCGACCAATCTGTGCCGAATGTGAAGGTGGCCGCAACGTAGGCTAGAGTCGGCGACCGCACGGGCGATTGGCGCAGTGGTAGCGCGCTTCGTTCACACCGAAGAGGTCACTGGTTCGAACCCAGTATCGCCCACCGATGCGCTCCACACTGATCGACATCTGATCGACATCTGATCGGCGCCGGCTCGGCAACGCAAGCGAGGATGGGCCCATGACCTCGGACGTTCACGGCGTCGTCACCCGGCCCTCGGCCAAGCGGTTCAGCCTCTCCGTCAGCGACCCGGGGCGATTCATCTACGTGCGCACCGCCAAGGTCGCGACCCGGTCGATCTCGGCGGCGTTCGCCAGCCGGCCCGACCTCGAGGTCGTGATGCACCGGGGCGGCCTGAAGCGCTGGCCGCAGGGCCCCCAGCGCCAGTACGCGGCGTTCGGCTTCGTGCGGAACCCCTACACCCGGCTCGTGTCCTGCTGGCAGGACAAGGTGGTGGGCGAGGGGCAGGGTACGTCGCGGCCGACCGGCGTCGAGGGCGGCACGTTCGAGGAGTTCGTGACCGCGCTCGAGACGACGGACCTGCTGGTCACCAACCGGCACGTGAAGCCGCAGACCGCCACGCTGCCGCTGGACCGGCTCGCGTTCCTCGGCCGCTTCGAGCGGCTCCAGGACGACTGGGAGCAGGTCTGCGAGCGCCTCGGGGTCGGCGAGGTCCCGCTGCCGCGGCAGAACGTCTCGGCGACGCCGCCGCAGCCGGTGCGGATCGACCCGGCGCTGGCCGCGCGGATCGTGCGGCTCTACGCCCTCGACTTCCAGGTTTTCGGCTACGACTCCGAGGTGCCCGAGAAGCTGCGCTGACAGCCGCTGACTCAGTCGATCGACAGCGTCATGTAGCGGCTGTGCGGGTCGAGCGCGTAGTCGGCGAACGGCTCGCAGTCGACGAAGCCGTGGCGCTGGTAGAGCCGGTGGGCGGCGTCGAAGTAGTCCTCGGTGCCGGTCTCGAGGCTGACCCTGGCCAGGCCGCGGTCGCGGGCCTCGGCGAGCAGCCAGCCCAGCACCGCGGTGGCGATGCCGCGTCCACGGGCGGCGTCGGTCGTGCGCATCGACTTGATCTCCGCGTGGTCGGCGGTGAGCTGCTTGAGAGCACCGCAACCGAGCAGCTCGCCGCCGTCGCGGGCGGTCACGAACGTGATCGTCGAGTCGGCGAGGGCCGCGTGGGAGAGCGCGTGCACGCTCTCGGGCGGCGAGGTCGCGTGCATGTCGGACAGGTGCTCGTCGAGCAGCGCCACGACGTCGGGCGTGAGCGGGTCGTCACGGCGTACCTCCACGACGACGAACCCTACGGCCGCACGGGAAACCGCCGCGCGGCGGTCCGGGACCGGTCGATACGATCGGGAGACGCCCGGAGCGACCGGGACGCCACCCGAAGGAGACACCGTGCCCGACATCAAGATCGTCCTCGTCCACGCCGACGCGCGTGAGGACCGGACGGTCACGACGGGCACCAAGGCGTGGGAGCCGTTCGCCGAGGACACCGCGGTCATCGCGGCCCGGGTCAACGGCCAGCTCCGGGACCTCTCCCACGAGCTCGCCGACGGCGACGAGGTCGAGGGCGTCGCGATCGACAGCAGGGACGGCCACGACATCCTGCGGCACTCCACCGCGCACGTGATGGCGCAGGCCGTCCAGGAGCTCTTCCCGGAGGCGAGGCTCGGCATCGGTCCGCCGGTCGAGAACGGCTTCTACTACGACTTCGACGTCGAGACCCCGTTCGTGCCCGAGGACCTCGAGAAGATCGAGTCCCGGATGCGCAAGATCATCAAGGAGGGGCAGCGCTTCTCCCGCCGGGTCACCACCGACCACGACGCGATCGCCGAGCTCAAGGACGAGCCCTACAAGATCGAGCTGATCGGGCTCAAGGGCTCTGGCAAGTCCGACGACGCCGCCGAGGGCGCGAGTGTCGAGGTCGGCGCGGGCGACCTGACGATCTACGACAACATCCGCCGCAACGGCGACGTCGCGTGGAGCGACCTGTGCCGCGGGCCGCACGTGCCGACCACCAAGCGGATCCCGGCGTTCAAGCTGATGCGCACCGCCGCGGCGTACTGGCGCGGCAACGAGAAGAACAAGCAGCTCCAGCGCATCTACGGCACCGCCTGGGAGTCCAAGGAGGCGCTCGAGGCGCACCTGCACCGCATCGAGGAGGCCGAGCGACGCGACCACCGCAAGCTGGGCCGCGACCTCGACCTCTTCAGCTTCCCCGACCTGATCGGCCCCGGGCTTCCGGTGTTCCACCCCAAGGGCGGCGTGATCAAGCGGGAGATGGAGGACTACGTCCGCGCGCGCCACATCGAGGCCGGCTTCCAGTACGTCGGGACCCCGCACATCGCCAAGGAGGACCTCTACTTCACCTCCGGCCACCTGCCGTACTTCGCCGACGGCATGTTCCCGCCGCTGGAGGCCGAGGGACACAACTACCGGCTCAAGGCGATGAACTGCCCGATGCACAACCTGATCTTCCGGTCGCGGGGGCGGTCGTACCGGGAGCTGCCCCTGCGGCTCTTCGAGTTCGGGACGGTCTACCGCGACGAGAAGTCGGGCGTGCTCCAGGGCCTCACCCGGGTCCGGATGATCACCCAGGACGACTCGCACTCCTACGTGACCCGCGAGCAGGCGCCCGGCGAGATCAAGCACCTGCTCGACTTCGTCCTCGGCCTGCTCAAGGACTTCGGGCTCGACGACTTCTACCTGGAGCTGTCCACGCGCGACGACTCCCGGGACAAGTTCATCGGCAGCGACGAGCAGTGGGCCGAGGCGACGGCCGTGCTCGAGCAGGTCGCCACCGAGTCCGGGCTCGAGCTCGTGCCCGACCCGGGCGGCGCGGCGTACTACGGCCCGAAGATCTCCGTGCAGACCCGCGACGCCATCGGCCGGACCTGGCAGATGTCGACGATCCAGTACGACTTCAACCAGCCCGCCCGCTTCGGCCTGGAGTACCAGGCCGACGACGGCTCCCGCCAGGAGCCGGTGATGATCCACTCGGCGAAGTTCGGCTCGATCGAGCGCTTCCTCGGCGTGCTCGTCGAGCACTACGCCGGCGCGTTCCCTCCGTGGCTGGCACCCGTGCAGGTGCAGGCGATCCCGGTCGCGGACGCCTTCTCCGACTACCTGCACGACGTGGCGAAGCAGATGCGGGCCCGCGGGCTGCGGGTCGAGGTCGACGACTCCGACGACCGCATGCAGAAGAAGATCCGCAACGCGCAGCTCCAGAAGGTGCCGTTCATGATGATCGCCGGCGCCGACGACGTGGCGGCAGGTGCGGTGTCGTTCCGCTACCGGGACGGCCGCCAGGACAACGGCGTACCTCTCGACGAGGCGATCCAGCGGGTCGTCGACGCGGTGGCATCGCGCGAACAGGTCTGATCGTGAGGCGGCGCGGCGCGGCCTTGGTGGCCGTCGCCGCGCTGCTCACGGCCTGCTCGTCGGGCGGCACGGGCGGGGAGGCCACCGCGGAGCAGGCGACGACGCCTGCTCTGCCGGCGACGCCGTCGACGCCGCGCCCGACCGCCGTCGTCACGCCGACCGCCGACGCCGAGTCGGCGCGCCTCGAGGCGCTCGCGCAGCTCGCCGAGCAGAAGGCCGGCGAGATGCCGAGCGAGTCCCCGTCCCTGTCCTCGCCGACCTCTCTCGTCGAGGGACCCGTCATCGGCGCCGACATCAGCTGGCCGCAGTGCCCGAAGGGGATGGGCATCCCCGAGCGGCCGACGCTGGGCCTGCCGATGCCGCGCGACGACGCGGAGTACGTCGTCGTCGGCCTCACCAACGGACCCGGCTTCACCGCGAACCCCTGCCTGGCCGACCAGGTCGACTGGATCCGCGAGCGACAGCTGCAGGCGGCGGCGTACGCCGTGGCGAGCTGGCCCGACGACGCGATGATCGCGGAGCACGGCGCGGACGGCCCCTTCGACGCCACCACGGAGCTCGGGACGCTCGCGAACACCGGCTACCAGCAGGCGCTCGCGAACGTCGCGACCATGCGTGCCGCCGGGCTCGACTCGCCGATCGTGTGGGTCGACGTCGAGCACGTCCGCGACTTCGAGTGGAGCGCCGACCTCGAGGCCAACGGGGCGGTGGTGCAGGGCGCGACCCGGGGGTACGCCGACGCCGGGTACGACGTCGGCGTCTACTCGACGCCGTACCTGTGGCGCGAGGTCGTCGGTGACCTCGCCCTCGAGCTGCCCGAGTGGCGCGCCGCCGGCCAGACCTCGCAGGAGGAGGCGCTGTCGCGCTGCGGCGACGACTGGCAGATCCAGGGAGGCGAGGCGGTGCTGGGGCAGTGGGTCGAGGGCCAGCGGGACCTCGACGTGACCTGCCCTGGCGTCACCGACCTGGGCGAGTGGTTCCGGCAGTACTGACGCGCTTCTCGTAGCGCCGGCAGGGCGAGATGTACGCCGTACCGCCGGCCGTGACCTCGTAGGGCAGGTCGCCGGCGTCGTACCAGCCGTGCTTCTCGTAGAAGCGCCGCGCCCGCGCGTTGCCGACGACCACGGCCAGCCAGACCACCTCGTGCCCGGCCTCGGCGAGCCGGGCCTCGGCGGCGGCGAGCAGCGGGCCGGCGACCCCGGAGCCGTGGGCGTCGGGGTCGACGAAGACCTGCTCGACCTCGTCGCCGGCGACCATCGTGAACCCGACGACCCGGCCGTCGACCTCGGCGACCGTGGTGTCGGCGACCCGGGCCGGCGTCCGCTCGTGGAAGGCCGCGAGCGTGCGTGCGGCGGTCAGCCCCTCCGGCACGTGTCCGGGGTGGGCGACGTGCCAGGCCCGGTGCCAGATGTCGGCGACGGTGGCCATGTCGTCAGGAGCCGCGGGACGGACGTGCACGGCACCACCCTAGGGTTGTGGCCATGAACGATCCGGCCGGCCACGAACGCGACGGCTTCGAGGGCTTCGACCGGCTCTGGACGCCGCACCGGCTGGCGTACGTCGTACCGAGCGTGACGCCCGACGACCGGGGGTGTCCCTTCTGCGTGATGGGCGACCTGCCGCTCGAGGAGAGCCTCGTCGTCCACCGGGGCAAGAGCTGCTTCGCGGTGCTCAACCTGCACCCGTACAACCCGGGCCACATGATGGTGCTCCCGCACCGCCACGTCGCCGAGCTCGACGACCTGACGACGGAGGAGGTCACCGAGCTGATGACGATGACCCAGGACGCCGTGCGGGTGCTGCGCCGGGTGAGTGGACCGCACGCGTTCAACGTCGGGCTCAACCTGGGCGGCGTCGCGGGCGGATCGCTCTCGCAGCATCTGCACCAGCACGTCGTGCCGCGGTGGTCGGGCGACGCGAACTTCATCACCGTGCTCGGTGGCACCAAGACGCTGCCGCAGCTGCTCGCCGACACGCGCGCGCTGCTCGCCGAGGCCTGGGCATGAAGCTGGCGCACGACGCCGCGCTCGCCGCGCGGCTGGTGCGTGAGGCCGGCGAGCTCGCCCACCGGATGCGCGCCGAGGGCCTCGAGCCCGACACCAAGACCTCGATCTCCGACGTCGTGACCGCGGCCGACCACGCCGCCGAGCGACAGGTCGTC
Organism: Nocardioides sp. GCM10030259; assembly: GCF_042666375.1. Taxonomy (NCBI): domain Bacteria; kingdom Bacillati; phylum Actinomycetota; class Actinomycetes; order Propionibacteriales; family Nocardioidaceae; genus Nocardioides; species Nocardioides sp. GCM10030259. The sequence continues at coordinate 114,932 of NZ_JBHTDF010000026.1, read as the reverse complement.
GAGACGCTGGCCGCCGAGCGGCCGGACGACGGCGTGCTGGGGGAGGAGGGCGCCTCCCGGACCGGCACCTCCGGGCGGACCTGGATCATCGACCCGGTCGACGGCACCTACAACTTCGTGGCCGGCATGGACTGGTGGTGCTCCGCCCTCGCGCTCACCGACGGCGACGAGCTCGTGCTGGGCGCGGTGCACCACGCCGCCACCGGCCGCACGTTCGTCGGTGGCCCCGGCCTGCCGACCACCGTGGACGGCGTACCACTGCCGCCGCTTGTGGACCGGCCGCTCGCGGCGTCGTGCGTCACGACGTACCTGCACCCGCCGAAGTACGACGGCGAGGCCGGCGCGGCCTTCCGCCGGCTGGTCGGGGGAGCGGCGACCCTGCGGATGCTCGGGTCGGCATCGCTCGACGCGACCGCGATCGCGGCCGGCCAGCTGCACGTGCGCTGCCAGGACTCGCTGCCGCCCTGGGACGACCTCCCCGGCGCCGCCCTGATCCTCGGCGTCGGCGGCGCGACCACTCAGGTCGAGGCCGGCGGCGTCACCTGGTACGCCGCCGGCGTCCCGACCGCGGTGGCCGACATCGAGAAGGCCCTGCTGGGGTAGTCCCTGACGTTCTCGGGGTCTGCGCGCGGTGCGAACCCCGAGAACGTCAGGGACCATCGCCTCAGCGCACGCCGTACAGGTGCTCCAGGGCGAGCTGGTCGAGGCGCTCGAAGGCCATCCCGCGCAGGGCGGCGGCGTCGGGGTCGAACGACTCGGAGCGCAGGTCGGCGATCGTCTCGCCGGCGGCCAGCGAGGGCTGGGCGAGCTGGTCGAGGCGGGCGTCGAGGAGGGCCTGCTGGACCTCGGGGTCGGCGCGGAACGCCTGCACCTTCGAGCGCAGGATCAGGTAGTTGCGCATGCAGGCGCGGGCCGACTCCCACACGCCGTCCATGTCCTCGGTCCGCGGCGGCTTGTAGTCGAAGTGACGCGGGCCGTCGTAGCCGCCGTTCTCGACGATGTCGACGGTCCAGAACGCACCGCGCGCGTTGCCGGCGCCGAAGCGCAGGTCCTGGTCGTAGCGCGGACCGGTCTGGCCGTTGAGGTCGATGTGGAAGAGCTTGCCGTGCCACAGCGCCTGGGCCAGGCCGTGCGCGTAGTTGAGCGACGCCATCTCCTCGTGGCCGACCTCGGGGTTGAGGCCCACCAGGTCGGGGCGGTCGAGCTCGTTGATGAAGGCCAGCGCGTGGCCGACGGTCGGCAGCAGGATGTCACCGCGGGGCTCGTTGGGCTTGGGCTCGATCGCGAACTTCAGGCCGTAGCCCTGCTCCTCGGAGTAGGCGCCGAGGACGTCGAACGCCTCCTTGTAGCGCGACAGTGCCGACTTCACGTCCTTGGCGGCGCCCGACTCGGCGCCCTCGCGGCCGCCCCACGCCACGAAGATCTTCGCGCCCAGCTCGGCGGCCAGGTCGATCTGGTCGGCGGCCTTGCGGATGGCGAAGCGGCGTACGTCGCGGTCGTTGTTGGTGAAGCCGCCGTCGCGGAAGACGGGGTGCGAGAAGAGGTTCGTCGTCACCATGGGCACGACGAGGCCGGTCTCCTCGAGCGCCTTGCGGAACGACGTCAGCCGCTGCTCCTTCTCGGCGGGGGAGGCGTCGAACGGGAAGACGTCGTTGTCGTGGAACGTGATGCCGTAGGCGCCCAGGTCGCTGAGCAGGTGGATGGCCTCGGCGGGGTCGAGCTCGGGGCGCACGGCGCCACCGAAGACGTCCACGCCCTGCCAGCCGACGGTCCACAGGCCGAAGGAGAACCGGTCCTCGCGGGTGGGGGTGAAGGCGGCGGGGTCGGTGCTGCTGGAGCTCATCGGGGTCCTTCTTCCAAGACGGGTTTCTAGACGGGTTTCGATCACGATTCGGTTACGCGCACGCAGGGAGACGCTTGGTTGGAACGTGCAACAAAACACGCGCTCACAACGCCTTGCCGGGCCCTGTCGGCATGAGTATGTTGTCCCGGACAACATATACCGTGATGGCGGTCACAGCACAGTAGGCGCGTGGCGGTCACACGAGTCCGAGCCATGGAGGTCGAGGAAATGGTCAGGAACAAGGGAGCGCGGTTCGCGTCCCTGGTCGCGGTGGGGGTGCTGGCGTTCGGTGCCCTCGCTGCGTGCGGGGACGACTCCGACGGCGGCGACGACGGCGGCAGCGACGGCGGCGGCAGCGCCTCCGAGGGCAAGGTCGGCGTGATCCTGCCGGACGAGACGACGTCCCCGCGCTGGGAGGCCAACGACCGGCCCAGCCTGCAGGCCGCGTTCGACGACGCGGGCGTCGAGTCGATCATCGACAACGCCGGCGGCGACGTCGCGAAGTTCGGCGAGATCTGCGACAGCATGATCAACGAGGGTGTCACCGTCCTGATGATCGTCAACCTCGACTCCGAGTCGGGCAAGGCGTGCCTCAGCAAGGCCGCCGAGGCCGGGGTGCAGAGCATCGACTACGACCGCCTCACCCTGGGTGGCGGCGCGTCGTTCTACGTCTCGTTCGACAACGTCGAGGTCGGCCGCCTGATGGGCAACGGCCTCGCCGCCTGCCTGGAGGACTCGGGCAAGACCGAGGGCAACATCATCTACATCAACGGCGACCCGAACGACAACAACGCGGCGCTGTTCAAGTCCGGGTACGACGAGGTCCTCAAGCCGATGACCCAGTGGAAGCTGGTCGGTGACCAGAGCGGCTTCTGGGACGCCACCAAGGCGGGCGACGCCTACGAGCAGCTCTACACGCAGAACAACGGCAAGATCGACGGCGTCGTGTCGGCCAACGACACCATGGCCGGCGGCATCATCGCCCGCATGAAGGACAACGGCACCGCGGGCGACGTCCCGGTGACCGGCCAGGACGCCTCCGTCGAAGGACTGCAGAACACCCTCGCCGGCTACCAGTGCGGCACGGTGTACAAGAACACCGACCTCGAGGCCCAGGCCGCGTCCGAGCTCGCGATCGCGCTGATCAACGGCGACGACCCGTCGTCGATGGCCACCGGCGAGGTCGAGGACACCGAGACCGGTGAGATGGTCCCGTCCGTGCTGGCCACGCCGGAGTGGATCACGGCCGACACGGTGAAGACCGTGATCGACGCCGGCTTCCAGAGCGCCGACGACGTCTGCGTCGACGAGTTCGCGAAGGCCTGCGAGAAGGCCGGCATCCAGTAACACTCGCGTTCGGGGGCCCGTTCCAGTCGGGACGGGCCCCCGAACCACCCTTGTCATGCCCGGAGACCCCCGACCGGGTCCGGGTCATCCACCATCGGCGGAGGAGAACCCTGTGTCCGTCCCAGCCACCGAAGAGGCAGCACCGATCACATCGGACCAGCCGCTGCTGAGCCTGCGGGGCATCCAGAAGAGCTTCGGAGCCGTGCACGTGCTGCGCGGCGTCGACCTCGACGTCCGACCCGGTCACGTGACCGCGCTGGTCGGCGACAACGGTGCCGGCAAGAGCACCCTGATCAAGGGCATCGCCGGCATCCACGCCTTCGACGAGGGCGAGTACTTCTTCGACGGCCAGCCCGTGAAGGTCCATGGCCCGAAGGACGCCAACAACCTCGGCATCGAGGTCGTCTACCAGGACCTCGCGCTCTGCGACAACCTCGACGTCGTCGACAACATGTTCCTCGGCCGCGAGCTCGGGCCGTCGGTCCGGCTGGACGGCGACGCCATGGAGCTGCGGGCGCGCGAGACGCTCGACGGGCTGTCGGTGCGCACGCTGAAGTCGGTGCGCACCCATGTCGCGGCGCTCTCCGGCGGTCAGCGGCAGACGGTCGCGATCGCCCGCGCCGTGCTCTGGAACTCCAGGGTCGTCATCCTCGACGAGCCGACCGCCGCGCTGGGCGTCGCCCAGACCGAGCAGGTCCTGCTACTGGTCCGCCGCCTCGCCGACCGCGGCCTGGGCGTCGTGCTGATCAGCCACAACCTCAACGACGTCTTCGAGGTCGCCGACGACATCGCCGTACTCTACCTCGGCCAGATGGTCGCCCAGGTCCGCAAGGACGACGTCACCCGCGGCGAGGTGGTCGAGCTGATCACGACGGGCTCGTCCGAGCAGCGCGGCGGTGCCGCCGAGACCAACGGAGAGATCTGATGAGCGCCCAGACGACGGCTCCCACCGAGGAGCGCGCAACGCTCGGCACCATCGGCCGCGCGTACGTCGAGAAGGTGCGGGGCGGTGACGTCGGCTCGCTGCCGGCCGTCCTCGGCCTGCTCGCCCTGGTGATCGTGTTCTCCGTGATGCGGCCGGACACCTTCACGACCGAGCTCAACTTCGCGAACCTGATCGGCCAGTCCGCGGCCGTCATGGTGCTGGCGATGGGCATCACGTTCGTGCTGCTGCTCGGCGAGATCGACCTGTCCGCCGGCTTCACGGGCGGTACGGCGGCAGCCGTGCTCGGCATCACGCTCACCAACAACGACTGGCCGCTGATTCCGGCGCTCATCGCGGCGCTGCTGACCGGCACGGTGATCGGTCTCGGCATCGGCCTCCTGGTCGCACGGATCGGCATCCCGTCGTTCGTCGTGACGCTGGCGCTCTTCCTCGGTCTCCAGGGCGTCATGCTCTGGCTGATCGGCGAGGGCGGCACGATCGGCATCCGCAACGACTTCGTCATCAAGCTCAACAACGGGTCCATGCCGTTGTGGGCGGGCTGGACGCTGGCCGTCGTGGTCATCGTCGGGTACGGCGCGGCGGGGTTGCTCACGATGCAGAGCCGGCGCCGCAAGGGCCTGGCCGCGCAGCCGATGCTGCTCTGGCTGCTCAAGACCGGCGGGCTGGCGATCCTGGTGCTGGGCGTCACGGCGTACCTCTCGGCGGAGCGCAGCCCGAACCCGGCGCTGAAGTCGCTCAAGGGCGTGCCCAACGTCGTGCTCGTGATCCTGATCCTCGTGGTCGTGCTCGGCTACCTGCTGAACCGCACGTCCTGGGGCAAGCACATCTACGCCGTCGGCGGCAACGCCGAGGCCGCGCGCAGGGCCGGCATCAACGTCGCGTGGGTCCGGGTGTCGTGCTTCATGACGTGCTCGACCATCGCCGCGGTCGCGGGCATCCTCGCCGCCAGCCGCACGAACTCGGTCTCGCCGAACACCGGTGGCAGCGACACGCTGCTGCTCGCGGTCGGAGCGGCCGTGATCGGCGGAACGAGCCTGTTCGGTGGCAAGGGGTTCATCACCGATGCGGTCATCGGCGGCCTGGTGGTCGCGGTGATCCGCAACGGCATCATCCTGCTCGACCAGCCGTCCAGCGTGTACTACATGGTGACCGGTGGAGTGCTGCTGCTGGCCGCCTCCGTCGACGCACTGAGCAGGCGACGCGCCACGGCAACCGGACGGGTCTAGCCCGCGATGCCCACCCCCACCGGCGTCGGCACCGAGGAGCTCCGGCGCGCGAACCTGCGCGCCATCCTCCAGACGGTGCACCGCCGCGGACCGACGACGCGCGCCGTGCTCACGAAGGAGCTCGGGCTCAACCGGAGCACGATCGGCGCGCTGACCGGAGAGCTGCAGACGCTCGGTCTCGTGACCGAGCGGACGGCGGTGGTGGGTGGGCGCGGGCGCCCCTCGCACCTCGTGGTGCCCTGCGAGGACAACGTCGTGGTGGCGGTCGACGTGGGCGTCGACCGGATCGCCGTGGCCCTGGTCGGCCTCGGGGGACAGGTCCTTGACCGGCGTACCCGCGGCCACCAGCGCGGCGAGCACGACGTCGCACACGTCGTCGACTCGGTCACCCAGATGATCGAGGAGAGCCTCGCCACCTCCCAGCACGGTCGGTGCCTCGGTGTCGGCGTCGCCGTGCCGGGCGCCGTACGGGCCGGCGACGGGCTGGTGCGGTTCGCACCCAACCTCGGGTGGACCGACGAGCCGTTCACCGCTCTGCTCGCCGAGCGGCTGCAGCGGCCGGTCTCGACCGGCAACGACGCCAACCTGGGCGTGCTCGCCGAGCACATCCGCGGTGCGGCGGTCGGATTCTCCGACGTCGTCTACCTCAGCGCGAGCGTCGGCATCGGTGGCGGCTTCCTCGTGGGCGGTCAGCCGCTGACCGGGGCGAGCGGGTACGCCGGCGAGGTCGGCCACATGCAGGTCGACTCGCAGGGGCCGACCTGTCGCTGTGGTGCCGTCGGCTGCTGGGAGATGAAGGTCGGCGAGAACGTCCTGCTCCAGGCCGCCGGCCGGCTCGCCGGCGGCGGACCGGCCGCGGTGGCCGAGGTCATCGCCGCCGCGCGGGCAGGGGAGGTGCGGGCGCAGGAGGCCGTCGACGACGTCGCGGCCTGGTGCGGCGTCGGCATCCGGGCGATCGTCAACCTGCTCAACCCCCAGGTCGTCGTGCTCGGCGGCAGCCTCTCGCAGGTGTGGCGGGCGGCCGAGACCCGGGTGCTCGACTCCGTCGAGGGCGGCAGCATGATGGCGCCGCGGGCCGAGACCGCGATCCGCTCGGCCATGCTCGGCGACGACGCGTCGCTCGTCGGCGCCGCCGAGCTCGCCTTCGAGCCGGTGCTCGACCGGCCGCAGGCCGTGCCGCAGGCTGTCTGATCTCCCGGTAGCCTGCTGCCCGCCATGATGGAACGTTTCCGCGCCTTCTGGACGAAGGTCATCTCGCCGATCGCCAACCTGCTGATCCGGCTCGGCGTCAGCCCGGACGTCGTCACCCTCGTCGGCACGCTCGGCGTGTGCGCGGGTGCGCTCGTCTTCTTCCCGCAGGGGATGCTGCTCACCGGGGTCCTGGTGATCACCGCGTTCGTCTTCAGCGACCTCATCGACGGCCACATGGCGCGGTCGATGGGGCGGGTCAGCAAGTTCGGGGCGTTCTGGGACTCGACGCTCGACCGGGTCGCCGACGGCGCGATCTTCATCGGCCTGGCGCTCTACTTCGCATGGGAGGAGCCGAGCCGGCTCTACCTGGTGCTCAGCCTCGTCTGCCTGCTGATGGGCGCGGTCACGTCGTACGCCCGCTCGCGCGGCGAGACCCTCGGCTTCAACGTCAAGGTCGGCATCGCCGAGCGGGCCGACCGGCTGGTGGCGATCCTGGTGATGACCGGTTTCAGCGCCATCTTCGACCTGCCGGTGCTGCTCTACATCGCGCTCTGGGCGCTGTCCATCGCGTCGACGATCACGGTCGCGCAGCGCGTGTGGGTGGTCCGGAAGCAGGCTCTCGCGGAGTCCGGCACTACGATCTGAGACATGGTCGACAGCGCCCCCGAGCACACCCCAGACAGCACGTCCGGCACCGGCACCACCCGCGTCAAGCGGGGCATGGCCGAGATGCTGAAGGGCGGCGTGATCATGGACGTCGTCACGCCGGAGCAGGCGAAGATCGCGGAGGACGCCGGCGCCGTGGCCGTCATGGCGCTCGAGCGCGTGCCCGCCGACATCCGCGCGCAGGGCGGCGTCTCCCGGATGAGCGACCCGGACATGATCGACGGCATCATCGAGACCGTCTCGATCCCGGTGATGGCCAAGGCCCGGATCGGCCACTTCGCCGAGGCGCAGGTGCTGCAGTCGCTGGGCGTCGACTACATCGACGAGTCCGAGGTGCTCACGCCGGCCGACTACGAGAACCACATCGACAAGTGGGCGTTCACGGTGCCGTTCGTGTGCGGCGCGACCAACCTGGGCGAGGCGCTGCGCCGGATCACCGAGGGTGCGGCGATGATCCGCTCCAAGGGCGAGGCCGGCACCGGCGACGTCTCGAACGCCGTGACCCACATGCGCACGATCCGCAGGGAGATCCGCCGGCTCGCGGCGCTCGAGGGCGACGAGCTGTACGTCGCGGCCAAGGAGCTGCAGGCGCCGTACGACCTGGTCAAGGAGGTCGCCGAGCGCGGCAAGCTGCCGGTGGTGCTCTTCACCGCGGGTGGCATCGCGACCCCCGCCGACGCGGCGATGATGATGCAGCTCGGCGCGGAGGGCGTGTTCGTCGGTTCGGGCATCTTCAAGTCCGGCAACCCGGCGCAGCGGGCCGAGGCGATCGTCAAGGCGACGACCTTCCACGACGACCCCGACGTGGTCGCCAAGGTCTCGCGCGGCCTCGGCGAGGCCATGGTCGGCATCAACGTCGAGGAGCTCCCGCAGCCGCACCGGCTCGCCGAGCGCGGCTGGTAGACCCGGGCCGGGTGGGTCCGGTCAGCGCAGCGCCTCGGTGACGACCCGGGCCGCGTCGCGCACGCCGTACTCTCCACCGGTGACCGCGGGTCCCATCCGCACGACGACGGTGCGGCTGGCCGGATCGACCATCGCCACCTGGCCGCCGAGGCCGAGGGCCGCGAACAGGGAGCCGCGGGCGCCGGGCACGAGTCGGCCGACGCGGGTCTCGATCGGCCGGCCGTCGGCGTCGACGGGGTCGGTCGCGCTGCGGAGCACCCCGCGCCGGTTGACCCACCAGAGCAGGCCGTACGCCGCGTTCAGGTCGGACGACGAGCGTCCGACCGACTGGCGCACCCAGCCGCGGGACAGCAGCCGCCGGCCGTCGACGACCCCGCGCTGCAGGTAGAGCCGGGCGAAGCGGGCGAGATCGAGACAGGTCGACTGGACGCCGAAGTAGACGTTCGTCGAGCGGCCGCCGAGGTCGCGGGTCATGGTCGTGTGCGTCATGCCGAGCGGGCCGAAGAGCCGGTCGGCGGCCAGCTTGTCGGTGGGCCGGCCGGTGGCCCGGCGCAGCACGCGGTCGAGCACCTGGATCGCGGCGTTGTTGTAGGCCCACACCGTGCCGCGCGGGTGCTGCTGGCCGAGACCCACGGCGTACGCCGTGCGGTCGCGGGCAGCGGTGAGCGCGACGTAGTCGGACTCGAACGACCAGAAGCGGCCGCTGGTGTTGCTGAGCAGGTCGCGCACGGTGACGCGGGACGAGTCCGTACCGCGCCACGACGGGACATGGCGTGCCACCCGGTCGCCGAGCCGGAGGTCGCCGTCGCGGACGGCGATGCCGACGAGGGCGCTGGTGATCGACTTGGTGACCGAGAAGGTCTGCCTGCCGACCGTGCGCGGGGTGCCCCAGTTCCAGTCGGCGACCAGCCGGCCGTGCCGGACGACGGCCAGGCAGGTGCTGTCGAGCCGGCGGGCGTCCGCGGCGATGCTCGCCAGGCGCTGGGGGCGGAAGCCTGCCGCGGCCGGCGTGGTGGTCGGCCAGCCGTCGACGCGCGGTTCCGAGCCCGCGGCAGCGACGTCGGCACCGGCCGGACCGGGGGCCAGGAGCGCCAGGCAGGCGGCAGCCGCCACCAGGGTTCGTCTCACAACGAGAGGATAGGGCCGTCTCGGTCGGCCCGACCGCTGCTCGACGGCGGGCCGGACCTACGCTTGCGGCGTGTCGATCCCCACCGTCGGTGTCTTCGCGCTCCAGGGCGACGTCCGGGAGCACGTGCGCGTGCTGCGCGGGCTCGGCGTCGCGGCGCTGACGGTACGCCGTACCTCCGAGCTCGACGCCTGCGACGGACTCGTCGTACCGGGCGGGGAGTCGACGACGATGGCCAAGCTGGCGCGCACCTTCGACCTGTTCGAGCCGATCCGGCAGCGCATCAAGGAGGGCATGCCCGTCTTCGGCACCTGCGCGGGCATGATCATGCTCGCCGACCGGATCCTCGACGGCGCCCCCGGCCAGGAGACGCTCGGCGGGCTCGACGTGACGGTCCGGCGCAACGCGTTCGGTCGCCAGGTCGACTCCTTCGAGCACGACCTCGCGTTCGCGGGGCTGGCCGACCCGGTGCACGCGGTCTTCATCCGCGCGCCGTGGGTCGAGGACGCCGGCGAGGGGGTCGAGGTGCTCGCTCGCGTGGACGCCGGGCCGGCCGCGGGTAGGATCGTCGCGGTCCGTCAGGGCCCGCTGATGGCGACGTCGTTCCACCCCGAAGTGGGTGGCGACACCCGGGTTCACCGGTTGTTCGTGGACCTGGTCGAGAGCTGAGTAGAAGAGGGACGCATGTCTGGCCACTCCAAGTGGGCGACCACCAAGCACAAGAAGGCCGCGATCGACGCGAAGCGCGGCAAGCTGTTCGCCAAGCTGATCAAGAACATCGAGATCGCTGCCAAGATGGGTGGTCCCGACCCCGCCGGCAACCCCACGCTCTACGACGCCATCCAGAAGGCGAAGAAGCAGTCGGTGCCCAACAAGAACATCGACTCCGCGGTCAAGCGCGGCGGTGGCCTCGACGGCGGCGGCGTCGACTACGAGACGATCATGTACGAGGTCTACGGACCCCAGGGCGTCGCGCTCCTCGTCGAGTGCCTGACCGACAACCGCAACCGCGCGGCGATGGAGGTCCGCACCGCGGTCACGCGCAACGGCGGCACCATGGCCGACCCGGGGTCGGTCTCCCGGCTCTTCACCCGCAAGGGCGTCGTGGTGGTCGGCAAGGAGCAGGAGCGCGCCGGCAAGCCGTGGGAGGTCAGCGAGGACGACGTGCTCGAGGCGACCCTCGACGCGGGCGCCGAGGACGTCAGCGACCTCGGGGACACCTTCGAGGTCCAGTCCGACTCCTCCGACGTGGTCGCGGTGCGCACGGCGCTCCAGGCCGCCGGCATCGACTACGAGTCGGCCGAGGTCCAGTTCGTGGCGACCATGGACATCCCGGTCGCCGAGGTCGACGTGGCCGGCAAGGTCTTCCGTCTCGTCGACGCCGTGGACGACCTCGACGACGTGCAGAACGTCTTCAGCAACGCCGACATCCCCGACGACGTGCTCGAGGCCATCTGAGCGAGCAGGAGGCGCGACGAAGTCGCGGCTCGCGTCGCTCGCCAGGTTGAGCAAGCGACGCGACTGAGGGACGAAGTCGCGCGAGCGCGTCGAAACCCGGTGAGACGAAAGGCGGCCTTGGGCGTCGGGCGTGTCCTCCGGGCAACCGGGGGACCCGCCGGTTAGCGTTGCCACCGAACACCTGTTCGGACGGAAGGGCGACCGATGCGCGTGCTGGGGATCGACCCCGGGCTGACCCGATGCGGCATGGGCGTGGTCGAGGGCTCGGTCGGGCGGCCGCTCAGCCTCGTCGACGTCAACGTGCTGCGCACGTCGTCCCACCTGTCGGTGCCCGAGCGCCTGGTGACGATCGAGAAGGGCGTGGACGCCTGGCTCGACGACTACCAGCCGGACGCCGTGGCCATCGAGCGCGTGTTCGCGCGCTCCGACGTCAGCACCGTGATGGGCACCGCCCAGGCGAGCGGGATCGCGATGGTCTGCGCCGCGCGTCGCGGCCTGCCGATCGCGCTGCACACGCCGAGCGAGGTGAAGGCCGCCGTGTCCGGCAACGGGCGCGCCGACAAGGCGCAGGTCGGCACCATGGTGACCCGGATCCTGCGGCTCGACACCATGCCGAAGCCGGCCGACGCCGCCGACGCGCTCGCGCTGGCCATCACCCACATCTGGCGCGGTGGCGCCCAGGCTCGCCTCCAGGCCGCGGTCGCCGCGGCAGGCAGGCCCCAGAAGAGGAGTACGGCGTGATCGCGTTCGTGCGCGGCCCGGTGGCCGCCGTCAGCCTGTCCAGCGCAGTCGTCGAGGTCGGCGGGGTCGGCCTCGAGGTGATGTGCACGCCGGGCACCCTCGCGACGCTGCGCGTCGGCCAGGCGACGACGCTGCCGACGAGCATGGTGGTGCGCGAGGACTCGCTGACGCTCTTCGGCTTCGCCGACGAGGACGAGAAGCAGACCTTCGAGCTCGTGCAGACCGCCTCCGGCGTGGGCCCCAAGGTCGCGCAGGCCATGGTCGCCGTGCTCAGCCCCGACGACCTGCGCCGGGCCATCGCCTCCGACGACGTGAAGACGCTGACGAAGGTCCCCGGCATCGGACAGAAGGGCGCGCAGCGGATCATCCTCGAGCTCAAGGACCGCATCGGGGCGCCGACCGGGCGCCACGCGCCGTCCGCACCGATCGCCGCCGCGCCCTGGCGCGACCAGGTCCACCAGGGCCTCGTCGGCCTCGGCTGGTCCGCGAAGGACGCCGAGAAGGCCGTCGACGCCGTCGCCCCCGAGGCGGGCGACGCCCCCGACGTGGCCGCCCTGCTCCGCGCCGCCCTCCGTACCCTGAGCAAGGCCTGATCCCGTGCCGTTCCACGAGGACGACCTGGACGAGTCGGAGACCACCCACCTGCGCTCGCTCACGGCTGCGGAGGCCGAGGGCGACGAGCGGGTGGTCGAGGCTGCGCTCCGACCGCGGTCGCTCGACGAGGTCGTCGGCCAGGTGCGCGTGCGCGACCAGCTCGGCCTAGTGCTCGAGGCGGCTCGTCGGCGCGGGCGCGCGCCCGACCACGTGTTGCTCTCCGGCCCGCCCGGCCTCGGCAAGACCACCCTCGCGATGATCATCGCCGCCGAGATGGGGGCGCCGCTGCGCCTCACCAGCGGGCCGGCGATCACCCACGCGGGCGACCTGGCGGCGATCCTCTCCGGCATGAACGAGGGCGACGTCCTCTTCGTCGACGAGATCCACCGGATGTCGCGGCCCGCCGAGGAGATGCTCTACATGGCGATGGAGGACTTCCGGGTCGACGTCGTCATCGGCAAGGGGCCCGGCGCGACCGCCATCCCGCTGGACATCCCGCCGTTCACGCTCGTCGGCGCGACCACCCGGGCGGGACTGCTGCCCGGCCCGCTCCGCGACCGGTTCGGCTTCACCGCGCACCTGGAGTTCTACGAGGCCGACGAGCTCGACCTCATCGTGCAGCGCTCGTCCCGGCTGCTCGACGTCGACGTCGTCGCCGACGGGACCGCCGAGATCGCCTCCCGCTCGCGCGGCACGCCCCGCATCGCCAACCGCCTGCTGCGCCGGGTCCGCGACTACGCCCAGGTCCGCGCCGACGGCGTCGTCACGCTGCCGGTGGCCCGGGCGGCGCTCGACCTCTACGAGGTCGACCAGCTCGGGCTCGACCGCCTCGACCGGGCGGTCATCGACGTGCTCTGCCGCCGGTTCGGCGGGGGACCGGTCGGCATCTCCACGCTCGCGGTCGCCGTGGGGGAGGAGCGGGAGACGGTGGAGGAGGTCGCCGAGCCGTTCCTGGTCCGCAACGGCTTCCTGGCGCGTACGCCGCGCGGGCGGGTCGCCACCCCGGCCGCCTGGCAGCACCTCGGCCTGACGCCGCCGCCGGCGTCCGCCTTCCCCGACGGCGACGCGACGCTGTTCGAGGACTGATCGAGGCCTGATCGAGGACTGGGCCGCGGGAGACCGGAGCGTCACCCGGAGGTCACGAGTTGGGGCGGATTCGTGAGGCCGGCCACCGCGCTGGTTAGACTGGCCCGTCGGCCCGCCCGTTCTGGGTCGTGTGCCCCGAACAACGCTCGAGAGGTCATTCGTCGTGGAGTTCTTGCCGCTCGTCGGCATCGTGCTGCTCTTCTGGCTGTTCATCATCCGCCCGGCGTCCAAGCGCCAGAAGGAACTCGGGCGCATGCAGTCTTCGTTGACCGAGGGTGACGAGGTCGTGCTGACCTCCGGCATCTTCGGGACCGTCAGCCACATCGGCGACGACCACCTCCGGGTGGAGGTCGCCGACGGCGTCGTCATCAAGGTCGCCCGCGCTGCGATCGGCTCCAGGGTGGAGCGCCACGACGACATCGACGAGGCGGAGGACGCGGGCGATGACCGCGCCGACACCGAGGTAGAGGACGGAAAGCCGGGCACCGCCCCGGAAGGGAACTGACATGGCTCGCAACGCAGCCGCTCACGCCGGGCGGACGCTGCTGATCTTCCTGCTCGGCGTGGTCGTGCTGTTCGGCCTCGTCGCGCTCGGCGGCAACTGGAAGCCGGCCCTCGGCCTGGACCTCCAGGGCGGCACCCGCGTCACGATGATCGCCGAGGGCGACCCGTCGCAGGAGAACCTCGAGAAGGCCGCGGCCATCATCGACGACCGCGTCAACGGGTCGGGCGTGAGCGAGGCCGAGGTCACGACGCAGGGCAACGACGTGATCATCGTCGAGATCCCGGGTGACACCTCCAACTCGCTGATCGACACCGTGAAGCGGCAGGCGCAGCTGCGGTTCCGCACCGTCGCCTGCTCGAGCCAGGTTCCCGGCCCGTGCGCCACCGCCACGCCCTCGCCGACCAACCCCGACTCCGGCACGTCGCCCCTGGACCCGTCGGCCTCGCCGTCGGAGGAGCCGGCCAAGAAGAAGTCGACCAAGAAGGGCGCGGCGAAGAACCGTCCGGCGTACCTGGCCGACGAGACCGCCACCGAGACCCCCGCGCCCACGGAGTCGCCCGCTGAGTCGCCCGCTGAGTCGCCGACCGCGTCGCCGACCGAGGAGGCGAGCCCGCCCGCCACCGGCACCGGCGCGAGCGCGCAGGAGGCCCTCGCCTTCATCCAGAACCCGCCGCAGGAGGCGATCGACGCCTTCGCGTCGTACACCTGCCCGGCGACGGAGCCGCCGGTCGACGACCCGACCACGTGGCTGGTCACCTGCGGGACCGAGGAGGACGCGGCCACCAAGTACCTCCTCTCGCCCGCGGCGATCGAGGGCACGGACCTGAGCGAGGCGTCGGCCGGCATCCCGCAGGGCGGCGTCGCCTGGCAGGTGAACCTGACCCTCGGCGGCGACGGCAAGGACGTCTTCGCCGACCTGTCCAACGCGATGGCGGGCAGCGAGCAGCAGTTCGCGGTCGTCCTCGACGGCCAGGTCATCTCCGCGCCGACGTTCGACGGCCGGATCCCCGACGGCAACGCCCAGATCTCCGGCAACTTCACCAAGGCGTCGGCCGAGAGCCTGGCCACGAGCCTCAAGTACGGATCGCTGCCGATCTCGTTCGAGGAGGACGGGATCTCGACCGAGCAGATCGGCCCGTCGCTGGCCGGCAACCAGCTGTCGGCGGGCCTGACCGCCGGCGCGCTCGGCCTGCTGCTGGTGATGATCTACTGCCTCGTGTACTACCGCGGCCTCGGGCTCGTGGTCCTCATGTCGCTGCTCACCGCCGCGGCGATCACCTACGCCCTGGTGCTGCTCCTGGGGAACACCGCCGGCTTCACGCTGACGCTCCCCGGCATCGCGGGCCTGATCATCGGCGTCGGTGTCACCGCGGACTCGTTCATCATCTTCTTCGAGCGCATCCGTGACGAGATGCGTGAGGGACGGTCGATGCGGGTCTCCGTCGAGACCGGTTGGCGGCGCGCGCGCAAGACCCGTCTTGCCGCGAACGTCGTGTCGCTGCTGTCGGCCGCCGTGCTCTACCTCTTCGCCTCCGGCGTCGTGAAGGGCTTCGGCTTCGCGCTCGGCCTGTCGACCCTGATCGACCTCGCGATCCTCTTCTGGTTCACGAAGCCGCTGGTGACCTACCTGGCCCGCTTCAAGTTCTTCAACGGCGGCGGCGAGCTCTCGGGCCTGAGCGCGAGCACGCTCGGCATCGACCGCGTCGCCACGGGAGGTAAGGCCTGATGGGCAAGTTCTCACGGCTCGGCAACGAGCTCTACCAGGGGCGGAAGTCCTTCGACTTCATCGGCAAGCGCGCCCTTTGGTACGCCATCTCCGGCACCCTCGTCGGCCTCGCGATCCTCGTGATCGTCATCAAGGGGCTCAACTTCGGCATCGAGTTCACCGGCGGCACGCAGTTCCGCGTCGACGACCTGCCGGCCTCGGTCGCCACGCAGGACACGGTCGACGAGCTGCGTGACGAGATCGGCGACTCGAGCGTCGGCGGCGAGGCCCAGCCGACGGTGACGACCTCCGGCGACAGCGCGATCATCGTGCAGACCGAGGACGTCGACGTCGCCGGCGACCGGGAGATCCGCGGGATCATCCAGGACGTCACGGGTGCGTCCGACGACCAGATCTCCAAGGACGAGATCGGCGCCAGCTGGGGTCGCGACGTCGCCAAGCGCGCGATCATCGGCGTCGGGATCTTCCTCGGGCTCGTGGTGCTCTTCATCTGGGGCTACTTCCGCGAGTGGAAGATGTCCGTGGCCGCGCTCATCGCCCTCTTCCACGACATCGCGCTGACGATCGGCGTCTACGCACTCTCCGGATTCCCCGTCACGCCTGCGGCCGTGACCGGCCTGCTCGCGATCCTCGGCTTCTCGATGTACGACACGGTCGTCGTGTTCGACAAGATCCGCGAGAACACGCACGAGCTGCGCACCAGCCGGCAGAGCTACGCCGACGCGGCCAACCTGGCCGTCAACCAGACGCTGGTCCGCTCGATCAACACCTCGATCGTCGCGCTCATCCCGATCGGCGCGATCCTCTACGTGAGCGCCGTCCAGCTGGGCGCCAGCTCGCTGAAGGACCTGGCGCTCGCCCAGTTCGTCGGCATGGCCGCCGGCGTGTTCTCGTCGGTCTTCATCGCCCCGCGCGTGCTGGTGCACATGAAGTCCACCGAGTCCGAGGTCAAGCTGGCCGAGCGGCGTGCCCGTGCCGCCGCGAAGCGGCACGCCGACCCGTACGCGTCCGTGCCCGCCTTCGCCGACGACATGCCGGTCCGCGACGAGCCCGGGCTGGAGGACGAGGCCGAGGGGGACCTCGAGGAGGGCGCTCCGGTGTCCCAGCCGGCGCCCAGCGCGCAGGAGCCTCGCCGTCCGGAGGCCGCCGGTCGGGGTCGCGTGGCCCCGCCGGCCCGTGGCCCGGTGCGGCAGAGCGGCGCGTCGGGGCGTCAGCAGCCCACGCGCCAGTCGAAGTCCAAGCGCGGCCGGAAGTGACGCACGGCCATGGCTGAGCCCGGCGTCGGCCTCGAGTCGGCCATCGCCCTGATCGCCGACGTCCCCGACTTCCCCGAGCCCGGGGTCCTCTTCAAGGACATCACGCCGCTCCTCGCCGACCACACCGCGCTGCACACGGTGATCGACGCGCTGGCCGCCGCCGGTCGCGACGACGCCGGCCAGCCGGTGGTCGACAAGGTGCTCGGCATGGAGTCGCGCGGGTTCATCCTCGGGGCGCCGGTGGCGCTGGCGCTCGGCGTGGGCTTCGTGCCGGTCCGCAAGGCCGGCAAGCTCCCGCGCCCGACGTACGCCGTCTCCTACTCCCTGGAGTACGGCGAGGCCACCCTCGAGGTGCACCAGGACGCGCTGCAGCCCGGCGACCGGGTGCTGCTCGTCGACGACGTGCTGGCGACCGGCGGCACCGCCCGGGCGACGATGGACCTGGTCGAGAAGTGCGGCGCCCACGTGCACGGCATCGCGATGCTGATGGAGCTCGGCTTCCTGCCCGGCCGCCAGGCGATCGGCGAGGACGCCGCACTGACCACGCTGCTGACCGTCTGACGCCTAGACTGTCCAAGGTGACCGAGGAACGCACCGCCCCGCCGGCCGCGACCGGCCCGCGCCGTGCGTCCGAACCCGGGCCGTCGACCCGCAGCATGCGGGCGCGGCTGGCCCGGATGGGCACCCGCGGCCAGGGCGCCAACCCGGTGCTCGAGCCGCTCTTCCGGGCCGTCCGCGCCAACCACCCCAAGGCCGACCTGGCGCTGCTGGAGCGCGCCTACCTGACCGCCGAGAAGATGCACGGGACGCAGACCCGCAAGTCCGGCGACCCCTACATCACCCATCCGCTCGCGGTCACCACGATCCTCGCCGACATCGGCATGACGGAGCCGACGCTGGCCGCGGCGCTGCTGCACGACACCGTCGAGGACACGCCGTACACCCTCGAGCAGGTGCGCCAGGACTTCGGTGACGAGGTCGCCCAGCTCGTCGACGGCGTGACCAAGCTCGACAAGGTCAAGTACGGCGACTCCGCGCAGGCCGAGACGATCCGGAAGATGATCGTCGCGATGTCGCGCGACATCCGGGTGCTGGTCATCAAGCTCGCCGACCGCCTCCACAACATGCGCACGCTGCGCTACGTGCGGCAGGAGACCCAGGAGCGGGTCGCCCGCGAGACCCTCGACATCTACGCCCCGCTGGCCCACCGGCTGGGCATGAACACCATCAAGTGGGAGCTCGAGGACCTCGCGTTCGCGACCCTGCACCCCAAGATCTACGACGAGATCGTCCGGCTGGTCGCCGAGCGGGCGCCGTCGCGCGACCAGTTCCTCGCCGAGGTGATCGTCCAGGTCGAGGCCGACCTGCGCGACGCGAAGGTGAAGGCGACGGTCACCGGGCGACCGAAGCACTACTACTCGATCTACCAGAAGATGATCGTCGGCGGCCGCGACTTCTCCGACATCTACGACCTGGTCGGCATCCGCGTGCTCGTCGAGAACGACCGCGACTGCTACACGGTCCTCGGCGTGCTGCACTCGCGCTGGAACCCGGTGCTCGGCCGGTTCAAGGACTACGTGGCGATGCCGAAGTTCAACATGTACCAGTCGTTGCACACGACGGTCATCGGGCCGCAGGGCAAGCCGGTCGAGCTGCAGATCCGCACGTACTCGATGCACCGCCGCGCCGAGTACGGCGTCGCCGCGCACTGGAAGTACAAGGAGGACAGCCGCGCCGGCATCGACACCGACCGGTCCGCCGACGGCGACGACATGACGTGGGTCCGGCAGCTGCTCGACTGGCAGAACGAGGTCGAGGACCCGGGGGAGTTCCTCGAGTCGCTGCGCTTCGAGATCAACCGCGCCGAGGTCTACGTGTTCACGCCGCGTGGCGACGTGATCGCCCTGCCGACCGGCGCGACCCCGGTCGACTTCGCGTACGCCGTACACACCGAGGTCGGCCACCACACCATCGGCGCCCGCGTCAACGGCCGCCTGGTGCCGCTGGAGTCCGCGCTCGAGAACGGCGACGTCGTCGAGGTCTTCACGTCGAAGTCCCCGACCGCGGGTCCGTCGCGCGACTGGCTCGGCTTCGTGAAGTCGCCGCGCGCCCGCTCGAAGATCCGCCAGTGGTTCACCAAGGAGCGGCGCGAGGAGGCGATCGACCGGGGCAAGGAGCAGATCGCCAAGCTGATGCGCAAGGAGGGCCTGCCCCTCAAGCGGCTGATGTCCCACGAGGCGCTGATGCTCGCGGCGGTGCACTTCAAGCTGGCCGACGTGTCCGCGCTCTACGCCGCGGTCGGCGAGGGCAACCTGTCCGCGCAGGCCGTCGTACGCCGGGTCATCGACCTGCACGGCGGAGACGACGGGGCCGCGGAGGACCTCGCCGAGGGCGTGACGATCACCGGCCGCCGCAACCGGTCGAAGGTCCAGCCCGGTGGCGACGCCGGCGTCATCGTCAAGGGCGCCCCCGACGTCTGGGTGAAGCTCGCGAAGTGCTGCACGCCGGTCCCGCCCGACCCGATCCTCGGCTTCGTCACCAAGGGCGGGGGAGTATCGGTGCACCGGCAGAGCTGCACCAACGCCTCGAGCCTGCAGTCCCAGGCGGAGCGGCTCGTCGACGTCGAGTGGGCGCCGACCGGCCAGTCGAGCTTCCTGGTCAACATCCAGGTCGAGGCGCTCGACCGCGCCCGGCTGCTGTCCGACATCACCATGGCGCTCAGCGACGCCCACGTCGACATCCTCAGCGCCAACCTCTCCACGACCCGCGACCGGGTCGCCAAGAGCCGGTTCACGTTCGAGATGGCCGAGGCGAAGCACCTCGACACCGTCCTGAAGGCCGTGCGGTCCGTGCCGGGGGTCTTCGACGCGTACCGCGTCACTCAGTAAGAGCCTCGAACGAACGGTCCGGCGACGCTCAGCCGGAGAAATCGGCGCTCGCGCGCTTGGCCATCTCGAGGAACGACTGCCGCGAGGCGAGGTTCTCCTCGAGCTCCTTGACCTTCTTGTCGTTCCCGGCTGCGCGGGCCTTCTCCAGGTCGGCCTCGACCTGGGCGATGGCGGACTCGAGCTTGGAGACCATGTCGTCGGCGCGGGCGGACTTCTCCGGGTCGGAGCGGCGCCACTGCTCGTCCTCGACACCGCGGATCTCCTGCTCGACGCGGCGGAAGCGGGCCTCGAGGTCCTTCATCCGGTCTCGGGGGACCTTGCCGGCGGCGTCCCAGCGGTCGGCGAGGTCGCGGAAGCCGCGCTTGGCGGCGTCCAGGTCGGAAACCGGGAGCAGCGCCTCGGCCTCGACCAGGAGCCCCTCCTTGACCTCGGCGTTGGCGGCGAACTCCTTGTCCTGCTCGGCGGCCGCTGCGTCGCGGGCGCCGAAGAACGTGTCCTGGGCGCCACGGAAGCGCTTCCAGAGCGCCTCGTCGACCTCGCGCGGGGCGGGGCCGGCGGCCTTCCACTGGCGCATCAGGTCGCGGTAGCGGGCGGCGGTCGGACCCCACTCGGTCGAGGTCGCCAGCGACTCGGCCTCGTCGGCGAGTCGTTCCTTGATCGCCCGGGCCGCGTCCCGCTTCTCGTGCTGCTCGGCGAAGTGCGCCTTGCGGTGCCGGGTGTACGCCGTGCGCGCCGTCGAGAACCGCCGCCACAGGGCGTCGTCGGAGGACCGGTCGATGCGGGGGAGGGCCTTCCACTCGTCGAGCAGCTCGCGCATCCGGTTGGCGCCGTGGCGCCAGTCGGACCCCTCCGCGAGGGTCTCGGCCTCGGCGACGATGCGCTCCTTGCCGACGCGCGCCTCCGCGGAGCGCTGGGCGCGCTCGGCCTTGCGGGCCTCGCGCTGCTGCTCGAGCACGGGTGCGAGGGCGTCGAGGCGGGCGACCAGGGCGGCCAGGTCGCCCACGGCGTTGGCCGTCGCGACCTGGTCGTGCACGGTGCGCACCGAGGTGGTCGCCTCCTCGGGCGACATCACCCCGCTGGCGACCCGCTTCTCCAGGAGGTCGACCTCGAAGGCGAGCGCGTCGTACCGCTCCGTGAAGAACTTCAGCGCCTCCTCGGGCGTGCCCTCGGGGTATTGCCCCACGGAGCGTTCGCCGTCGGCGGTCTTCACGTACACGGTCCCGTCGTCGTCGACGCGGCCCCACTGCTCACTGGTCACGGCTCCATGCTAGTCAAGGTGGGCGGGTGCCCGGCCGAGCCGCCCACCACCGATGCGACGCGATGCCGGGCGGCTCGATAGTCTGCCGGGGTGTTGATCGCCGGCTTCCCCGCGGGTCCGTGGGGCACCAACTGCTACGTCGCCGCCACCGGCCCGGGCACCGAGTGCGTGGTGATCGACCCCGGCAAGGACGCCGCCGACGGCGTGGCCGAGGTCGTGAGGGAGCACCGGCTCAAGCCGGTCGCGGTGCTGGTCACCCACGGCCACATCGACCACATGTGGTGCGTCGCCCCCGTCTCCGGCACGTACGACGCGACGGCCTGGATCCACCCCGGCGACCGGCACCTGCTCGCCGACCCCATGGCCGGCATGTCGCGCGAGACCACGCAGATGCTGCTCGGCGGCAACTACGAGTTCGCCGAGCCCGACGACGTGCGCGAGCTGACCGACCTCCAGGAGCTCGAGCTCGCCGGGCTGCGCTTCGTCGTCGACCACACTCCCGGCCACACCGAGGGCTCGGTGACGTTCCGTACGCCGTACGACCGCGAGGACGTCTCCGAGGTGATGTTCTCCGGCGACCTGCTCTTCGCGGGGTCGATCGGCCGCACCGACCTGCCCGGCGGCGACCATCCGACGATGCTGCAGAGCCTCAAGAGCAAGGTGCTCCCCCTCGCCGACGACATCGTCGTGCTCCCGGGTCACGGTGAGCAGACCTCGATCGGCCGGGAGCGCGTGACCAACCCCTACCTCCAGGACCTCTGACCTTGAGCAAGCCCACCCCGCTGAGCGGGTTCCCCGAGCTGCTTCCTGCCGCCCGCGTCGTCGAGCGCGAGGTGATCGCGTCGCTGTCGCACACCTTCGAGCTGCACGGCTTCGCCAACATCGAGACCCGCGTCGTGGAGCCGCTCGACCGGCTCGCCAAGGGCGGCGAGATCGACAAGGAGATCTACGTCCTCCGGCGGCTCCAGGCCGGCGACGAGGAGGGCGACGCCGGGCTCGGCCTGCACTTCGACCTCACCGTGCCGTTCGCCCGCTACGTGCTCGAGCACGCCGGCCACCTGGAGTTCCCGTTCCGGCGCTACCAGGTCCAGCCCGCGTGGCGCGGCGAGCGGCCGCAGGAGGGCCGCTACCGCCAGTTCACCCAGGCCGACGTCGACATCGTGGGCAAGGACGTCCTGCCCTTCCACCACGACGTCGAGGTGATGCGGGTGATGGTCGATGCGCTCGACGCGCTGCCGATCCCGCCGGTGAGCTTCCAGTTCAACAACCGCAAGCTGATCCAGGGCTTCTACCGCGGCCTCGGGCTCCCCGACGTCACGGCGGCGATCCGCACGATCGACAAGCTCGACAAGCTGCCGGCCGAGCAGGTCGCCGGGCTGCTCGTCAGCGACGCCGGCGCGACGCCGGAGCAGGCCCAGCGGTGCCTCGAGCTCGCGACGATCCGGGTGGCCGACACCTCGTTCGTCGAGCAGGTGCGCGCGCTCGGCATCGAGGACGACCTCCTCGAGGAGGGCCTGGCCGAGCTCGCCGCGGTCGTCGAGGGCTGCGCGGCCGGCGGGCACCGCCACGTCACGGTCGAGGCCAACCTGCGCATCGCGCGGGGCCTCGACTACTACACCGGCACCGTGGTCGAGATCTTCATGGAGGGCTACGAGCGCCTGAAGTCGGTCGGCGGCGGCGGGCGGTACGACGCCCTCGCGTCCGACGGCCGCACGACGTACCCCGGCGTCGGCGTCTCGTTCGGCGTCTCCCGCACCCTGATCCCGCTGCTCGCCGACGGCGTCGTCGCCGGCAGCCGCCCGGTGCCGAGCGCGGTGCTCGTGGCGGTGACCGACGAGGAGAGCCGCAGCCACAGCACCACCGTGGCCGACGCGCTGCGCCGCCGCGGCATCCCGTGCGAGGTCGCCGCGAACGCGCAGAAGTTCGGCAAGCAGATCCGGTACGCCGAGCGCCGCGGCATCCCCTTCGTCTGGTTCCCGGACCAGGGCGAGGTCAAGGACATCCGATCGGGGGAGCAGGTGGCCGCCGACCCGGCGACCTGGACCCCACCCACCGAAGACCTGCGACCGCAGGTCGTCAACGAGGAGAAGAAGCAGTGATCCGCACCCAGGACGCCGGCGCGCTGCGCGCCGAGCACGTCGGCCAGACCGTCACCCTCGCGGGGTGGGTGGCGAACCGACGAGACCACGGGGGAGTCGCGTTCATCGACCTCCGCGAGGCGAGCGGCGTCGTGCAGGTCGTGATCCGCGACGAGGCCGTCGCCCACCACCTCCGCGCCGAATACTGCCTCAAGGTCACCGGCGAGGTGACCAGGCGCAAGGACGGCAACGAGAACCCCAACCTCGCCACCGGTGAGATCGAGGTCGTCGCGAGCGACGTCGAGGTGCTCAGCGCCGCCGCGCCGCTGCCGTTCCCGATCAGCGACCACGTCGACGTGGGCGAGGAGGCGCGGCTCCGGCACCGCTACCTCGACCTGCGCCGCTCCGGCCCGGGCAACGCGATCCGCCTCCGCAGCCAGGTCAACCGGGCCGCGCGCGACGTGCTCGACGACCACGGCTTCGTCGAGATCGAGACCCCGACGCTGACCCGGTCGACGCCCGAGGGTGCCCGCGACTTCCTGGTCCCGGCCCGGCTGCAGCCCGGCAGCTGGTACGCCCTGCCGCAGAGCCCGCAGCTCTTCAAGCAGCTGCTCATGGTCGCCGGCATGGAGCGCTACTACCAGATCGCACGCTGCTACCGCGACGAGGACTTCCGCGCTGACCGGCAGCCGGAGTTCACCCAGCTCGACATCGAGATGAGCTTCGTGGAGCAGGACGACGTCATCGCCGTCGCGGAGCAGATCCTGGTCGCGCTCTGGAAGCTGATCGGCCACGACGTACCCGTGCCGCTCACCCGGATGACGTACGCCGAGGCGATGGCCCGCTACGGCTCCGACAAGCCCGACCTGCGGATGGGCCAGGAGCTCGTGGAGTGCACCGAGTACTTCAAGGACACCCCGTTCCGGGTCTTCCAGGCGCCGTACGTCGGCGCGGTCGTGATGCCCGGGGGAGCGAGCCAGCCCCGCAAGCAGCTCGACGCCTGGCAGGAGTGGGCCAAGCAGCGCGGCGCTCGCGGCCTCGCCTACGTGCTCGTCCAGGAGGACGGCGAGCTCGGCGGCCCGGTGGCCAAGAACATCACCGACGAGGAGAAGGCCGGCCTGGCCGCGCACGTCGGCGCCCAGCCGGGCGACTGCATCTTCTTCGCCGCCGGTGCCGTCAAGGCGAGCCGCGCCCTGCTCGGCGCCGCCCGGCTGGAGATCGGCCGCCGCTGCGGCCTGATCGACGAGGACGAGTGGAGCTTCCTCTGGGTTCTCGACGCGCCGCTGTTCGAGCCGACCGCCGACGCCACGGCCTCCGGCGACGTCGCGCTCGGCTACAGCGCCTGGACGGCCGTCCACCACGCGTTCACGTCGCCGCAGGACGTCGACACCTTCGACCAGGACCCCGGCAACGCGCTGGCCTGGGCCTACGACATCGTCTGCAACGGCAACGAGATCGGCGGCGGGTCGATCCGTATCCACCGCGAGGACATCCAGAAGCGCGTGTTCGCGATCATGGGCATCGACGAGGCCGAGGCGCAGGAGAAGTTCGGCTTCCTCCTCGAGGCGTTCAAGTACGGCGCGCCGCCCCACGGCGGCATCGCCTTCGGCTGGGACCGCATCGTCGCGCTGCTCTCCCGCAGCGAGTCGATCCGCGACGTGATCGCCTTCCCCAAGTCCGGCGGCGGCTTCGACCCGCTGACCGCGGCACCGGCGCCGATCACCCCGGAGCAGCGCAAGGAGGCGGGCGTCGACGCCGTACCCGCTTCGGACGACCGTCCCGAGTAACGGACTCATAACGAGTTACGGGCGTCGGGGGGTACCCTTCGCCACACCCGACGGGGTGGCGGCCGACGAGGCGCCGCAGTTCCTGTCGTCCGCGCGAATCGACGCAGGAAGGTGCGCGGCTCTTGCTCGAGTCGACCGCAGGGTGTCGCGCGGTGGGGCCGTTCCGGCGGATACACCACCGAGCCTGCCGAGACCAGATCGTTACACACCGAAGACCCGATGATGGGTATGCGTCACATAGAGTCACTCCGGTTGTCGACACCGGAGCCCCGGCTTTTCGTGTGGTGTCGACCACGCAACATTCGATCCAGACAGAGGTGCCATGACCGCCAGCCCGGTGAACGAGCTCGAGTCGCGAACTCCCGACCCGAACGCGGACCAATCCCGCAGCAAGGCTGTCGCGAGCAAGTCGCCCACCCAGCTGGCGATGGCTCGGTTCTTCAAGGACAAGAAGTCGATGGTCGCGCTGACCATCGTCGTGATCTACCTCATCGCGGGCATCCTCGCCCCGATCCTCGACTGGCTCGGTGTCATCGACCCGCTCACGCCCCACCAGGACCTGATCGGCCCGGACGCGCTGCCGATCGGCGACTGGTGGGGCATCTCGTGGGACCACCCGCTGGGCGTGGAGCCGGGAATCGGCCGTGACGTGCTGAGCCGGATCTGGCTCGGCATCGCCCTCTCACTGGCCGTCGCGCTCTCCGCGTCCGTGATCGCGGTCACGCTGGGCGTCGTGCTCGGTGTCATCGCGGGCTACACCGGCGGCTGGGTCGACTCCATCATCGGCCGGGTCATCGACCTGGTGCTGGCCTTCCCGCAGACGCTGCTCCTGCTGGCCGCCGCCCCGGTCGGCCTGGCGCTGCTCACGGAGAACCTCGGAGTGCCCGAGGGGCCGCTCTCCCAGGGCCTGTTCGTGATCCTGGTGCTCGGCTTCTTCGGCTGGACCGGCACCGCGCGACTCATCCGGGGCCAGGTGCTGTCGCTGCGCGAGCGCGAGTTCGTCGACGCCGCCCGCCTCTTCGGCGCGAGCCGCCGGCGGATCTGGTTCAAGGAGCTGCTGCCCAACCTCTGGGCGCCCGTCCTCGTGACGTTCACGCTCTACATGCCGGCGTTCATCTCCGCGGAGGCGGCGCTCGCCTACCTGAACGTCAGCGTGCGCCCGCCGACGCCGACCCTCGGCAACATCCTGCGTGACTCGATCCAGTACGCCTCCGGTGACTTCCTGTACTTCTTCGCGCCCGCATTCCTGATCGCGCTCATCGTCGTCTCGTTCAACCTCCTCGGCGACGGCCTGCGCGACGCGCTCGACCCGAAGGGTGATCGCGGCTGACCCGAGCCCGACCACTCGACCCACACAGTCTTCGGCGGCACAGCGTCGCCGGAAGTGCCGCCGGCTTCGGCGCGTACATGATCAAGGAGAAGTAATGGCCAAGATGCGAAAGCGGATGGCTGCCCTAGGCGCGGTGGCGGCCTTGGCGGCCTCTCTCGCTGCTTGTGGAGGCAGCGGATCCGACGACGACAACTCGAACGGCGGCGGCTCTAGCGAGAGCTCGGCCAAGGGCGGCACCCTGCTCTGGCTGCAGCACTTCCCGTTCGAGAGCACCGACCCGCAGCGGATCTACTACGGCGTCCAGCTGGCGAACTTCCGCCGGACGCTCTACCGCTCGCTGGTGGCGTTCCCGTTCAGCGAGGACCCCGAGGTCGCCAACACGCCGGTCCCGGACCTCGCGACCGACACCGGTACCTCCAGCGAGGGCGGCAAGGTGTGGTCCTTCACGCTGAAGGACGGCATCAAGTGGGAGGACGGCTCCGAGATCACGTGTGAGGACTTCAAGTACGGCGCCTCGCGTGCGTTCGCCGACGACGTCCTCACCGGTGGTGCCGGCTTCTACCTGAAGAGCTACCTCGACATCCCGGACGGTGCCTACAAGGGCCCCTACACCGGCAAGGGCCAGGAGCTCTTCGACAAGGCCGTGACCTGCGACGGCAACACGATCACGTACAACTTCAACAAGCCGTGGCCGGACTTCCCGCTGTCGGTGGCGTCGCTGATGGCGACCGACCCCTACAAGGAGTCGATCGACAAGGGTGACAAGTCCAAGTGGACCGTCCTCTCCAACGGCCCGTACAAGGTCGAGGGCGGCAGCTGGGACGTCAACAAGGGCGCGACCCTGGTTCGGAACGAGAACTACGACCCGAACACGGACACCCCGGAGACGATCCGTCAGGCCAACCCGGACCAGATCAACTGGGAGATCTACACCGCCGCCGAGCCGATCCTCGACCGTCTGGTCGCGGACGCGGGCGAGGACGTCAACGCCGTGACCACGGCGCGTATCCCTCCCGCCTACTTCAGCCAGATCGAGGGCCCGGTCGCCGAGCGCGCCACCACGGTGGAGTCGCCCTACACCAGCTACCTGGTCCCCAACCAGAAGGTGCTGACCGACCCGAAGGTCCGCCAGGCGCTCGCCGTCTCGGTCGACCTCGACGGCTGGGTCAAGGCCCTGGGTGGCGAGAAGGCCGGTGTCCCCGGCGAGTCGATCATCAACCCCTCGCTGCCGGGTTACACCGAGCAGGCGGCGTTCTCGGGCCCGAACAGCGGTGACCCCGAGGCGGCGAAGGCTCTCCTCGAGGAGGCCGGCGTCGAGATGCCGTACCCGATCACCTACACCTACGGTCAGTCCGAGACCCAGGACAAGGCTGCGGCCATCCTGAAGCAGGGCTGGGAGAAGGCTGGCTTCAAGGTCACCCTCGACCCGCTGGGTGACACGTACTACGACGTCATCAACCAGCCCGACAAGGAGTCCAGCGTCGTCTGGGCCGGTTGGGGTGCTGACTGGCCGTCCGCGATGACGGTCCTCCCGCCGCTGTTCGACTCGCGTGCCAACTTCGCGACCGACGCCAACGGCAACGTCACCAACCTCGGCCAGGACTACGGCTACTACGAGAGCAAGGAGTTCGAGGACCTCGTTGACCAGGCGGCGACCGCCCCTGACATCGAGACCCAGAACGAGCTGCTCACGCAGGCCGACACGGTCCTCGCCAACGACACCGCCTACATCCCGCTCGAGGTGACGGTGTTCTACTGGCTGCGTGGCTCCGGCATCACCAACTTCATGACCGACGCTGCGTCGTCGTCGTACCCGGACCTCGGTCCGATCGGCGTCACTCAGTGACAAACCGCGGTCTAGTTCACTAGATCTGCAAGGGCGGGG
This sequence comes from Nocardioides sp. GCM10030259, assembly GCF_042666375.1. Taxonomy (NCBI): domain Bacteria; kingdom Bacillati; phylum Actinomycetota; class Actinomycetes; order Propionibacteriales; family Nocardioidaceae; genus Nocardioides; species Nocardioides sp. GCM10030259. Next base: position 87,092 of record NZ_JBHTDF010000026.1, on the reverse strand, counting down.
GCCCGGTCCACCGGGTCCCCGCCTTCCCGCGGGATCCCCGTCCCCACCCGACCCGAAGGCAGTTGCGGCCTTGTTCGCTTATCTCGTACGCCGAGGTTTCATCGGCATCATCCTGTTGCTCGCCCTGAGCCTGATGACGTTCTTCCTCTTCTTCGCCTCTCCGGTCGACGTGACCCGGTTCGCGTGCGGCAAGAACTGCACGCCCGAGAAGCGCGCGACGACCGAGAAGGCTCTCGGCTATGACAAGCCCACCGTCGTCCAGTGGACCGACTTCCTCAAGGGCATCGCCGTCGGCCGTGACTACCCCGACGACCCCGAGCTCCAGGCGGCCGCTCCGGACATCATCGTGCACTGCCCGGCGCCGTGCTTCGGCTACTCCCAGGTCAACGCCAAGACCGTCAACGAGCTCGTCAAGGAAGCCGCGCCGATCTCGATCTCGCTCGCCCTCGTGGCCCTCTTCATCTGGGTCACCCTCGGCATCCTGTTTGGCTTGCTGGCCGCGGTGACGAAGGGCTCCCTCATCGATAGGGGCATCGTCGGGCTCACGCTGGTCGTCTACGCGTTCCCGACGTTCTTCATCGGCATCTTCCTGCTCAAGTACGTCTCCATCAAGTGGGGGATAGTGCCGTTCCCGCAGTACGAGACGATCGCCGAGGGAGGCATCGGCGGCTGGTTGTCGAACCTGCTCCTGCCGGCGCTGACACTCGCGCTCTTCTACCTCGCGGGCTACGTCCGGATGACCCGGGCGTTCGTGCTCGAGTCCCTGACGGAGGACTACATCCGCACCGCGAAGTCGAAGGGGCTCAAGCAGCGCAAGGTGCTGTTCAAGCACGCGCTGCGTGCGGCGCTGACCCCGTTGGTCACGATGGTGGGTCTTGACTTCGCGAGCCTGCTCGGCGGTGCGATCATCACCGAGTCCGTGTTCAGCTTCCACGGCCTCGGAGCGCTCGCGGTGCGTGCGAACCAGTCCTACGACCTGCCCGTGCTCATCGGCCTGCTGCTGCTCGCGGGTGCGTTCGTGATCCTCGCGAACATCGTCGTCGACGTGCTGTACGCGTACATCGACCCCCGCGTCCGCCTGGCCTGACTAGTAGGAACTTCGAGATGACCACACCTCTCCTCTCCGTCGAGGACCTCAAGGTGCACTTCCCGACTGCCGACGGCATCGTGAAGGCCACCGACGGGCTCTCCTACACGCTCGCCAAGGGCAGCACCCTCGGCATCGTGGGCGAGTCCGGCTCGGGCAAGTCGGTGTCGAGCTCGGCGATCCTCGGCCTCCACCGCGGCTCCAACGCCATCGTCAGCGGCCGGATCATGTTCGACGGCACCGACCTGCTCACCATCTCCGACGAGGAGATGCGGCGGCGTCGCGGCCGCGACGTCGCGATGATCTTCCAGGACCCGCTGTCGGCGATGCACCCCTACTACACGGTGGGCAACCAGATCGCCGAGGCCTACCGGGTCCACCACGACGTCAGCAAGAAGGTGGCGAAGGCCCGCGCCGTCGAGATGCTCGACCGCGTCGGCATCCCGCAGCCGGACCGCCGGGTCGACGACTATCCGCACCAGTTCTCGGGCGGCATGCGCCAGCGCGCCATGATCGCGATGGGCCTGATCAACAACCCGAGCCTGCTGATCGCCGACGAGCCGACGACGGCGCTCGACGTGACCGTGCAGGCGCAGATCCTCGACCTGCTCCAGGACCTCCAGAAGGAGTTCGAGTCGGCGGTCATCATCATCACCCACGACCTCGGCGTGATCGCCGAGATGGCCGACGACGTGCTGGTGATGTACGCCGGTCGCTGCGTCGAGTACGGCACGGGCCGCGACATCATGACGCACCCGGAGATGCCCTACACGTGGGGACTGCTGTCGAGCGTCCCGGACGTCACCGGTGACACCAACTCCCGGCTGCTGCCGATCCCGGGCAACCCGCCGAGCCTGCTCGACCCGCCGAGCGGGTGCGCCTTCCACCCGCGGTGCACCCACCGCGACAAGGTTCCCGGCGACCTGTGCCGGACCACGCTGCCCGAGCTGACTCCGGGTACCCGGTCCGAGGAGCACCTGAAGCGGTGCCACCTCGCGAACCCGGATGCCGTGTACGAACAAGAGGTCCTGCCGGAGATCGTGCCGGACCTGGTGGAGGAACGATGAACGACCAGCCCAACGCCGACGTCGCACCGGCCGAGGGTCGGCTGGGCGAGGACCCCACCGACGACGCCGCGGACTTCAGCAAGGAGGTGGAGGCGCACGCGCCGACGCAGCTCGACCTCGACGCGAAGCCGATCCTCGAGGTCCGCGACCTGAAGATGTACTTCCCGGTGAAGTCGGCCGGCATCATCCGCCGCACCCTCGGGTACGTGCAGGCCGTCGACGGGGTCTCCTTCCAGCTGCCCACCGGAGGGTCGCTGGGCCTGGTGGGCGAGTCCGGCTGCGGCAAGTCGACCACCGGTCGGCTGATCACCCGGCTCTACGAGCCGACGGGCGGCAGCATCAACTTCGACGGTCGTGAGATCGCGAAGACGAGCGCCAACGCGCTCAAGCCGCTGCGCCGGGAGATCCAGATGATCTTCCAGGACCCCTACACGTCCCTGAACCCGCGGCACACGGTCGGCTCGATCATCGGGGCGCCGCTGCGCATCCACAAGATCGTGCCCAAGGACAAGATCCTGCCGCGCGTGCAGGAGCTGCTGGAGGTCGTCGGCCTCAACCCGGAGCACTACAACCGCTACCCGCACGAGTTCTCGGGCGGTCAGCGGCAGCGCATCGGCATCGCCCGCGCGCTGACGCTCCAGCCGAAGGTCCTCGTGGCCGACGAGCCGGTGTCCGCCCTCGACGTGTCGATCCAGGCGCAGGTGGTCAACCTGCTCCAGGACGTGCAGCGTGAGTTCGACATCGCGTTCCTCTTCGTCGCCCACGACCTGGCCGTGGTCCGGCACTTCTGCCCCGAGGTCGCGGTGATGTACCTCGGCAAGATCGTCGAGATCGCCGACCGGGAGACGCTGTACAACCGGCCGAACCACCCCTACACCCAGGCGCTTCTGTCGGCCGTGCCCGACGTCAAGCAGGCCGCCATCGGTGGCCGGCGCGAGCGGATCCGGCTCGAGGGCGACGTGCCCAGCCCGATCAACCCGCCGTCGGGGTGCCGGTTCCGCACCCGCTGCCCGCTCGCCCAGGAGATCTGCGCCCGGGTCGAGCCCCCGCTGCTGCAGGTCGGCAAGCGGCACAAGGTCGCCTGCCACTTCGCCGGCGAGCTGGGCAAGCACCCGGACAAGCCGGTCACTGCGCCGCTTCTCGGTGTCGACGACACCGGCGCTCCGGACGCCGGCGCGACCCCGTCGCCGCTGGCCGCCAACGAGCCGGGCTACGCCGACACGTGGTACGACCTCGAGCGGAAGACGATGGCGAGCGCCTGATCCGTACGCACGACTCGTAGGCTGAGTCCGTGGACGAGGGACTCTTCGACGCCCCCGGTGCCGGTACCCGGCCCGGGGGCGGCGGCTCTCTGAACGCGAACACGCACGCGTCGGCGCCGCTCGCCGTACGCATGCGCCCGCGCACGCTAGACGAGCTGGTCGGCCAGGAGCAGCTGCGCGCTCCCGGGTCGCCGCTGCGTCGCCTCGTCGAGGGCGACCAGTCGATGTCGCTGCTGCTCTGGGGTCCGCCGGGCACCGGCAAGACGACGATCGCGTCGATCGTCAGCCAGCAGACGGACCGCCGGTTCGTCGAGGTCTCGGCGGTCTCGGCCGGCGTCAAGGAGGTCCGCGCCGCCATCGACGCGGCCCGCGCCGAGCTGGTCGCCGGGGGCCGCGAGACCGTGCTCTTCGTCGACGAGGTGCACCGCTTCTCCAAGGCGCAGCAGGACGCACTGCTGCCCGGCGTCGAGAACCGCTGGGTGACCCTGATCGCCGCCACCACGGAGAACCCGTTCTTCAGCGTGATCTCGCCACTGCTGTCGCGCAGCCTGCTGCTGCGGCTCGAGTCGCTCACCGACGACGACGTACGCGCCGTGCTGGAGCAGGCGATCGTCGACGAGCGCGGCCTCGCCGGTGCGGTGAAGGTCGACGACGAGGCGCTCGACCACCTCGTCCGGCTCGCAGGCGGCGACGCGCGCCGCTCGCTGACCTACCTGGAGGCCGCGGGTGGCGCCGCGGTCGCGCAGGGCCTCGACACGGTCGACCTCGCCACCGCCGAGACGGCGGTCGACCGGGCCGCGGTGCGCTACGACCGCCAGGGCGACCAGCACTACGACGTGGTCAGCGCGTTCATCAAGTCCGTCCGCGGCTCCGACGCCGACGCGGCGCTGCACTACCTCGCGCGGATGATCGAGGCGGGGGAGGACCCCCGCTTCATCGCGCGCCGGCTGATGATCCTCGCCTCCGAGGACGTCGGCCTGGCCGACCCCACGGCGCTCCAGACCGCGGTCGCCGCCGCCCAGACGGTGCAGCTGATCGGGATGCCCGAGGCCCAGCTCACGCTCGCGCACGCCACCATCGCCCTCGCCGTAGCCCCCAAGTCGAACGCCGTGACCACCGCGATCGGCGCCGCCCTCGCCGACGTCAGGGCCGGCAAGATCGGCCAGGTGCCGCCGCACCTGCGCGACGCCCACTACGCCGGGGCGAAGAAGATCGGCCACGGCGCGACGTACAAGTACAGCCACGACGAGCCGTTCGGCATCGCCGAGCAGCAGTACGCCCCCGACGTGGTCCTCGACCGCGCGTACTACCAGCCGACGTCCCTGGGCGCCGAAGCGGCGATCCGGGAGCGCTGGGAGCGAGTACGCCGACTGATCCGGGGCAAGGACTGACCCGGACGACGCTCGCTGGCGCTCGCTGCTCGACCAGCGGTGGTCTCCGGTGGTCGAGCTTGTCGAGACCCCCGCAGCGTGCGCGCCGTCGTCGGGTGCGGTGGTTTCCGGTGGTCGAGCTTGTCGAGACCCCCGCAGCGTGCGCGCCGTCGTCGGGTGCGGTGGTCTCCGGTGGTCGAGCTTGTCGAGACCCCTGCAGCGTGCGCGCCGTCGTGGGGTGCGGGGGTCTCGACGACGCTCGCTGGCGCTCGCTGCTCGACCTCCGGGGCCGCGCGATAGGGTCGGTGACCATGCAGGACTGGATCGTGCCCACGGCGGCGGGGCTCCTCGCGCTGGCCGCCCTGGTGCTCGGTGTCGCGCTCGTGCGCGCCCGGTCCGCGACCGAGCGGGAGCTCGCGACGGCGCGGGCCGAGACAGCCGCGCTGCGCGCCCAGCTCGACGAGATCGAGCGCCGGATCGCGCGGCCCCAGCCGCGGGCGACGCCCGAGACCGAGTTCGTGATCACGAACCTGGGGGAGCGCGAGCCCGAGCCGGAGGCGGCGCCGCAGATCGGCGGGGCGCTGTTCGCCGACCTCGTGCTCCGCGAGACCGTCGTGAAGGCGGCCGGCTTCGCGTACGGCGTACGACGTGCGCTCGACCCGGAGGCCCGCAACCGGATCCGGTTCGAGATGAAGCGCGAGGTGCGCCGCGCGCGCAAGCAGCGCAAGGTCGACACTCGCGAGGCGCGTCGCGAGTGGGCGGCCCGCCAGCGAGCCGAGGACAGCGCGGCATGAGGCGCGGGCTCTGGTTCGCGGCCGGAGCCGGCACCGCCGTCTACGCGATGGTCCGGGGTCGGCGCGCGGCCGAGGCGTTCACGGTCGACGGCCTCAAGGACCGCATCGGCGCCCTCGAGGTCGGGGCCCGGATGTTCCGCGACGAGGTCGCCCAGGGCAAGGCCGACAAGGAATCCGAGTTGCGCGAGCGGCTCGGCCTCGTGCCTCATGGGACTCCCGAGCTCACCGGAGGTCGCCACAAGGCGATCCCCACCACCGAGAAGCAGGAAGGCAGCACAGACTGATGGACACCGCGGAGATTCGCCGGAGGTTCGTCGCTCACTTCGAGCGCAATGGCCACACCCCGGTGCCGTCCGCCTCGCTGCTGCTCGACGACCCGAACCTGCTCTTCGTCAACGCCGGCATGGTGCCGTTCAAGCCCTACTTCCTCGGGCAGGAGACGCCGCCGTACCCGCGCGCGACCAGCGTGCAGAAGTGCGTGCGCACCGCGGACATCGAGGACGTCGGCAAGACCACCCGCCACAACACCTTCTTCGAGATGTGCGGCAACTTCTCCTTCGGCGACTACTTCAAGGAGGGCGCGATCGAGCTCGCCTGGGAGCTGGTCACCAAGCCGATCGCCGACGGTGGCTTCGGGCTGCCCGAGGGCCGGCTCTACCCGAGCGTCTACGACGAGGACCCGGAGGCCATCGCGCTCTGGAAGCAGGTCACCGGCCTGCCCGACGAGCGCATCCTGCGGCTGGGCAAGAAGGAGAACTACTGGTCGATGGGCGTGCCCGGCCCGGGCGGACCGTGCTCGGAGATCCTGATCGACCGCGGCCCGGCGTACGGACCGGACTTCGACCCCGCCGCGCTCGGTCCCGACATGCCCGTCGAGCTCGAGGACCGGCTGCTGGAGTTCTGGAACCTCGTCTTCATGCAGGACGAGCTCTCCGCGGTCCGCTCGAAGTCCGACTTCGACATCGCCGGCTCGCTGCCGAAGAAGAACATCGACACCGGCATGGGCCTCGAGCGCGTGGCGTTCCTCCTGCAGGGCAAGGAGAACAACTACGAGATCGACGTGCTCTACCCGGTGATCGCCAAGGCCGAGGAGCTGAGCGGTCGCCGCTACGGCACCAGCCACGAGGACGACGTCCGGTTCCGGGTGGTCACCGACCACGTGCGCAGCTCGATGATGCTCATCGCCGACGGCGTCACGCCCGGCAACGAGGGCCGCGGCTACGTCCTGCGCCGGCTGCTGCGCCGGGTCGTGCGCTCGATGCGGCTGCTCGGCTACGAGGACCCGGCGCTCCCGGAGCTGTTCCCGGTGAGCCGCGACAAGATGGGGGAGACCTACACGTCGCTCCACCAGGACTGGGAGCGGATCTCCACGGTCGCGTACGCCGAGGAGCACGCGTTCCGCCAGACCCTGCGCGCCGGCACCCAGATCTTCGACATGGCGACCACCGAGGTGAAGCGGTCCGGCGGCACGCAGCTCTCGGGCGACCGGGCGTTCGCGCTGCACGACACCTACGGGTTCCCGATCGACCTGACCCTCGAGATGGCCTCGGAGCAGGGGCTCTCGGTCGACGAGGACGGCTTCCGCCGGCTCATGAACGAGCAGCGGCAGCGCGCCAAGGACGACGCGCGGTCGAAGAAGGGCCAGCACCGCGACGCCACGGCGTACCGCGAGGTCGTCGACTCGATGGGCCGCGCCGTCGAGTTCACCGGCTACGACCTGACGGTCGACGAGGGCACCGTGCGCGGCATCGTCGCCGCGGGAGGCGTGGTCCCGTCGGCGGGGCCCGGCGAGGAGATCGAGCTGGTCCTCGACCGCACGCCGTTCTACGCCGAGGGCGGCGGCCAGCTCGCCGACCAGGGCGTCATCGAGCTCGCCAACGGAGCCCGGATCGAGGTCTACGACGTCCAGTCGCCCGTGACGGGCCTGATCGTGCACAAGGCGAAGGTCCTCGACGGCGAGGTCAGCGCTGGGCTCGGCGCCCACGCGGTCGTCGACCTCGAGCGACGCCGGTCCATCTCGCGCTCGCACACCGCGACCCACATGGTGCACAAGGCCTTCCGCGAGGCGCTCGGCGAGACCGCCACCCAGGCGGGCTCGGAGAACTCGCCCGGCCGCTTCCGCTTCGACTTCTCCGCCACCGGCGCCGTCCCGGAGTCGGTGATGGCCGACGTCGAGGCGCGCGTCAACGACGTCGTGCTCGAGGACCTCGCGGTCGAGGCCGAGGTCATGAGCCAGGCCGAGGCGGTCAGGTCCGGCGCGATGGCGCTCTTCGGCGAGAAGTACGGCGACCGCGTGCGCGTGGTCTCCGTCGGCGACTGGGCGCGCGAGCTCTGCGGCGGCACCCACGCCGGCAGCTCCGGCAAGCTCGGCGTCATCAAGCTGCTGGGCGAGTCGTCGATCGGCTCCGGCGTACGCCGGGTCGAGGCGCTGGTCGGCAGCGACGCCTACCGCTTCCTCGCCCGCGAGCACGTGCTGGTCAACCAGCTCTCCGAGGTGCTCAAGGTGCGCCCCGAGCAGCTCCCCGAGCGCGTCAACGACATCGTCGAGAAGCTCCGCGCGGCCGAGAAGGAGATCGAGAAGATCCGGGTCGGCCAGCTCCTGGCCGCCGGTGGCGAGCTCGCCGCCGGCGCCGCGAAGGTCGGGCCGGTCAACCTGGTCGCCCACCGCGCCGACGGCGCCGGGGGAGGCGACGTGCGCACGCTCGCGCTCGACGTGCGGGGCCGGCTGCCGCAGGGCGAGCCCGGCGCCGTGGTCGTGATCGGTGCCCTCGACGGCAAGGTCTCCGTCGTGGCCGCGCTCAACGACGAGGCGCAGGCCCGCGGGCTGAGCGCCAACGACCTGGTCCGTGCGGTCGGCCCGCTGGTCGGCGGCAAGGGCGGTGGCAAGGCCGACGTCGCCCAGGGCGGCGGCGCCGACACCTCGCGGATCGACGAGGCGCTGGCCGTCGTCACCGCCGAGGTGGGGCGCGTCGCGGCCGGCTGAGCCGGGCGGAGCACCGATGCGCCACGGCGTACGTCTCGGCATCGACCCCGGGGACGCCCGGATCGGGGTCGCGCGCAGCGACCCCTCCGGCTTCCTCGCGAGCCCGGTCGAGACCGTGCGCCGCGGCAAGGGCGACCTGGCCCGGATCGCGAAGATCCTGGCCGCCGAGCAGGAGGAGTCGACGGTCGTGGAGGTCGTCGTCGGCCTGCCCCGTTCGCTCTCGGGGCGGGAGGGTCCGGCCGCGCTGAAGGTCCGCGAGTTCGCGGCGACGCTCGCCCGGCGCGTGGCGCCCGTGCCGGTGCGCCTGGTCGACGAGCGCATGACCACGCTTTCCGCGGAGGCTATGCTGCGCGACCAGGGCCGCAAGGGGGGCAAGCGGCGCGCCGTCGTCGACCAGGCTGCCGCCGTCCTCATCCTGCAGCACGCACTGGACGCCGAGCGCGCGACGGGGGAAGCGCCGGGGGAGATCCTCGAGGAGACTTCATGACGTACGAGCACGACGCGGACCACGAACCGGTTCCGCTCGACGACGAGCCGTCGGGCGACGGTACGACGTACGAGCCCGGTCGCCGGCGCAAGGGGCGCAGCGTCCCGGGCTGCCTGGCCGTGCTGGTCGCGCTCGCCGTCGTGATCGGCGGCTTCTACTACGTCGTCACCTGGGGCATCGACAAGGTCGGCGACCAGTTCTCCTCCGCGGAGGACTACGAGGGTCCCGGCCACGGCAAGGTCACCTTCCAGGTGCAGAGCGGCGACACCGCCGCCGTGATGGGCCGCAACCTCAAGGCCGACGGGGTCGTGGCCTCGGTCGAGGCCTTCATCGACGCCGCCAACGCGAACCCGGAGTCCAACAGCATCCAGGCCGGCTACTTCCCGCTGAAGAAGGAGATGGCCGCCGCCGACGTCGTCGAGGTCCTCGTGGACCCGTCGAACATGGTCAAGGACACGGTCACCCTCCCCGAGGGACTGCGGGTCGAGGAGATGGTAAAGATCCTCGCCGAGCAGACGGACTACTCGAAGAAGGACTTCGAGAAGGTGCTCGACAACCCCGACCAGCTCGGCCTCCCCGACTACGCGGAGGGCAACCCCGAGGGCTACCTCTTCCCGGCCACCTATGACTTCGGCCCGGACGCCACGCCCGAGTCGATGCTCACCGACATGGTCGACCGCTGGAAGCAGGCGGCCGAGGACGCCGACCTCGAGGCCGCGGCCGCGGACCTCGGCTACACGCCGCACGAGCTGATGACGGTCGCGAGCCTCGTGCAGGCAGAGGGTCGGGGCGACGACATGCCGAAGATCTCCCGGGTGATCTACAACCGCGTCGAGAACCCCGACAACGGCATCACCAACGGCCTGCTCCAGATCGACGCCGCGGTCAACTTCGCGCTCGACCGGCCGACGATCGCCCGGCTCACGCAGGACGAGATCGACTCGGTCGCGGACTCGCCGTACAACACCTACACGCAGCCGGGCCTCCCGCCCGGGCCCATCGAGGCGGCCGGCGACGACGCCATCGAGGCGGCGGCGCACCCCGCCGACGGCGACTGGCTCTTCTACGTGACCGTCAACCTGAAGACGGGGAAGACGAAGTTCACCGACTCCTACGACGAGTTCCTCGGGTTCCGGCAGGAGCTGGACGAGTACTGCGAGACGCAGTCCGACCGCTGCTGAGGGAGCACCATGCGCTGCGCCGTCCTGGGTGACCCGATCACCCACTCGCTCTCACCGGTCCTGCACCGGGCGGGGTACGCCGCGGCGGGCCTGACCGACATCACGTACGACGCGGTGCGCGTCGACGAGGCCGGGCTCGCGGCGTACGTCGACGGGCTCGACGCCGACTGGCGCGGGCTGTCGCTCACGATGCCGCTGAAGCGGGTCGCCCTCGACCTGGCTCCGCGGGTGACCGAGCGGGCCCGGCTCGCGGGCGGAGCCAACACGCTGCTGCTCGAGGAAGGCGCCCCGGTGCTGGCCGACAACACCGACCTGCCCGGGGCGGCCTCCGCGGTGCGGGAGCGCTACGACGGCGCGGTCACCGCGGTCACCGTCCTCGGCGGGGGAGCGACGGCCGCGTCGACCGGGCTCGCGATGTGCGACCTCGGCGCCCGCCGGGTGCGACTGCTCGCGCGCTGCGCCAACCGCGCTGCGGCCACGGCCGCCGCGATCGCCGCCCACCCCGCGGCCCCGGCCGTCGATGTCGGCGCGCTGGCCGACGGGGTGGTCGACGGGGAGGTCCTGGTCTCGACGATCCCGGCCTCGGCCCAGGACGCCGACCTGGTCGCGCGGGCCGCCGACGCGCCGGTCGTCTTCGAGGTGCTCTACGACCCGTGGCCGACCCCGCTCGCCGCGTCCGCCCTCGCCTCGACTGCGCAGGGCCGGGTGCTCGTCTCCGGCCTCGACCTGCTGGTGCACCAGGCGGTCCTCCAGTTCGAGATGTTCACCGGGGTGCCGGCGCCGCTGGACGCGATGCGCGCCGCCGGCGAGGCCGAGCTCCGCGCGCGACACGCGCGGTGACCGAGGACCTTGCGGCAGCCGCGCTCGGTGTGCTGCTGTGCGGTCCCGCCGGCCTCGCCGTCCCCGTCGTGATCGCCGGACTGCCGTCGCCGATCGCCGAGGTGGCCGAGCGGCCCCGGATGCTGCTGAGGTCGGCCGTCGTGTGTGCCGTCGTCGGCGCCGTGCTCGGCCTGGCGATCGGGCTGGAGCCGGCGCTGTGGGTGGTTCTCCCGCTCGTCCCGCAGGCGGTGCTGCTGGCGATCGTCGACCGCCACACCCAACTGATCCCGAGCCGGGTCGTGTGGCCGATGCTCGGCCTGGCCGTGGGGCTCGTCGTGCTCGTGGGCGGGGTGGCCGGCGATGGCACCGCCGTCGTGCGGTCCGCGGTCGGCGGCGTCACCACCTTCCTGGTCTTCCACACGCTGTGGTGGCTGCACTCGGCGGGCATGGGGTACGGCGACGTCCGGCTCTCCGCGGTCGTCGGCACCGTCCTGGGCTTCCTCGGCTGGGGCGAGCTCGTCGTCGGGGTGTACGCCGGCTTCGCGGTGTTCGCGCTCGTCGCGCTCGGCCGGGCGGTGCTGCAGCGCGACCGCGGGCTGCTGCGCGAGCCGACGCCGTACGGCCCCTACCTCCTCGGCGGGGCGCTCGTCGGCGTGGTGCTCGGCGGCCCGCTGTGGTCGAGTCTCGTGTCCGGGTGACCCGCGCGGCCCGCCGTACCGACCGTGAAAGACTGGACCCATGCTGCGCTGGCTGACCGCGGGTGAGTCCCACGGCCCCTCCCTGGTCGCGATCCTGGAGGGGCTGCCCGCCCATGTCCGGGTGACCTCCGACGACATCGCCGACGCCCTGGCGCGGCGGCGGCTGGGCTACGGCCGCGGCGCGCGGATGAAGTTCGAGCAGGACGAGGTCACGCTGGTCGGCGGCGTCCGCCACGGCAAGACCCAGGGCGGCCCGGTCGCCATCCAGGTCGGCAACACCGAGTGGCCGAAGTGGGAGAAGGTGATGTCGGCCGACCCGGTCGACCCGGTCGAGCTCGAGGCGCTGGCCCGCAACGCCCCGCTGACCCGCCCACGGCCGGGGCACGCCGACCTCGTCGGCATGCAGAAGTACGCCTTCGACGATGCCCGCCCGATCCTCGAGCGCGCCTCCGCCCGCGAGACCGCCGCGCGGGTCGCGCTCGGCCGCGTCGCCAGCAACTTCCTCGAGCAGGCGGTCGGCGCGCGCGTCGTCTCCCACGTCATCGAGCTCGGTGGTGTGCGCGCCCCCGCGGGCAGCTGGCCCGAGCCCGGCGACGTCGCGCGGCTCGACGACGACCCGGTGCGCTGCCTCGACGCCGACACCAGCAAGCAGATGGTCGAGCGCATCGACCAGGCCCACAAGGACGGCGACACGCTCGGCGGCGTCGTCGAGGTCGTCGTGCACGGGCTGCCGCCCGGCCTCGGGTCCCACGTGCACTGGGACCGGCGCCTCGACGCGCGTCTCGCGGGAGCGCTGATGGGCATCCAGGCGATCAAGGGCGTCGAGGTCGGCGACGGCTTCGAGCTCGCTGCGACCCCGGGGTCGCTCGCGCACGACGAGATCGTGCCGACCCCGGAGGGCATCCGCCGGGTCAGCGGCCGCTCCGGTGGCACCGAGGGCGGCATGACGACCGGCGAGGTCCTCCGCGTCCGCGCGGCGATGAAGCCGATCGCGACCGTGCCCCGCGCCCTGCGCACCGTCGACGTCGCCACCGGCGAGGAGACCGTCGCCCACCACCAGCGCTCCGACGTCTGCGCCGTGCCTGCGGCGGGCATCGTCGCCGAGGCGATGGTCGCGCTGGTGCTGGCCGAGGCCGTGCTGGAGAAGTTCGGCGGCGACTCCGTGCAGGAGACCCGGCGCAACGCCGAGTCCTACCTCGACACGCTGCGCTACCGATGATCGTGATGGTCGGCCCGATGGGGGCGGGCAAGACGACCGTCGCCGGGCTGGTGGCGGCGCGCCTCGGCCTGTCCGTGCGCGACACCGACCACGACGTCGAGGCGACCGTCGGGCGCACGATCTCCGAGATCTTCGTGGACGACGGCGAGGCGGCGTTCCGCGACCTCGAGCGGGCGGCCGTCGCCGAGGCGATCGCTGCGCACGAGGGCGTGCTCGCGCTTGGCGGGGGAGCCGTGCTCGACCCGGGCACCCGCGACCTGCTCGCCGGCCACGACGTCGTCTTCCTCCGCGTCGGGCTCTCCGACGCAGTGAAGCGCGTCGGGCTCGGCTCGTCCCGGCCGCTGCTGCTCGGCAACGTCCGCGGCCGCATCAAGACCCTCCTCGACGAGCGGACGCCCGTCTACGAGTCGGTCGCCACGCTGGTCGTCGACACCGACGGCCGGTCGCCCGAGGAGATCGCCGACGAGATCGTCGAGGCCCTGGGGATCGCCGCATGAGCACGGTCATCCCGGTCGCCGGCCCGGCGCCGTACGACGTCGTCGTGGGCCACGGCATCCTCGACCAGCTGCCGGGGCTGCTCGGCACGGGCGCCACCCGGGTGGCCGTCGTCCACTCCGAGGGGCTCACCGCGGCGCCCGTGGTCGACGCGCTCGGCTCGGCGTACGACGTGCTCGACCTGCCGGTGCCCGACGGCGAGTCCGCGAAGACCGCCGCGACCGCTGCGGCCTGCTGGGAGGCGCTCGGCGCCGCCGGCTTCACCCGCTCCGACGCCGTGGTGACGTACGGCGGGGGAGCGACCACCGATCTGGGCGGCTTCGTCGCGGCGACCTGGCTGCGGGGGGTGCGGGTCGTGCACGTGCCGACCTCGCTGCTGGGCATGGTCGACGCGGCCGTCGGCGGCAAGACCGGCATCAACACCGGCGCCGGCAAGAACCTCGTCGGCGCCTTCCACGAGCCGGCCGGCGTGCTCTGCGACCTCGCCACGCTGGCGACGCTGCCGCGCGACGAGCTGGTCGCGGGGCTGGGCGAGGTCGTGAAGTGCGGCTTCATCGCCGACCCGGCGATCCTCGACCTGGTCGAGGCGACCGACCCCGCCGCGCTGACCGCGGAGTCGGCGGAGGTGCGCGAGCTCGTCGAGCGCGCGATCCGCGTCAAGGCCGAGGTCGTCGCCGGCGACCTCAAGGAGACCGGCGGCGCCGAGGGACACCCGGGCCGCGAGGTCCTCAACTACGGCCACACGCTCGCCCACGCCATCGAGCGCACCGAGGACTACCGGATCCGGCACGGCGAGGCCGTCGCGATCGGCTGCGTCTACGTCGCGGAGGTCGCCGGACGCGCCGGGCTGCTCGCTCCCGACGTGGTGGCCCGGCACCACGCGGCGTTCGGGCGGGTCGGCCTGCCCACGACGTACGCCGGCGCGCCGTTCGAGACGCTGCTCGCCGCCATGAAGGTCGACAAGAAGTCGCGCGGCAACCTGCTGCGCCTCGTGGTGCTGCACGACCTCGCCAGCCCGGCGGTGCTCGCGGGCCCGGACGAGGACCTGCTGCGCGCCGCCTACGCCGCGATCGGAGGCCCCTCGTGAAGGTCCTGGTGCTCAACGGCCCGAACCTCGGCCGTCTCGGCCGCCGCCAGCCGGAGATCTACGGCAGCACGACCCACGCCGAGCTCGCCGACCTGTGCGTCGGCTGGGGCCGCGAGCTCGGGCTTCAGGTCGAGGTGCGGCAGACCAACCACGAGGGCGAGATGCTCGACTGGCTCAACGCCGCCGCCGACGACGCCACCCCGGTCGTGCTCAACGCGGCGGCGTGGACGCACTACTCGTACGCGATCTTCGACGCCTGCGCGCAGCTGGTCGCCCCCCTCGTCGAGGTGCACATCTCCGACCCGCACCAGCGCCCGGAGGAGTTCCGGCACACCTCCCTCGTCACGCCGTACGCCACCGAGGTCGTCGCCGGCCACGGCATCGACGGCTACCGGATGGCCCTCGAGGTCGTCGCCCGACGTTGAGTCGGGAACCGGGGGTACGGCGAGCGCGTCGGACCGGGCATGGACCGCTCGATCACCGTCAGCACGCGCACCCTCCTCATCGCCCTGGTCGTGGCCGTCGGCCTGGTCGCGGCGTACCTGCTCGGCAGCTCCGGCGGCGGTAGTCCAGCGGCGGCGTCGTCGGAGGGCGGCGCCGACGCCGACCGGCCCCGCGAGCTCACGATGACCGGGCGCGGCGAGGCGAGCGCCGTGCCGGACCAGCTCTCGTTCGCGCTCGCCGTCAGCCTCCAGCGGGCCGACCTCGGCGACGCGCTCGACGCCGCCAGCGCGTCGATGTCCCGCGTGCTGTCGGCGCTGGCCGACGAGGGCGTGGCCAAGGGCGACGTACAGACGACCGGGCTGTCGATGGACCCGGTCTACGACTACGACGACTACGACCCGCCGACCGTGGTCGGCTACCGCGTCTCCCAGCGCGCGTCGGTGCTCGTCGACGACCTGTCCCGCGGAGGAGCCGCGGTGAGTGCGGCCGTCGCCGCCGGCGGCAACGACGTCCGCGTGTCCGACCTGCGGCTGCTGGTCGGCGAAACCGACGAGGTCATGGCCGACGCGCGGGAGGCCGCGGTGGAGGAGGCGCGCGCCAAGGCGGAGCAGTACGCCGCGGCCTCGGGTCAGTCGCTCGGCGACGTGATGACGATCCGGGAGGTGTCGGCGCGCCCGCTGCCGACCCCGGTCGTGGAGACCTCGGCCCGTGCCGCGGCGTACGACCAGATGCTCCGCAAGGTGCCGATCCGCGCGGGCCGCGACGAGGCGTCGGTGACCGTCCGGATCGTGTGGCAGCTCTCGTAGCGGATTACTCCCGGCGCCGCGCCAGCCGATAGACTCGTGCGCTGGCGCGCCCGCGGGGCCCGCGCCTCCCGAACCCACCGACGTACGAAGGCTGACACGCGCGCATGGCATCGACGAACGACCTCAAGAACGGCATGGTTCTCAACATCGACGGCCAGCTCTGGTCGGTCGTGGAGTTCCAGCACGTGAAGCCGGGCAAGGGCCCCGCCTTCGTGCGCACCAAGCTGAAGAACGTCGAGTCCAACAAGACCGTCGACAAGACCTTCAACGCCGGCACCAAGGTCGAGACCGCGACCGTCGACCGCCGCACGATGCAGTACCTCTACAACGACGGCTCGTCGTACGTCTTCATGGACGTCCAGTCCTACGACCAGATCGAGATCGCGCCGGAGCTCGTCGGCAACGCGCAGAACTTCCTCCTGGAGAACCAGGAGGCGATCGTCGCCACCAACGAGGGCCGCGTGCTCTTCATCGAGCTCCCCGCGTCGGTCGAGCTCGTGATCACCTTCACCGAGCCCGGCCTCGCCGGCGACTCCGCCACCGGCCGCACCAAGCCGGCCACCCTCGAGACCGGCCACGAGATCCAGGTGCCGCTCTTCATCAACCAGGGCGAGAAGGTCAAGGTCGACACCCGCGACTCGTCCTACCTCGGTCGTGTGAAGGCCTGATGTCTGCTCGCACCAAGGCGCGCAAGCGCGCGCTCGACGTCCTCTTCGCCGCCGACGTGCGCGGTGAGTCGGCGACCGACGCGCTGGAGCGCGCCATCGCCGAGGGCGAGGGCCCGACCAACGACTACACCGCGGTGCTCGTGCGCGGCGTCGAGGGCCACCGGGCGCGCATCGACGAGGTGCTCGCGTCGTACTCCGAGGGCTGGTCGCTGACCCGGATGCCCGCCGTCGACCGCAACGTGCTGCGGCTCGGCGTCTGGGAGCTCCTGTACGCCGACGACGTCCCCGACGCCGTCGCCATCAGCGAGGCGATGACGCTGGTCACCGAGCTGTCGACCGACGAGTCCCCGCAGTTCGTCAACGGCATCCTCGGGTCGGTGCTGCGCAACAAGGCGACCCTGGTCTGACCCCTACGCTGAGCCCATGACTCAGCGCGAGGTCGACCTGGTCGTCATCGGCACCGGTCCCGGGGGCGAGGCCCTCGCGACCGGCGCCGCGAAGGCCGGGCTCGAGGTGGTGGCCGTCGACAAGCACCTGGTGGGCGGCGAGTGCCCCTACTACGGCTGCATCCCGACCAAGATGATGGTGCGGGGCAGCGACGCCGTCGCCGAGGCCCGCCGGGCACCCCAGGTCGCCGGCGAGGCCACGGCGACCCCCGCGTGGTCGGTCGTGCACCGACGCATCGACGAGGACGCCACCACCCACTGGGACGACACCATCGCCGTCGACCGGCTGCGCGACGCGGGCGCGACCGTGCACCACGGCGTCGCCCGCCTGGCCGGCCCGGGCAGCGTCAGCGTCGAGACCGGCGGCGAGACGATCTCGTACGCCGTGCGCCGGGGCGTCGTCCTCAACACCGGCACGCGTCCGGCCATCCCGCCGGTCGAGGGGCTGGCGGACACGCCGTACTGGACCAACCGCGACGCCGTGCGCGTCGCCGAGCTGCCGGGGTCGCTGGTCGTCGTCGGTGGCGGCCCGATCGGCTGCGAGCTGGCGCAGGTGTTCGCGCGCTTCGGCGTGCGCGTCACCGTGGTCCAGCACGGCCCACGGCTGCTCGCGGCCGACGAGCCGGAGGCAAGCGAGCTCCTCGCGGACGTCTTCGCCGACGAGGGCATCCGGGTGCTGACCGGCGTCGAGGTCCAGCGGGCGGCGTACGCCGACGGCGCGTTCACGCTCGCCCTCGACACCGGCGAGGAGCTGGTCGCCGACAAGGTGCTGGTCGCCGCGGGACGGCACCCGAACCTCGACGACCTCGGCCTCGACACCGTCGGCCTCGACCCGGCGGCGCGCGCGCTCGACACCGACGAGCGGCTGCGGGTGCAGGACGGGCTCTGGGCGATCGGCGACGTGACGGGGAAGGGCGGGTTCACGCACGTCTCGATGTACCAGTCCGCCGTCGCGCTGCGCGACGTGCTGGGGGAGTCCGGCGCGCCCGCGCGCTACCACGCCGTGCCGCACACGACGTTCACGGACCCCGAGGTCGGCGGCGTCGGGATGACCGAGCAGCAGGCGCAGGACGCCGGCCTGTCGGTGCGCACCGGCGCGACCCGGCTGGAGCAGTCGTCGCGCGGTTTCACCCACGGCCCGGGTGGGCACGGCCTGATCAAGGTCGTCGAGGACGCCGACCGGGGTGTGCTGGTGGGTGCGACCGCCATGGGCCCCGCGGGCGGCGAGATCCTCGGCTTCCTGGCCGTCGCGGTGCACGCGGAGGTCCCGGTCGAGACGCTCAGGACGATGATCTATGCCTACCCCACCTTCCACCGCGCGATCGAGTCAGCGCTCGCCGATCTCTCCTGACAGCGACTGGATCGAGCACGTCGCCCGCGCCGGGCTGGTCGCGTATGCGATCGTCTACCTGCTGATCGGCTGGCTCGCGGTGCAGCTCGCGTTCGGCGACCGCTCGGGCAACCCGTCGAGCACGGGCGCGTTCCGGGAGCTGGCGCAGCAGCCGCTCGGCGGGGTGCTGATCTGGGTCGTCGCGCTGGGCATGTTCCTACTGGCGGCGTGGCAGCTGTTCGAAGCCGCGGTCGGCCACCGCGACGAGGACGGCGCGAAGCGGGTCGGCAAGCGCGTGGTGTCGCTCGGCAAGGCCGCGATCTACGCCGTGATCGGCGCCAGCGGGCTGAAGGTCGCGCTCGGCTCCGGCTCGTCCGGCCAGAGCGAGGAGACGTGGACCGCCCGGCTGATGAGCGCCCCCGCGGGCCAGCTCCTCGTCGGCCTGGTCGCGGTGGCGATCATCGGCTTCGGGCTGTACGGGATCTACCGCGCCTGGACCGAGAAGTTCGCCGAGGAGCTCGACGCCGAGGGGCGCAGCGGCAAGACCGGCACGGCGTACCTCGTCTTCGGCAAGATCGGCTACACCGCGCGCGGGGTCGCCTTCGTCATCGTCGGCATCCTGTTCGGGTACGCCGCGGTCACCCACGACGCCGAGAAGTCCGGGGGGCTCGACCAGGCGCTGTTCGAGCTGCTCGACAAGCCGTTCGGCCCCGCCCTGCTCTGCGCGATCGGCGTCGGGCTCGCCTGCTTCGGGCTCTTCACGCTGGCGCAGGCCCGGCACCTCTCACGCTAGTGCCGCGACCGCCTCGACCGCGGCGTCGACCTCGTCGGCGTCGGTGACGATGCTCGGCCCGAGGCGCAGGTACGACGTGGCGTACGGCGTCACGCTGGCCGCAATGCCCTGTTCGCGGAGCCGCTGCATCGCGTCGGGCGGCGCCAGGCCGGGCACGTCGAGGCAGACGATGCCGGCGGACACCTCGGGGTCGAGCGGCGTGACGAGGGTGACCGGGCCTCCGGCCAGGCCCTCCTTGAGCCGGGTCGCCTGCTCGACCGTGCGGTCGACGACCGCCGTGCGCCCGATCTGCTCGTGGAACGCGAACGCCTCGCTGAGCGCCCACCGGTGCTCGAAGTCGTGGTACCCGCCCGGCGACATCCGGCCGCCCGGGCTGGTGGGCGTGAACGTCGGGATCAGCTCCGTCATCGGGGCCCAGTCGCGGCCCCAGACCAGTCCGGTGCCGCGCGGTCCGAAGAGCCACTTGTGCGTGCCGGTGGCCAGGAAGTCGCAGCCGAGGTCGGGGATGTCCATGTCGACGGCGGCGAAGCCGTGGACGCCGTCCACGCACAGCAGCACGTCGTCGGGCAGCGCATCGGCGATCTCGCGGACGGGTGTGCGGACACCGGTGCTCGAGTGCACCCAGGTGATCGCGACGGCGCGGGTACGGGGTGTGACCCCGGCCAGCAGCCGGTCCACCATCTCGTCCACGGTGGCCGCGGCCGGGTCGTCGTACAGCGACACCCGCACGACCCGCGCCCCGGTGCGGAGGCCGAGCAGCCGCAGGGAGTCCTCGGTCGCGAAGAAGTCGTGGGTGGTCGAGAGCACCTCGTCGCGGCCGGTGAGCGGCAGCCCGCCGTACACGATGCCGAGCCCCATCGTGGTGCTGTCGGTCAGCGCGTACTGCGCGGGGGCGCCGCCCGCGAACCCGGCGGCAGCGGCGCGGACCTCGTCGTCCAGCCGGGGGCCGTCGAGGAGGGTCGCCTCGGTGTCGAACCCGAGCCGCGCCCGGTGGAAGTCGATCGCCGCGTCCACCTGGGCGGTGTGCGGCGACAACACGAACGCCGCGAACTGGGCGACGTCGGGGTCGAGCGGGAACTGGGCGCGGACCGAGTCCCAGTCGCCGGGGTCGAACACCGGGACGGCCAGCTCGGCGGGCGGGGTGGCGGTCGCGGGCGGGGCATCGGCCTCCGGCTCCGCGTCACAGCCCGCCACGAGGACGGCTCCGCCGGCCAGGCCGGCGCCGATGAGGGCTCGTCGTGTCGAGAGCGGCATGACCCATGATGGCAGGGTGGCGGCATGACGGAGGAGGCTCGCGAGAGCGTTGACGTGGTCGTCCTCGGGCTCGGCTCGGGCGGTGAGTACGCCGCCCGCAAGCTCGCCGAGGCCGGCCTCTCGGTCGTGGGCGTCGAGCGCGATCTCGTCGGCGGCGAGTGCCCGTTCTGGGGCTGCACGCCGTCGAAGCTGCTGATCCACTCCGCCCAGCGCGGCGACCCGTGGTCGCGCGCAGCCGGGCGGATCCGCGAGGCCAACCACGACTGGAGCGACCATTCCCACGCGGAGCCGCTGGCGGAGGCCGGCGTGCGGATCGTGCGCGGTGAGGGTCGACTGGCGGGCCCGGGCCGGGTCCAGATCGACGGCACGACGTACGACGCCCGCCTGGGGGTGCTGCTCAACACGGGCACGCGGCCGGCGGTGCCGGACCTGGACGGGCTCGACGGCACGCCGTACTGGACCAACCGCGACGTCATGCGGCAGACCGAGGCGCCGGCGTCGCTGGCGGTGCTCGGGGGCGGACCGATCGGGTGCGAGCTGGCGCAGGCGTTCGCGAAGTTCGGCACACGGGTGACGATGCTGGAGATGCGCGACCGGGTGCTCTGCCCCGAGGAGCCCGAGGCCTGCGAGGTCGTCAGCGCGGCGATGCGCCGCGACGGGGTGGAGGTGCGGACGGGGGTGGAGGTCACCGCGGTCAGGTACGACGGCGCGTTCACGCTCACCGTCGACGACGACACCCTCACCGCCGCCCGGCTGCTGGTCGCCGTCGGGCGCGACATGGGCCTCCCCGACCTCGGGCTGGAGACCGTCGGCCTCGACCCCGAGGCCGACAGCATCGAGACCGACGAGCGGATGCGGGCGGCCGAGCGGCTGTGGGCGGTCGGCGACGTCACCGGTCGTGGCGCCTACACGCACCTTTCGCTCTACCAGGCCCGCATCGCGGTGCGGGACCTGCTCGGCGAGGACGGGCCGTGGGCCGACCACCACGCGATCAGCCGGGTGACGTTCACCGACCCCGAGGTGGGCGCGGTCGGGCTGACCGAGGAGCAGGCCAGGGACGCCGGGCTCCGGGTGGCGGTGGGCCACGCCGACGTCGCCGCGTCGAGCCGTGGCTGGATCGCCGAGGCCGAGGGCGTGGTCAAGGTGGTCGCCGACGCCGACCGCGGGGTGCTGGTCGGCGCGACCGTGGCCGCGCCGTACGGTGGGGAGGTGATCGGGCTGCTCACCGCGGCCGTCCACGCGGCGATCCCGGTGGCCACGCTCCGCGAGATGCAGTACGCGTACCCGACCTTCCACCGCGCGATCGCCAGGGCGCTCGACGACCTGTGACTGAACCGCTCGCGCGCGTGTGACTCATCTGTTTTGGGGGAAGGACGATGGCTGGGCAGGACCGACCTGCCGACGAGGGAGGAACGATGTCGCAGGAAGCATGGCACGGGGGCTCGCGACACGATGCCGACGACACCAGTGACCGGCTGTACACGCCGGACGACTTCGCGGCGTACGCCGCGCGACGCGACGCCCGGGAGGGCGGCGCCGGGGGCCGCGAGCCGTTGACGTACGGCGACCCGCTCACCGACGGGCTCGACGACCCGCTCACCGACCCCACGCCGGACGCGTCCGGCGCCGAGATCGTCTCGCGGCCGACCGCGCCGCCGCCGTCGTACCGGCCCGCGACCCCGCCGCCCGCCGGCCCGCCGCCGGCGCAGCGGCAGCCGGTCGAGGCTCCGGCCGCCCACGCGGCGCCGCCGGAGCCGACGGACGATGAGCCGGAGATGCGGCGCTTCATGTCGGCGACCGACTTCCTCGACCGCCGCGACGCCGACCAGGACCTCGGCCCGGCGAACTGGGGTTGGCGCGGCAAGATGCGGCGCTGGACCGGCGGGCTGGTCAACCCGAAGATGGGCGCCGAGGAGCGCTCGTACGTCGAGGACCGCCGGCTGATCCAGCGCGACTTCGACGGCCCGCGCACGATCGCCTTCATCAACCCCAAGGGCGGCGCGGCCAAGACGACCGGCGTGCTCGCGGCCGGCTACACGTTCGGCACCGTCCGCGGCGGCGGCGTCGTCGCGTGGGACAACAACGAGACCCGCGGCACGCTCGGCATCCGCGGCACTCGCAGCGCCCACCGCAACACCACGCGGGAGCTGCTGGAGGACCTCGAGCGGTTCACCGACGTCTACCAGTCGCGCATCGGCGACCTGGGTGCCTTCGTGCGCTCCCAGGGCGATGCCCACTTCGACGTGCTCGCCTCCGACGAGCGGCCCGACGTGACCGGCACGATCCGGGCGCAGGACTTCGACGCGATCCACAAGCTGCTCGAGCGCTTCTACCGGGTCATCCTGATCGACACGGGCAACAACATGCGTGCCGAGAACTGGCTCGCCGCCGCCGGCGCGGCCGACCTGCTCGTCGTCACGTCGACGGTCCGCGAGGACACCGGCTACAGCGGCCTCTGGATGCTCGACGCCCTCCAGGACGCCGGCTACCAGAACCTCAAGCACAAGACCGTCACCGTGCTGTCCGACCCGTCCGCGACCGTCGACAGCAAGCTCGCCGCCGACCTCGTCGACGTCTACCAGCAGCGCACTCGCGGCGTGTACCGCGTGCCGTACGACCCGGCCCTCGTGGCCGGCTCGGTGGTGCCCTACTCGCAGCTGTCGCAGCACACCCGGATGCAGTGGCTGAAGGCGTGCGCAGGGATGGCTGCCGCCCTGTAGCCGCGCGGCCTCGAAACCACGATCCACACCGTCGGGACGGCCTACCATCAGGCCATGACCATCCTCCAGGCCCGCCCGTCCGGCCGCGGCAAGGCGGCCGACCGAGCGGTCGGCGACCTCGGCTGGAACGGCGAGCGGTGGCGGCGCTGGGACGGCAAGCGGTGGATCGCCGCGACGTACTCGCTCCAGCCGGCGCTCCTCCACGGCGCCGCCCAGCCGAGCACGTGGCCGACGCTGCCGGCGGAGAGGCTCGAGCGCGGCCTCGCCCTGGCCGTCGAGCGACAGGTCGTCGACCAGGGTGGCACCGTGGTGCTCGAGGGGCCGCACGGCCCGGTGCTGGGGTACCGGTCGCGTGTCAACCACTTCCTGCACGCCCTGCTGACCGTCGTCACGATGGGGATCTGGGCGTTCTTCTGGCTTCTCAGCGTGCTGGACCGGGGCCAGGACCGGCTGCAGATCCAGATCGACGAGTGGGGGCACGTCTGGGCGCACCGGGCAGCGCGCGGCTGACGGGTCCGGGGCCGACGGACGTCAGTGCTTCGCGGCGCCCCAGCCGTGCCAGCGGTCGATCTCCATCCAGGCGCTGATGCGCTGGCTCTCGTGGTTGGGGTACGGCTTCCCGCCGTAGTGCCGGCTGAGCCGGTCGATGTCGGTGAAGTCCTCGTCGTCGTACGTCTCGACGACGCGACCGACGAGCGAGACGTGGGTGTACCAGTTGCCCTCGTCGAGCACGGTCAGGCTCAGCCGGGGGTCGCGCCGGAGATGTCCGAGCCGCACCCGGGTGTGGTCCATGTTGAGCAGCACCCGGTCGCCCTCGAGCACGTACCAGGTCGCCACCGTCACCGGAGCGCCGTCGGAGCGCAGCGTCGCCACCACGGCCGGGTTCGGCTTCTCGAGGAGCGCGCGGACGTCCTCGGGGAAGGGGAGCTCGGGCATGGATGAACCTCCTGGGTCGGGTTACCTCTGGTAGTGGTGGTGTACCCACCCCCGCGAGAGGAAGCCATGCGCGCAGTCGTCTACCGCGAGACCGGCCCGTCGTCCGTCCTCCAGCTGGTCGAGCGTGACCTGCCCGAGCCCGGGCCGGGGGAGGTGCGGGTGCGGGTCGTCCGCGCCGGGGTCAACCCGACCGACTGGAAGTTCCGCGCCGGCATGATGAGCGGGTACGCCGAGGTCACGCCCGGCCAGGACGGCGCGGGCGTCGTCGACGCGGTCGGCGACGGGGTGACCGGGTTCTCGGTCGGCGACCGCGTGTGGGTGGTGCTCGCCCAGCACGGCCGGGCCCACGGCACGGCGGCGGAGCACACGGTGCAGCCGGTGGCCAACGTCGTACGGCTGCCCGACAACGCCGACTTCGACCTCGGCGCCAGCATCGGCGTCCCGGCGGTGACGGCGCACCGCGCGCTGACCGCGTCGGAGTTCGGCCCCGCGCGCCTCGGGCCGGGTGCACTGGCGGGGCGCGTGGTGCTGGTCGCCGGCGGCGCGGGTGCGGTCGGCAACGCCGCGATCCAGTTGGCGCGCTGGGCCGGGGCGACCGTGGTCACGACCGTCAGCAGCGAGGAGAAGGCCGCGCTGGCCGTCGCGGCGGGCGCCCACCACACGGTGGACTACACGGCCGGCGACCCGGCCGACGCCATCCGGTCGTTCGCGCCCGACGGCGTCGACATCGCCGTCGAGGTCGCTCCGGCCCAGAACGTCGGCCTCGACCTCGACGTCGTCAAGGTGCACGGCCTGGTCTCGATCTACGCCAACAACGGCGGCGACGAGATGACGATGCCGCTGCGGGTGGCGTTCGGGAAGAACCTGCGCTTCCAGTTCCTGATCCTCTACACCCTCGACGCCGGCCTGCTGCGGGCCGCGGTCGACGACGTCTGCGCCGCGCTCGCCGACGGGGCCCTGCGGGTCGGCGACGACGCCGGGCTCCCGCTGCACCATTACCCGCTGGAGCAGACGGCCGCCGCCCACGACGCCGTCGAGGCCGGCGCGGTCGGCAAGGTCCTGGTCGACGTCACTGACGCCCCCTGAGAGGGGTAGTTCGTCCACAGGGGACCGCGGGCGGGTGGCGCTGACTCGACCGCACGGGGGAGACTGGCACGGTGGACGACGCGCAGACCTGGACCCTCATCGGAGGGTTCGTCGCCCTGGTGGTGGCGATGATCGCGCTCACGCTGCGCACAGTGCGCGCCGAGATCGGCGTCCTGCGAGCTGAGTTCGGCACCATCATCGTGAAGATCGATCACATCGACCGCGACGTGCAGGCCCTGACCGACCGGCTGATGGGCGGACGCGAATAGCACCGTCGAGGGCGGCGCGGTCGGCAGGTCCTGGTCGACGTGTCCGACGCGTGAGAAGCCGGCCGGTCCGGTTCGGCCGCGCGCCGAGCGCGGGGTAGGGTGACTCCCGATCGACATCCTTTAACGAGCCGTCCCGTGAGGCGGAGAAGGAGGTCCGGGGCCGTTGCCTGCGCACCCTCAACCCAGCCCGTCGGCGTCGTCCGACGGAGCCCGCGTCGTCCTCGACGCCGGTGACATCCAGCGGGCGCTGACCCGCATCTCCCACGAGATCCTCGAGCGCAACAAGGGCGCCGACGACCTCGTCCTGCTCGGCATCCCCAGCCGCGGCGTGCCGCTCGCCCGGCGGATCGCCGAGCGGATCGCCTCCGTCGAGGGGTACGCCGTGCCGGTCGGGTCGCTCGACGTGACGATGTACCGCGACGACCTGCGCCTCAAGCCGGCGCGGGCGCTGCTGCCGACCGAGATCCCGCCCGGCGGCGTCGACGGCCGCACGGTCGTGCTGGTCGACGACGTGCTGTTCTCCGGCCGCACGATCCGGTCCGCGCTCGACGCGCTCAACGACATCGGCCGCCCCAAGGCGGTGCGCCTCGCGGTGCTGGTCGACCGCGGCCACCGGGAGCTGCCGATCCGGGCCGACTTCGTCGGCAAGAACCTCCCGACGTCCCTGGTCGAGCGGGTGAAGGTCACGCTGGAGGGTGTCGACGACGTCGACGCGGTCACGATCCAGGGCATCCCGGGGGAGGTCGTCGAGTGAAGCGCCACCTGCTGAGCGCGGGCGACCTGAGCCGCGACGACGCCGAGCTGATCCTCAGCACCGCCGCCGAGCTCCGCGAGCTCGCCGACCGGCCGATCAAGAAGCTGCCCGCACTGCGCGGCCGCACCGTGGTCAACCTCTTCTTCGAGGACTCCACCCGCACCCGCATCTCCTTCGAGGCGGCCGCCAAGCGGCTCTCGGCCGACGTCATCAACTTCGCCGCGAAGGGCTCGAGCCTGTCGAAGGGCGAGAGCCTCAAGGACACCGCGCTGACGCTCGAGGCGATGGGCGCCGACGCGGTCGTCGTACGCCACGGCGCCAGCGGCGCCCCGCACCGCCTCGCCCACTCCGGGTGGGTCCGGTCCAGCGTGGTCAACGCCGGCGACGGCACCCACGAGCACCCCACGCAGGCGCTGCTCGACGCGTTCACGATGACCCGGCACCTCGGCCAAGGGAAGACGAAGAGCCTCGACGGGCGACGGGTCGCCGTGGTCGGCGACGTGCTGCACAGCCGGGTCGCCCGCTCCAACGCGCTGCTGCTGCACACGCTCGGGGCCGAGGTCACCCTCGTCGCGCCGCCGACGCTGCTGCCGGTCGGCGTCGAGACGTGGCCGGTCGAGGTCTCCTACGACCTCGACGCGGTGATCCCGAAGGCCGACGCCGTGATGATGCTGCGGGTCCAGCGCGAGCGGATGAGCGGCGGGTTCTTCCCGACCGCCCGCGAGTACTCCCGCCGCTACGGCCTCGACGGCCGCCGGATGGCGACCCTCCAGGACCACACGATCGTCATGCACCCCGGCCCGATGGTCCGAGGGATGGAGATCACCGCGGACGTCGCCGACAGCGACCGGTCCGTCATCGTCGAGCAGGTCACCAACGGCGTCGCCGTGCGGATGGCCGTCCTGTACCTGCTGCTGGGCGGAAGCGCGCCCGCCGTCGGAGGAGAAGAGTGAGCACCACCTACCTGATCAAGAACGTCTCGGTCCTCGGCGGTGCACCGACCGACCTGCTGCTCCACGACGGTGTGATCGGCGACGCTGCCGACTCCCCCGAGGGAGCCGAGGTCATCGACGCGACCGGCCTCGTCGCGCTGCCCGGCCTCGTCGACCTGCACACGCACCTGCGCGAGCCGGGCCGCGAGGACGCCGAGACCGTCGAGTCCGGCACCCGGGCTGCCGCCCTGGGCGGCTTCACCGCGGTGCACGCGATGGCCAACACCGAGCCGGTCGCCGACACCGCCGGCGTCGTCGAGCAGGTCTGGCGGCTCGGCCGCGAGGCGGGCTACTGCGACGTCTTCCCGGTCGGAGCCGTCACCGTCGGCCTGCGCGGCGAGCAGCTCGCCGAGCTGGGCGCGATGGCCGACTCCGCCGCGCGGGTCCGGGTCTTCTCCGACGACGGCAAGTGCGTGAGCGACGCGGTGCTGATGCGCCGGGCGCTGGAGTACGTCAAGGCGTTCGACGGCGTCGTCGCCCAGCACGCCCAGGAGCCGCGGCTGACCGAGGGCGCCCAGATGAACGAGGGCGAGCTCTCCGGCCGCCTCGGGCTGGCCGGCTGGCCCGCGGTCGCCGAGGAGGCGATCATCGCCCGCGATGTCCTGCTCGCCGAGCACGTCGGGTCGCGCCTGCACGTCTGCCACGTCTCCACCGCCGGGTCGGTCGAGCTGATCCGCTGGGCGAAGGCCAAGGGCGTCCAGGTCACCGCCGAGGCGTGCCCGCACCACCTGCTGCTCACCGACGACCTGGCCGCGACGTACGACCCGATCTACAAGGTCAACCCGCCGCTGCGCACGGCCGCCGACGCGGAGGCGCTCCGCGCCGGCCTCGCCGACGGCACCATCGACATCGTCGCCACCGATCACGCGCCGCATCCCCACGAGGACAAGGACTGCGAGTGGGCGGCCGCGGCGTTCGGCATGCTCGGCCTCGAGACGGCGCTGTCGATCGTGCAGCAGACCATGGTCGACCCCGGACTGCTCGACTGGGCCGGCGTCGCCGAGCGGATGTCCCACGCCCCGGCTCGCATCGGCCGGGTCTCCGACCAGCACGGCCGTCCGGTAGCGATCGGTGAGCCCGCCAACGTCGTGCTCTACGACCCGGCCGCCACCCGCACGATCGACCCGAGCGAGTCGGCCAGCCTGAGCCGCAACACGCCCTACCGGGGCATGGAGCTGCCCGGCCGGGTGGTCGCCACGTTCCTGCGGGGCAAGGCCACCGTGCTCGACGGGAAGCTGGCCTGATGGGCGCCGCCATCCTGGTCCTGGAGGACGGCCGGACCTTCCACGGCGAGCCCTTCGGCGCCGAGGGCGAGACGTTCGGCGAGGCGGTCTTCAACACCGGCATGACCGGCTACCAGGAGACGCTCACCGACCCGTCGTACCACCGCCAGGTCGTCGTGATGACCGCTCCCCACATCGGCAACACCGGCGTCAACGACGAGGACCCGGAGAGTAGGAAGATCTGGGTGGCCGGGTACGTCGTGCGCGACCCCGCTCGCCGCTCCTCGAGCTGGCGGGCACGCCGCACGCTCGACGACGAGCTGCGCGAGCAGGGCGTCGTCGGCATCTCCGGCATCGACACCCGCGCCCTGACCCGCCATCTCCGCGAGCGCGGCGCGATGCGGGTCGGCATCTCCTCGACCGAGAGCGACCCGGCAGCGCTGCTCGAGCGGGTGCGTGCCGCGGGGGAGATGGCCGGCGCCGAGCTCGCCTCGGAGGTCTCCACACAGGAGACCTACGTCGTGCCTGCCATGGGTGAGAAGAGGTTCACCGTCGCGGCTCTCGACCTCGGCATCAAGACCATGACGCCGCACCGGATGGCCGAGCGCGGCATCGAGGTGCACGTGCTGCCGGCGACCGCGACGCTCGACGAGATCAAGGCGGTCGCACCGGACGGGCTGTTCTACTCCAACGGCCCCGGCGACCCGGCCGCGACGACCCACCAGATCGAGGTGCTCCAGG
Source organism: Nocardioides sp. GCM10030259 (assembly GCF_042666375.1). Lineage (NCBI taxonomy): Bacteria > Bacillati > Actinomycetota > Actinomycetes > Propionibacteriales > Nocardioidaceae > Nocardioides > Nocardioides sp. GCM10030259. Next base: position 58,081 of record NZ_JBHTDF010000026.1, on the reverse strand, counting down.
GCGCGCTCGCCGCGGGGATCCCGTACTTCGGCATCTGCTTCGGCAACCAGCTCTTCGGCCGGGCGCTCGGCTTCGGCACCTACAAGCTCAAGTACGGCCACCGCGGCATCAACCAGCCCGTGATGGACCGCACCACCGGCAAGGTCGAGGTGACCGCCCACAACCATGGATTCGCGGTCGACGCCCCGCTCGACGGCAGCACGAGCACGCCGTACGGCGAGGCGAGCGTCAGCCACGTCTGCCTCAACGACGACGTGGTCGAGGGCCTCGAGCTCCGCGACGCCGGCGGGAGGCTGAAGGGCTTCTCCGTCCAGTACCACCCCGAGGCAGCCGCCGGCCCGCACGACGCGGCGTACCTCTTCGACCGGTTCGTGAGCCTCATGGGTGGTTTCGAGACAGGCGCCAGCGCGCCTTCCTCAACCACCGACACGGTGGTTGAGGAGGTTGCGCAGCAACCGTCTCGAAACCACCACGACAATGGAGAGGACGCCTGATGCCCCGCCGCGAGGACATCAAGAGCGTGATGGTGATCGGCTCCGGTCCGATCATCATCGGCCAGGCCTGCGAGTTCGACTACTCGGGCACCCAGGCCTGCCGGGTGCTGAAGGCCGAGGGCCTGCGGGTGGTCCTCGTGAACTCCAACCCCGCGACGATCATGACCGACCCCGAGTTCGCCGACGCGACGTACGTCGAGCCGATCACGCCGGAGTTCGTCGAGAAGGTCATCGCCAAGGAGCGCCCCGACGCGCTGCTGCCGACGCTGGGCGGCCAGACGGCGCTCAACGCGGCCATCGCGCTGCACGAGCGCGGCGTGCTGGAGAAGTACGGCGTCGAGATGATCGGCGCGAGCTTCGAGGCGATCCACCGCGGCGAGAACCGCGAGCTGTTCAACGGGATCGTGGAGAAGGTCGGCGGCGAGGTCGCGCGCAGCTTCGTCTGCCACTCGCTCGAGGACTGCGAGAAGGCCGTCGCCGAGCTCGGCTACCCGGTCGTGGTGCGCCCGTCGTTCACCATGGGCGGCACCGGATCGGGCATCGCGTTCGACGAGGGCGACCTCGCCCGGATCGCCGGAGCCGGCCTGGCCGCCAGCCCGACCACCGAGGTGCTGATCGAGGAGTCGATCATCGGGTGGAAGGAGTACGAGCTGGAGGTGATGCGCGACAAGGCCGACAACGTCGTCATCGTCTGCTCGATCGAGAACCTCGACCCGATGGGCGTGCACACCGGCGACTCGATCACGGTCGCGCCCGCGATGACGCTCACCGACCGCGAGTACCAGCACCTGCGCGACCTGGCGATCGGCATCATCCGCGAGGTCGGCGTCGACACCGGCGGCTGCAACATCCAGTACGCCGTCAACCCGGCCGACGGCCGGGTGATCGTCATCGAGATGAACCCCCGCGTCTCCCGGTCGAGCGCGCTGGCGTCCAAGGCGACCGGGTTCCCGATCGCGAAGATCGCGGCGAAGGTCGCGATCGGCTACACCCTCGACGAGATCCCCAACGACATCACCACCCGAGAGGATGGCCAGAGCACCCCGGCGGCCTTCGAGCCGACGCTCGACTACGTCGTGGTCAAGGTGCCGCGGTTCGCGTTCGAGAAGTTCCCGGGCGCCGACCCGGCGCTGACGACGCACATGAAGTCGGTGGGCGAGGCGATGGCGATCGGCCGCAACTTCACCGAGGCGCTCCAGAAGGCGCTGCGGTCGTTGGAGAGCAAGGACGCGCTCTTCGACTGGCACCAGGAGTGGGTGGAGCTCGACAAGCCCGCCCTGCTCGACGCGATCCGCACGCCGCACGACGGCCGGCTGAAGAAGGTCATGGACGCGATCCGGGCGGGCGCGACGCCGGAGGAGATCTTCGCGGCCACCGGCATCGACCCGTGGTTCGTCGACCAGCTGGTGCTGATCAACGAGGTGGCCGCCGAGGTCACCGCCGCACCCGAGCTGACGCCCGGGCTGCTGCGCAAGGCCAAGCGGCACGGCTTCTCCGACGTGCAGATCGGCAAGATCCGCGGCATGAGCGCCGACGTCGTCCGCGGCGTGCGCCACGCGCTCGGCATCCGCCCGGTCTACAAGACGGTCGACACCTGTGCGGCCGAGTTCGCCGCGGCCACGCCGTACCACTACTCGTCGTACGACGAGGAGACCGAGGTCGCCCCGCGCGAGCGGCCAGCCGTGATCATCCTGGGCTCCGGGCCCAATCGGATCGGGCAGGGCATCGAGTTCGACTACTCCTGCGTCCACGCCTCGCTCGCGCTCTCCGAGGCGGGCTACGACACGGTGATGGTCAACTGCAACCCCGAGACCGTCTCGACCGACTACGACACCTCCGACCGCCTCTACTTCGAGCCGCTGACGCTGGAGGACGTGCTCGAGGTCGTGCACGCCGAGGAGCAGGCCGGCCCGGTCGCGGGCGTGATCTGCCAGCTCGGCGGCCAGACGCCGCTGGGGCTCGCGCAGGCGCTCAAGGACAACGGCGTCACGATCGTCGGCACCTCGCCCGAGGCGATCCACCTCGCCGAGGAGCGGGGCGCGTTCGGGCACGTGCTCGCCCAGGCCGGGCTGCCGGCGCCCAAGCACGGGCTCGCGACGAGCTTCCGCGAGGCCCAGGGGGTCGCGGCCGAGATCGGCTACCCGGTGCTGGTGCGCCCGTCGTACGTGCTCGGCGGCCGCGGCATGGAGATCGTGTACGACGACGCAGCGCTGGAGGGCTACATCGAGCGGGCGACCGAGATCAGCCCGGAGCATCCAGTGCTGGTCGACCGGTTCATCGACGACGCCGTCGAGATCGACGTCGACGCGCTCTACGACGGCGAGGAGCTCTTCCTCGGCGGCGTCATGGAGCACATCGAGGAGGCCGGCATCCACTCCGGCGACTCGTCGTGCGCGCTGCCGCCGATCACGCTGGGGGACAGCGAGATCGGCCGGATCCGCGAGGCCACCGAGGCGATCGCCCGTGGCGTCGGTGTGCGCGGGCTGCTCAACATCCAGTACGCGCTCGGCTCCGACGTCCTCTACGTGCTCGAGGCCAACCCGCGCGCCAGCCGGACCGTCCCGTTCGTCTCCAAGGCGACCGCGACACCCCTTGCGAAGGCGGCGGCCCGGGTGATGATGGGGGAGTCGATCGCCTCGCTGCGCACCGCCGGCATCCTGCCGGCGTCGGGCGACGGCGGCACGCTGCCGCCCGACCAGCCGATCGCGGTCAAGGAGGCCGTGATGCCGTTCAACCGGTTCCGCACCCCCGACGGGCGCCAGGTCGACACGGTGCTCGGGCCGGAGATGAAGTCGACCGGCGAGGTGATGGGCCTCGACGCCGACTTCGGCAGCGCGTTCGCGAAGGCGCAGGCCGGCGCGTTCGGCCCACTGCCGACCGGCGGCCGGGTCTTCGTCTCGATGGCCAACCGCGACAAGCGCACGATGATCTTCCCGATCAAGGTCCTCGCCGACCACGGGTTCCAGATCCTCGCCACGCAGGGCACCGCCGAGGTGCTGCGCCGCAACGGCGTGCAGGCCGACATCGTGCGCAAGCACTGGGAGGGCGAGGGTCCGAACGGCGAGAAGACCACCGTGCAGCTGATCCTCGACGGCGAGATCGACCTGGTGATCAACACCCCGCACGGCTCCGGCTCCGGTGGGTCCGCCCGCCTCGACGGCTACGAGATCCGCACCGCCGCGGTGATGGCCAACATCCCGTGCATCACCACGGTGCAGGGCCTCGGCGCGGCCGTGCAGGGCATCGAGGCGCTCGAGCGTGGCGACATCGGCGTCATGTCGCTGCAGGACTGGGCAGCCCACGGTGGTTGAGGTCTACCGCGCCCTCTTCGACCGCGTCCTGAGCCGGACCGATCCGGAGCGGGCGCACCACACGGCGTTCCGGGCGATCCGGGCAGCGCGGCCCGCTGCCGGCCTGAGGCGTACGCCGGGGACGCCGGTGCGCGCGATGGGGCTGACCTTCCCCAACGTGCTCGGCCTGGCCGCCGGCTTCGACAAGAACGCGGTCGGCATCGACGCGCTCGGTGCCCTCGGGTTCGGTCACGTCGAGGTCGGCACGGTCACCGGCGAGGCGCAGCCCGGCAACCCGACGCCCCGGCTCTTCCGGCTCCCCGACGACCGCGCGGTCGTGAACCGGATGGGGTTCAACAACGACGGCGCCGAGGCCGTGGCGGTCCGGCTGGCCATGCGCGACCGCGGCCGTAGCGAGATCGACCACAGCGGGCCGGTCCTCGGGATCAACATCGGCAAGAGCAAGGTCGTCCCCGAGGACGAGGCCGTGCGCGACTACGTGAAGTCGGCCCGGCTGCTCGCGCCGTTCGCGGACTACCTGGTCGTCAACGTCAGCTCGCCGAACACCCCCGGCCTGCGCAACCTCCAGGCCGTCGAGAAGCTCGAGCCGATCCTGACGGCGGTCCAGCACGTCGCGCACGGCGTCCCGCTGCTGGTGAAGATCGCGCCCGACCTGGCCGACGACGACGTGCTCGGCGTCGCCGACCTCGCGCTCGCGATCGGGCTCGACGGCATCATCGCCACCAACACCACGATCTCGCGCGCCGGCCTGAGCACGCCGGCCGCGCGCGTCGAGGAGATCGGCGCCGGCGGCCTCTCCGGCCGCCCGCTCACCGAGCGCTCCCTCGAGGTGCTGCGCCTGCTGCGCGGCCGGGTCGGCCCGGACCTCACGCTGATCGGCGTCGGCGGCATCACCACCGTCGACGACGCCCGCGCCCGCCTCGACGCCGGCGCGACCCTGCTCCAGGGTTACACCGCATTCATCTACGAGGGGCCGCTGTGGCCCCGCCGGATCATCAGGGGAGTCGCCGGGTGACGCCGGGCGGCGGTGGCTCCTCCACCTTCCCGAGGCCGCGGACGGTGGATCTCCCACCGCCCCCGGGCGCCGACCCGGGCAGGCGGTGGCTGCTCCACCTCCTGCGCTCGGAGTTCGGTGGATCTCCCACCGCCGCACGGACCAGCGAGGAGAACTGATGACGTTCGGAGCCCGCCTGCACGCGGCGATCGAGGCCCGCGGCCCGTTCTGCGTCGGCATCGACCCGCACGCCGCGCTGCTGCACGGCTGGGGTCTCGACGACGACGTGGCCGGCCTGGAGCGGTTCGCGCTGACGGTCGTCGAGGCGGTCGCGCCGCACGTCTCGGTCGTGAAGCCGCAGTCGGCGTTCTACGAGCGCTTCGGCAGCCGCGGCGTCGCCGTCCTGGAGCGGGTGATCGCCGAGTCGCGGTCCGCCGGCGCGCTGGTGCTGCTCGACGTGAAGCGCGGCGACATCGGCTCGACCAGCCAGGCGTACGCCGACGCCTACCTCGACCCGACCTCGCCGCTCGCCTCCGACGCGATCACGGCCAGCCCGTACCTCGGGTTCGGCTCCCTCGACCCGATGATCGACACCGCCCGCAAGCACGACGCGGGTGTGTTCGTGCTCGCGCTGACCTCCAACAAGGAGGGGCCCGAGGTCCAGCACGCCCGCGCCGACGACGGCGGCACGGTCGCCGGGGGCGTGCTCGCCCACCTGCGCCGGCTGAACGCCGACGCTACGCCGCTCGGGTCGTTCGGTGCGGTCATCGGCGCGACCATCGGCGACGTCGAGGAGGACTTCGCGTTCAACGGGCCGATCCTCGCGCCCGGGTACGGCGCGCAGGGCGGCACCACCGCCGACCTGCGCCGGATCTTCGGCGCCGATCCGGCCGTCCTGCCGAGCTCCTCGCGCGAGGTCCTGGCGGTCGGTCCCGACGTCGCCGCGATGCGCGACGCCGTACGACGCACCAACGACGAGCTGCGTTCGTGAGGCGACTCCTCGTCCTGCTCCTGGCCGTGGTGCTGCTGGGCGGCTGTGGTGACGACGGCGACGCCTACTGCGACGCGGTCGCCGAGCGGCAGGAGGAGCTCAGCGAGATCGTCGGCGGGGGCAGCCCGGATGCGCTGATCCAGGCGCTCGACATCTTCCGTGAGCTCCAGGACGAGGCGCCGTCGGACATCTCCGACGAGTGGCAGCAGGTCGTCAGCAGCGTCGAGGGGCTCGAGCAGGCGCTCGACGACGCGGGCGTCGACCCCGCGACGTACGACCCCGAATCGCCGCCCGCCGGGCTCGGCGAGGCCGAGCAGCAGGAGATCGCGGCGGCCGCCTCGCGGCTCGGGAGCGCCGAGACGGCGCAGGCGCTGCAGGCTCTCGACCAGCAGGCGCGAGACGTCTGCAAGACGCCGCTGACGCTCTGACCCAGATTGCTGGTCCGAGACGGTTCTGACTAGATTGCTGCTCTCGGCCCTCCATCGATCTCGACCAGAAGGACCCACACTCGTGGCTCTGCCTCCGCTCACTCCCGAACAACGCCAGGCGGCTCTCGACAAGGCCGCCGCCTCCCGGAGGGAGCGTGCCGAGGTCAAGAACCGTCTGAAGAACTCGGGCGCCTCGATCTCCGAGGTGATCGAGGAGGGCCAGCGCAACGAGGTCATCGGCAAGATGAAGGTCATCGACCTGCTGCAGTCCATGCCGGGCCTCGGCAAGGTCCGCGCCCGCCAGCTGATGGAGAAGCTCGGGATCGCCGAGAGCCGCCGGGTCCGCGGCCTGGGCACCAAGCAGGTCGCGGCGCTCGAGAAGGAGTTCGCCGCGCGTGACTGACGCGCGACGCTCGCGCCTGGTGGTCCTCGCCGGCCCCACGGCCGTGGGCAAGGGCACCGTGGCGGCCGACGTGCGCCGGCGGCACCCCGAGGTCTGGCTGTCCGTCTCGGCGACGACGCGCGCGCCGCGGCCGGGGGAGCAGGACGGCGTCCACTACTGGTTCGTCGACGACGCCCGCTTCGACGAGATGGTCGAGCGCGGCGAGCTCCTCGAGTGGGCGGTGGTCCACAAGGCCGCCCGCTACGGCACCCCGCGCCAGCCGGTCGAGGAGGCGCTCGCCGCCGGACGGCCGGCCATGCTGGAGATCGACCTCCAGGGAGCCCGCCAGGTCCGCGACTCGATGCCCGAGGCGCTCTTCGTGTTCCTCAAGCCGCCCTCCTGGGAGGAGCTCGTGCGCCGGCTCGTCGGCCGCGGCACCGAGACCGAGGAGGAGCGCGAGCGCCGGCTCGAGACCGCGCGTCACGAGCTGGCCGCCGAGGCGGAGTTCGACGTGAGCATCGTCAACCACGAAGTTCACGCTGCCGCGGAGGAGTTGGTAGCCTTGATGACGCAAACCCCAACCGACCAGTGAGGCTCACGCGTGTCTGCCCCCAACATCGCCGCCGAGGGCGTCACCAACCCCTCGATCGACGACCTGCTCACCAAGACCGACAGCAAGTACAAGCTGGTCCTGTTCAGCGCCAAGCGCGCCCGGCAGATCAACGCCTACTACTCGCAGCTCGGTGAGGGCCTGCTGGAGTACGTCGGCCCGCTCGTCGACACGCACGTCCAGGAGAAGCCGCTCTCGATCGCGCTCCGCGAGATCAACGACGACCTGCTGGTCTGCGAGGACATCGACCCCGCCGAGCTCGCCGCCGAGGAGGCCGCCGCGCAGGCTGCCGCCGCCGACGCCGGCGACGCCTGAGCGTCGGGGGCACTTCCCTGACCAGGGTCGTCCTCGGGGTCTCGGGCGGCATCGCGGCGTACAAGGCCTGCGAGCTGCTCCGGCTGTTCACGGAGTCCGGGCACGACGTGACGGTCGTCCCGACCGCGGCGGCCCTCGAGTTCGTCGGCGCCCCGACCTGGGCCGCGCTCTCGGGCAAGCCGGTCGCCACCGACGTGTGGACCGGGGTGCACGAGGTGCCGCACGTCCGGATCGGCCAGGAGGCCGACCTCGTCGTCGTGGCCCCGGCAACGGCCGACCTGCTCGCCAAGGCGGCGCACGGCCAGGCCGACGACCTGCTCACGAGCACCCTGCTGACGGCCCGCTGCCCCGTGGTGTTCGCACCGGCGATGCACACCGAGATGTGGGAGCACCCCGCCACCGGCGCCAACGTCGCCACCCTGCGTGACCGCGGCGCCCTCGTCATCGAGCCCGCGGAGGGCCGGCTCACCGGCAAGGACACCGGCAAGGGCCGGCTGCCCGACCCCGAGGAGATCTTCGACGTCTGCCGCGACCTCCTCGATCGGGGCACGTCGAGCCTCGACCTGGCCGGCCGCCACGTGGTCGTCTCCGCGGGCGGCACGCGGGAGTACCTCGACCCGGTCCGCTTCCTCGGCAACCGCTCCTCGGGGCTCCAGGGCTACGCGCTCGCGCGCGCTGCCGCGGCCCGTGGCGCCGAGGTCACGCTCGTCGCCGCCAACGTGACCCTGCCCGACCCGGCGGGCGTCAAGGTGGTGCGCGTGGAGACCACCGAGCAGCTGCGCCAGGAGGTCGTCGCCGCCACCGCGTCCGCCGACGCGGTCGTCATGGCCGCCGCGCCGGCCGACTTCCGGCCGACCGCCGTCAGCGACGCCAAGATCAAGAAGGCCGCCGACGGCTCGGCGCCGCCGATCGAGCTGACCCAGAACCCCGACATCCTCCTCGAGATCAGCACCGAGCGGGCGCGCGCGGGCCAGGTGATCGTCGGATTCGCCGCCGAGACCGGCGACGACACCGGTTCGGTCCTCGAGCTCGCCCGCGCGAAGCTGGCCCGCAAGGGCTGCGACCTGCTCGTCGTCAACGACGTCAGCGGGGGAGCCGTCTTCGGCAGCCCCCACAACGAGGCGATGATCCTCGCTGCCGACGGCGTCGTCGACGTACCCCATGGCCCCAAGGCGGCGCTCGCGCACGTCATCTGGGACCAGGTCGTCTCCCGGCTCCGATGAAGAACCGCGAGACCCTCATCCCGACATGCGGGACGCCGGATATGGTGTGCCCCGACAAAACCCGAAGCAAGGAGCAACAGTGACCGGACGTCTCTTCACGTCAGAGTCGGTGACCGAGGGGCACCCGGACAAGATCGCCGACCAGATCAGCGACTCGGTCCTCGACGCGATGCTCGAGCAGGACCCGCACAGCCGGGTGGCCGTCGAGACGCTGCTGACGACCGGCCTGGTCGTCGTCGCCGGCGAGGTCACGACGACCGGCTACGTCGACATCAAGCAGAAGGTCCGGGACCGGATCCTCGAGATCGGCTACGACTCCTCGCTCAAGGGCTTCGACGGCGCCTCCTGCGGCGTCATGGTCGCGATCGGCGGCCAGTCCGGCGACATCGCCCAGGGCGTCGACACCGGCCACGAGAGCCGCACCGGCTCGACCGATGCCATGGACAAGCAGGGCGCGGGCGACCAGGGCCTGATGTTCGGCTACGCCTGCGACGACACCGACGTGCTCATGCCGCTGCCGATCGTGATGGCGCAGCGCCTCGCGGAGCGCCTCACGTTCGTCCGCAAGGACGGCACGCTGCCCTACCTCCGTCCCGACGGGAAGACCCAGGTCACCATCGAGTACGACGAGGACAACCGGCCGCTGCGCGTCGACACCGTCGTGCTGTCCTCGCAGCACGACGACGACACCCAGCTCGACACGCTCGAGGCCGACGTCAAGAAGCACGTCATCGACCCCGTGCTCGCCGGCTTCGACCTCCCCTCCGAGGGCTACCGCCTGCTGGTCAACCCGACCGGTCGCTTCGTCGTCGGCGGCCCGATGGGCGACGCCGGCCTGACCGGCCGCAAGATCATCGTCGACACCTACGGCGGCATGGCCCGTCACGGTGGCGGCGCCTTCTCGGGCAAGGACCCGTCGAAGGTCGACCGCTCCGCGGCGTACGCCATGCGCTGGGTCGCCAAGAACGTCGTCGCCGCCGGCCTCGCGAAGCGCTGCGAGGTCCAGGTCGCGTACGCCATCGGCAAGGCGCAGCCCGTCGGCGTCTTCGTGGAGACCTTCGGCACCGGCACCGTGGCCGACGAGAAGATCCAGCAGGCGGTCCTCGAGGTGTTCGATCTCCGCCCCGCCGCGATCATCCGCGACCTCGACCTGCTCCGCCCGATCTACGCCAAGACCGCGGCGTACGGCCACTTCGGCCGCGAGCTCCCCGAGTTCACCTGGGAGAAGACCGACCGCGCCGAGGCGCTGAAGCGAGCCGTCGGCCTCTGAGCCGCGTCGTCACGAGCTCCGCGCTGACCCGTCAGGAACCTCCTGGCGGGTCAGCCTCATTTCGACCACGTACAGTCGAGGGGTCCAACCGTCCACTCTCGGGAGTGTCCTGGTGCCTGCGAAGGCCGGACCCGCGTGGCTGGTCGCGCTGGTCCTCGCCATCGGATCCCTGGTCGCCGTCGGCGGCCCTGCGAACGCTGCGCCCGATCCCGAGAGCCAGGCGCTCGCGCGGCTCGACCAGGACGCCGACCGGCCGCTCACGGTCCGTGAGGCACCGGACGGCACGGCGGAGTTCGTCGGCGTGCCCGCACGCGGCGAGGTCGACCACCCGGGCGTCGACCCGTCGATGGGCGCCGGTGCGGCGGCCGACGCCGCCGTGAGGCGGTACGGCGCGGCCGTCGGCACGGCGCAACCGGGCACCACGGTCGAGCGCACCTCGGTGCAGTCGACCCTGGCGGGCGAGGTCGCCCGGTACCAGCAGCAGGTCGACGGCGTGCCGGTCATCGGCGGCCAGGTCGTCGTCGGGCTGCGCACCGACAACAGCCTGTCGTCGCTGCAGTCGACGACGACCACCCAGACGGAGGTCGACGACGCGGAGGTGACCGAGCAGGCTGCGGTCGACGCCGCCGTCCAGGTCGTGCGGCGTGACACCGGGGCGACCGGCCTCCGGGCGACGAGCCGGGGTCGCTGGCTGTTCGATCCCGCTGCGCTCGGCCAGCCGGACTACCGCCCCGCGGGCGGCGTGTGGCGCATCGAGGTGTCCGACCGCGGCGCCGTGCGGCACCTCGTCCTCGTCGACGACCAGGACGGCACGATCGCCCTCGACATCGACGAGAACCAGCAGATCGATCGCGTGGTGTGCAACAACAACAACGTCCGGCGCTCCACCGACGTCGCGTGCACCTCGGGATTCGCCCGCACGGAGACCAGCGGGACGAGCGCGGTGGCGGACGTCAACTCGGCCTTCGACCTGAGTGGGATCGTCTCGGGCTTCTACAGCCAGGTCGGTGGCATCGACATGACCGACCTGCTCGGGATCGATGTCGGCGGCATCCCGCGGCTCGCGTCGACGGTGCGCTGGTGCTACACCGGCACGGCCAACCCGTGCCCCTACCCGAACGCGTTCTGGAACGGCAGCCAGATGTACTACGGGGCCGGCTACGCGGGCGCGGACGACGTGGTCGGCCACGAGATGACCCACGGCGTCATCGACCAGTTCTCCGAGCTCTTCTACTGGGGCCAGTCCGGCGCCATCAACGAGTCGATCGCCGACATCATGGGCGAGATCGTGGACCAGCGGAGCGACACCCCCGGCGAGCCCCCCGACGTCTGGGACCTGGGCGAGGAGATCCCGGGCGGGGCCATCCGCAACCTCGCCGACCCGCCGGACTTCGACCAGCCCGACCGGATGACCAGCGAGCTGTACAGCGTCGACGGCGTCCTCGACAACGGCGGCGTCCACATCAACAGCGGCGTCGGCAACCACACGGCGTACCTGATCTCGCAGGGCGGCACCTTCAACGGCGTCACGGTCGACGGCATCGACGGCGCGGACCCGACCCTGGCCAAGTCGGCCGCCCTGTACTTCGACGTGCTCGTCTCCCTGAGCACCGGCGCGGACTACGCCGACCTGGCCGACGTCCTCGAGCAGTCCTGCGCCGACCTGGTCGCCGCGGGTGAGTTCGTCGCCAGCGACTGCGCAAGTGTTGCGGCCGGCGTCGCGGCCACCGAGATGAGGTCGGCTCCCTTCGGGACGCCGGTCGACGCTCCCGCCACCTGCCCGGCCGGGACGACGCAGCGAGTGCTCGTCGACGGGCGCGGTGACGCCTCCTCGTTGTTCCAGCCCGGTCCGACCTGGGCGTACGGCCAGCTCGCGGGCTGGGGGAGCAAGGCACACACCGGTGACAGCACTTGGTACTCCACCGACCCCGACGACATCACGGACAGCAGGCTCACGCTCCGGACGGGCGTCGCCCTGCCCGCCGGCCAGGCGAGCTACCTGCACTTCTACCAGTGGCGGCTGTTCGACTCCGAGTTCAACGGCGACTACACCTTCTACGACGGCGGCACCGTACGCGTCAACGGAGCCAACGCCGCGTCGATGCCGTGGGTCAACGGACCGACCGACGTGCTCGACGATCGGTTCGGGAATCCGGCGGGCGGCCAGCTCGCCTTCTCCGGGCACACACAATCCGTGATCGCCAGCCGGCTGGACCTGAGCGCCTTCGCCGGGACGACCGTCACCCCGAGCTTCCGGCTGGCTGCCGACAACGGGGTGGCCGGCGTCGGCTGGTTCCTCGACGACATCGTCATCTACACCTGCGACCCGGCCCCCGCTCTGCCGGGCGGCACGGCGCCGCCACCGGCACCCGCCCCGCTGCCGCCGCCTCCGGCGCCGCAGCCGAGCGCGATCACCGCCGCGAAGCCCGTGATCAAGGGCACCGCCCGGGTGGGCAAGCGGCTCACGGCCCGGCCGGGCGCGTGGCAGCCGGCCGGGGTCACGCTCGGGTACCAGTGGCTGCGCAACGGCAAGGCGATCACGAAGGCGAAGAAGTCGCGGTACGTGCTGGTCGCCAAGGACCGGGGCAAGCGGATCTCGGTGCGGGTGACGGGCCGGAAGGCTGGATACGTCACGGCATCGGCCACGTCGAAGGCCACCGCCAAGGTCAAGCCCAGGCGCTGACCGCGTGGCCGTCGCCGGCCGCTGGTAGAACTTCGCCCATGGCCGACGACGACCACCCCGAGCTGTTGCCCGGGCTGGCGCGCGCGGAGGTCAAGGCGTCGCAGGCGAAGGCCCGGGCCACCCGGGCGCGCAAGACCGCGGAGGCGGAGCCGGCGGCGGTCGACCCGGTCGCCCGCGTCCTCGTCGACGTGCCGCTGGCCCACCTGGACCGACCGTTCGACTACGCCGTCCCCGCGGCGATGGCCGACGCCGCCGTGCCCGGCGCGCGGGTGAAGGTGCGCTTCGCCGGGCAGGACGTCGACGGCTTCGTGATCGCCCGCGGCAGCGAGAGCGACCACACCGGCCGCCTCTCCCCGTTGCGTCGCGTGGTCAGCGCCGAACCCGTGCTGCACCCGCACATCGCGGCACTCGCCGGCGAGCTCGCGGAGAGGTACGCCGGCACCCGCTCCGACGTGCTCCGCCTCGCGATCCCCAACCGGCACGCGACGACCGAGAAGGAGCCGTCCGCCCCGGCCGGCCCGTGGCGGCACGATCCCGACGGCGGAGAGGTGGCGTGGGCGGGACACGAGCCGGGACCGGCCTTCCTGCGCCACCTCGCTGGCGGCGGCAGCCCCCGGGCGGTGTGGGCGGCGGCGCCCGCCACCGACTGGCCGCTGCTGGTCGCGCACGCCGCTGCCGCGGCGCGCGCCTCCGACCGCGGCGTCGTGATCTGCGTCCCCGACGGCAAGGACGTCGCCCGCGTCGACCGTGCGCTGACGAGCGTGCTGGGGGAGGGCCACCACGTGACGCTCACGGCCGAGTCGGGCCCGGCCCAGCGCTACCGCGACTTCCTTTCGGTCAGCCGCGGCGCTCGCCAGGTCGTCGTCGGCACCCGGGCCGCCGCGTTCGCACCCGTGCGCGACCTCGGGCTCGTCGTGATCTGGGACGACGGCGACGACCTGCACGCCGAGCCCCGCGCGCCGTACCCCCACACCCGCGAGACCCTCCTGCTGCGCGCCGAGCGCGAGGGCGCGGGTGCGCTGATCGGCGGCTTCGTCCGGACCGTGGAGAGCGCCTACCTGCTCCGCACGGGGTGGGCGCAGGAGATCGGTCCCGACCGGGCGGAGGTACGCCGCCGGCTCACCGTCTCGATCGCCGGCGAGGAGACCCACCGTGACGTGCACGCCCGCGGCGCGCGCATCCCCCGCGAGGTGCACCTGGCCATCCGCGAGGCGATCGAGACGGGGCCGGTGCTGGTGCAGACGCCGCGGCTCGGCTACGTCAACGCGCTGGCCTGCGAGCGGTGCCGCACCCCCGCGCGCTGCACGACCTGCCGCGGACCGCTCGCGCTCCGCGGACCGGCCGTGCCGCCGGCCTGCCGGTGGTGCGGCGTGGCCGACGAGGCGTGGGCGTGCGCGGAGTGTGGTCACCGCGGGCTCCGGGCGCCGGTGCTCGGCGACGCCCGCACCGCCGAGGAGCTCGGCCGTGCGCTGCCGGGGGTTCGGGTGCGCACCAGCTCCGGCGACTCGGTGCTGGCCGACGTCTCCGCCGTCAAGCAGGTCGTCGTGGCCACGCCGGGCGCCGAACCGGTCGCCGAGGGCGGGTACGCCGCCGTCGTGCTCCTCGACACGTGGCTGCTGCTCTCGCGCATCGACCTGCGCGCCGGCGAGGAGGCCCTGCGCCGCTGGGCCAACGCGGCCGCGCTCGTCCGGCCCGGCGGCCGGGTGGTCGCGGTGGGGGAGCCGGCCCACCCGACGCTGCAGGCCCTGGTGCGCTGGGACCCCGCCGGGCACGCCGCCCGCGAGACCGACGAGCGGGTCGCCGCCCACCTGCCGCCCGCGAGCCGGCTGGCCACGATCACCGGCGAGCCGGGAGCGGTCGACGACGCGCTGACGCTGCTGGCGGCCCCGGCGTCCGCCGAGGTGCTCGGGCCGGTCGCCCTGGACGCGCGGGGTGCCGAGGGGGAGTCCCGCGTCGTCGTCCGCGTGCCACGAGCGGAGGGTGTGGCGCTGTCGCGGGCGCTCGGTGAGCTTCAGCGGGTGCGCTCGGCGCGCAAGCTCGACGCCGTACGCGTGCAGGTGGATCCGCCCACGCTGTGACGGCTCCCTAGGATGGTCCGGTGCCCATCCAGCCCATCCGCCTCTTCGGCGACCCGGTCCTGCGCAAGCCCGCGATCGAGGTCGTGGACTTCGACAAGGAGCTGCGTCGCCTCGTCGCGGACCTCACCGACACGATGATGGACGCACCCGGGGCCGGGCTCGCGGCGCCGCAGATCGGCGTCGGGCTGCGCGTGTTCACCTGGTACGTCGACGGCGAGCTCGGCCACCTGGTCAACCCCACGCTGACGCTGTCGTCGGACACCCAGCACGGCCCCGAGGGCTGCCTCTCGATCCCCGACCTGAGCTTCGACTGCACCCGCGCGCTGTCGGTGGTCGCCCACGGCTTCGACATGCACGGCGAGCCGGTCGTGATCGAGGGCTCGGAGCTGCTCGCCCGCGCGATCCAGCACGAGACCGACCACCTCGACGGCGTCCTCTTCGTCGACCGGCTCGACGCCGAGGCCCGCAAGGCCGCGATGAAGGCGATCCGCGAGTCGGAGTGGTTCGGCCTCGAGCAGCCCACCGTCAAGGTGTCGCCCCACGCCACCCGCGGACTCGGCATCTGATGCGGGTCGTCTTCGCCGGCACCCCCGAGGTCGCCGTCCCCGCCCTGGACGCCATCGCCGGGTCTAAGCACGACCTGGTCGGCGTCGTCACCCGGCCCGATGCCCCCGCCGGACGCGGGCGCAGGCTGACCCCCAGTCCGGTCGCGCAGCGCGCCGAGGAGCTCGGCGTACCCGTCCTGAAGCCGGAGCACCCGCGCGACCCGGACTTCCAGGACGCCCTGCGCGACCTGAAGGCCGACTGCTGCGCGGTGGTCGCGTACGGCGCGCTGCTGCCGCAGTCCGCCCTCGACATCCCGCCGCACGGGTGGGTCAACCTGCACTTCTCGGTGCTGCCGTCGTGGCGCGGCGCCGCGCCCGTCCAGCACGCGATCTGGGCCGGCGACGAGGTGACCGGAGCGACGACGTTCCGGATCGTCAAGGCGCTCGACGCGGGTCCGACGTTCGGGGTGATGACCGAGCGGATCCGCCCGACCGACACCGCGGGCGACCTGCTCGGCCGGCTCGCCGAGGGCGGCGCCGGGTTGCTGGTCCTCACGCTCGACGGCATCGAGGACGGCTCGCTCGAGGCCCGCCCGCAGCAGGCCGAAGGCATCTCCCTCGCGCCGAAGGTGCTGGTCGACGACGCGCGCGTCGACTGGACCCGGCCGGCGGTCGCGATCGACCGGCAGATCCGCGCGTGCACGCCCGCACCCGGGGCGTGGACGACGTACGCCGGCGAGCGGGTCAAGCTCGGACCGGTCAAGCTCACCGACCTGCCGGTGGAGCCCGGCCGCCTCGAGGTGGGGAAGAACGTCGTGCTCGTCGGTACCGGCACCCACGCCGTGCAGCTGGGCGAGGTGAAGGCGTTCGGCAAGAAGCAGATGCCCGCCGCCGACTGGGCTCGCGGACTGCGCCTCGAGAGCGGCGCGAGCTTCGGGCCATGACGCGCCGCAGCCGGGTGGATCCCGCGCGGCTGGTCGCCTTCGAGGTGCTCAAGGCCGTGCGGGTCGACGACGCCTACACCAACCTCGTGCTGCCGTCGCTGCTCCGGCGCCACGGCCTCTCCGGGCGCGACGCGGCCTTCGCCACCGAGCTCGCGTCGGGCACGATCCGCTGGCGTGGCCTGTACGACGCCGTGCTGGCCGCGTGCATCGACCGGCCGCTGCGCAAGGTCGAGGCGAAGGTGCTCGACGCGCTGCGGCTCGGCTGCCACCAGCTGCTGGCGATGCGGGTGCCGAGCCACGCCGCGATCAGCACCACCGTCGACCTGGTCCGCGACCGCGTGAGCGCGGGGGCCGCCGGCTTCGCGAACGCCGTGCTGCGCAAGGTCTCCCAGCAGGACCGCGGGGCCTGGGTCGCCGCGGTGGCGCCCGACCTCGCGACCGCCTGGAGCCACCCGGCCTGGGTCGTCGACGAGCTGCGGGCCGCCCTCGGCCGCGACGACGAGCTGCCCGCGCTGCTGGCGGCCGACAACGAGCCGCCGCGGGTGACGCTCGTGGCGCGCCCCGGACGGGCGACTCGCGACGAGCTGCCGGGGGAGCCGACCGCACTCTCGCCGTACGCCGTCACGATGACAGGCGGTGATCCCGGCGAGGTGTCGGCGGTCGCCGAGGGCCGTGCCGGAGTGCAGGACGAGGGATCACAGCTCGTGGCCGTCGCCGCCGCTGCCGCACCGCTCGAGGGGGCAGACGCCCGCTGGCTCGACCTGTGCGCCGGCCCGGGCGGCAAGGCCGCGCTGCTCGCCGCACTGGCGGCCGAGCGCGGGGCGAGCCTGGTCGCCTCCGAGCGCCAGCCGCACCGGGCCGGCCTGGTGCGTACGGCGCTGCGGGGTGCCGACGCGGTCGCCGGCGTGGTCGCAGCGGACGGCACGGCAGCGCCGTACCGTCCCGCTGCCTTCGACCGGGTGCTCGTCGACGCGCCCTGCACCGGGCTCGGTGCGCTGCGGCGCCGGCCGGAGGCGCGGTGGCGGCGCCGCCCCGCCGACCTTGACGAGCTGGCCACCCTCCAACAGCGGCTGGTCCACAGCGCACTGGACCTGACCCGGCCGGGCGGGATCGTGCTCTACGCGACCTGCTCGCCGGTGCTCGCCGAGACGCGCGGCATCGTCGAGGCGGTGCTGGCCGATCGGCAGGACGTCTCGCTGGAGGACGCCGGCGCGCTCCTGCCGCAGGTGGCCGATGGGGCCGGGCCGCTGCCCGGGACCGTCCAGCTCTGGCCGCACCGGCACGGCACCGACGCGATGTTCGTGGCGCTGCTGCGGAAGGTCAGCTGACCCAGGTCAGGGCCCGGCCGACCTCGTCGACCTGCGCCTGGGTGGTCCCGGGCGACGGAGCGACGGTCGCGAAGAGCCGGCCGTGGGCCTTGCTGACCCAGGTGTGCACGCCGGCCAGCACGTCGGCCTTGGCGGGGTCGAGGTAGTCGACGCGCGACGACGCAGCTCGCACGGTCACCACGACCGTCCCGCCGTCCTTGGCGCACGTGAACTTCTCGTCGCCGGGCTCCGAGCACTCCCACGTGGCGTCGTCGACGAACACCGGGGTGCCCGGCGGCGGCACGACCGCGCTCGGGGTCGGGCTCGGGGTCGGGGTCGGGTCCGACGCGAGGCCGGGCTCGGCGCCGGGCGTACGTCCGGCGCCGCCGAGCGAGGCGCCGACGATGCCGACGACGGTGATGCCGGCGGCGACGCCGCCGAGGGAGGCGAGCGCCGTACGCCGCCGCCGCATCCGGGTGCCGGCGCGGGTGGAGGCGCTGATCAGGCGGTCGAGGTCGGGGTGCTCGTCGGCCATCCGATCGCGCAGCGCGGTGTCGAAGCCGTCGGGGGAGTCGAAGGAGGTGTCGTCGGTCATGAGGTGGTCCTCTCGGTGAGGTCGGCGAGCAGCGGCCGCAGCCGCTGGAGCGCGCGATGGCATCGGGTGCGGACGGCCGTCTCGGTCAGGCCGAGGTCGTGGGCCGTGTCGGCGACGCTGCGGTCCTCCCAGTAGCGCAGCACCAGCACCGCCCGGTCGTGCGGCGGCAGGGTGGCGAGCGCGTCCAGCAGGTCCAGCCGCGTCGTGGGGTCGCCCTCCGGCCCGGAGCGCTCCGGCAGGAGGGTGGGATCGGCCGGCAGCTCGCTGTTGCGACGCAGCCGGCGGTGCGAGAGGTACGCGTTGAGCAGCGTCTTCCGGGCATAGGCCAGCGGGTCGTCCGCCCGCGACACCCGCCGCCAGGAGGCGTAGACCCGGGCGTACGTCGCCTGGGTCAGGTCCTCCGTCAGGTGGTGGTCACCGGTGAGCAGCAGCGCCGCTCGGTGCAGCCGGGGCCCGGTGGTCCGCACGAACTCGGCGAACTCCTCGGCGTCGTTCCTCGTCACACCCGATCAGACTCCTCGACCCCGGCACCGTGTTGCACCCGGCACGAAGGTTTCTTCCGTCGAAGCGCATGTCCGAACCGTAGGGCCCGCCACCCCCTAGATTGGCCGCATGCCCTCGAAGTCACCGTCCGTCGAGATCGAGGTCGACGACCGGGTGGTGCGGGTCAGCAACCCCGACCGGGTCTACTTCCCGGAGAGCGGGGCCACCAAGCTCGACCTCGTCGAGTACTACCTCGCCGTCGGCCCCGGCATCGTCAACGCGCTCTTCGAGCGGCCGTGCATGCTGCACCGCTTCCCGAAGGGCCTCGCGGGCGACAAGGTGCACCAGAAGCGGCTTCCCGCCGGGGCGCCGCCGTGGGTCGAGACGGTGCGGCTGTACTTCCCGCGGTGGGGCCGGACCGCCGACGAGCTGTGCGTGACCGAGCTCGGGTCGGTGATCTGGGCGGTGCAGATGTCGACCGTCGAGTTCCACCCGTGGAACAGCCGTCGCGAGGACACCGAGAAGCCCGACGAGTGGCGCATCGACCTCGACCCCGGACCGCTGTGCGACTACGCGGCCGTGCGACGCGTCGCCCACGTCGTCCACGAGGTGCTCGACGAGCTCGGCGTCGTCGGCTTCCCGAAGACCAGCGGCAGCAAGGGCATCCACATCTACGTGCGCATCCGCCCGGACCACGGCTTCAAGGACGTACGCCGTGCCGCGCACGCGTTCGCCCGCGAGGTCGAGCGGCGCGCCGGCGGCGACGTCGACCTGACCTGGTGGCGCAAGGACCGCGACCCGGCGTCGGTCTTCGTCGACTACAACCAGAACACCCGCGACCACACGATCGCCGCGGCGTACTCCGTGCGCGGACTGCCCGACGCCCGCGTCTCGACCCCGATCCGCTGGGACGAGATCGACGACGCCGAGCCCCGCGACTTCACGATCTTCACCGTGCCGGACCGCTTCGCGGAGCTCGGCGACCTGCACGCCGACATCGACGACCACGTCTACGACATCGCGCCGCTGCTCGAGTGGGCGGAACGCGACGAGCGCGAGGGCGCCGAGACCCCGGCGGAGCCGGACGAAGTCTGAGGGTCCCGTCCGAAACCCGCGCGCACGCACGCCGTCGGGGTGAGCAGGATGGGCGCATGAGCGCATTCCTCGACCTGCACCGCCCCGCGGACCCCCTGGTGCTGCCGAATCCGTGGGACCTCGGCTCCGCCCGGATCCTCGTCTCGCTCGGCGCCCGCGCCCTGGCCACGACCAGCAGCGGATTCGCGGCCACCCTCGGGCGCGCCGACGGATCGGTGACCCGGGACGAGGCCATCGACCACGCGACCGCGATCGCCGCCGCCGTCGACGTACCGGTCTCGGCGGACCTCGAGAACTGCTTCGCCGACGACCCCACCGGCGTCGCCGAGACGGTCACGCTCGCGAAGGCCGCCGGACTGGCCGGGTGCTCGGTGGAGGACTGGAGCGGCACCGACATCTACGATCTCGGCCTCGCCGTCGAGCGGGTGGCCGCCGCAGTCGAGGCAGCGGGCGAGGACTTCGTGATCACCGCGCGCGCCGAGAACCTCCTGCACGGCCGCGACCTCGACGACGCGATCACCCGGCTGCAGAGGTTCCAGGAGGCCGGCGCGCCGGTGCTCTTCGCCCCCGGCGTTCGGTCCGAGGAGCAGATCGGCGCCGTCATCGGCTCCGTCGACCGGCCGGTCAACGTGCTCGCCGGCCCCGGATCACCGCCCGTCGCACGGCTCGCGGAGCTCGGTGCGGCCCGGATCTCCACCGGCGGGGCGCTGGCCTTCGCGGCGTACGCCGCCCTGGCCGACGCGGGCCGCGAGCTGTTCGGCGAGGGGACCTACGCTTCCTGGGAAGCGGCGGCCGCGGCCCGGGCCACCATCACCGCGGCCCTCACGAAGCAGGTCCCCTAGGATCGGCCGCGTGGGCCACATCCAGATCACGCCGAGCATCCTCAACGCCGACTTCGCGCGGCTGGGCGAGGAGGTGGCCCGGATCGGCAGCGCCGACTGGGTGCACGTCGACGTCATGGACAACCACTTCGTGCCCAACCTGACCTTCGGACCAACCATGGTCGAGGCGCTGGCTCGCTCCGCCGGCGTCCCGCTCGACGCGCACCTGATGATCGAGGACCCCGACCGCGAGGCGATGGCGTACGTCGAGGCCGGCTGCGGCTCCGTCACCTTCCACGTGGAAGCCGCCAAGGCGCCGGTGCGGCTGGCCCGCGAGATCCGCGCCTCCGGCGCCCGCGCGTCGATGGCGCTCAAGCCGGCCACGCCGATCGAGCCGTACGAGGACCTGCTCCCCGAGCTCGACATGGTGCTGATCATGACCGTGGAGCCCGGCTTCGGCGGCCAGAAGTTCCTCGACCTGTGCCTGCCGAAGATCCGCCGCGCCCGCGAGCTGATGGACAAGCACGGTGTCGAGACCTGGCTCCAGGTCGACGGCGGCGTCAGCCTCGAGACCATCGAGCGCTGCGCCGAGGCAGGTGCCGACGTGTTCGTCGCCGGCTCGGCCGTCTACTCCGCCGACGACCCCGACCGGATGGTCGCCGAGCTGCGCGGGAAGGCCGAGGCCGCCGCCGGCTGAGGCCGGGCCGGTCCCGCTGTGTGACACGACGCACGGCGTCGTACGACGGTGCCTGTGGCACACTCGTCCCGACGAGCCAACAGCTCGCGTGCTCTGGGGTCGGTGAAATTCCGAGCCGGCGGTAACAGTCCGCGACCCGGTCGCAGCCAGCGATCGGTTGACCAGGTGGAACTCCTGGACCGACGGTCAAAGTCCGGATGGGAAGCGCACGCAGGTGTCGTCACGTACGTCGTACGTGACGACCCGTCAGCCCCGGAGTCCGCGACCGGACACGAGGGGCGGACCAGATGATCACCGCAGCCGAGCAGGCCGCCATGCGGCGCGCGCTCGAGCTCGCGGCGACCCCGGGGGTGCCGCTCGGCCCCAACCCCCGCGTCGGCTGCGTCATCCTCGACGACCAGGGCGCGACCGTGGCCGAGGGCCACCACCGCGGCGCCGGCACGCCGCACGCGGAGGCCGACGCACTCGCCCGGGCCGGCGAGCGGGCCCGCGGCGCGACCGCCGTCGTCACCCTCGAGCCCTGCAACCACCACGGACGCACGGGTCCGTGCGCGCAGGCGCTCGTGGCTGCCGGCGTACGACGTGTCGTGTTCGCCCAGCCCGACCCCAACCCGGCCGCGGCCGGTGGCGCCGAGACCCTGCGCGCGGCCGGCGTCGACGTCGAGTCGGGACTTCTGACGGTTGAGTCGGGAGCTCTGAACCGCTTCTGGACCTTCGCGCACGCGCAGGGACGCCCGTTCGTCACCTGGAAGTTCGCCACCACCCTCGATGGCCGCAGCGCCGCGGTCGACGGCACCAGCCGCTGGGTGAGCTCGGCGGCCGCGCGTCGCGACACCCACCGGCTGCGCGCACTCTGCGACGTGATGCTGGTCGGCACCAACACCGTCGCCGTCGACGACCCCCTGCTCACCGTCCGCGACGAGCACGACCACCCGCTCGCGCGCCAGCCGCTCCGCGTCGTGATGGGGGAGCGCGACCTCGACCCGGACCGCCGGATCTTCAACGGCGACGCGGAGACAGTCCACCTGCGCACCCGCGACCCGAGGACCGCCCTGGCTGAGCTGCACGCGCGCGACCGCCAGCACGTCTTCCTCGAGGGCGGTCCGACGCTGGCCGCCGCGTTCCTCGAGGCCGGCCTGGTCGACGAGATCGTCGTGTACGTCGCGCCCATGCTCCTCGGCGCCGGCCGCAGTGCCGTCGCCGACCTCGGAATCACCACCATCTCGGACGCGTTCCGTCCCCGCGTCACCGACATCACGGTGCTCGCGGACGACCCGGAGGGCAACGTCCGGTTCACGCTCGCTCCAGGAGAGGACTGACATGTTCACCGGAATCGTCGAGGAGCTCGGCACCGTCGCCGCCGTCGAGGACCAGGGCGACGCGATCCGTCTCGGCATCCGCGCGACCACGGTGCTCGAGGACGTCGGGCTCGGCGACTCGATCTCCGTCAACGGCTGTTGCCTGACGGTCACGAACGTCGAGGGCGACACCTGGACCGCCGACGTCATGCAGGAGACGCTCGACAAGACCAGCCTGTACGGCGTACGCCCCGGCGACCGGGTCAACCTCGAGCGCGCCGTCACCGCCGACAAGCGCCTCGGCGGCCACATCGTCCAGGGCCACGTCGACGGCGTGGGCGAGGTCGTGGGCCGGACCCCCAGCGAGCACTGGGAGGTCGTCGAGATCGCGATGCCGACCGCGCTGAGCCGCTACCTCGTCGACAAGGGCTCGATCACCGTCGACGGCGTCAGCCTCACGGTCGTCGAGGCCGGTCACGACCGGTTCACGGTCAGCCTGATCCCCGAGACCCTCGCCCGCACCACGCTCGGCACCCGCCAGCGCGGAGACCGCGTCAACCTCGAGGTCGACGTGATCGCCAAGTACGTCGAGCGCCTGCTGCCCTTCACGAAGGACGACGCATGAGCGAGCGAAGCGAGCGAATCATCCAAGGCAGTGCGTGCTGTGCCTCATGCGCGCACGGAGCGAAGCGAGTACGCGCATGAGCTTCCTCTCGTCGCTGTACGACGCCCACCTGACGATCTCGGGCCACCCGATCACCTGGCGCGAGATCCTCGGCAACGCCTTCGGGTTCGGCTCGGCGATCGGCGGCCTGCGCCGTCGGGTGTGGGCCTGGCCGGTCGGCATCGTCGGCAACGTGCTGCTGTTCACGGTCTTCATCGCCGCGACCTTCGACGCCTACGCCCAGCAGCCGCTCTTCGGGCAGGCCGGACGTCAGGTCTTCTTCATCGCCACCAGCGTGTACGGCTGGATGCGGTGGCGCGAGCAGCAGCGGCTCCGCCGGAGTGCGGGGAGCGGGGGAGACGCCCCGGCGATCGACCCGCGCTGGGCGACCGCCCGCGAGCGCGTCGGCTACCTGGTCGCCGCGGCCGCCGGCGTCCTGGTCTGCCAATGGCTGTTCTCCGTGATCGGCGCCGGGTGGCCGGCCCCGCGCTGGTATTACTGGTGTGACGCCTGGATCTTCGTCGGCTCCATCGTCGCGACGTACGCCATGGCCCGCGGCTGGAACGACTTCTGGCTGGCCTGGATCGCGGTCGACCTCGTCGGCGTACCCCTGCTCTGGCACTCCCAGTACTACCCCTCCGCGATCCTCTACGTCTTCTACGGCGCCCTGTGCGTCGCCGGCTTCGTCACCTGGTGGCGCGCCACCAGGGACGCGGACGACCCCATCGAACGAGAGAAGGTCCTGGCATGACGACCCACGAGCACGAGGGCGTCCGGCTCGACAGCGTCGAGCGGGCGGTCGCCGACATCGCCGCCGGCAAGGCGGTCATCGTCGTCGACGACGAGACCCGCGAGAACGAGGGCGACATCATCTTCGCGGCCAGCAAGGCCACGCCGGACCTGATGGCGTTCACGATCCGGCACAGCAGCGGCGTGATCTGCGTGCCGATGCCGGCCGACATGCTCGACCGGCTCGAGATCCCGCTGATGACCCCGCACAACCGCGACAAGATGCGGACGGCGTACACGATCTCCGTCGACGCCCGCGACGGCGTCACCACCGGCATCTCGGCCGCCGACCGGGCCCACACCGTGCGGGTGCTCGCCGACTCGGCCACGGAGCCGTGGGAGATCACCCGGCCCGGGCACGTCTTCCCGCTGCGCTACCGCGAGGGCGGCGTGCTCGTGCGCCGCGGCCACACCGAGGCCGCGGTCGACCTCGCCACGCTCGCCGGCCTGACGCCGGCCGGCGTCCTCGTGGAGGTCGTCAACGACGACGGCACCATGAAGCGCGCCCCCGAGCTGCGCGAGTTCGCCGACGAGCACGGGCTCGCGATGATCTCGATCGACGACCTGGTCCGCTACCGCCGCCGCCACGAGAACCTCGTCGAGCGGGTCGCAGAGACCCGGCTGCCGACCCGGCACGGCGAGTTCACGGCGTACGGCTACCGGATCACCGTCGACGACTCCGAGCACATCGCGCTGGTGTACGGCGACATCTCGGGAGACCAGCCCGTGCTCACGCGCGTCCACTCCGAGTGCCTGACCGGAGACGTGTTCGGCAGCGCCCGCTGCGACTGCGGTCCGCAGCTGGACGAGGCCCTCGAGCGGATCGTCACGGAGGGGCGCGGCGTCGTCGTCTACCTGCGCGGCCACGAGGGCCGGGGGATCGGCCTGGTCGCGAAGCTGCAGGCCTACCAGCTCCAGGACGGCGGCCGCGACACCGTCGACGCCAACCTCGACCTTGGCCTGCCGGCGGACGCGCGCCACTACGGCACGGCCACCCAGGTGCTCCGCGACCTCGGCGTCACCAGCGTCCGGCTGCTCACCAACAACCCCGACAAGGTCGAGAACCTCGAGGACTTCGGCGTCCATGTCGCCGCCCGGGTGCCGCTGACGCCGCACCCCAACGACCACAACATCGCCTACCTGCTGACCAAGCGCGACCGGATGGGCCACGACCTGCCCAACCTCGACACCGACATCAAGGACGGAGCCTGACATGGCCGGAGACGGAGCACCCGAGACCGAGGTCTTCGACGCGAGCGGGCTCAGGGTCGTGATCGTCGCCGCGAGCTGGCACACCCAGGTGATGGACGGACTGATCGCCGGGGCCGAGCGGGCCGCGGCCGAGTACGGCGCGACGGCCACCACGGTCCGCGTCCCGGGCACGTTCGAGCTGCCCGTGGTCGCGTCGGCGCTGGCGCAGCAGGGGTACGACGCCATCGTCGCGCTCGGCGTGGTGATCCGCGGTGGCACGCCGCACTTCGACTACGTCTGCAACGCCGCGACGGACGGCCTCGTCCGGGTCGCGCTCGACCACACGGTCGCGATCGGCTTCGGCGTACTCACCTGCGACAACGACGCCCAGGCGCTGGACCGCGCGGGGCTGCCGCACTCGCGGGAGGACAAGGGCTACGAGGCGGCCTCTGCCGCGCTGCTCACCGCCCGGACCGTGCGCCAGGTCGCGAAGGGCACGCCGTAGGGTTGAGCGCGTGAAGACGTTCGACGAGCTCTGGGCCGAGCTGAGCGAGAAGGCGCGGTCCCGACCCGAGGGATCCGGCACCGTGCAGCAGCTCGACGCCGGCGTCCATGCCATCGGGAAGAAGCTGGTCGAGGAGGCCGCGGAGTCCTGGATGGCGGCCGAGCACGAGGGCCGCGACCGCACCGCGGAGGAGATCAGCCAGCTCCTCTACCACGCCCAGGTCCTGATGCTGGCGACCGGCATCGAGCTCGACGACGTCTACGCACACCTGTGAGGTCCACACCATGTCTGTCCCCCAGAAGCTGCTGAGGGTCGCGGTCCCCAACAAGGGGTCGCTGGCCCAGTCGGCCGGCGAGATCCTGCGCGAGTCCGGATACCGCCAGCGCGACGACGCCAAGCAGCTGACGCTCACCGACGCCGAGAACGGCGTCGAGTTCTTCTACCTGCGCCCCCGCGACATCGCGCTGTATGTCGGGGAGGGCACCCTCGACGTCGGCATCACCGGCCGTGACCTGCTCGCCGACTCCGGCGCGAAGGCCGAGGAGGCCCTCGGCCTCGGGTTCGGCCGCAGCCGGTTCCGCTTCGCCGGGCCGAAGGGCGTCTACACCGACCTCACCCAGCTCGCCGGCACGCGCATCGCGACGTCGTACGTCGGTGTGGTGCGGTCGTTCCTCGAGGAGCGGTCGATCGACGCGACCGTGGTCCGCCTCGACGGCGCCGTCGAGACGAGCATCCAGCTCGGGGTCGCCGACGTGATCGCCGACGTGGTCGAGACCGGGGGCACGCTCCGGCAGGCCGGGCTCGAGGTCTTCGGCGACGTCATCCTCGACTCCGAGGCGGTCGTGGTCACCCGCTCGGGTGCGGTGCCCGACGGCTTCGAGATCTTCAAGCGCCGCATCGACGGCGTCCTGGTCGCGCGGAGCTACGTGATGATGGACTACGACATCCCGACCGACCGGGTCGAGGATGCCGTCCGGCTGACGCCCGGCATCGAGAGCCCGACCGTCGCGCCGCTCCATCGGGACGGGTGGTCGGCCGTGCGGGCGATGGTCCCGCGCGACGGCGCCCAGAAGCTGATGGACGAGCTCTACGAGATCGGCGCCCGCGGCATCCTGCTCACCGACATCCATGCCTGCCGTCTCTGAGCCCGTGGCGCTCCCGCACACCTGGCGCCCGTTCGGCGTGCGCGTGGCGGGAGTCGCCCTCGGCGCCAGCCTGCTGCTGGTCTGCGCGCTCGCGTGGTTCGGCTTCGACGACGAGACCCGCGCGCGGTTCACGGTCTTCCAGCGCCTCACCCTGGTCGGGTTCGGGGTCCTGGCGTTCGCGCTGTGGTTCGCGCTGGTGCGCTCGCGCGTCGTCGCCGAGCGCGAGCGCCTGGTCGTGGTCAACGGCTATCGCCGGCGCGAGTACGCCTGGGCGCAGGTCGTCGGCGTACACCTCCCGCCGGGCGCCCCCTGGGTCACGCTCGACCTGGCCGACGGCAGCACGGCGGTCGCGATGGGCATCCAGGGCTCCGACGGCAACCGCGCCCGGAGAGCCGTCCGCGAGCTGCGGCTCGCCGTGGAGCAGCAGAGCTCCGGCGCCTGAGACGCCCCCGCACCCGACCTCAGCGAGCCCGACCGACCCCCGCCGCGGCGAGCACGTCGACGCCCCCGTCGAGGACGCCGGACACGATCCCGCTGCCCGACGCCTCGCCGGGCGCCGTCCCGGCCGGATCGTCGGTCAGCCGCACCTGCCGGCAGCCGAAGTCGTCGACCACGACGCCGACCACTCCGGCGTCGTGCGGGTAGACGACCAGCCACCGCGGGCCGAAGTCGGTGGTGCACATCTGCGAAGGGTCGGACGGCGTCAAGCCGGCGACGGCGTCGGCGAGACCGCCGACGTCCGACTCGGCGACCTCGCGCGGCGCCCCGTGACGCACCCAGGCGTGGCCGGGGCCGCCGTCCGGCGCCTGGCCGACGTCGACCTGGTCGTAGCGGCACGCCCAGACCCGCTCCGGGGCCGGCAGCGACGGCGCCTCCGTCGCCGGCTTCTCGGGCTCCGACGCCGCCGGGTCGTCCGGGTGCGCCAGCCTCGACGGACACAGCACGTCCACCGGTGGGGCCGGCGCGGAGGTGTCCGGTTCGAGAGTCGGCTCCGTGGCTCGCGGTGACGATGAGTCACCACAGCCCGCCAGGGCCAACGCGCACGCAGCGACCGCGATCGGGAGACGCAGATCCGAGAGCCTCATGACCGGTCCGACGATGCCACAGCGACACCGGTTCCCTAGGTCGTCACGAAGAGGTCGGCCCGCTCCCGGGTGCGGTGCCGGGCGAAGTGCTCCGCCTCGGCGCCCGCCCACTGCTCCCAGTACGGCGCGAACGCCTCGCCGTCGCGCTCGATCCCGCGCCGCATGCGCACGTCGTACGCCGCCTCGACCCACACGAGCACGGTCGCCAGCGAGGCGGTGCCGAGCGAGCCGGACCCGACACCCTCGAGCACCAGCAGCGGGACGGGGGAGACCGTCACGGTCTCGGCGAAGGCTCCCGCGATCCAGTCGTAGCGGCGATAGCTCCCCGGCCGGCCAGCGGCGAGCGGGTGGAGCAGCCCGTCGAGCTGGGCGTCGACGGTCGGCAGCCCCGTCCACCCCTCGAAGAGGTCGTCCATGTGCACGACCCGGGCCCCGGGGGAGACGCGGGCGACCTCGGTCGCGAGCGTGGTCTTCCCTGACCCTGCGGGGCCGTCGACGCACAGCAGCCGGCCGGCCCCCAACGTTGCCGGGCGGGCCTCGAGGAGCCCGAGGACCGCGTCAGAAGGCCTGGCCACAGCCGCGGTAGGTCGGCACCGTGTCGACGAACTCGCTGCCGGAGAGCAGGTGCACGTGGACGGCATGCTCGAACGGCTCGCCCGACTTCGCCGGGCGGAACCACACCAGGTCGCCGACCTCGAGCAGGTCCGCGGGCTTCCCGCTGAGCGGCGTCTGCACCTCGCCGGCCCCCTCGAGACCGGTCAACGCCAGCCCGGCCGGCGCCCACGGCGTCGGCAGCCGGTCGGCGCCCGCCGCGCCGGACGCGACGATCCCGCCGCCGTGCACCGTCACCATCCCGGGCGCGGGTCGCCGGACCACCGGCAGGCCGAGGTACGACGCGGGGCGGGGGTCGAACGACGCGTAGTGGTCGAACAGCGTCGGCACCAGCAGCCCCGAGCCGGCGGCGATCTCGGTGACGACCGGGTCGGCGGCGGTGGCCTCGACCGATCCCGAGCCGCCCGCGTTCCAGAACTCCAGGTCGGCCACCTGCCGCAGCGCCTCATCGAGCTCGGCCCGGCGCACCGCGAGCTGGGACATCGAGAGCGTCTTGAGCCGGCGCAGCACGGCCGACCTCGTGCGGGCGGTCGGCACGGTGTCCTGCATCCCGGCGACCTGGCCCTCGTAGGTCATCACGCCCACGAGGCGGAAGCCGTCGCGGCGGGCGACCTCGCGGGCGAGCCCGACGATCGCGCCGGTGTCCTGCAGCGGCGAGCGCTTGGGGCCGATGTGCTGGCCGGCGAACCGCAGCCCGGCGTCGACGTCGAGGGCGACCCGGACGTCGACCCCCGTGGGGAGCCGCACGCTGTCGACCACGTCGAGGTGCGCGGTGCTGTCGACCATGATCGTGATGCAGGCCGCCGCCTCCGGCGAGGTGACCAGGTCGGCGAGCGCGCCGCGGTCGACGGTCGGGTAGGCGACCACGATGTCGTCGCTGATGCCGTGGCGGTGCAGCCAGAGCGCCTCGCGCAGCGTGTACGCCAGCACGCCCCGGAAGCCGTCGTGGGCGAGCGCGCGCTCGATGAGCGCCGGGATGCGCAGCGACTTCGATGCGACCCGGATCGGCAGCCCGCCCGCGCGGCGTACGAGGTCGTCCGCGTTCGCGTCGAACGCGTCGAGGTCGACCACGAACACCGGCGTCGGCAGCGGGACACCCTGCTTCGCGACCGCGTCGTTGAGCCTGGACCACAACCTGTTGCGGTCCACGTCGGTCGGCGCCATCAGCTGATGCCCCGCTTGCGCAGCAGCGCCTCGATCTCGGCCATCTCGGGGTCGCCGTCGATCGCCGGAGCGCCCCGGGACGACCGGGCGGCGGGCTTCTCACCGGCCGAGCCGACCTGCTTCGGCGCCTTCTCCTTCGTCCCGAGCTGGCGGGAGCGCAGCATGCCGGAGACGACGATCAGCACGATGCCGACGCCGCCGATGATCACGCCGAGCCACACCGTCGGGCTGAACACCAGCCGGGCGGCCCAGTCGGTGATCGCGTCGCCGATGCGGGTGAACATCTGCAGCGTCTCGGTGAGGTACGCCGCCAGCGGCAGGAGCGTGAACCCGAGCGCCCGCAGGCCGGAGGTCAGCC
This sequence comes from Nocardioides sp. GCM10030259, assembly GCF_042666375.1. NCBI lineage: Bacteria > Bacillati > Actinomycetota > Actinomycetes > Propionibacteriales > Nocardioidaceae > Nocardioides > Nocardioides sp. GCM10030259. Next base: position 28,004 of record NZ_JBHTDF010000026.1, on the reverse strand, counting down.
CGCGGCGCCGGAAGGCGGCCCAGGTCCAGATGCCGCCCAGCACCGTCAGGCTCAGGGTGAGTGCGGCCCATGCAGCGTCGTCCACACCTCCAATGTCCCACACCGGGGGTGACGGGTCAGGCGAGTGCCGCCACCTTCGCGTGCGCGGGTGCGCCGCCGATCAGCCCGCGCTGCCGCAGCACCGGCATCACACCCTCCGCGAACCGGTAGGCCTCCTCGACGTGCGGGTACCCGGAGAGGATCACCTCGTCGATCCCGAGGCGGTGGTAGTCCTCGATCCGGTCGGCCACCTCCTCGTGACTGCCGACGAGCGCGGTCCCGGCGCCGCCGCGGACGAGGCCGACGCCGGCCCACAGGTTCGGCGCGACCTCCAGCTCGCGGGCCGACGTGTACGCCGTGCCCGACCGCAGCCCGAGCATCCGGCGCTGACCGGTGGACTCGCTCTGCCGCAGCGCCTCCTGGGCCTTCGCGACCGTCGCCGGGTCGAGCCCGTCGAGCAGCCACTGCGCGTGCTGCCAGGCCTCCTCGGCGGTGTCGCGCGACAGCGTGTGGAGGCGCAGCCCGAAGCGCAGTGTGCGTCCCTGCTCGGCCGCGAGCCCGCGGATCCAGTCGAGCTTCTCCTCGACCTGGTCGAGCGGCTCGCCCCACGTCAGGTAGACGTCCGCGTGCCGCGCCGCGACCGGGCCAGCCGGCCCCGACGACCCGCCGAAGTAGATCGGCGGCACCGGGTCGATCCCCCCGCTGACCAGCGCGCCCTCGGCGTCGTAGAACCGGCCGTGGAAGTCGAACGGCGCGTCTCCCCACGTGCCGCGCACGACCGCCAGGAACTCGTCGGTGCGCGCGTAGCGCTCGTCCTTCGGCGCCGTGTCTCCGAACCGTGCCTGCTCGCGCGGCTCGCCCCCGGTCACGACGTTCAGCATCAGCCGACCCCCGGAGAGGCGCTGGTACGCCGCGGCCATCTGGGCCGCGAGCACGGGGTTGATCACCCCCGGGCGGAAGGCCACGAGGAACTTCAGGCGCGTCGTCTCCCGCAGCAGCGCGGCAGTGGTGATCCACGCGTCCTCGCAGAACGTCCCGGTCGGCGTCAGCACCCCCTCGAACCCGGCCTGCTCTGCCGTCCGGGCGACCTGCGCCAGGTAGTCGATCGACGGGGCGCGGAACTCCGAGTCGCCGCTCGCGCTCGCGCCGAGTCCGGTGATCCCGCCGGGCACCCCCTGGCCGGCGCCGACCAGTGACCGGCTGTCACCCGAGGTGGGCAGGAACCAGTGCAGCTTGAGTCCCATCACTTCTCCCCGGTCGTGTGGTGGTTGTACTCGTCGCTGAAGTACGGCGAGACGTCGTACTCCTCCGGCAGCAGGTCGTTGGCGACGAAGGTGTCCGCCATCTCCTGCTCGGAGTCGATGACCGACTGGTCGATCGGCACCAGCTCGATCTTCCGCTTCTTCACCGCGGCGAGGGTGACCTCCTCCGGCAGGCCGGTCTCCTCGGCCCAGACCTTCGCCCACTCCTCCTGGTGGGTCTGCGACCAGACCTGTGCCTGCGCGATCCGGCCGACGTAGTCCTGCAGGGCGGTGGCCGTGGCCTCGTCCTCGAGGGCGGCGTTCGACGCGGCCTGGAACACCAGCCCGTTGACGACGTCCGTGCCGTCCGCGATCACCTTCGCGCCGGCCTCGATCTCGGCCTGCGAGGTGTACGGCTCCCAGATCGCCCATGCGTCGAGGTGGCCCGCGTCGAACGCCGCCAGCGCGTCGCCCGGCTGGAGGTCCTTGACGGTGACGTCGGAGAACTTCAGCCCTGCCTTCTCGAGCTGGGCGAGCAGGTTGTAGTTGGCCGAGCTGCCCTCGGCGACGCCGATCGTCTTGCCCTCGAGGTCGGCGACGCTCTTGATGGGCGAGCTGGGCGGCACGACGATGGCGTCGCCGGTGCCGCCGTACGTCGCTGCCTGGATCGCCTGGAACTCGCCCTTGCCCGCCGCCGCGAAGAGCGGGGGCGTGTTGCCGACACCGCCGATGTGGATGGCGTTGGAGCTGAGTGCCTCGAGCAGCGGGGGACCGGAGGTGAACTCCTTCCACTCGACGTCGTACTCGACGTCGTCGAGCAGGCCGGCGGCCGTGAGCAGGGCCTTGGACCCGCCCTTCTGGTCGCCGACGGTCAGCGTGACCTTCGAGAGGTCGACGTTGCCGTCGTCGTCGACGGCGCCCTCGTTGCCGGTGGCGGACCCGCCGCAGCCGGCGAGGGCGAGGACGGCGGCCAGGGCCGCGCCGAGGGCGGTCAGCTTCGTCCGGTGGGTGTGGTGGCGCGTCATGCTGCTCCCTGCTTCCGTACGTCGGTGCGGTTCGGGTTCGGTGGGGTCGGGCGTACGCCGAGCGCGTCGAGCAGCTCGGTGCGGATCCGGGCGATCTCGGGCTGGGACGGCGCGCGGTCGTCGCGGCGCGGGCCGATCGACCACTCGCGCGCGATCCGACCGTCGTCCATCACCAGCACCCGGTCGGCGAGCGCGATGGCCTCGTCGACGTCGTGGGTCACGATGAGCACGGCCATCGAGTGCCGGCGCCACAGCTCGATCACGAGCTGGTGCATGTCGATCCGGGTCAGCGCGTCGAGGGCGCTGAACGGCTCGTCGAGCAGCAGCAGGGCCGGGTTGCTGACCAGCGCCCGGGCGAGCGAGACCCGCTGGGCCTGGCCACCCGAGAGCCGCAGCGGCCAGGCATCGAGCTTCTCGGCGAGGCCGACCTCGCGCAGCGTCTGCTCCGCGAGGTCCGCCCGCCGGCGGCGCTCCGGGCCGTTGAGCAGCGCCAGCTCGACGTTCTCGCGCACTCGGCGCCACGGCAGCAGCCGCGGCTCCTGGAACGACACGGACGTGCGCCCGGAGACCTCGACCTCCCCGGCCGGGGCCGGGTCGAGGTGGGCCAGGCTGCGCAGCAGCGTGGACTTGCCGCAGCCGCTGCGGCCGAGGAGTGCGACGAACTCGCCCGGTGCGACGTCGAGGTCGATGGAGCGGAGCACGTGGGTATCGCCGAAGGAGCGGTCGTGCCCCCGGACCCGGGCGACCGGGCCGGCGGTCGAAGCGGTGCGTTCGGTGGTCAGGCTCGCCATGCGAGAGCCCTCCTCTCGAGGTAGCGGACGATGGCGTCGGTCGCGAGGCCGAGGAAGCTGTAGATGGCGAGGCCGACGACGATGACGTCGGTGCGGAGGAACTCGCGGGCGTCGTTGATCATGTAGCCGAGGCCGGCGTCGGCCGCGATGGTCTCGGCGACGATCAGCGACAGCCACGCGATGCCCAGGCTCTGGCGCAGGCCGACGAGTGTCTGGGGCAGGGCACCCGGGAAGACGACGTGCCGGATCTGCTCCCGCCGGGTCAGGTGCATCGACCGGGCGGCCTCGAGCATCTTCCGGTCGATCCCCTGGATGCCGCCGAGCGTGTTCAGGTAGAGCGGGAAGGCCACGCCCATCGCGATCAGGGCGATCTTGGGCGTCTCGCCGAGGCCGAACCAGGTGATGAAGAGCGAGATCAGGCCGAAGTGCGGGAGCGTGCGCAGCATCTGCATCGGCGGGTCGATCGCGTCCTCGCCGAAGCGGCTGAGCCCGGCCAGGATGGCGAACGACAGGCCGATGACGCCGCCGATGAGGGCGCCCAGGCCGACGCGCTGGAGCGACACGAGCGTCTCGGAGCCGAGCGTGCCGTCGCGCACGAGCTCCATCGCCGTCGAGACGACCTCGGTGGGCGCGGCGAGCGTGCGCTCGTCGATCACGCCGGCGGTGCTCAGCAGCTGCCAGAGGAGCACGAGGACGACCGGCGAGACCCAGCGGCGCAGGAAGGCGAGCCGGCTCCTCCCGGGCCGGCGGATCCGTGGTCGTGGGGGAGCGGTGGCGGGACTGTCCGCCAGGGCTGTCGTGGACATGCCGACCATGTCTAGACCAGTTGACCACCTAAATCAACTGAAACACTCGACTTTGAATCGTGCGACGAGTCACGTCCCCGTCGGATTCGGCTCCGGGGCCGGGCGCGAGGAGAATGGCGCCGTGCTCGAGCCCGACCCCACCCACTCACGCGTGATCCCGGACCCGGGCTTCGCGGGCGACGACGGGTCGGCCTCGGCCGGGCTCGCGCAGGCGCTCGCCGCCTGGTCGCGCGACCCCGCGGCGTACCCCGACGCGCTCGCCGCGCTGCAGCGGTCGCGGCTGCTGGTGCCGGTCGTCGCGCTGCTCGGCGAGGTCGAGCACGACGAGGCCGGGCTCGCCCACGACAAGACCAGCGACATGGCGACGGTGCTCGTGCAGGGCGCGGACGGGCGGCTCGCGCTGCTCGCGTTCACAGGGACCGACCCGCTCGCCGCGTGGAACCCCGAGGCACGTCCCGTGCCGGTGGCGGCGGACCTCGCCGCCCGGTCCGCGCTCCAGGACGGCGCCGCGGCCCTGGTGGTCGACCTCGCCGGGCCGGTGCGATTCGTCGTCGAGGGCGACGACCTGCGCGGGCTCGCCGAGGGCTGGACGCTCGCCAGGGTCGCCGGCGGCGTCGCCTGGATTCGGCCCGACGGGGAATCTTCGGCTAACATTCTTCGTTGACCGATCAGTTCTGACCCGACAGCGTCCACCAGGCCGCGGCCGAGCCGGAGCAGATCCCACAAGCGGAGGTCAGCACGATCGCCTCCCACCCGCATCGACCGCCCTGCTCCACAGGTCGTCGGGTCCGGTCCCGAGGCGCTGGGCGCCGGCGTACGCCGCCGAGGTCCCGTGTCGCGGTGGCTCTCCCACGGGCGTGGGAGGCCTTCCGACTGGCTTCCGCTTGCACCAAGCGGAAGCCATCGTTGATTTCGGACCTCCTCCAGGGGCCCGCGGCGGCGGGCTTCCGGTCATCTGGCCACCAGGAGGACACATCAGCACCGAGCTGCGTATCAACGAGCGGATCCGGGTACCCGAGGTCCGGCTCGTTGGACCCAACGGGGAGACGGTCGGCATCGTGCCGACCGATCAGGCCCTGAAGCTTGCCCAGGAGGCAGACCTCGACCTCGTCGAGATCGCGCCGCAGGGCAAGCCGCCCGTCTGCAAGCTCATGGACTACGGGAAGTTCAAGTACGAGAACGCCCAGAAGGCCCGTGAGGCACGTCGGAACCAGACGAACGTCGTCATCAAGGAGATGAAGCTCCGCCCGAAGATCGACCAGCACGACTACGAGACCAAGAAGGGTCACGTCGTGCGGTTCCTGCGGGCTGGCGACAAGGTCAAGATCACGATCATGTTCCGTGGTCGTGAGCAGCACCGTCCGGAGCTGGGCTTCCGCCTGCTGCAGAAGCTGGCGGAGGACGTCACCGACCTGGGCTTCGTCGAGTCCGCGCCGAAGCAGGACGGCCGCAACATGATCATGGTGCTCGGCCCGCACAAGAAGAAGGCCGACGCCAAGGTCGAGATGAAGGCCGAGAAGGAGTCCCGTGCCGCCGAGCGCGCGGCCCTCCAGGCGGAGGAGCGCGCCGAGCGCGACGCCGCCCACGCCGCCGGACCGGTGGCGCAGAAGAAGGAGCGTGGCCGCTCCGAGAACCTCGATCCCGAGATCGACGCCTGAACCTCCCGCAGACCGCGAGACCGCCGGTCGAGCCAGTCCGAGACCGCTCGGCCGGCGCGATCTGCAGCAACGAGAGAGAGACACAGCAATGCCGAAGAACAAGAGCCACTCCGGTGCCGGCAAGCGCTTCCGCGTGACCGGGTCCGGGAAGATCCTTCGCGAGAAGGCCGGCAAGCGCCACAACCTGGAGAAGAAGCCCTCCAAGGTGACCCGCCGCATGACCGGGACCGTCGAGGTCGCCAAGGCCGACGTCCCCCGCGCGAAGAAGATGCTCGGTCTCTGACCGACTCCCGCACCCAGACTTAACAAGCAACAAGGAGTAAGACAGTGGCACGCGTCAAGCGGGCAGTGAACGCCCAGAAGAAGCGCCGGACGACCCTCGAGCGCGCCAGCGGTTACCGCGGCCAGCGCTCGCGCCTCTACCGCAAGGCGAAGGAGCAGGTCACCCACTCGCTGGTCTACAGCTACAACGACCGCCGCAAGAACAAGGGCAACTTCCGCCGCCTGTGGATCCAGCGCATCAACGCCGCCGCGCGTGCGCAGGGGATGACCTACAACCGCTTCATCCAGGGCCTGAACCTGGCCGGCGTCGAGGTCGACCGCAAGATCCTCGCCGACCTGGCCGTCAACGACATCGCGGCGTTCAACGCGCTCGTCGAGACCGCCAAGGCCGCCCTGCCCGAGGACGTCAACGCGCCCAAGGTCTCGGCCTGACGCACGACGCACCCCTGACTGCGGGCAACGCCCGCGTCAAGGAGAGCCGGAAGCTCAGCCGCCGCTCGGAACGCTCCGAGCGGCGGCTCTTCCTTGCCGACGGCCCGAAGGCCGTCGAAGGTGCGCTCGGCACGATGCTGGATTCTGGGGCGAGCTGTCTGGTCGAGGTCTTCGCCACCGCCCAGGCCACCGAGCAGTACGCCGAGCTGGCGGCCGCCGCGCCGCGGTGGACCCTGGTCGACGACCGGGCCCTCGCGAGCCTCAGCGACAGCGTGACGCCCGCCGGCGTCGTCGGCGTCTGCCGCTTCCTCGACCGCCCGGTCGACCACGTCCTCGACGGGTCCCGTCTGGCCGCGATCTGCGCCGACGTCCGTGACCCCGGCAACGCCGGGACCGTGATCCGCTGCGCGGACGCCGCGGGCGCGGACGCGGTGGTGCTGGCCGCCCACTCCGTCGACCCGTACAACCCGAAGACCGTCCGGGCCAGCGTCGGCAGCCTGTTCCACCTGCCGATAGCGCTCGAGCTCGACCCGGCTGCCGCCGTACGCGCCGCCCGGGCGGCCGGCCTCCAGGTGCTGGCCGCCGACGGCGCCGGTGAGGTCGACCTCGACGACGCCGACGAGATCCTCGCCGCGCCGACCGCGTGGCTGTTCGGCAACGAGGCGTGGGGCCTGCCCGCCGAGGTCGCGAGCCTCGCGGACCACCGGGTCCGCATCCCGATCCACGGACGCGCCGAGAGCCTCAACCTCTCGACCGCCGCCGCCCTGTGCCTCTACGCCTCGGCGCGGGTGCACCGGCGGAGCTGACGGTCGCGTCCGCGCGGGTCGGCGACCCGTGGGGGAAGCGCCTGCGCGCTGCGGTTCAAGACGCCCCCCTCTAGGGTGACCTCGTGGACGACGCCCTCGACCTGCTCCCGGACGGTGTGGTGCTCGCTGACGGCGCCGGCGCCGTCACCGCGCTGAATCGAGTGGCCGCGACCTGGCTCGGAGTCGACCCGGCGGTCTCCGTCGGCGAGCCGCTGAGCGAGGTCCTCGCGCTCCAGGACCAGGAGGGCCGGAGCTGGGTGTCGTACAACTGCCCCTACGTCGGCCTGTCGACCCGCACGGCCGTGCCGGAGCAGTCGTGGCTGCTCCCCGACGGCACCGAGGTGCTCGTCGCGGCCCGGATCCACCGGCCGGCGCTGGCGGAGGCGATCAGCGGCGTGGCCGTGAGCCTCCGCTCCGGTCGCGGCCGGGCCCGGCTCGACCGCGAGCGGTCGGACCTCGTCGCCACCGTCGCCCACGAGCTGCGGTCGCCGCTGACCGGCGTCAAGGGGTTCGTCCAGGCGCTGCTGAACCGCTGGGACAAGCTCACCGACGAGCAGAAGAAGCTGATGCTGACCACCGTCGCGGCCGACTCCGACCGCCTGAGCCGGCTGATCGCGGAGCTGCTCGACGTCGCGCGCATCGACACCGGCCGGCTCCAGCTGTACCCGCGGCCGTCCGACGCCGGCGTGCTCAGCCGCCGGGTCGTCGAGTCGGTCGCCGCCAGCACCAGCCGCCCGATCGAGATCGACGTCGCCGAGGACCTCGCCGAGATCGACGTGGATCCCGACAAGTTCACCCAGGTCGTGACCAACCTGGTGGAGAACGGCGTCCGCCACGGTGAGGGGACCGTCCGCGTGGTGCTGGCGGCCGCCGAGCACGCGCCCGACGCGCCCGGCATCCGGCTCACCGTCACCGACGAGGGCGACGGCATCTCGCGCGAGCTGCGCCGGCGCGTGTTCACGAAGTTCTGGACCAGCGGCCAGCGTGGTGGCTCCGGCCTCGGGCTCTACCTCGTCAACGGCCTCGTCCGGGCCCACGGGGGCACGGTGACGATCGACGACGCCGACGCGGGCGGCGCGCGCATCGACATCCTCCTGCCCGCTTCGGGCGCGCTGCGCGTGGACTGACGTCCGCCGGACGGTTACCGGTTCGCGACGGGCCGCCGCGCCTCCCTAGACTCGGCACTTGACACTGACGACGAGAGAGCAGCCGTGTCCGGACCCAACACCGACTACGACCCCGTGGAGGTCACCCCGTTGAAGGCCGAGGAGGTCGAGGCCGCGCGCGACGCAGCACTCGCCGCGATCGCAGCCGCCGCCGACCTCGCCGAGCTGAAGCAGGTCCGGATCGACCACACGGGTGACCGCTCCCCGCTGGCGCTCGCCAACCGCGAGATCGGCGCCCTGCCGCCGCAGGGGCGCAAGGAGGCCGGCCAGCGCATCGGCCAGGCCCGCGGCGCCGTCAACAAGGCGCTCGGCGAGCGGCAGGCCGTGCTCGAGGTCGAGCACGAGGAGCGGATGCTCGTCGAGGAGACCGTCGACGTCACGCTCCCGACCGACCGCGTCCCGACGGGCGCCCGCCACCCGCTCACGACCGGCGCCGAGCTGATCGCCGACATCTTCGTCGCGATGGGCTGGGAGGTCGCCGAGGGACCGGTCATCGAGGCCGAGTGGCTCAACTTCGACGCCCTCAACCTCGGGCCCGACCACCCTGCCCGCACCATGCAGGACACGTTCTGGACCGACCCCGGCGACGACCACCTCGTGCTGCGCACCCACACCTCGCCGGTGCAGGCGCGCACGATGCTGTCGCGCAACCCCCCGATCTACGTCATCTGCCCCGGCCGCGTCTTCCGCACCGACGAGTACGACGCGACGCACAGCCCCGTCTTCCACCAGGTCGAGGGCCTGGCGGTCGACGAGGGCATCACGATGGCCCACCTCAAGGGCACGCTCGACCACTTCGCCGCGCAGATGTTCGGCGAGGGCATCAGCACGCGGTTCCGCCCGTCGTACTTCCCCTTCACCGAGCCGAGCGCCGAGGTCGACCTGGTCTGCTTCGTGTGCCGCGGTGCGGGGGAGCTCGACGGCGCGTCGTGCCGCACCTGCCGCGGCGAGGGCTGGATCGAGTGGGGCGGCTGCGGCGTGGTGAACCCGCGCGTGCTCGCCGCCTGCGGCGTCGACGCGGAGCGCTACACCGGCTTCGCGTTCGGCATGGGCATCGACCGGACGCTGATGTTCCGGCACGGCATCGAGGACCTGCGGGAGCTCTTCGAGGGCGACGTCCGCTTCACCACGGCATTCGGGAGTGAGCTGTGAAGGCCCCTGTCAGCTGGATCCGCGAGTACGTCGACCTGCCGGCCGGCGTCACGACCGAGGACCTCGCCGCGCGGCTGACCGCGCTCGGGCTGAAGCTCGAGGCGATCGAGCGGCCCGGCGACCAGATCACCGGCCCGCTCGTCGTCGGCAAGGTGCTCACGATGGAGCCCGAGCCGCAGAAGAACGGCAAGACCATCAACTGGTGCACGGTCGACGTCGGCGCCGCCAACGGCACCGGCGAGCCCCAGGGCATCGTCTGCGGCGCGCACAACTTCGCGCCCGGCGACCTGGTCGTGGTGATCCTCCCGGGCGGCGTGCTGCCGGGGAGCTTCGAGATCTCCGCGCGCAAGACCTACGGCCACGTCTCGGCCGGCATGATCTGCTCCGCCCGCGAGCTCGGGCTGGGGGAGGACCACGACGGCATCATCGTGCTGCCAGAGAGCGCCGGCGAGCCCGGCGACAGCGCGTTCCCGGTGCTCGGGCTCGACGACGAGGTCATCGAGTTCGAGATCAACCCCGACCGCGCCTACGCGCTCTCGCTTCGTGGCATCGCCCGCGAGGCGGCGCTGGCGTACGACGCGCCGTACCGCGACCCGGCCGACCGCTCCTTCCCGGAGCCCAACGGCACCGGCCACCCGGTGCGGATCGACGACCCGGTGGGCTGCCCGGTCTTCGTGGCCCGCACGGTCACGGGCTTCGACCCGGCCGCGGCCTCGCCCGACTGGATGGTCCGACGGCTGACGCAGGCGGGGATGCGCCCGATCTCGCTCGCCGTCGACGTCACCAACTACGTGATGCTCGAGATCGGCCGGCCGATCCACGGCTACGACGCCGACAAGCTCCAGGGCGCGATCGGCGTCCGCCGGGCGCGCGAGGGCGAGCGGATGACCACGCTCGACGGTGCCCAGCGCACCCTGTCGGCCGAGGACCTCGTCGTGACCGACGACTCCGGGATCATCGGCCTCGGCGGCGTCATGGGCGGCGAGACCACCGAGATGTCCGAGACCACCACCAACATCCTCGTCGAGGCGGCCCACTGGGACGCCACGTCGATGTTCCGCACCGGCAAGCGTCACAAGATCACCTCCGAGGCCGGCAAGCGCAACGAGCGCGGGGTCGACCCCGTCGTCACCCAGGCCGCGGCCGACCGCGTGGTCGAGCTGCTCACGACGTACGGCGGCGGCACGGTCGACCAGGGTGTCACCGTGGTCGGCTCGCCGCCCGAGCAGCCGCGGATCACCATCTCCTACGACCTGCCCGCGCGGGTCACGGGCATGGAGATCGACGCGGCCACGACCGTGGCCCATCTCGAGGCGGTCGGCTGCTCGCTCCACAAGCACGACAGCACGCTCACGGCGACCACGCCGCCGTGGCGGCCCGACCTCACCGACCCCTTCGACCTCGTCGAGGAGGTCGCGCGCGTGGTCGGCTACGACCGCGTGCCGTCGGTGGTCCCGCGCGAGGCGGCCGGACGCGGGCTCACCCGCGAGCAGCGCCTGCGTCGGCGGGTCGGCCGCACCCTCGCGGGTGCCGGCTGCGTCGAGGTGATCAGCTTCCCGTTCGTCGGCGACGCGACGTTCGACGCGCTGGGGCTGCCCGCCGACGACGTGCTGCGGCAGACCGTGCGCCTGGCCAACCCGCTCTCGAGCGAGGAGCCGGCGTACACGACGACGCTGCTGCCCGGGCTGCTGAAGGCTGTCGCCCGCAACGTCGGCCGCGGCGCCCCGGGAGTGGCGCTCTTCGAGACCGGCACGGTGGCCTTCCCCGCCGACCGCGGCCCGGCGCCGATCTACGGCGTCGACTGGCGGCCGACCGACGACGAGCTCGCGAAGCTGTTCGAGGCGATCCCGCGGCAGCCGCTGCACCTCGCCGTCGTGCTGGCCGGCGAGCGTGAGCGCTCCGGCTGGTGGGGCGAGGGCCGCGACGCGGGCTGGGCCGACGCGGTCGCGCTGGTGCGTCGGCTGGGCACTGAGCTCGGCGTCGACCTCGAGGTGGCCGCCGCCCAGCGGATGCCGTGGCACCCGGGCCGCTGCGCCCTGATCCGCATCGGCGACCTCGAGATCGGCCACGCCGGCGAGCTGCACCCGAAGGTCTGCCAGGCGTTCGGCCTCCCACAGCGCAGCGCCGCGGTCGAGATCGACCTCGACGCCCTGATGCGCCACGCGCGCGACGTCGCGCCTGGCCCTGACTTCTCGACGTACCCCGTCGCGAAGGAGGACGTCGCGCTGGTCGTCGGCACCGCGGTCACGACGGCCGCGGTCGAGGCCGCGCTGCGCGAGGGCGCCGGCGACCTGCTGGAGTCGGTGCGGCTCTTCGACGTCTACACCGGCGAGCAGGTGGGCGAGGGGAAGAAGTCGCTGGCCTTCGCGCTGCGGTTCCGTGCCGCCGATCGCACGCTGACGGAGGAGGACACCGCGGCCGCACGCGACGCCGCCGTCGCGCTGGCCGCCGAGCGGACCGGGGCGGTGCAGCGGGTCTAGTGTCCTGAATCAAAAGTCCGTGTGCGCTTCGCGCACACATGGCACACACCTCGCCGCGTTGCCGTCGCTCGCGAGACGAACAGGTATGGCGTCGCTCCGGCGCCTTGCGATGCACGCGCCCTGAGCACGCGCAGTGCGCATGGACTTCCGACTCAGGACACTAGCCGGGCTGTCGAATTCCGGTCGGCCCGTTCGTGGGATGGGTGAGTAGTCTCCACTTCCCGACGAAGGAGCCCAGATGCGCACCCTCATCTCCACCGCTTTCGTTTCGCTCGACGGCGTCATCGACTCACCCGGCGGGGGCGTCCCGTCGGAGACCCACCGCAGCGGCGGGTGGACGTTCAAGGACATCGACTTCCTCCCCGAGGCCTACGAGATCAAGGGCCGCGAGATGGAGGAGGCGTCGGCGATGATGTTCGGCCGGGTCAGCTACGAGGCGTTCGCGCCCATCTGGCCGGACATCGCCGAGTTCGCCGTGGTCAAGGACGTCCCGAAGTACGTCGTCTCGACGACCCTCGCCGACGCCGACCTGGTGGACAACTGGGGGCCGACGACGATCCTCCGCTCGATGGACGACGTCCGTGCCCTCAAGGAGTCCGGCGGCGGCCCGATCCTGATGGCGGGCAGCGCCCACCTGAACCGCTCGCTTTCGGACGCCGACCTCATCGACCGCTACCACCTGCTCGTCTTCCCGGTGCTGCTCGGCGCCGGCAAGAGCCTCTTCAGCGACAGCGACCGGGACAAGCAGCGGCTCCGGCTGGTCGAGCACGAGGTCTACGCCAACGGGATCCAGAAGAACGTCTTCGACGTCGTGCGGTAGCTGCGCACCCGGTGACCGTCGCGCTGGCATGATCGCGGACGTGATCCGGCTCCGCGTGCTCGACGAGGTCACCTGGGACGGTGCGCCGGTCCCGGGGGAGCGGACGCACGCACTCCTGCGCTCGCTGGTCGACGCCGGCCCGCGGGGACTGTCCGAGTCCGCCCTGGTCGAGGAGATCTGGGGCGACGACGTGCCGGCGAACCCCACCAAGGCGCTGCAGGTGGTCGTCTCCCGCGCCCGGTCGGCCACGGACGCGGAGACGATCGAGCGCACGGCGCGCGGCTACCGGATCGCCCTGACGTCCGGCGACGTCGACGCCTGGGCGTTGCGTCCCGAGGGCCTCCGGCTCGCGCTGTCCGGCGAGTACGCCGCCGCGCTGCCGCTCCTGGAGCGCGCCCCGCGCGACGACGAGGTGGTCGAGGCGCTGCTCCGCTCCGTGGCGGGCGTGCACGGCGCGCCGGCCGCGCTCGAGCGCTACGAGGCCTACCGCGTGGACCTCGCCGACCGACTCGGCATCGATCCGAGCCCGGCGCTGCAGGCGCTGCACGCCGAGCTGCTCGCCCGCGACCACCCCGTTCGCGCGGGGCTGCTCTACGAGGCGTCCCGGCTGATCGGCCGGGCGGACGACGTCGCCGCGCTCGAGGAGATGATCCGGTCCTCGCGGGTGACCTCGATCGTCGGCCCGGGCGGCCTCGGCAAGACCCGGCTCGCGCACCTGATGGGGCGGCTGGCCGAGCAGCCCGTAGTCCACTTCGTCGAGCTCGCCGGCGTCACCTCGCCGGAGGGCGTCGCCGTCGAGGTCGGCGACGTGCTCGGGGTCCGCGAGTCGGTCGCCGGTCGGCTGACGTCCGCCGCGGCACGGCGTACCGACCTCGTCAGCCGCATCGTCGACCAGGTCGGGACCGCCCCGGCCCTGCTGATCCTCGACAACTGCGAGCACCTGGTCGACGCGGTCGCCGACCTGGTGTCCGTCCTGGTCCAGCGCACACCGTCGCTCAGGGTCCTGACGACCAGCCGCGCGCCCCTCGGGCTCGCCGCCGAGCGGGTCTACCAGCTGCCGCAGCTCGGCCTCGACGACGCCGTGGAGCTCTTCGGCGAGCGGGCCACGGCCGCCCGACCCGGCGTACGCCTCGACGGCGCGGAGGTCCGCTCGCTGGTCGCCCGCCTCGACGGCCTGCCGCTCGCGGTCGAGCTCGCGGCGGCGAAGGTGCGGGTCATGTCGGTCGGCGAGATCGGGCGGCGCATCGAGGACCGCTTCACGCTGCTGCGCGGCGGCTCACGGGACGCCCCGGAGCGCCACCAGACCCTGCTGGCGGTCATCGACTGGAGCTGGAACCTGCTCCACGACGCCGAGCGCGTCGCGCTGCGGCGGCTGTCGATCTTCCGCGACGGGTTCTCGCTGGACGGGGCGGCGGCGGTCATCGGCGGCGACGCGCTCGGACCGCTCGCGAACCTCGTCGACCAGTCGCTCGTGACGGTCGTCGAGGGGCCCGGCACGGTTCGCTACCGGCTGCTCGAGACCGTCCGTGAGTTCGGCCAGATGCAGCTCGTCGGTTCCGGCGACGACATCGAGGCGATCGCCCGCCTGCGCGAGTGGGGGGTGGCCTTCGCGCTCGGCTGCACGCGACGCCTCTTCAGCCCCGACCAGGTCGAGACGATGACCGCGATCCGGGCCGAGGAGGGCAACCTCGTCGACCTGCTCCGTCGCTGCCTGCGCGAGCACGACGTGGACGCGGTCGTCGTCCTCGTCGCCTGCCTGTCGGACTTCTGGACCATCGAGGGCAGCCACCTCAAGGTCGTCGGCCTCGCTCCGGAGATCGAGGAGCTGGTGGCAGGGGCCGCGGTCGCGCCGGAGCTCGAGGAGCCGTTCCGGACGACGCTGGCGGCGATCGCCTTCAACTCCCTGATCTTCTCCGACTCCGTCACGGCGCGCGCCTTCGACCGGCTCGAGGAGATCGGCCCCGGCGACCGGACCACCCGGGCCGGCGTCTCGGCCACGGTCCTGCTGGCCGTCCGGCGGAGCCTCGGCGACGGGATGCCGGACCCGCTGGAGGCGCTCTGCGCCGATGACGACCAGCAGGTGGCGCAGATGGCGATGATGTGGGCGAGCCAGTTCCACGAGAACGCGGGCGAGGTCCGGCTGGCGGAGCGGCGCGGCCTCGACGCCCTGGCCCTGGCCGACGACCGCCACGGCCCCTGGGGTGGCGCGCTCATCCGCGCTCAGCTCGCCGGGCTCACCCTGCAGATCGGCGACACGAGGGCCGCGACGGAGTACGCCCGGGGCGCCATCCCGGTGCTGCAGGCCCTCGGCGCGGACGAGGACGTCGCCCAGCTCAAGGCGGTCCTCGCGCTGGGCGCGATGGAGGACGGCCGGATCGAGGACGCCGAGCGCATCTTCGACGAGATCGAGGCCGACGACTCGGGCACCGGCGTCTTCGGTGCCGCGATCATCCTGCTGTGCGGACGACCCGAGCTCGACCTCGCCGCCGGCCGCACCGACGCCGCGCTCCGGGGGTACCGCGACGCTGTGACGACGCTGTCGGCGCGCACCTTCCCGGGACTCGACGCGAGCGCGGGCTTCGAGCCGTGGACCCTGTACGCCGAGGCCGCGGCCGTGGCGGCCCACGTCCGGTCGGGCCGCTCGGGCGAGGTCGCCGACCTGCGCCGAGACCTGGCCGACAAGGTGCCGGGGATCCTCGACGGCGCCGTCGGGGTCCTCGACTACCCGGTGTTCGGGTCGGTGCTGGTCGGCCTCGCCGAGTGGGAGCTCGCCGACGACCCGGACTCGACCCGGGCGGCCCTCGCCGTACGCCTGCTCGTCTACGCCGACCGGTTCGGCTACAACCGGCAGCTGCCCAGCCTCGCCTGGGCACCCGCGCTCGCCCTCGCCGAGGCGGCGCTGCCGGGGGAGGAGGCGCGGGTCCGCGCCGAGGTCGAGTCCCGGAAGGCGACCGAGCTCCGCGACGAGGTGCGGGACCTCGTCGCGGAGCTCGGCTGACCGTCACAGGTTCCGGCTGTAGCTCCGCACCGACAGCGGCAGGAAGACCACGACCACCGCGAGGCAGCCGATCACCGCCCAGGCGACGTTCGCGGTGACCGAGCCCGTGTTGGCCAGGTCGCGGATCGCGGTGATCACGTGCGAGACGGGATTGATGTCCGCGAAGGTCTGCAGCCAGGAGGGCATCGTCTCGGTCGGCACGAACGCGTTCGACAGGAAGGTCAGCGGGAACATCACCATCAGCGAGATGCCCTGCACGCCCTGCGCGCTGCGGCCGACGGTGCCGAACCAGGTGAAGATCCACGCGATCGACCAGCCGGCGAAGACCGCGACCAGGATGGCCGCGACCAGCCCGAGCGGGTCCGGACGGTAGCCCATCACGATGCCGACGGTGAACGTCAGCACGGACGCGATGAAGTAGCGCAGCATGTCGGCCAGGGCGGGCCCGGCGAGCGGCGCGATCCGCGCGATCGGGAGCGACTTGAACCGGTCGAACACGCCCTTGTCCATGTCCTCGCGCAGCTGCACGCCGGTGGCGACGCAGGCGGTGAGGATCGTCTGGCCGATGAGGCCGGGGATGATCAGCGGCAGGTAGCTGTCGACGTCGCCGGAGATGGCGCCGCCGAAGATGTAGGCGAACATCGCCGTGAAGAGCAGCGGCTGGATCGTGACGTCGAACATCTGCTCGAAGTTCCGCTGCATCTTCTTGATCGCCCGCCACGCCATGGACAGGGTCTGGTCGATCGTGTCGCGCAGGGTCGGGTGGGTCGTCAGCTCGCGGTCGAGGCTCGCGGCGGGCGTCAGGGTGCTCATCGGGTCATCTCCAGGGCACGGTCGTCGGTGGGCGCCTCGTCCTCGGCCGCGTGGCCGGTGATGGCGAGGAACACCTCGTCGAGGGTGGGCTTCTGCACGGTCGCGGACGCGATCGAGAGCCCGGACTGGCGCAGGGCGATCAGCACGTCGGCCGCCCGGTTCGCGTCGGGCAGGGCGACGTTCATGCCGCCCGCCTCGGGCGTGAGCACGGGCTCGTCGCCGACGACGCGTCGTACGACGGCCGCCGCGTCCGGCGTGTCCGTCGGCTCGGACATCCGCAGCTGGAGCGTCGAGCCCCCGACCGAGGTCTTGAGCTCGTCCGGGGTGCCCTCGGCGACCTTGACGCCGTGGTCGATGACCGCGATCCGGTCGGCGAGCTGGTCCGCCTCGTCGAGGTACTGCGTCGTCAGCAGCACGGTGCTGCCCCCGCGGACCAGCTCCCGGATCGTCTCCCACATCTGCCCGCGGGTGCGGGGGTCGAGGCCGGTGGTCGGCTCGTCGAGGAAGATCAGCGGCGGCAGCGAGATGAGGCTCGCCGCGAGGTCGAGCCGACGGCGCATACCGCCGGAGAACTCGCTGATCCGCTTGTCGCGGGCCTCGGTGAGGCCGAACCGCTCCAGCAGGTCGGCGGCCGTCGCCCGCGCCTGCGCGGACGAGAGGCCCTGGAGGCGGCCGAAGAGCCAGAGGTTCTCGGCGCCGGTGAGGTTCTCGTCGACCGAGGCGTACTGCCCCGTCACGCCGACGAGCTGCCGGATCATGTGGGGCTGCCGTTGCACGTCGACGCCGAAGATCCGCGCCTCGCCGCCGTCCATCGGCAGCAGCGTGGCGAGCATCTTGAGCATGGTCGTCTTGCCCGCCCCGTTGGGTCCGAGCACGCCGAAGACCTCACCGCGCCGTACCTCGAGGTCGATGCCGTCGACCGCGCGGAACTCGCCGAAGGTCTTGACCAGCCCGGTGGCCGCGACGGCCAGGTCGGTGTCAGGAACTCGTGTCATGCCGCCCAGCGTGAGCGCGCCCGGTTTCAGCCCGCCTTCAATCGGGTTTCACCGGTTTCAGCGCGGGCGGCTCAGTCGATGGGCTGGTCCACGCACGACCGGAACAGCGCCGTCACCGACTCGTCACCCGTGATCGAGATGCCCGTGGCGTCGGCCCTCCGCCAGAGCCAGGAGTCGAGCGCGGCGGCCGGGCCGCTCACCACGGCGTCGGGCTCGGAGTCCCGGGGCTCGACCTTCGAGATGTCGTCCTCGTCGTAGCTCTTGCCGCTCTCGGGGTCGGTGCCCGTGAACCGTCCGGTCTCGACCCACACGGACTCGCCGCGATCGGTGATGTCGACGCGGACGAAGTGGCCGCCGCCGGCGAACGCGCCCCATCCCGGCGTACCGCCGAACATGACGTCCAGGGCCTCGTCGACCCCGTCCGCGGCCAGGGCGGGGTCGAGGGGCGTGACGTCGCCGGCGGTCTGCTCGGCGTCGAGCCGGTGGATCAGCGCCTCGTGCGCCTGCCGGCGGAACGTGAAGCCGACGGTCTGCTCCGGAGACCAGGTCCAGGCCGTCTCGGTCGGGTCCGCGGCGGTCAGCGCGGCGACGAACCGCGCCGTCTGCGCCTCGTGGAGCGCGACGAGCTCGTCGTACGCCGTGGGCAGCTCGCGCTCCTGCACGTCGTCGGCGCCGGCCGGCCGCTGCTCGACGATCGTGGCCCAGAAGTGCAGCACGCCGATGTGGTGGCCGAGCAGGTCCGCGGCGCTCCAGTCCGGACAGGACGGCACCCGCGCGGCGGGGTCGGTGGTGGCGAGGGCGGTGCGCAGCCGGTTGGACTCGGTCTCGATGTGGCGGAGGTAGTCGTCGAAGGTCAGTCGCGTCATGATGCGGAGAACCTACGGGTGAGCGCTGGCACCCCGCACCTTCGTTTAATGGTCATGCAGGAGCGTGTATAGTCATGCACATGTCGACCAGGATCGCCGTCGCCGGAGCCAGCGGGTACGCCGGAGGTGAGCTGCTGCGCCTGCTCCTCGGCCATCCCGAGGTCGAGATCGGCGCCCTCACCGGGGCCTCCAACGCGGGGCAGCCGCTCGGCGCACTGCAGCCGCACCTCGTGCCCCTCGATGACAGGGTGCTCGACGAGACCAGCATCGAAACCCTGCGCGGACACGATGTGGTCTTCCTCGCGCTCCCGCACGGACAGTCCGGCGAGATCGCCGCGCAGCTCGGGGACGACGTCGTGGTGATCGACTGCGGCGCCGACTTCCGGCTCGCCGACCCGGCCGCCTGGGAGAGGTTCTACGGCGGCAGCCACGCCGGCACCTGGCCCTACGGCCTCCCGGAGCTGCCCGGCCAGCGCGACCTGCTCCGCGGTGCGACCCGCGTCGCGGTCCCCGGCTGCTACCCGACCGTCTCCACGCTGACCCTCGCTCCGGCGGTGGCCGCCGGCGTCGTCGAGCCCGACGTGTCCGTCGTCGCGGCCTCCGGCACCTCGGGTGCCGGCAAGTCGGCCAAGCCGCACCTCCTCGGCAGCGAGGTCATGGGCAACGCCAGCGCGTACGGCGTGGGCGGGGTCCACCGGCACACGCCCGAGATCACCCAGAACCTCTCCGCGCTCGTCGACGGCACCGTCCGGGTCAGCTTCACCCCGCTGCTCGTCCCGATGCCGCGCGGCATCCTCGCCACCTGCAGCGCGACGCTCGCGCAGGACCTGGGCGCCGACGACGTCTACGAGGTCTACGCCAAGGCGTACGCCGACGAGCCGTTCGTGCACCTGCTCCCGCAGGGGCAGTGGCCGCAGACCAAGTCCGTGACCGGCTCCAACTCCGTGCACCTCCAGGTGACGGTCGACGAGGACGCACGACGAATGGTCGCCGTCGGTGCCGTGGACAACCTGTCCAAGGGCACCGCCGGCGCTGCCGTCCAGTGCATGAACCTCGCGCTCGGCCTCGACGAAGGCCTGGGCCTCTCGACCGTAGGAGTTGCTCCGTGACCATCACGACCCCCCAGGGCTTCCGGGCCGCCGGCGTCGTCGCCGGCCTGAAGTCCACCGGCGCGAAGGACGTCGCGCTCGTCGTCAACGACGGCCCCCACTTCGCCTCGGCCAGCGTCTTCACCGCCAACCGCTGCAAGGCCAACCCCGTCCTCTGGAGCCAGGAGGCCGTCAAGGACGGCACCGTCAAGGCGGTCTTCCTCAACTCCGGCGGGGCTAACTGCTACACCGGCCCCGAGGGCTTCCAGACCACCCACGCGGTCGCCGAGACGGTCGCGGGCAAGCTCGGCATCGGCGCGATCGACGTCGTCGTCTGCTCGACCGGCCTGATCGGGCTCACCAACGACCGCGACCAGGTCCTGGCCGGGGCGGCCTCGGCGTACGACGCGCTCGACGCCGACGGTGGAGACGACGCCGCCCACGCGATCATGACCACCGACTCGGTCAGCAAGCAGGTCGTCGTCGAGGGCGCGGGCTGGTCGATCGGCGGCATGGCCAAGGGCGCCGGCATGCTCGCGCCGCAGCTGGCGACGATGCTGGTCGTCCTCACCACCGATGCCGTCGTCCCGGCAGCCGACCTCGACACGGCGCTGCGCGCCGCGACGCGGGTCAGCTTCGACCGGCTCGACTCCGACGGCTGCATGTCGACCAACGACACGGTCACCGTGATGGCCAGCGGCGCCAGCGGCATCACGCCGAGCGTCGACGACTTCACCGCCGCGCTCACCCAGGCCTGCACCGACCTCGCGATGCAGCTGCTCGGCGACGCCGAGGGCTCCGACCACGAGATCGCGATCACCGTCCTCAACGCGGCGACCGAGGACGAGGCGGTCGAGGTCGGTCGCAGCGTCGCGCGGTCCAACCTCTTCAAGGCCGCCGTCTTCGGCAACGACCCCAACTGGGGCCGGGTCCTCGCCAGCATCGGCACGACCAGCGCCCGGTTCGACCCCGCCGACCTCGACGTCGCGATGAACGGCGTCTGGGTCTGCAAGAGGTCCACGCCCCACGCGGACCCCTCGACCGTGGACCTCAAGCCCCGCGAGGTGAGCGTGACGATCGACCTCAAGGCCGGGTCCGAGCGGGCGACCGTCTGGACCAACGACCTCACCCACGCCTACGTCCACGAGAACAGCGCCTACTCCTCATGAGCGATTCCGTCATCGAGCACATCCACCACGACCCCAGCAAGCCCGACCCGGCCAAGGCCCGCACGCTGGCCGCGGCGCTGCCCTGGCTGAAGCGCTACCACGGCAAGATCGTGGTGGTGAAGTACGGCGGCAACGCCATGACCGACGACACCCTCAAGCGCGCCTTCGCCGAGGACATCGCGTTCCTCCGGTTCGCCGGGTTCAAGCCCGTCGTCGTGCACGGAGGCGGTCCCCAGATCTCCCAGATGCTCGGCAGGCTCGGCATCGAGTCGGAGTTCCGGGGCGGTCTGCGGGTCACCACGCCGGAGGCCATGGACGTCGTCCGGATGGTGCTGGTCGGCCAGGTCCAGCGCGAGCTGGTCGGGTTGATCAACGAGCACGGCCCGCTCGCGGTCGGCTGCTCGGGCGAGGACGCCGGCCTCTTCACCGCCGAGCCGGCCAGCACGGTCGTCGACGGCGAGGAGGTCGACCTCGGGCAGGTCGGCGAGGTCGCCAAGGTCCGGCCCGAGTCGGTCCTCGACCTCATCGAGGCCGGCCGGATCCCGGTCGTCTCCAGCGTGGCCCCGGACGCCGACGGCGACATCTACAACGTCAACGCCGACTCCGCCGCGGCCGCGCTCGCGGTCGCGCTGAAGGCGGAGAAGCTGCTCGTGCTGACCGATGTCGAGGGCCTCTACCTCGACTGGCCGGACTCCGAGGACGTGATCGGCGAGATCAGCCCCGAGGCGCTCGCCGAGATCATCCCGACGCTCGCCTCCGGGATGATCCCGAAGATGGACGCCTGCCTCCAGGCCGTGCGCAACGGCGTCCCTCGTGCCACGGTCGTCGACGGCCGCGAGCCGCACTCGGTCCTGCTCGAGCTGTTCACCAACGAGGGCGTCGGCACGCAGGTCCTGCCGGGCGTCGACACCAAGACCCGGAAGGCGAGGGACGCCCAGTGAGCGATACCTATCAGGAGCGGTACGCCGCCTCGCTCATGAACACCTTCGGCCCGCCCAAGCTGGTGCTGGCCAGGGGTGAGGGCGCCCACGTCTGGGACGCCGACGGCAACGAGTACGTCGACTTCCTCGGCGGCATCGCCGTCAACGCGCTCGGCCACGCCCACCCGGCGCTGGTCGAGGCCGTGACGACCCAGCTGCAGACCCTCGGCCACGTCTCGAACTTCTTCACGACGGCCCCCCAGGTCGACCTCGCCGAGAAGCTGCTCGCCCTGCTCGGCGTCGGTGCCGGCGGCGGCAAGGTGTTCTTCACCAACTCCGGCACCGAGGCCAACGAGGCGGCGTTCAAGCTGACCCGCCGCACCGGCCGCACCCACGTGGTCGTCGCGGAGGGCTCGTTCCACGGCCGCACCATGGGTGCGCTGGCGCTGACGTCGAAGGAGGCGTACAGGACGCCGTTCGAGCCGCTGCCCGGCGACGTGACGTTCGTGCCCTTCGGCGACGCCGACGCCCTCGCGGCCGCCGTCACCGACGAGACCGCGGCGATCCTGCTCGAGCCGATCCAGGGCGAGGCCGGCGTCAACGTCGCGCCCGACGGCTACCTCGCCGCCGCACGACGCACCGCCGACGAGCACGGTGCCCTGCTGTGGCTCGACGAGGTGCAGTCCGGCATGGGACGCACCGGCGAGTGGTTCGCCCACGACACGGAGGTGCGCCCCGACATCGTCACGGTCGCCAAGGGGCTCGGCGGCGGCTTCCCGATCGGCGCCTGCATCGGCGTCGGCGCCGCCGGCGACCTGCTCCAGCCCGGCAACCACGGCACCACGTTCGGCGGCAACCCCGTCGCGTGCGCCGCCGCGCTCGCGGTGATCGCGACTATCGAGGGCGAAGACCTGCTCGAGCACGTCACTGTGCTCGGCCAGAAGCTCCGCGACGGCCTCGCCGCCGACCCCCGGGTCACCGAGGTCCGCGGTGCCGGCCTCATCATCGGCCTCGACCTCGCCGCCGACGTGTCCGCCGACGTCGTGGCGGCCGGCCAGGCGGCCGGCTTCATCCTCAACAACCCCACGCCGAAGCGGATCCGCCTGGTCCCGCCGCTGGTGATCACCGCCGACGACGTGAACGCGCTCCTGGCCGCCTGGCCCGGGATCCTCGACACGGCCTTCGCCACGCAGGGAGGCGAGCAATGAGTGCCCCCAAGATCCGGCATCTCCTGGCCGACGACGACCTCACCCCCGCCGAGCAGGCGCAGGTGCTCGCGCTCGCCGCCCAGCTCAAGCGGGCGCCGTACGACGCGAAGCCGCTCGCCGGCCCGCGCACGGTCGCGACGATCTTCGACAAGCAGACCCTGCGCACCCAGTCGTCGTTCGCGGCGGGCATCGCCGAGCTCGGCGGGTTCCCGATGCTCGTCGACGGCGCGCTCGCCGGCATCGGCGTGCGCGAGTCGGTCGAGGACGTCGCCCGGGTCCTGGGCCGGCAGGCCGCGATCATCGTCTGGCGCACCTACGAGCAGGCCCGGCTCGAGGAGATGGCCGAGCACGCCGGCGTTCCGGTCGTGAACGCGCTGACCGACGACTTCCACCCCTGCCAGCTCCTCGCCGACCTGCTCACGATCCAGGAGCACAAGCAGGAGCTCGCCGGGCTGACCGTCGCCTTCGTCGGCGACGGCGCCAGCAACATGGGCAACTCGTGGCTGCTCGCCGGTGCGACGGCCGGCATGCACGTCCGCATCAGCTCGCCCGAGGGCTTCATGCCGGCGCCCGTGATGGTCGAGCGGGCGGCGAAGATCGCCGCCGCAACCGGCGGCTCGGCGACGCTCGAGGCCGACCCGGTCGCGGCCGTCACCGGCGCCGACGTGGTCGTCACCGACACCTGGATCTCGATGGGCAAGGAGGACGAGGCCGCGTCCCGTGTCGAGGTGTTCGCGCCGTACTCGCTCACCAGCGAGCTGCTCGCGCAGGCGCGCCCGGAGGCGATCGTCCTGCACTGCCTGCCCGCCTACCGCGGCAAGGAGATCGACGCCGAGGTCCTCGACGGGCCGCAGAGCGTCGTCTGGGACGAGGCGGAGAACCGCCGCCACGCACAGAAGGCCATCCTCACGTTCCTGCTGGAGGCTGGATGAGCACCACGATGAGGCCGACCACCAAGAGCGCGCGCCACCAGCGCATCGTCGAGATCGTGACGCAGCACGAGGTGCGCTCGCAGAGCGACCTGGCCGACCTGCTGGCCGAGAGCGGCCTCCGGGTCACGCAGGCGACGCTCTCGCGCGACCTGGTCGAGCTCGACGCCGTCAAGGTCCGCACCGCGGACGGCGCGCTCGTGTACGCCGTACCCGCCGAGGGCGGCGACCGACGACCCGCGGCGCCGGGGGAGACCCAGGCCGCGGCCGCCCGGCTGGCCCGGCTGTGCGGCGAGCTGCTCGTCAGCGCCGAGTCCAGCGCCAACCTGGTCGTGCTGCGGACGCCCCCCGGCGCCGCCCAGTTCCTCGCCTCCGCCTTCGACAAGGCGGAGTTCCCCGAGATCCTCGGCACCATCGCGGGGGACGACACTGTCCTCGTGATCGGGCGCGACGCGCGCGGCGGCGACGCCCTCGCCCACCGCTTCCTCGCCCTCGCCGACTCCCACTCCCAGAGCTCCCACTAACCCAACGCAGAAGGAACCAACGTGAGCAAGGTCCTGACGTCCCTCCCGGTCGGCGAGCGCGTCGGCATCGCGTTCTCCGGAGGGCTGGACACCTCGGTGGCCGTCGCCTGGATGCGCGCCAAGGGCGCCGTGCCGTGCACCTACACCGCCGACATCGGCCAGTACGACGAGCCCGACATCAGCGGCGTACCCGGCCGCGCGCTCCAGTACGGCGCCGAGATCGCCCGTGCCGTCGACTGCCGCCCGCAGCTGGTCGAGGAGGGCCTGGCCGCGATCGCGTGCGGCGCCTTCCACATCCGCTCCGGCGGCCGCGCCTACTTCAACACCACGCCCCTGGGTCGCGCTGTCACCGGCACGATGCTGGTGCGTGCGATGCACGAGGACGGCGTCGACATCTGGGGCGACGGCTCGACGTTCAAGGGCAACGACATCGAGCGGTTCTACCGCTACGGCCTGCTCGCCAACCCCGACCTGCGCATCTACAAGCCGTGGCTCGACCACGACTTCGTCACCGAGCTCGGCGGCCGCGCCGAGATGAGCCAGTGGCTCACCGAGCGCGACCTGCCCTACCGCGACTCGCAGGAGAAGGCGTACTCCACCGACGCCAACATCTGGGGCGCCACCCACGAGGCCAAGACCCTCGAGCACCTCGACGTCTCGCTCGAGACGGTCGAGCCGATCATGGGCGTGAAGTTCTGGGACCCCTCGGTAGAGATCGCCCCCGAGGACGTCACCGTGGGCTTCGTCGAGGGCCGCCCGGTCTCCATCAACGGCAAGCCGTACGACGACCCGGTCGCGCTGGTCCACGAGGCCAACGTCATCGGCGGCCGGCACGGGCTCGGCATGTCCGACCAGATCGAGAACCGCATCATCGAGGCCAAGTCCCGCGGCATCTACGAGGCGCCCGGCATGGCGCTGCTCTGGATCGCCTACGAGCGGCTGCTCAACGCGATCCACAACGAGGACACCATCGCCAACTACCACCTCGAGGGCCGCCGGCTCGGTCGGCTCCTCTACGAGGGCCGCTGGCTCGACCCGCAGGCGCTGATGCTGCGCGAGTCGATCCAGCGCTGGATCGCCTCCCTCGTCACCGGCGAGGTCACGCTGCGGCTGCGCCGCGGCGAGGACTACACGATCCTGCGCAGCGACGGGCCGACGTTCTCCTACCACCCCGACAAGCTCTCGATGGAGCGCACCGAGAACGCCGCCTTCGGCCCGACCGACCGCATCGGCCAGCTCACGATGCGCAACCTGGACATCGCCGACTCCCGCGCGAAGCTGGAGCTGTACGCCGCGCAGCCGCTCGACCAGGGCCAGGTCCTCGTCGAGCACGGCACGCTCTTCGGCGAGCTGCCGGCCGGCGGTGCGGAGCGCATCGAGGCGAACCCCGGCGTCGACGTCGAGCCCGACGAGGTGGCCCTCGATGCCGCCGCGATGGAGTTCGGTAGCGACTGATGAGCGGCAAGGACTCCGGTACCAACACCGGCAAGCTCTGGGGCGCGCGCTTCGCGGGCGGCCCCTCGCCCGAGCTCGACGCGCTCTCGCGGTCGACGCACTTCGACTGGCGGCTCACGCCGTACGACCTCGCCGGCTCACGCGCCCACGCCAACGCCCTGCACCGCGCCGGGCTGCTCACGGACGCCGACCACGCCGAGCTGCTCCGCGGGCTCGACGTCATGGGGGAGCGGTACGCCGACGGCACCCTGCTGCCCGACCCGTCCGACGAGGACGTCCACGGCGCCCTCGAGCGGCTGCTCGTCGAGGAGGTCGGCGCCGACGTGGGAGGCCGGCTCCGCGCGGGCCGCAGTCGCAACGACCAGATCGCCACGCTCTTCAAGGTCTTCCTGCGCGACCACGCCGCCGTCGTCGCCGGCCAGGTGCTCGACCTCGTCGATGCCCTGACCACCCAGGCGCGCGACCACCTCGACGTCGTGATGCCCGGCCGGACCCACCTCCAGCACGCCCAGCCGGTGCTGCTCGCGCACCACCTGATGGCACACGCGTGGGCGTTGCTCCGCGACGTCGACCGGCTGCGCGACTGGGACGCGCGGGTGGCCGCCGATTCGCCGTACGGCTCCGGTGCACTCGCCGGCTCCAGCCTCGGTCTCGACCCGGAGGGCGTCGCCGCGGAGCTGGGCTTCACCGG
Source organism: Nocardioides sp. GCM10030259 (assembly GCF_042666375.1). Lineage (NCBI taxonomy): Bacteria > Bacillati > Actinomycetota > Actinomycetes > Propionibacteriales > Nocardioidaceae > Nocardioides > Nocardioides sp. GCM10030259. The sequence continues at coordinate 1,650 of NZ_JBHTDF010000026.1, read as the reverse complement.
CTCCAGCGCGAACTCCATCGACGGCACCGCCGCTCGCGACTTCGTCGCGGAGTTCGCCTTCGTGGCCGCCCAGGTCGGCGTCGACGTCAGCCGGATCGCCGAGGAGGTCATCCTCTGGTCGACGCGGGAGTTCGGCTTCGTGACGCTGCACGACTCCTGGTCGACCGGGTCGAGCATCATGCCGCAGAAGAAGAACCCCGACATCGCGGAGCTCGCCCGCGGCAAGGCGGGCCGCCTGATCGGCAACCTCTCCGGTCTCCTCGCCACCCTCAAGGCGCTCCCGCTCGCGTACAACCGGGACCTCCAGGAGGACAAGGAGCCGGTCTTCGACTCCGTCGACACTCTCGAGGTCCTGCTGCCGGGCTTCACCGGGATGGTCGCGACGCTCACCTTCGACGGCGCCCGGATGGCCGAGCTCGCCCCGCAGGGCTTCTCGCTCGCCACCGACGTCGCCGAGTGGCTGGTGCGCGAGGGCGTCCCGTTCCGGGTAGCGCACGAGGTCGCGGGCGAGTGCGTACGCCGCTGCGAGGAGCTCGGCATCGAGCTCGACCAGCTCAGCGACCACCAGTTCGCGGAGATCTCGCCCGCGCTCACGCCCGCGGTCCGCGACGTGCTGACCGTCGAAGGCTCGGTCGCCTCCCGCGACGGCCGCGGCGGGACCGCACCGGCCCGTGTGCGCGAGCAGCTGTCCGAGCTCTCCGCCCTCGTCGACCGACACCGTGCCCGGCTCGCTTGAGCTCTCCGGGCCGGTCCTGGAGGAGGCCCCGCGCCTGCTGAACGCCGTGCTCCGGCACGGCGAGGTCGCCGTGCGGCTCACCGAGGTGGAGGCGTACGACGGGGCGAACGACCCCGGCTCGCACGCCTACCGCGGCAGGACCCGCCGCAACGCCGTCATGTTCGGCGAGTCCGGCCACCTCTACTGCTACTTCACCTACGGCATGCACGTCTGCTGCAACGTCGTCTGCGGACCGGTCGGGCAGGCCAGCGCCGTCCTGCTCCGGGCAGGCGAGGTGGTCGAGGGCATCGAGGTCGCGCGTGCACGCCGACCCGGGTCCACGGATCGCGACCTCGCCCGGGGGCCGGCGCGACTGTGCAAGGCCCTCGGCATCTCGCTCGACCACGACGGCACCGACCTCGCCCGTGGGCCGGTGACGCTCACGCTCGGGGCGCCGCCGACCGACCCGTCGACCGGCCCCAGGGTGGGGCTCCGGGGCGCCCCGGACAGGCTATGGCGCTTCTGGATCACGGGGGAGCGGAGCGTCTCGACGTACCGGCCGGCAGCCCCGTTGCGGGGGTCGCGCAGACCCGATTTGGGGTAGGCGCGGAAGCCCTGCTAACGTTCTTCTCGTCGCGGTGAGCGGCGCCCTTCGGGCCGAGAGGCCAAGTCGAGGGCGTTGTTGCGCGCCCGGCACCAGTGAGGAACGGCCCCGAGTTGACGGGGTGGAACTGAACCGGTAAGTTTTTGCAGGTTGCCCCGGCGACCGGCCCCGAGTGGGTCGGCTGCGGTGTGCGTCTGATGTTTGAGAACTCAACAGTGTGTCATAGTCGACGAATTAGTTTGTTTATGCCCCGTTGACTGGATTCCTTCTTTTTTGGGGGGGTTTGGTCGCGGATTTCTTTGACAATGATTCTGACAACTTTTTGTCAGTG
>NZ_JBHTDF010000025.1:860517-862521 GCF_042666375.1 Nocardioides sp. GCM10030259 | reverse complement strand
TGGGCAGCCGCAAGGAGAGCGTCCCGCCGAACGCCTGGACCGAGTCTGGCCGGACACCGGTCCTAGCGGAATCGTCTAACAGGCACCAGTCGGCGCAGCTGAACTACCGGATCTGCCGATGAGCACGTGCGGCGGCCCCGGGGCGTCATGCGGATGGTGGACCCGTCTCCAGTGGACCCGTCTCCACTACCCACATGACGTCCGCGACGGCCGACCAGATCTACCGCGACGAGTGCGCGCTGATGCCGTTTTTGGGTGGGCAGTGAACGCACGGCTCGGCCAGCGGCGGGTGGAGCGGTCCACGACGACGACGAGCAGGGGGCGGGGCCTCGCGACACCTTCCAGGCGGACGCGCGCTAGGTGCGGGTGGCGGTGAAGACGTAGCGGTTCAGGCTGAAGAACCAGTCATCGCCGAGCCCTCGCATCGAGTCCTCCCATGCCTCGACGGTCGTCGCGTCCAAGCCGTTCCGGCCTTTGACGAAGGTGGCAACCAGGCCGAGCAGGATGCCGCTGAAGCTCTGCTCGGGAGTGCCGACGTTCAGCAGTGGCACCACCGACGGGCGATCCACGGCGAAGCCCGCCGCGGTGAGCGCGCGTCGGAGGGTACGCGGCAGGTACGGGTCGGCCAGGTGCTCCCGCCACGCGACCAGCACTCGCGCCATCACCTCCTCGTCGGGCGTCGCCCACACGAGGGAGTCCCAGTCCGTGTCCAGGACCAGGACCCGCCCACCGGGCCGGAGCACGCGGTGGATCTCCGCCAACGCGGCGGGGATGTCGGGCACGTACTCGAGGACCTGGGTCGACACCACCGCGTCGAACGACCCGTCGGTGTACGGGATGGCCTCCGCTCCGGCCAGCTCCAGCTCGACGGCGGCCGCGTCGGTCCCCGGGTCGCGGCGGGCTGCGACCGCGAGCATGTCGGCGCTGAGGTCGATCCCGCAGACCCGTCCTCCCGGCCCGACCACAGCGGCGATCTCGGCGGCCAGGAACCCCGGCCCGACGCCGACGTCGAGCACCCTCTCCCCCGAGCCGAGTGCCAGCGCGGCGATGACCCCGGCGCGCTGCTCGACGATGTCGGGTGTCGTGTAAGCCATCTCGACGCGCCGCACGGCTTCCTCGTCGAACTCCATCATTCCGGTCATGGCTCCTCCTCTGCTGCCAGCCTGAGCCATCCCGCCGACCACTGCCAGCGCGCAACTGAGGCTGTTTCGCGCGCCGGGGGACGCACAGGCTGCACGCCGCGGTGTCGGCGTCCGCTCGTGCCGAGATGTGGGTGGGCGGACTAGTTGCATCCCGTCGCGTGCCGGCGCGGTGCGGGCCCTCCTTTCGACTCATGCGTCGTGCCTGCCGACGGGCTAGGGTCGTTCCATGGGCGCCGTGCTGGTGAACGGTGTGGTCCTTCACGTCGAGGCGCACGGGACCGGGGTGCCGATTCTGGGCATCCACGGCACGGGGAGCTCGGCGAGTCTCTGGGCCCGAGCGGTGCCGGAGCTGGCGGCACGGGGACGAGTGATCCTGTATGACCGCCGAGGCTGCGGTCGAAGTGAGCGTCGCGCCACCGGTTCCAGCGGGGTGCGGAGCCACGCCGACGACGCGGCGGCGCTGGTCGATGCCCTCGATGCCTCGCCCGCCGTCGTGATCGGCCGGAGTTACGGCGGCGAGGTGGCCGTGGATCTCGCGCTGCGGTATCCGGCGCTCGTGCGGTGCCTGGTGCTCCTGGAACCGAGCATGCCGATGCTCTCGCCGGAGAGCAGGGACTGGCTCGAGCGGCTCAGACGTCGACTACCTCCGGGGACCGCCCCGGCGGACGCAGCCGCCCGGCTGATCGAGGCCGCGTTCGGCGAGGGCACTTGGGAGCAACTGCCCGACGAGATGCGCACGCTGTTCGTCGACAACGGCGACGCCATCCTGACCGAGGTCCACGGTGCGTGGACCCAGCCCAGCGCGCCCGAGCTGGCCCAGCTCGACGTGCCGACCCTGCTGCTGAGTGGCGACGACTCCCCG
>NZ_JBHTDF010000025.1:630599-860507 GCF_042666375.1 Nocardioides sp. GCM10030259 | reverse complement strand
GCGAACTGGTGGGTGGCGGTCACCTCATCGATCCCGCGAGTCCCATCGTCCTGTCCTTCATCGACGAGCTGCTCGCCTCCTCAACCACAGCACCTCCGCGCTCATCGGACGCGCAGTGATCGGTTGCCCGGTAGCACGGTCATACCGCCGCGTGCTGGCGCGTGCTCCAGTTCTGCCTGACCAGAGGCGCGATCTTCGGCGGACAGGCGGGGTCTACTTCCCAGCACTTCTCCCACCCTCCGGTGGAACCCGTCTCTGTCTCTTACCTGCTGGGATGGCCGGGCGGCGACGATAGCGCGAACCGCCGGTTCCCGCCGCGTCTATCCGCCGTCTGCAGGACGCCGTCGGGCCGCACATTCATGCAACGACCCCAAGCATTCGTCTCACGACGGTCTGCGCTCACCAAGAGAGATTCGTGACTGCAGCCGGAACCAGTTCCCGTCTCGATGCGTCTAGTTCACCGAGATCGCGCAACTCGCGGAGCCGCGGTACCGCTGCGAGTACACCTGACGCCTGGAGATGACCTATGCCGATGTTGCAGCAGAGCGCCCAGCGCATCTCAGTGCTCGCTGCCGTGGTCGTGACGGCAGTTATCGCTGGCACGGTCCACCTTGCGAGCACGAACCACGGTGGCGGCGATTCTCCCCAGTGCGGAGCGATCCGCCTGCGGGCAGGCACCGATGGCATCGCCGCCGCGCAGGACCGCGCGGTCACCGAACTGATCGTGAAGTTCCGTGCCGGCTCGCCCGCCGGCGCGTCTACGACCAGCCGTGAGTGCGTATTGGACGTGGCGGGTGGGCCGCTCGGGCTCAGCTTCGACGAGCAGCGCACGCTCGGGACCGGTGCGACGTTGTGGGCCGCCGACCGATCGCTTGACGCCGCCGAGGTCCGGCAACTGATCGATCGGCTCGAGCGGCACGCCGACGTTGAGTACGCCGCGCCCAACGAGACCGCATACCCGGCGACCGGCGGCTAGCGTCGGCGACACAGGTTGTGCCGGCCCGCCCAACGCTCGGATCTGCCGCAACGAGGTTCATTCGGGTCCGCTCAGCGAAACTTCGCCAGTCTTGCGCGCGACCGCGTCGCTTGCGGACGCCAGCAGAACCCGCGCAGTCGGGGAGAGACGGTTTGATCGACTGTGCAGGCGTCCTGACCGAGGCCGATGCGGTCGATACAGCACTCGTGACGAGCGGACCTTTGAACACTTCGCCCGCCGCCCACCGGGGGGTACAGATCTCGGAGCGCAACGGAGACGACGAGAGGATCGATGAGCGACGCAGACCCACCTCTGCTGCGTGGCGCCGGCTGGCATCCTGCTCGCCGGGATGTGAGCGCTTCGGGCCTGATTCATTCCGCCGGCAGCCGGACGCACCGAGTAGCCGGTCGCTGAGAGACAGGCCGCCAAAGCCGCTTCCCTAGGGGCTGTTGAAGCACCCGCGTCATACCGGACCGAGCTCGACCTCACCTACTTCACGCCAGTCGTCATGCCGGTAGTGCGGGTGCGCTATGGACATGGGTCGACACCGCAAGTGAGTCTGGCTGATCTACCGCAGTCTCGGCGAGGGGAGCGGCTATGGCGCAGCTGCACGAGATCCGTCTGGCGCTGGTGATGAACGGCGGAGTCAGCCTCGCGGTGTGGATGGGCGGCGTCTCCCATGAGCTCGACCTCATCCGGCGAGCCACCACTGAAGGGACACCATCGCCGTCCGGTGGCGACGCTCCCGTTGCCGAGCGGTGGCGCACGCTGATGCAGGGACCCGGCGTCGCCGACCGGCGGCGCCTGGTGATTGACGTGATCGCGGGGACCAGCGCAGGCGGCCTCAACGGCACGCTGCTGGCGAACGCGATCGCGCACGACGCGACGCTCGATCCGCTGCCGACAGGCGATGACCAGGACAGTGAACCCGCCCGGGGACCGTGGCTGCGCGAACAGTGGTGCAGCCTCGGCTCCCTTCGCTACGGACGCCTGATCCCTGACCCCGCCGAGAACCGCCCGCCCACCGGGTCCTTGCTCGACGGCGACTTCTTCTACGACCAGGCACATCGGCTCCTCACCGAGCTGACCGGCGGATCGGAGCCCTCGGCCAAGCACCCGGTCACCCTGTTCGTCACAGCCTCCGGACTCGGCAACCAGGACTTCACCGCTCACGACGCCGCCCAACAGTCCTTCACCGTCACCGACCACCGATTCCTGTACCGGTTCACCAACGACCACGTGCGCGGCTACGACCCCGCGACGCTGACGTTCACCCCGCCGTCACAACCCGGCGGCGACTTCGACGACGTCGACCGACTGGCCCTCGCCGCCCGCTCGTCCGCCTCGTTCCCGGTCGCATTCGCGCCCAGGCGCGAGGAGGGCCTCAACGACCCCGCGGTGAGGCAGCGTCCGCGCCGCGGCACCGCGACGCCGTCCTGGCTGATGGACGGCGGCGTACTCGACAACGCGCCGTTCGGGCCCGTCCTGGAGACCGTCGCAGCCGCGCCGGTGAGCGGCCACGCCAGCCGCTACGTCCTCTACGTCGTGCCCTCGTCCGGCATCGGCAAGGGCGCCACCGCCGTCGACCGGGCCGACGACCAGGCGCCCTCGTGGATGCAGACCGCGATGTCCGTCGTCCAGTTCCCACGGGAGGTCGACTTCCGCAGTGACGTCGAGGAACTCGAAGCGCTCCGCATCGAGGCCGACACCGCATGGTCGGACACCCAGCAGGCCTTCGACGCAGCCTGCCGCGATCCCGGCGAGCAGGCCCGACTCCTCGACGCCGCGGGGAACCTGCAGCCCATCTACACCCGCGGGAGGGCCGCGGGCGGTGTCTGGGAGGCGCTCACCGTCGCCCGGGCCGGGCAGATCACCGCACTCGACGACACCGCCGCCGCCCCGGCGAGGGACGTCGCGGAGATCCTCGGTACGTCGCCTCGCTGGACACCTCCGATCGGCGCTCCGGTCGAGCTGTTCGTCCCCGGCCCGGGCACTGGCATCGACCCGCGGTGGCCCTGGGGCATGGGCCCCGCCGAACGCGTCGTCCGGACGATGCTGCGTGCGGTGCGGGCGCAGACCGCCAAGGCGTTCCGCGCGGGCACATCCGGTACTGAGGTCCTCGACGAGCTCGAGGCCCGGCTGGCGACGCTCACCGAGGTCCGGCGCAACCTCCGCGCGATACGCCGCGCGGTCGGCGTCGAGGTCGCTCGCCTGGGAGAGCCGTCCGAAGCCCTCGGCGACGCTCCCGCGCGCCCGGCCCTCATCGTCCCCACCAGCACGCCGGCCGTCGTCGCGAACGCCATCAACGGAGTGTTCGACGACCTTCGGGTGCAGGAGGCACTCGGGCAGCAGATCCAGCACGTCGTCGAGTCGACTCCTGACGGCGAGAACCTGGCCCGCATCGCCCTGGCGATCGAAGTCGTGGGGCGGTGCACGTCGTCGCGGATGCCCGACCAGCGCAGCGCCCCCTTCAAGTTCGTCCGCCTCGGACCCGACGTACCGCTCCCGCTTCTCTCGCCCACCGACCAGGAACGCGCGACACGACTCGGGGACCGCATCATCTACGGGACCCAGGTCGGCCACTTCGGATCCTTCGGCGCCGAGTCCTGGCGACGCTGGGACTGGCTGATGGGTCGACTCCACGCCGTCGCGCACCTCGGCCGCCTCCTCCACGACACCCGCACCGACGACGGCCGCAGGGACGCCGACGCCTGGGTCGCCGACACCCAGCGCGCCGTCCTCGAAGCCGAGGGCATCAGCGAGGAACAGCTGACCGCGACACTCCAGGAACTCGAGGAGACATTCCCCACCGGTCCGGCGATCAACGGCCTGCGCGAGATGCTGAAGGCGATGAACGACGCCGACCAGGCTCAACCGGCGGCCTCGACCATGCAGCTGGCCGATCGCCTCGTCCACTCCTCCGGCGGACTGCCTGCGGGCCTGGGACGCTGGGTCAAGGCCGCAGCCGCCAGAACCGCACCAGCTCCGGACGGCGATCCCGTGCCGGCTCGCACCGGAGCTGTCGATCGCTTCGTCCGCTGGCTGGCCGAACCCGCCCGCGCCACGATCTGGGCAGCCCTGACCGCCCAGCGGGCCCCGCTCGACAAGAGCACGGGATGGCCAGTCCTCACGTTCAACCCGCTCGTCTGGATCGTCACCGCAGTCATCGGACTCGGGCTGCTCATCGCGGCAGCCTTCTCGAGCCAGGAATGGGCGTGGGTGCTTGCGGCCGGTGGCACGTTCCTCGCCACCGCGGGCATCGCCGGCACAGCGGCCGCCCTGATCCTGCGCCGCAGTCGCCGCGCGGCAGCCACCTGGATCGCGGGAAAGCTCCACCACTGACTGTACGACTGCACCAGCGCTCTTGCCGTGTTGGAGGGGGCGGAGCCGGACGTCGAGGAGGCGACTGGTGCCGAGCAGGGAGGCAGGGTCGAGCCCGGTCCTCGGTGGTGCTCCTCCAAGCCGTCTGTGCCGTCAATCGGTGGGAGTGAGTAGTGCCCTCGATGTCATGCCGACGGTATGACCCAGACCCTTCAGGAAGCGGTCACGCAGGAAGCTCGTTCGACGCAGCGCCCAGATCGTCTCGGCGGTGACCCAGGCAAGGTCCCGTGCCTTGTCGATGTTCCAGGTGCTGATCAGATGGACGACCGGGCCGACCCGGTCGTCCACCCGTCGTCCTACCGCGTCCAGGAAGGACCGCCGGATCGAAGACTCGACCTGGGCCAGGATCCTGTTGACCGTCTCGTAGTCAGCGTGGATGTCGTCGGGCTCGAGCCCACGCGCTCGACAGGTGTCGACCACGGTGATTGGAAGATCGTGCTCGATGTGACTGTTCATTCCTGCGACGGCGTACTGGACGGGCAACCGTCCCCCGGCACGGAGCTCGAAGAGTGCCCTCCACGCCGGAGTGACTCTGCGCCCTGCCACGTCCTCGTCGTACGCCGCCAACCAATGGTTGGCGAACCCGACACCCAGTTCGGCCATCGTCTCCGCGTCCCGGAACATGGTCCGGTCCGGGGCCGGATCGGCGACAACCCCGGCGATCCGCTCGGTGACCGTGAGGTACATCCGGTTGAACACCGCGACCCCATCCTCGGCGGGCAGCGCAGCGTCGATCTCCCGCAGCCGCGCGAGGACGCCTTCGACCGACGTTGGCACACTCATGCCTGGAGTATCGCGTGGCGTCGCTGTCCCACCCCGCTACGAACGCTGATGTACCACTGATGGGGGGACAAGCCCGCCGCCGCATTGGGCGCTGACACCTCAGTCCGGGTGGACCGCGGCCTCTACGAGGAACCGCCAGACGAGCGCGTGCCCGAGCGCGACCAGCAGGACGAGGAGCAACGCCTCGGCCTGCAGGGGCCGGAGGTCGACGACGTCCGCAATCTCCGGGAACATCCCGAGCAGCGCGACGACGGCGTAGATCCCGACCGCCCCGGCCCGTACGACGGTGACGCCGCGATCGGCCTCCTGCCACAGCAATCGAGCCGTCGCCACGCATCCCACCACCGCGACGACCACGAAGCTGATCCGCCACAGCGCCGGGCTCTCCCTGCCTCCGACCTGTGCGAACAGTCCCATCAGGGCTGGCAGCAGGAAGGACAGGTAGACCCCGGCAACGGCATGGCGACGCACGGGATCCGACGCCCACCCGAGATCCCGCTGAACCACTCCCCACCACAGCCCGACCAGCGTGAAGCACGACGCCGAGAACAGCGCGTAGAAAGTGCTGACGTCCATCGCCCCTCCAGCGATCGCGTACCTCCAGTGTCCAGCGGCGCGATTCGGAGCGCTAGCGGAGAACGGTGACAGGGGATGTGGAGCCGACAGGCTTGTCGAGCCCGACGAACCGCGTCCTGTCGCCGCAACGAGGCGCGCTGCCGGCGCACACCCGGAGCACCATCCGCGCGGTCTCGAGCTCCCGGCGCTGGAATCAGCCCTTGACGTAGGAGAACTTCTCGCAGATGAGTCCGTCGCGGAAGCGGATGACGTCGACACCCCTGACATGACCGGGGTCCGAGCCGGCCCATCCGTACTGCCACCGGACGACGGCCCGGTCCCCCGAGACGAAGGACTCCTCCTCCGAGAAGCTCAGGCCGGTCGTGCCCAGTACGTCGGCCCACGCGGCGCCGACTGCGGCACGGCCCTCGTGGCGCTGACCATCCGGAGCCGGGGAGGTGGTCTCGAAGACGATGTCGTCGGTGACCAGGGCGAGCGCCGCGTCGAGGTCTCCGGACCCGAAGGCGGAGTTGAACCGGATCAGCGCCTTGTGGTTGGCGCCCCACGCCCAGTCCCGACCGAAGCGGGCGAGGAGGTCGTGCTGGGAGTCGCCAGTGAGCACCTGGCGGGCGGCGACGGCACCCGCTGCGCGGTACGTCTCCTCGCGGTCGTCGAACCAGTCGGCGACGGCGTGCACGAGATGGGGATCCATCCGCGTGTCGCCACCGGCGGCGACGGCCAGGTCCCAGCCGTGGATCAAGTGGTCGGCTGCGAGCTGCATGGCGTACTCGGAGCTCGGAGTCTCTCCGAAGGAGAGGTGCACGTCTCCGCCGCGGGGCAGGTGCGCCGCGACGGATCCGATGGCGGCGCGAGCCGCCGTCAGCGCCGAGCCGATCGGGTCGGCGCCCAGCACGTCACCCTCGAAGCGGTCGCCGACATCCTCGATGGTGGCGCCTTCCATGAGCGGGACCGTCCACAGGTCCTCGTAGGCCACGTGGTTGGCCAGGTCTCGCACGGTCCACGCCGAGCACGGCGTCGGATCGTTCCATTGGTCGTCCTTCACGGCGTTCAGCCGGTCGGCGAAGAACTCGACTGCCCTGTGGTACGTCGTTCCGACATCCATCTCTCTGCCCTTCAGATGAGGCCGATCTCCAACGCGCGCTCCGCCTGCTCCAGCCACCACGGCAGCGCCGCGCGTTCCCGCTCCCGCACCGCCGGATCGGGATGCTCGACGATGTCGAGCGCCTTGTTCCAACCCAGCCAGGTGATGCCGCCCAGAAGACCCAATCGCAGCGCCGCCTCGTCGTACGCCGGGCCGACGGCCTGCCGGTGCAGGTCGAGGAGTCCGTCCAGCCTCGCCACGATGGTCGCGCTCTCCGGCTGCCCGCCGATCGGGCCGAACAGGTGCGCACAACCTGCCAGCAGCCGACCGAGGTCCAGCTCCGCGGGCCCCGCCGCCGCCAGGCCCCAGTCGATGAGCGTGAGGCACCCCGGCCGGTCGGGCTCGAAGGCCATGTTCACCGTCGCGAGGTCCCCGTGCAGGAGGGTCGCCGGGAGGCTCCGGTACGCCGTCACGAGTGGCGCCGTGTCCTGGGCGAGGGCGAGCACCCGCTCCCCTATGTCACCCGGTGCGACCTCGGGCCAGTACTCCCACCCGCGCAGGGCACAGTCCACGAGGGCGGCTCCGGCGAACGGCTGGATCCGCCCCGGCTCGAAGAGGCTCACCAACGCTCCCAGTGGGGTCAGGCCGTCCGGCGCCGCGCCGAGGAACGTCGCGTGGAGGTCGGCGAGGGCGCCGAACATCCCGGCTGCCTGGTCAGGGGTCACGACGGAGGACCAGCCGAGCACGGCACCACCGAGGTCACGCATCACCAGGACGCCGCGCCCGTCCTCGTCGTACCAACCGTCCAGGATCGGACACACCACGCTCGCCGGCAGCCGGTCGAGCACACCGCTGCGGAAGAGGTCGACCTCGCGGCCGTGGTCGTCGCCGGACAGCCGCATCACCAGGTCCACGGCCGGGTCGAAGCGCTTGACCACCACGCGGGAGCCATCCGCGAGAAGGACGCGCTCGAGCACCGCTCCGGAGCGGCCGTCGTCGCTGACCGGCGCGCGGTCGATGGCCGTCTCCAGGACCGCACGATCCATGCCTCCATCGTGCCCACCCACGCCGGATCGCGCAGCCCCAGATTTCGCGACGCGCGGTCAGCTGCTGGGCTTCTGTCCGAGCGCGAGCATGGCCTCGGCGACCTCGCGGGCGGCCGAGTCGGGGATCGCCGTGGCCGCGCCCTCGAGGACGAGCAGCCGGGCGCCCGGCGTCTCGCGCGCGATCGCCTCGCCGTTGCCGACGGGGAAGAACGGGTCCCGGCGGCCGTGGACGACGAGGGTGGGGACGGCGATCTCGGGCAGCCGCTGGCGCCACCGCGGCTTGCAGTCGAGCCGGGCGAAGACCATGCCCAGCTGGTTGGCCAGCTGGATCGAGGGCGTGGTGGCGGGGGTGCGGTCCCAGATGCGGGCGGCGTTCGCGCGGGCGGCGGCGGGGTCGTCGCCGAGCACCTCCGCGCGAGCGGCGGCGAAGGCGGCGACCGCCTCGCGGTCGGTCCAGTCGGGCATCGGCAGCGCGAAGAGGCGCTTCATCGTCTCCGCGTCGTGGTCGGGCAGGTCGGGATCGCACCTGCCAGGTGCGACCGCTCGGGTGCCGACGAGGGTGAGTGCCGAGAACGAAGCGGGATGGTCGAGTACGGCGACCTGCGCGACCATGCCGCCGACGCCGATCCCCGCGAGGTGGGCGGGCCCGCCGCCGAGGGCGTCGACGAGAGCCGCCGCGTCCGCCGCGAGGTCCCGCAGGGTGTAGCGGGGCGCGTCCGGGTCCGCCGTCGTCGACTCGCCGCTGTCGCGCAGGTCGTAGCGGACGACGCGGCGCCCACCCGCAGCGAGCCGCTCGCAGAGGGCGTCGGGCCAGGAGAGCATCGTCGTCCCGCCGGCGAGCAGGACGAGCGGATCGGCGTCGTCGCCGAACGACTCGATGCCCAGGGTGACCTGGTTGGCGTCGATCGTGGCCATCGGGTCGGTCAGCTCTCCAGGGCGGCGACGGTCGGCGCGGTCTTCGAGTAGCCGGCGGCCTCGACGATCAGGCCGTCGACGACGTGCATGACGTTGACGCCGCGGACCGACTCGTCCGGGCCGGGACCCCACACGTAGCGCCAGCGGATGACCGCCCACTCTCCGCCGACGTGGACGTCCTCGACGTCGAAGTGGCTGGTGGTGTCGTCGATGAGGGCCCGCCACGAGCCGAGCGACGCGTCGTAGCCCTCGTAGAGGGTCCCATTGGGGGCCGGCTGGACGCTCTCCATGACGCAGTCGGGGGCGACGATGGCCTCCAGCAGCGTGACGTCCCGCTCCTGGAACGCCCGGTTGAAGCGGTCGATGACCTCGGTGGTCGTCTGTGTCGTGTCGGCAGTCGGCATCATGTTGCGGTCCTCCTCGATGTTCGTGTCGCCCGGACTGACCGGACGAGCCGGTCGATCTCATCGGTCGGGTCCCGCGCAGGGGGGCTTAGGCCCACCCCGATCCGGGTGTCTGCACCATCGTCGGGACCGCGGCGCCGCCGAAGACTTGGCGGCATGACGATCGAGACGACCGCCGCTCCGGAGAGCCGCAGCGGCCACGGCTCCGACTTCGCCCAGCTGCGCCGGCGCATCGAGGCGGCCGGCCTGCTGCGGCGACGTCCCGGCTACTACGCCGCGCGGTTCGCGGCGGTGGGTGCGGCGCTGGTGCTCAGCTGGGTGGCCGCGTTCCAGGTCGGGTCTGCCGTGGGGGCCGTGGCGGTGGGCGTGCTGATGGCGGCCGTCTCCGGCCAGCTGGCCCTGCTGGCCCACGACGTCGCGCACCGCCAGGTCTTCCGCACCCGCCGGCCGTCGGAGCTCGTGGGCCGCCTGATCGGCAACCTGGGCATCGGGATGAGCTACGGGTGGTGGCAGGACAAGCACACCCGCCACCACGCCAACCCCAACCACGAGGAGCTCGACCCGGACGTCGCGCCCGACCTGCTGGTGTGGTCGCGGGAGCAGGCGGAGGGACGGATCGACGAGGCGCCCGGGCCAGCGCGCTTCGTCGCGGCGTACCAGGGGTTCCTCTTCTTCCCGCTCCTCACGCTGGAGGCGCTGAACCTGCGCGTCTCCAGCGTCCGCGCGCTGCTTCGGCCAGGGCTGCGCGAGCGCCGGCTCGAGGCCGCGCTGCTGGCCGCCCACGCGGTCGCGTACGTCAGCCTGCTGCTGACCGCGCTGCCGATCGGCACCGCGCTCCTGGTGCTGGTGGTGCACCAGGCGCTCTTCGGCGTCTACCTCGGCTGCGCGTTCGCCCCCAACCACAAGGGGATGCCGACCCGCACCGGGCAGCCGGAGCCCGACTTCCTGCGCAAGCAGGTGCTGACTTCCCGCAACGTGCGTGGTGGCCGGTTCACCGACGCGGCGCTGGGCGGGCTGAACTACCAGATCGAGCACCACCTCTTCCCGAGCATGCCGTGCGCCAACCTGCCGCAGGCGCAGCCGATCGTCCGCGACTTCTGCGCCGAGCGCGGGATCGACTACGAGGAGGCCGGTCTGCTCGAGTCGTACGGCGTCGCGCTGCGGCACCTGCACGCCGTGGGCGCGCCGCTGCGCGGTCAGCCCAGCTCGAAGCCCCGGTAGCCCTCGGCGGCGACGGAGTCGCAATAGGCGCGGTAGGCGCCGACGCCGCCGATGTAGGGGAGGAAGACCCGGGGCTTGCCGGGGACGTTGGCGCCCATCAGCCAGCTGTCGGTGTTCGGGTAGAGCGTGTAGCTCGCGACGTCCTGGACGTGCTCGCTCCACTCCTTCTCGGCGACGTCGAGGGGCTCGGCGACCTCCAGCTCCTGCGCGGCAAGGTGGGCGATGAGGTCGGCGGTCCACTCGACGTGCTGCTCGATGGAGACGATCGCGTTGGACAGAGCAGAGGGGCTGCCGGGGCCGCAGATCGTGTACATGTTCGGGAAGCCGGCGACGGTGAGGCCGAGGTAGGTGCGCGGGCCGGCGGCCCAGTGCTCGGAGAGGCGCCGGCCGTCGCGGCCGACCGGGTCGATCGCCAGGAGCGGGCCGGTCTGCGCGTCGTACCCGGTCGCGAGCACGAGCACATCGATCGAGTGCTCGCCCTCGGTGGTCACGACAGAGGACGCGGTGACCCGGGTGATCGGCGTACGGCGCACGTTGACCAGCGAGACGTTGTCGCGGTTGTACGTCGCGTAGTAGCCGGTGTCGAGGCAGGGCCGCTTGGTGCCGTAGGCGTAGCCGCGCGGCATCAGGTCGTCGGCGACCTGCGGGTCGGTGACGATCTCGCCGATCCGCTCGCGGATGAAGTCCGCCGCGGTGTCGTTGGCCTCCTGGTTGCGCACCATGTCGTTGTAGGCCTGGAGGATGCCGGTGAGCGTGCCCTCGTCCCAGCGCTCCCGGTACTTCGCGGTCCGCTCCTCCGCCGACACCTCCAGCGCCGACTGGGTCGGCACCTCGAGCAGGATGCCGTACGACGAGGTCCGGATCTCCTCGGTGACGGCCTCGTGCTCGTCACGGCGACGACGGACCCTCTCGGGGTCGGGGGCGCCGTTGCGGGCCGGGATGCTGAAGTTCGGCGTGCGCTGGAAGACCGTCACGTGCTCGGCGACCTCGGCGATCCGCGGGATCGCCTGGATGCCCGTGGAGCCGGTGCCGATCACGCCGACCCGGCGGCCGGCCAGGTCGACGGGCTCGTGGGGCCAGCTGCCGGTGTGCATCACCTCGCCGGCGAAGTCCTCGATGCCCTCGATCGCCGGCAGCAGCCGCTGCGACAGCAGGCCGACACCGAGCACGAGGTGCCGCGCGAGCAGCAGGTGGCCCTTGTCGGACTCGACCCGCCAGCGCCGCGCCTCCTCGTCGTACGTCGCCGCCGTGACGCGGGTGCCGAAGCTGAAGTGCCGGTTGAGGTCGTGCTTGTCGGCGACGTGCTCGAGGTAGGCGAGGATCTCGGGCTGCGCGGCGTAGCGCTCCGACCACTCCCAGTCGCGGATCAGCTCGGGGTCCCAGGAGTAGGAGTAGTAGATGCTCTCGATGTCGCAGCGGGCGCCGGGGTAGCGGTTCCAGTACCACGTGCCGCCGGGGCCGTCGCCGGCCTCGAAGCCCTGGACGTCGAGGCCCAGGCCGCGCAGCTTGTGGACGGCGTACAGGCCGGAGAATCCGGCGCCGACGACGACGGCGTCGACGGTGGTGGGATCGGACATCTCAGTGCTCCTGGGTGAGGACGCGGCCGAGCTCCGCGGCGACGTGGTCGAGGGCGGCGTCGTGGCCGGGCAGCAGCCCGACCATCGTGAAGAAGCCGTGCATCTGGCCGTCGAAGCGACGCAGCGACACCGGTACGCCGGCGGCGCGCAGCCGTTCGGCGTACGCCTCGCCCTCGTCGCGCAGCACGTCGTGCTCGGCGGTGAGCACGACGGCGGGCGGGAGGCCGCCGAGGTCGGCGGTGCGCAGCGGCGAGACGTCCGGGTGGTCGCGGTCGTCGGCGGCGACGTAGTGGTCCCAGAACCAGCGCAGCGTGTCGGCGTTGAGCGCCAGCTGGTTGGCCGGGTCGGTGTAGGAGTCGGTCCCGAAGTCGTGGTCGGTGACGGGGTAGACGAGCACCTGGGCCGCGATCGCCGGACCGCCGGCGTCCCGCGCCCGGCGCGACAGGATCGCGGCGAGGTTGCCGCCCGCGCTGTCACCCGCGACCACCAGCGGGAGCCCGGGGTGCTGCCCGGCCGTCCAGGAGAGCACGTCCCACGCGTCGTCGACGGCGGCCGGCCAGCGGTGCTCGGGTGCGAGCCGGTAGCCCGCGAGCACGACGGTGCAGCCGGTCCGGTCCGCGAGCCGGCGCCCGAGCGCCTCGTTCTCCGCGGGCGAGCCGAGGACCCAGCCGCCGCCGTGGAAGTAGAGGAGCACGCCGCACGGCCGCTCGGGGGTGAGCACCAGCGCGGGCACCTCGCCGTCGCGGGTGGGGATCGCCCGCTCGCCGAGCGCGACCGTGTCGGGACCCGCGGGCATCAGGCCGGCGAGCCCGGCCATCCGGGCCCGAGCGCCGGCCGGGTCGAGCTCGTGCATCGGAGGGCCGCCCGCGGCCGCGAGCTGGCCGAGCAGCGCGGTGGTCGCGTCGTCGAGGGTCATCGTCGCGCCGCCGGCTGGATCGACTTGGTCTCGAGGAACTCCTCGATCCCCCAGCGGCCGTACTCGCGGCCGATGCCCGACTGCTTCATGCCACCGAACGGCGCGAGCCGGTTGGTGTTGATGCCGTTGACGTGCACCGTCCCGGACCGGATCCGGCGCGCGACCCCGAACGCGCGGTCCGGGTCGGCGCCGAAGACGCCGGCGCTCAGCCCGTAGACCGTGCTGTTCGCGACGACCACGGCGTCGTCGTCACCGCGGTGGGTCTGGATGGCGAGGACCGGCCCGAAGACCTCCTCCTGCCCGATCCGCATCTGCGGGGTGACGCGGCCGAAGACCACCGGAGCGAGGTGGAAGCCGCGCTCGGGGCGCGCGGGCGCGGCGTCGCCGTGGACGACCTCGGCGCCTTCCTCGACGGCGTTGCGCAGGTGGGCGGCCACCCGCTCCCACTGCACCTCGGAGACGAGCGGCCCGAGGTTCTCGCCCGGCACGTACGACGCCGCGACCTCGCGGGCGAGCGCGACAGCGTCGTCGTACCGCTCGTCCGGCACGACCAGCCGCGTCCACGCGGCGCAGGTCTGCCCGGTGTTCATCATGCAGAAGCCGAGGCTGGTGCGCACCGCCGCCGCGAAGGCGTCGTCGTCGAGGTCGTCGAGCAGCACGCTGGGCGACTTGCCGCCGAGCTCGAGCGCCACCCGCTTCACGGTTCCGGCCGCGGTCGCCGCGATGGTCCGGCCGACCGCGGTCGAGCCCGTGAACGACACCAGGTCGACGTCCGGGTGCTCGGCGAGGCGCGCGCCCACCACGTGGCCGCGGCCGGCCAGCACGCTGAGCCAGCCCTCCGGGATCTCTGCATCGGTGGCTGCCTCCGCGAGCAGGTACGCCGTCAGCGGCGTCGTCTCGGCGGGCTTGAGCACGACCGGGCAGCCCGCGGCCAGGGCCGAGCCCACCTTCGCGAGCGCCTGGTGGAGCGGGAAGTTCCAGGGGGTGATGGCGGCGACGACGCCGACCGGCTCCGCGACGACCGTCGAGTCGCCGAGCCGCTCCTCGAAGGGGTGCTCGGCCGCGACCTCGATCGTGGTCCGGAGTGTTGCAAGCGGCATGCCGACCTGCACCTGGCGGGCGAACGCCGCCGGGGCGCCCATCTCGGCGGAGATGGTGTCGGCGATCTGCTCGGTGCGCGACTCGAGGGCGTCGGCGAGCCGGGTGAGGGCGGCGAGCCGATCGGCGAGCGGCCAGTCGGGGCCGTCGAACGCCGCGCGCGCGGCGGCTACCGCCGCGTCGGCGTCCCGGGCGTCGGCGTGGACGACCTCGGCGATCGAGTCACCGTTCCGTGGGTCGACGAGCGTCAGGCGCTCGGTGCCTCGTGGCGCGATCCAGCGACCGCCGACGTAGACCTGCTCCCTCGACTCCATCCGCCCCTCGATTTCATGTCCGAATGTTGTGGTTGGAAGTATTACTAATCGTTATATGCTGATCGCGCAAGCGACCCCGAGGAGACGCATGACGACGACCGACGACCGCATCCCGGTCCGGGCAGCCGTGTTGTCCGAGGCGCCGGGCAAGCCGGTGATCGAGGACCTGCTGCTCGACGCCGTGCTCGAGCCCCACGAGGTGCGCGTGCGCGTGCACGCCTGCGGCCTCTGCCACAGCGACCTCCACATGCTCGACGCCGAGCTGCCGACGCCGCTGCCGACCGTGCCGGGCCACGAGGTCGCGGGCATCGTGGAGGCGGTCGGCTCCGCCGTCGACGACCTGGCGGTCGGTGCGTACGTCGTGGCGTGCCTGTCGATGTTCTGCGGCCGGTGCGCCGAGTGCCGCGCCGGTCGCTCGTGGCTCTGCGCGCGCCGCAACGACCTCGGTCGCTCGGAGCGTCCGCGGCCCCGCCTCCAGCGCGCGGACGGGACGCCGGTCGGCCAGGTCGCCGGGCTCGGCGGCCTCGTGGACCGCACCGTGCTGCACCGCAACTCCGTGGTCGAGGTGCCGGCCGACGTACCCCCGGACCGCGCGGCGCTGCTCGGCTGCGCCGTGATCACCGGCGTCGGAGCGGCGCTGCGCGGTGCCGAGGTCCGGGTCGGCGAGACGGTGGCCGTCATCGGCGTCGGCGGCGTCGGGCTCAACGTCGTCCAGGGCGCCCGGCTGGCCGGCGCCCGCCGGATCGTCGCGGTCGACGTACAGCCCGCCAAGCTCGAGCTGGCCCGCCGGTTCGGCGCCACCGACACCGTGGTGGCCGGCGACGGCGCGGTCGCCGAGGTGCAGGCGCTCACCGGCGGGGGCGTCGACCACGCCTTCGACGTCGTCGGCCGGTCGGCGACCGCCGTCCAGGCCGTGCAGATGCTCAAGGCCGGCCGCATCGCCTGGCTGGTCGGCATCCCGCCGGTCGGCGAGGAGCTGCGGCTGCCGGGCCTGCACGTGCTCACCCAGGCCAAGGGCGTCCAGGGGCTGCTGATGGGGTCGAACCGCTTCGCCGAGGACATCCCGATGCTCGCCGACCTCTACACCCAGCAGCGCCTCGAGCTCGACGCGCTGGTCTCCACCCGGCTGCCGCTGGACGACGTCGCCCAGGGCTTCGACCTGATGCGGGACGGGGGAGCGGCCCGTGCCGTCGTCACCTTCGACTGAAGTACTCCCGCTGGGCGGGATCGTGTCTGGAGTCACAACGCCGGACCTGATCGGCTTCCGCCGGAAGGAGGGGCAATCGTGGCTCTGCGTTCGGTCCTGAAGCGCCTGGGTGAGCTCGTCATCGTGCTGCTCATCGTCAGCTTCGGCACGTTCATGCTCGTGTCGCTCATGCCGGGCGACCCGGCCGTGTCGATCCTGGGGGAGGGGCGGGCACCCGAGGAGTACGCCGCGGTGCGCGCCGAGCTCGGGTTGAACGACCCGGTCTTCCAGCGCTACCTCGACTGGCTCGGCGACGCGCTCTCGGGCAACCTCGGCACCTCGATCGTGCCGCCGTTCGTCGATGTCACCGAGCGGATCCAGGCCGCGCTGCCCGTCAGCGTCGAGCTCGCCGTGCTCGGCATGGGCATGGCGCTGCTCTTCTCGGTGCCGCTGGCGATGATCTCGGCGTACCGCGCCGGCGGCCGGCTCGACCGGGCGATCAGCGCCGGCACCTTCGGCATCCTCTCGGTCCCGAGCTTCCTCGCCGGACTGATCATCATCATGGTGTTCGCCAACCAGCTCGGCTGGTTCCCGCGGGCCGAGTGGGCACGGCTCAGCGAGGGTCTCGGGCAGAACCTCTACCACGCGTTCCTGCCCGCGCTCACGATCGCGCTGGCGGAGACCGCGATGTTCACGCGCATCCTGCGCAACGACCTCATCGGCACGCTCAACGAGGACTTCATCCTGGCCGCGAAGGCGAAGGGCATGGGCACCATGCACATCCTCTTCAGCGACGCGCTGCGGCCCTCGTCGTTCTCGCTGGTGACCCTGATGGGCATCAGCCTCGGTCGCCTGATCGGCTCGACGATCATCGTCGAGTACCTCTTCGCGCTGCCCGGCATGGGCAGCCTCGTCATCGGTGCCGCCAGCAAGGGCGACTTCGTGATGGTCCAGGGCGCGGTGCTCGTGATCGCTGTCATCTACGTCGTCGTCAACGCCGTCATCGACATCTCGTACGGCTACCTCGACCCGCGGATCCGGAGGGCCCATGTCTGAGACCGTCGAGCGGCCGGTCGTCAACGTCGGCAGCGCCGACGTCGAGGTGGCCACGCTCCACACCGACGCGGAGGTCGTCACCCGGCGCCGTACACCGAAGAGGTGGCGCGGCGCGCTGCTCCTGGTCGTCGGCGCGGTCGTCTTCGGCGTCGCCGTCGGGGCCGTCCGCGACAACGGCTGGGTCCAGCTGGTCGTCGTGCTGGTCGGCCTCGCCTTCGCGTACGCCGGCGCGAGCGAGCTCGGCCGAGCCCGCTTCGGCATGGGCTTCGACCTGCTCGCCTGGCTGTGCGGCACCTGGCTCGTGGTGCTCGTGCTCGCGGCGGTCTTCGCGCCGCTGCTGCCTCTCGGGGAGTCCGAGGACCTCACCAAGTCGATCATGAACCCGGCCAACGTGCCGCCGGACCTCCTCGGCGAGTACCCGCTCGGCACCAACAACTTCGGCCTCGACCTGCTCTCCCGCGTCGTGTACGGCGCGCGCGCCTCGCTCGTGGTCTCCATCGGCGCGGTGCTGATCGGCATGATCATCGGCGGGACGATCGGCGTGATCGCGGGCTACTTCCGGAAGGCGATCGACGCCGTCGTCGGCGTCTCGACCAACTCGCTGCTCGCCGTACCGCCGCTGATCCTGCTGATCGCGCTGGCCACGGTGCTCGAGCCGACGCTCTACAACATCGCGTTCGCGCTCTCGCTGCTCGCGCTGCCGAGCATGATCCGGATGGCGCGGGCGAACACGCTGACCTTCACCCAGCGCGAGTTCGTGCTCGCCGCGAAGTCGATGGGCGCCTCGAGCTGGCGGGTGATGCTGCGCGAGATCGTGCCCAACGTCGTGCTCCCGCTCGCGTCGTACGCGATGGTGATGGTGTCGGTGCTGATCGTGGCCGAGGCGTCACTGAGCTTCCTGGGCCTCGGCATCCAGGCGCCCAGCCCCTCCTGGGGCAACATGATCGCCGAGGGCGAGGGCGAGGCGTTCAAGGAGCACCCGCACATCGTGCTCGTGCCCGGCACCGTGCTCTTCCTGACCGTGTTCTCGTTCAACCTGCTCGGGGAGAAGGCGCGCAAGCGCCTCGACTCCCGGGCGGCGAAGCTGTGAGCGCCGAGGAGCCGCCACGATGACCAACGCACCCGCCGTCCTCGACGAGCGACCGGCCTCCGGCACCGCCGGACCGCTGCTCGTCGTCGACGACCTCCGGACCACGATCCACACCGCGCGCGGCGACCTGCGCGCCGTCGACGGGGTGTCGCTCACCCTCGCGCGCGGCGAGATGCTCGGCGTCGTCGGCGAGTCCGGCTCCGGCAAGTCCGTGCTCGGCCGGACGATCATGGGCCTGCACACGACCGGCCCGAACACCACGATCCAGGGCCGGGTCTCCTTCGACGGCCAGGACGTCCACAGCCTCTCGGCCGGCCAGCTCCGCGAGCTGTGGGGCGGCCGGATCGGCATGGTCTTCCAGGACCCGATGACCGCGCTCAACCCGGTGAAGAAGATCGGCACGCACCTCACCGAGACCCTGCGCAAGCACCGCGGTCTCGGCCGGTCGGCCGCGCGGGACCGCGCGATCGAGCTGCTGGTGCAGGTCGGCATCCCCGACCCGAAGCGGCGCATCGACCAGTTCCCGCACGAGATGTCGGGCGGCATGCGGCAGCGCGTCGTGATCGCGATGGCGCTCGCCAACGAGCCCGACCTGCTCATCGCCGACGAGCCCACGACGGCGCTCGACGTCACGGTCCAGCGGCAGATCCTCGACCTGCTCGACCGGCTCCAGGAGGAGCTGGGGATGGCGGTCATCCTGATCAGCCACAACCTCGGTGTCGTCGCCGGCCGTGCCGACCGGGTCGCCGTGATGTACGCCGGCCGCATCGTCGAGACCGCCGAGGCCGACACGCTCTTCCGGGCGCCGCACCACCCGTACGCCGAGGCGCTGCTCGCCGCGATCCCGCGCCTGGAGCTGCCGCCGCACCTGCGCCTCGACGCGATCGACGGTGCGCCGCCCAACATGCTGCGCCCGCCGCAGGGCTGCCGGTTCGCGCCGCGGTGCCGCTACGCGCAGGAGGACTGCGTGACGACGAGCCCGGTGCTCGAGGGAACGCCGGGAGCGCCCGACCACCGGTTCGCCTGCCACCACCCGGTGCACCTGGACCTGGAGAAGACCGACGACGCAGGAGGACGCTGATGGCCGGCACGGGAAGCCTGCACCTGCGCGAGGCCGACCAGGTGCTCAGCGTCGACGAGCTCGTCGTCGAGTTCCCCGCGAAGGGCGGCGGCACCGTCCACGCGGTCTCGGGCATCAGCTTCGACGTGATCGACGGCGAGACGCTCGGCATCCTCGGCGAGTCCGGCTGCGGCAAGTCCAGCGCCGGCCGTGCGCTGATGCAGCTGCCGCCGCCGACGTCCGGCCAGGTCCGGCTCCAGGGGGTCGAGCTCACCGGAGCCTCGCGCGGCGAGCTGCGCACCCGCCGGGCGGGCATGCAGATGATCTTCCAGGACCCGGTCTCGTCGCTGAACCCGCGCCGCCGGGTCAAGGACCTGGTCGCCGAGGGCCCGCGCACGCGGGGCGAGAAGGTCGACGACGACCGGGTCCGCGAGGTGCTGACCGCGGTCGGCCTCGACCCCGACGTGGTCTGGGACCGGCGGCCGCACGAGCTCTCCGGCGGCCAGTGCCAGCGCGTGTGCATCGCGCGCGCCCTGATGCTCGACCCCGAGCTGCTGATCTGCGACGAGCCGGTCTCCAGCCTCGACGTGTCGGTGCAGGCGCAGATCCTCAACCTGCTCGAGGAGACCAAGAAGCGCTACCGGCTCAGCATGGTGTTCATCGCCCACGACCTCGCGGTCGTGAAGAACATCAGCGACCGGATCATGGTGATGTACCTCGGCAAGGTCTGCGAGATCGTGCCGTCCGGCGACCTGGCGAGCTCGGCCGCGCACCCGTACACCCGCCTGCTGCTGGAGTCGGTGCCCGAGGCCCACCTGCCGGGCGTGAGCACCGAGGACTCGATCCGCGCGACGTCGGC
The DNA here is from genome assembly GCF_042666375.1 of Nocardioides sp. GCM10030259. Classification (NCBI taxonomy): domain Bacteria; kingdom Bacillati; phylum Actinomycetota; class Actinomycetes; order Propionibacteriales; family Nocardioidaceae; genus Nocardioides; species Nocardioides sp. GCM10030259. Next base: position 840,968 of record NZ_JBHTDF010000025.1, on the reverse strand, counting down.
GGAGCTGCCGTCGCCGCTGGACCCGCCGTCCGGCTGCCGGTTCCGCACCCGCTGCCCGCTGGCCACCGAGGTGTGCGCCACCGAGGAGCCGATGCTGCGCGCCGCCGGCGACGGCCACTACGTCGCGTGCCACCACGCCGACGTGTGAGCGCGCCCGTGGAGACCTTCGCCGAGATCGTGCGCGCCCGCGTGGGCGACGACAAGACCGGGCTGCGGTTCGAGGACTGGAGCTGGACCTGGGGCGAGGTCGTCCAGGAGAGCGCCGACCGCGTCGCCGTCCTCGATGCGCTGGTGCCGCGGCCGGCCGACCGGCAGGTGCACGTCGGCGTACTGCTCGACAACGTGCCGGACTTCGTCTTCTGGATCGGCGCCGGCGCGCTGGCCGGAGCCGTCGTCGTGGGCATCAACTCCAGCCGCAGCGGAGTGGAGCTCGCCGACGACATCCGGCACGCCGACATCGACCTCATCGTCACCGAGTCGCGGCTGATGCACCTCGTCGCCGGCCACGACCACGGCGTGCCGTCCGAGCGGGTGCTCGACGTCGACGACTCGGCGTACGCCGCCCTGCTCGCCGAGCACCGTGGCGCCCCGCTGCCGACCGCGACGCCGAGCCCCGACGACATCGCGATGCTGCTCTTCAGCTCCGGGTCGACCGGCCGCCCGAAGGCCGTCATCGTCGGGCAGGGCCGGTTGGCCCGGCTGACGCCCGCGATCGTCGACCGGGTCGAGATGACCCGCGACTCCGTGACCTACCTGGCCATGCCGCTCTTCCACGGCAACGCCGTGATGATGAACCTCGCGCCGGCGTTCGCCACCGGCGCGATGGTCGGCATGGTGCGCCGCTTCTCGGTCAGCCGCTTCTCCGACGACGTCCACCGCTTCGGCGCGACGTACGTCAACTACGTCGGGCGCGCGCTGTCCTACGTGCTCAGCACGCCGGAGGACCCGCGCGACCGGTCGGGCACGCTGCGGCTGGCCTACGGCACCGAGGCGTCCGAGGCCGACATCGCGCGGTTCGGCGAGCGGTTCGGCTGCCGGGTGCAGGAGGGCTACGGGCTCAGCGAGGGCGTCTTCCGGATCAACCGGACGCCGGACACGCCCCCCGGGTCATTGGGCAAGCCCGCCGGCGGTCTCGACGTGCGGATCCTCGACGAGGCGACCGGCGAGGAGTGCCCGCGGGCCCGGTTCGACGCCACCGGCCGGCTCGTCGACCCGGCGGCGGTCGGCCAGATGGTCGCGGTCGGCCTCGCGCACACCTTCGAGGGCTACTACCGCAACCCCGGCGCGATGGCCGAGCGGGTGCGCGGCGACGACTTCTGGTCCGGCGACCTCGCCTACCGCGACGAGGACGGCTGGTTCTGGTTCGCGGGCCGCTCGGCCGACTGGCTGCGCGTCGACAGCGAGAACTTCGCGGCCGCCCAGGTCGAGCGGGTGCTCCAGCGCTTCCCGGCCATCGAGTCCGCGCCGGTGTACGCCGTACCGGACCCGACGACCGGCGACCGGGTGATGTGCGCCGTGGAGCTCGCGCCGGGAGCCGACTTCGACCCCGTCGCGTTCGGCCGATTCCTCGACGAGCAGGCCGACATGGGCGCGAAGTGGTGGCCGTCGTACGTGCGGCTCGTCGACCGGATCCCGCTCACGGGCAGCAACAAGGTCAACAAGTCGCCGCTGCGCCAGCAGGCGTGGGTCGTGGACGACCCGGTCTTCGTGCGGGTCGGTCGCACCGCGGAGTACGTGGCGCTCGACGCCTCTGCGCGGGCCGCCCTCGAGGAGGCGTTCGCCGAGCACGGCCGGGCTCACCTGGTGCCCGCGCCGCAGGTGGACGCGCCGGTCGCCTAGGCCCGGTGCTGGCGCAGGTCCGCCGAGGTACGCCGGGCCTTGGTGGAGCGCTTGGCGACGGAGCTGCGGCGCTGCTTGGCGCGGACGGCGTCGAGCTCGGAGAGCATGGTGTCGGCGCGGTCGCGCTCATCGGCGTAGTAGCGCTCGGCCCAGTTGAGCACCATCTCGGGGTAGGCCCAGCCGGGCTCCTTGGAGGCGCCCTCGGCGTCGGCCTCGGCGCGGGCCCGCATCTTCTCCGACTGGTCGCGGTGCTCGAGCAGCATCGCGCGCAGCTGGTCGGGGTCGCTCGCGTGTCCGAGCCACATGCGCAGCATGACGCCGTGCTTGAGCACCGGCATCTCGACCGGCGCCTCGCTGGCCCAGCGGGCGACGGCCTCCTCGCCCTCGGGCGTGATCGTGTAGAGCCGCTTGCCGCGGACGTCGTCCTTGTTGACGACGCGGGAGGTGGCGTAGCCGATCTCCTCGAGCTTGCGCAGCTCGCCGTAGATCTGGCTGTACGACGGGGCCCAGTAGAAGAACCGCAGGCTCCAGTCGGCCCACTTCTTCAGGTCGTAGCCGGAGAGCTCCTCCCCGAACGAGAGCAGGCCGAGCACGGCCCAGCTCGTCGGACGCAGGCTGGGGAGGGGTTCGTCGCTCGCCATGGCGGGAGCGTACCCCCTCGAGTGGCCCGTCATGTTCCCAGCCGAACCATGTCGAGTCGTCACGGTTTCAAGCACCGCCGGGATCCCGCTTGCTCTCACGTAGTATTTCGGTTAGTAATACTTCTAGGCGAAACGAAGGGGGAAGCGTGAGCACCGACGTGCACGACGCCGTGGCCGGCGAGGTCCAGAACATGCTGGCCGTCCTCGACGGGGGCTTCCCGAAGGTCCACGAGATGAGTGGGCAGGAGGCCCGGGCCCTGGTGGCCGCCCGCGCGCAGCCGGTCGACAACCTCGACGACGCCGACGCGGAGGACCAGGAGATCGCCGGTCCGGGCGGTCCGCTCCGGGTGCGGGTCTACCGCCCGCGGGACGCCCAGCAGGCGCCGCGGCCGGCGATCGTCTTCCTGCACGGCGGCGGCTTCGTGCTGTGCAGCATCGAGAGCCACGACGGCTTCTGCCGCCGGGTCGCCCGCCACACCGGGGCCGTCGTCGTCTCCGTCGACTACCGGCTCGCCCCCGAGCACCGGGCGCCCGCCGCTGCCGAGGACGCGTACGCCGCGCTCGCCTGGGTCGCCGAGCACGCGGAGGACCTCGGGGTCGACGCCGACCGGATCCTCACCGCGGGTGACAGCGCCGGCGGCAACCTCGCCGCCGCCGTCTGCCTGATGTCCCGGGAGCGCGGCGGCCCGGCGGTCGCCGGGCAGGTGCTGGTCTACCCCGTCATCGAGCCGGACTTCGACTCCAAGGGCTACCGCGACTTCGGCGAGGGCCACTTCAACACCCGGGCCGCGATGGAGTGGTACTGGAGGCTCTACCTCGGCGAGGCCGACGTGCCAGCCGACGCGACGTACCCGGCGGAGCACGTCGCGCCGCTGCGCGCCGCCGACCTGTCCGGTCTGCCGCCGGCCGTCGTCGTCACCGCGGGCCGCGACCCGCTCCACAGCGAGGGCCGCCTCTACGTGCGGGCCCTGCGCGAGGCCGGCGTACCGGTCCGCCACCGCCACTACCCCGAGCTGTTCCACGGGTTCGTGACGATCGGGCCGTTCGGCCCGGCCGCCGCGGCGCGGGACCTGCTGTGGGGCGACATCGCAGCGCTCCTCGAGCGCACGACCCAGAGGAGCAGTGCATGAGCGACCCGTCCGTGACCGAGGTGGACGTCGTCGTCATCGGCGCCGGCTTCGCCGGGCTGTACGCCGTGCACCGCGCGGTCCAGCGCGGGCACCGCACCGTCGGGATCGAGGCGGCGCCGGGCCCCGGCGGCACCTGGTACTGGAACCGCTACCCCGGTGCGCGCTGCGACGTCGAGAGTCTCGACTACAGCTACTCCTTCGACCCCGAGCTCGAGCAGGAGTGGGAGTGGTCGGAGCGGTACGCGACCCAGCCCGAGATCCTCTCCTACCTCGAGCACGTGACCGACCGCTACGACCTGCGCCGGCACTTCCGGTTCGGCGAGCGGGTGCTCGGCGCCGAGTTCGACGACGACACCGCCACCTGGACCGTCCGCACCGACGCCGGCACGGTCGTGCGCTGCCGGTGGCTCTTCTGCGCGACCGGCAGCCTCTCCGCGCCGAACCGGCCGGACATCGCGGGCCTCGACGACTTCGCCGGCGACGTGCTGATGACCGCGCAGTGGCCCGAGGAGGGGTACGACGTCACCGACAAGCGGGTCGGCGTCATCGGCACCGGCTCGTCGGGCATCCAGTCGATCCCGATCCTCGCCGAGACGGCAGCCAGCCTGACCGTCTTCCAGCGCAGCCCCAACTACTCGGTGCCGGCGTTCAACCGGCCGCTGACCGAGGAGGACCAGGCCGAGGCGCGCCGCACCTACCGCGAGCGCCGCGCCAAGTCCTTCGCCGGCGGCGCCGGGTCGCCGCACGAGCCCTACCACCGCTCGGTGTGGGAGGTCGACGACGAGGAGCGCGAGCAGGCCTTCGAGGCGCGCTGGCGCGCGGGCGGCGTGCTGTTCGCGAAGACGTTCGTCGACCAGACCATCGACCTGCGGATCAACGACATGGCGCGCGAGTTCGTCGAGGAGAAGGTCCGCTCGATCGTCCGCGACCAGGCCGTCGCCGACGACCTGCTGCCCGACGACCACCCCATCGGCACCAAGCGGATCTGCACCGACAGCGGTTACTTCGACACCTACAACCGCGACAACGTCGAGCTCGTCAACCTGCGCCGCGACCCGATCGACACGATCACCAGCTGGGGCGTGAAGACCGCGCACTCGTCGTACGAGCTCGACATCCTGGTGCTCGCCACCGGGTTCGACGCGATGACCGGCTCGATGACCCGCATGGACATCCGCGGCCCGCGCGGCGGCACGATGGAGCAGGCGTGGGCGGGCGGCCCGCTGACCTTCCTCGGCGTCTCGGTGCCGGGCTTCCCCAACCTCTTCGTGCTCACCGGTCCCGGCAGCCCGTCGGTGCTGGCCAACATGGTGCTCGCCGCGGAGCAGCAGGTCGACTGGCTGCTCGATCTCGTCGACCACTGCCGCGAGGAGGGCCACACCACGGTCGAGGCACGGGCGGACGCCGCGCGCACCTGGACCGACCACGTCGACGCGGTGGCCGGCGGGACGCTGTTCTCCCGCGCGGACTCCTGGTACCGGGGCGCCAACATCGAGGGCAAGCCGCGGGTCTTCATGCCGTACATCGGCGGCTTCCACACCTACATCGCGCGCTGCGCCGAGGCGAAGAGCCTCGGGTACGCCGGGTTCGTGATGGGCTCATGACCACTCCGCTGGTCGACCTCGCCGGCAAGGTCGCGATCGTCACCGGCGCCGCCCGCGGGCAGGGCGCCGCCGAGGTCGCGCTCTTCGCCCGGCTGGGCGCCGTCGTCGTCGCGACCGACGTCCTCGAGGACGAGGGGGTGCACCGCCACGACGTGACGTCGCGGGCCGACTGGGACCGCGTGGTCGCGGCCGCCGTCGCCCAGCACGGCCGGGTCGACGTGCTCGTCAACAACGCCGGGGTCTACCGCACCGGCGACCTGCTCACCTGGCCGGAGGACGACCTGCGGGCGCTCCTCGACGTCAACCTGCTCGGACCCGTCTTCGGCATGCAGGCCGTCGCGCCGGCGATGACCGACGGCGGCTCGATCGTCAACGTCGCCTCGATCTCGGGCCTGCGCGGCCACGCCGGCGCGCTGCCGTACGCCACCTCGAAATGGGGGCTGCGCGGCGCGACGAGGTCGGCCGCCCGCGAGCTGGCCCCCCGCGGCATCCGCGTCAACTGCGTCTGCCCCGGCTCGGTCGACACCCCGATGATCGCCGGCAGCACCATGGACCTCAGCCACCTGCCGCTGCCGCGGCGGGGTACGCCGGACGAGGTCGCCGGGCTGGTCGCCTACCTCGCCAGCGACGCGAGCGGCTACTGCACCGGCGCCGACTTCGTCGTCGACGGAGGTGCGACGGCCTGACCGTCCTCACGAGGCACCGCCCGGCCACGCTGCACCGCCCCCAGGTGGTGCAGCTGAGCGGGACCTGTGCCGATGGTCTCAGGTCCGGCTGCTTGAATCCGCCCATGCGACCGGGGCCGGACGTCCGGACTCTGGCGGAGCTGTGCCTGGAGCGCGCCCGCACCCACGCCGCGCGCCCCGCGGTCGCCGACGACGACGGTGTGCTGACCTACGCCGAGCTCGCCGAGCGGGCACTCGACGCCGCCGCCGTGCTCACCGCCCACGGCGTCCGGCCGGGTGCCCGCGTCGCCCTCCAGGCCCGCAACTCCGCCGACTGGGTCGTCGCCGCGTTCGGCGCGCTGCTGGCCGGCGCGGCGCTGGTGCCGGTCGGCCACGGCGCGTCCCTGGTCGAGCGGGGTCGGGTCCTCGCCGGGCTCGACCCGGTCGTCCTCGTGCACGACGCGTCCCTGCCTGCGGCTGACGGGGTCCGCTGCCTGACCCTGGCCGACGTGGCGTGTCCGCGGCCCGGCGTTCGTCGTACCCGACCCGCGTCCGTCGACGGAGCGGCCGCGGCGCTGGTGCTCTCGACCTCGGGCACCACGGGCGCCGTGAAGTCGGTGCCGATGACCCACGAGCAGCTGCTGCGGCTGTACGCCGAGCTCGCCGAGCAGATGACGATCCGGGAGACCGACCGGTTCCTGGTGGCGGTCCCGCTGGCCCACTCCTTCGGGTTCAACGGGCTGCTCCTGGTCGCGATGCTGGGCGGCGCGATGATCCGGGTGCTGTCGTCGTACGACCGGGCGGTCGTCGCCGAGGTCGTGGGGCGCGAGCGGCTCACCGTGCTCGCCGGGCCGCCCACGATCTACCACGACCTCGAGGACTCGGGCCCGCTGCCGTCGGCCCGGCTGGCGATCGCCGGCGGACAGGTCGTGCGGGTCGGGGAGCTCGTCGACGTCGCGCGCTCGCTCGCGATCCCCGAGCTCGTCGTCGGCTACGGCATGACCGAGACGTGCGGGACGGTCGCCCTGGCCCGCGTGCCCACGGACGTCGCGCGGGACAGCGCGCCGATGCTCCCGCTCCCGGGCGTCGACGTCGTCGTGCGCGACGAGCTCGGGCAGGACGTCGTCGGAGCCCCCGGACGGGTGCTCGTCCGCGGCTACAACATCGCCCGCACGTACGGGGTCTCCACCGACCCGCCGGGCGGCTGGTTCGACACCGGCGACCTCGGCGTCATCGACGCGGAGGGTCAGCTGCTCGTCGTCGGCCGGCGCAGCGACATGGTCATCGTCTCGGGCTTCAACGTGCACCCGGGCGAGGTCGAGACGGTCCTGGCGGCCGACCCCGACGTCGCCCAGGTCGCGGTGACGGGCGTGCCGGACCGGCGCCGCGGGCAGCGGCTGGTCGCCTTCGTGGTGCCGCGCGGCGCGACCGTCGATGTGAGCCGCGTGGACGCGCTCGTCCGCGAGCGGCTGTCGGCGTACAAGGTGCCGTCGGACTACCACGTCGTCGACGATCTCCCGGTGACCAGCACCGGCAAGCTGGCCCGGTCGGCGCTGCGCGAGCTCGCGGAGCGCTGGACGGCGAGCCGGTGAGGGTGCGCCGCGATCGTCTGGTCCTGCCCGGCCTGCTGCTGGTCGCGATGGTGACCGGCGTGATCGGTAGCCTGGGGGCGCCGATCATCCCGGAGATCGCGCAGGCCGAGGACGTGCCTTTGCGGACGGCACAGTGGTCGCTGACCGCGGGCCTGCTGGTCAGCGCGGTCGCGACCCCCGTCGTCGGCCGCGTCGGCGCGGGACGGCGGCGCAAGCCGATGATCCTGGGGATCCTCTGCATCGTCGCGGCGGGCACCCTGCTCTCGGCGCTGCCTCTCGGCATCGCGGCCCTCATCGCCGGCCGGGCGCTCCAGGGCACCGGGGTCGCGCTCACCCCGCTGGCCTTCGCGGTCGCCCGAGACGCGCTCCCCGCCGAGCGGCAGCGCACCGCGGTCGCGGCGATCTCGGTGTCCGGCGTGGTCTCGGCCGGGCTGGGGTTCCCGGTCACGGCGATCACCGCGGACCTGGCCGGGGTGCGGGGGGCCTTCTGGCTCGGCCTGGGTCTCACCCTGGTGGCGCTGCTCGTCGCGGTCGTGACCGTCCCGGGGTCCCGGGAGGTCGTGACGGCGCGCGTCGACTGGGTGGGCGCCGCGCTGCTCGGCGGCGGCACCTTCCTCCTGCTCCTCTCCATCAGCCAGGCCGACCACTGGGGCTACGCCTCCCCGGCCACGGTTGGAGCGCTCGGCGCCGCCGCCGTGCTGCTCGCCGTCTGCATCTGGTGGCTGCGTCGGACGGCGCACCCGCTCGTGGACCTCTCGCTCGCGACCCACCCCGGCGTCGCCGGAGCACACGTGGCCGCGCTGCTCGCGGGCTGCGCGATGTACATGGTGTTCGCGCTGGTCATGGTGATGGTGCAGACGCCCGAAGGTGAGGGCTACGGCCTCGACCGGTCCGTCGCCCTGGCGGGCCTGCTCATGGTCCCCTACGCCGTCGCCAGCGTGGCCGGCAGCCGGCTCGCGCTCCGGATCGGGCCCGCGATCGGCCCGGACCTGCTGCTGCCGCTCGGCTGCCTGCTGTACGGCGCCGCCAACGTCGTCTTCCTGCTCCTCCCTGCGTCGCTCGGCATGGTGCTCGCGATGATGCTGGTCGCGGGCGTGGGCAGCGGGATGACCTTCAACTCGATCCCGTGGCTGATGCTCCGCTTCGTGCCGGCCGCGGAGACAGGGAGTGCCATGAGCCTCAACCTGGTGATGCGGTTCCTCGGGTTCTGCCTGGGCAGCGCGCTCTCCCTGGCGGCGCTGCAGGGCTTCGCCGACGCCGCCGGTCATCCGACCCGGCTGAGCTACCGGATGGGCGCGGCGTGGGGCGTGGGGCTCGCCCTGCTCGCGGCGATCGGCTGCTACCTGCTCGCCCGCGCCGCCGCGCGGAGAGCCCGTGCCGACGAGGCGGTGCCCGCGTCGGCCGCCACCGGACCGGAGCTCGCGGTATGAGCCGCCCGGTCGCCCTCGTCACCGGAGCCAGCCGCGGCATCGGCCGGCAGGTCGCGCTCGCGCTCGCCGAGGCCGGCCACGACGTGGCGTTCACCGGGCGGACGCGCGTCGAGGGCGAGGGCGCCGTACCGCCCCGGACGCAGCAGGAGGAGCAGCGGGAGATCCGGGTGCCGGGCAGCCTCGCCACCACGGACGCCGAGGTGCGCGACCGGGGCGTCCGGTCGCTGCCCGTCGAGATGGACCTGCTCGACACCGACAGCGTCCGCGCGGCCGCCGACGCGGTGCTCGCGGAGTGGGGCCGGGTCGACGTCGTCGTCAGCAACGCGATCTCGCACCTGCCCCACGCGCGCCTCCTCGACCTCGACCCGGCGACGCTGCGCGCGAGCCTCGAGGCCAACCACGTCAGCCAGGTGGTGCTGCTCCAGCGACTGCTGCCGGCGATGGTCGCCGGCGGCGGGGGCGTCGTCGTGGACCTCGTCTCCGGCTCGGTCGTCAACGACCCGCCGGCGCCGCCGGGCGAGGGCGGCTGGGGACTGGCGTACTCGTCGTCGAAGGCCGCCTTCGGCCGCGTCGCCGGCTCCGTCAACGCCGAGCATCGCGCCGACGGCGTCCGCGCCTTCAACCTCGACCCGGGCTTCGTCGTCACCGAGGCGGCGGCCGCGCGGGGCGGCACCGGGGCCATCGCCGACCGTGGCTTCGCGACCACGCCGATGGACGCCGCCGCCCGCGCCGTCGTCCACCTCGTCGGCTGTCCCACGCCCGACGGACACCTCGGGCGCACGATCCGAGCGACCGAGTGGCTCACGACCCCGCCGACCTGCGGGTAGGAGGACTGACATGGACGAGGCGTTGCGGGAGCTCCTGGACAAGCAGGCGATCCGCGAGGTCGTGCTGCGCTACTGCCGGGGGATCGACCGCCTCGACCTCGACCTGGTCCGCTCGGCGTACCACCCCGACGGCATCGACCACCACACCGGCTTCGACGGCACCGTCGACGAGTTCGTCGCCTGGGTCGACACCGGCCTGCGCCGGCTCGACGGCACCATGCACGTCGTCGGCAACCACCTGGCCGAGGTCGACGGCGACGTCGCGGTCGCCGAGACCTACGGCACCGCCGCGCACTGGGGCCGGCCGGCCGACGACCCCCGCAGCAACTTCACGAGCGGCTTCCGGTACGTCGACCACCTCGAGCGCCGCGACGGCGTGTGGGCGATCGTCGAGCGGTTCGCCGTGCGCGAGTGGACGCACGACGACAGCGCCGTACGCCGGGAACGGGAGGCGCCCGGCCCGTCAGGCACGCGCGACGGCCATGACGTCGTGGAGACGCTGCTCGGGCGGCTGCGGTCGGGCGAGCTCGGGTCCCGGCTGCCGGGAACGTGAGCCCGCGCCGCGACGCGAGGTGACAGCGTGCGGGCCGTGCACACCGGAGCCGCCGCCTCGCCCCTGGCGTTCTTCTCGTTCCCCGAGGTGACCGACCCCAGTCGCCACCGGGACTACAACGCGTGGCACCAGCTCGACCACCTGCCGGAGAACCGCGCCCTGCGGGGCGTCATCCACGGCGAGCGCTGGGTGCGGACACCGGCCTGCCGGGCCGCCTCGACCGGGCCGGCCGATCCCACGCTCGACGCGGCGCAGTACGTCGCCATGTACTGGTTCGCCGAGGCCAGCGACGGTGGCGTCGAACGGTACGTCGAGGAGTGGAAGGCGCTCGGGGAGTCGACCCGCCTCGAGGGCCGCCGGCCCGAGCTCGACTGGACCGAGCGCCGCCTGACCGACTTCTTCCGTCCGGAGCACGGCGTCGTCGCGCCCCGCGCGCTCGTCAGCGTCGGCGCGCTGCCCTTCCGCCCGCACCGCGGCGTCGTGCTCGACGTCGCGCGCGTCACCGAGCCGGCCGCGCCGTACCCGGAGCCCGACCTCGCGCCCGGTGTCGCCGGAGCCTGGACCTTCACCGGCGTGGACGTACGGCGCGAGCCGCCCGCGGGCGCGCTGCGCATCACCCTGCACTACTGCGACGAGGACCCGCTGGCGGTCGTCGGTGGGATGGGCGCGCCCGACGCGCCCGGGACGGAGCCCCTGCTGCGCACGCCGCTGCTGCCGGTCGTGCCGTGGGAGTGGGACTGGTTCGAGAGCGAGGAGACCGATGGACCTGCGTGAGACGCCGGCGCAGCTGGAGCTGCGGCGCGACCTGCGCGCGTACTTCGCCGGCCTGCTGCCGGAGGACGAGCGGCGCGAGGTCGGCGAGGGAGGCGCCGGGGGACCGCGCTTCCGCGAGGTGGTGTCGATGCTCGGCCGGGACGGCTGGCTCGGCGTCGGCTGGCCCACCGAGTACGGCGGCCAGGGTCGCACCATCGAGGAGCAGTACGTCTTCTTCGACGAGGTGCAGCGCGCCGGCCTGCCGTTCCCCTTCGTCACCGTCAACACCGTCGGACCGACGCTGATGCGCTACGGCACCGAGGCGCAGAAGCGCGCCTACCTGCCGGGGATCCTGTCGGGCGACATCGTCTTCGCCATCGGCTACACCGAGCCGTCCGCGGGCACCGACCTCGCGTCGCTGAGCACCCGCGCGGTGCGCGATGGCGACGAGTTCGTGGTCGACGGCCAGAAGATCTTCACGACCGGCGGCAACACCGCCGACTTCGTCTGGCTCGCCGCTCGGACCGATCCGGAAGCCCCCAAGCACCAGGGGATCTCCATCCTCGTCGTGCCGTGCGACGACCCCGGCTTCAGCTGGAGCCCGATCCACGCGGTCGGCGGGATGACCGTGACGGCGACGTACTACAGCGGCATCCGGGTGCCCGCCGCGAACGTCGTCGGCGAGGTCGACCGCGGCTGGCAGCTGATCACGGCGCAGCTCAACCACGAGCGCGTCGGGCTCGCGGCGCTCGGCGGCCGGATGATCCAGCTCTGGGAGCAGGTGCTCGCCTGGGCGAAGGAGACCGGTGTCATCGAGCAGCCCTGGGTGCGCCAGGAGCTGGCCCGCACCTACGCGAAGCTCGAGGCGATGCGGCTGATGAACTGGAAGATGACGCAGGCGGTCGCGGAGGACACGCTCGGCGGCGGCACCGCCGGGGCGGTCAAGGCGTACGGCACCGAGACCCACGTCGACGTGCAGCGCACCCTGACCCAGGTGCTCGGCGCCGCCGGCCGGATCCGGCCCGGGTCGCCCGCCGCGGCGCTCGGCGGCCAGGTCGAGCAGCTGTCGCGGCAGGGGATCGTCAACACGTTCGGCGGCGGCGTCAACGACGTGCTCCGCGACATGGTCGCGACCCAGGAGCTCGGCCTGCCGCGCTCGCGGCGGGCCTGAGGAGACGGAGGCAGAGATGGACTTCCACCTCGACGAGGACCTGGTCGCCGTCCGCGACCTGGCCCGCGAGATCTTCACCGACCAGGCGACGCCCGACCGGGCGCGCGAGGTCGAAGGCTCCGACACCCGCGTGGACGCGCGGCTCTGGGGCGACCTCGCCCGCGCGGGCCTGCTCGGCATCGCGCTCCCCGAGGAGCACGACGGCGCCGGCCTGGGCATGCCCGGGCTCGCCGTGCTCCTGATCGAGCAGGGGCGCCGGGTCGCACCGGTGCCGCTCTGGTCCGCGGGCGTCGCCGCCCTCGTGGTCGCCTCCCACGGGGACGACGACGAGCGGACCCGGCTGCTCCCCGGTCTGGCGAGCGGCGCGACACGCCTCACGCTCGCGCTCGAGGAGTACGCCGCCGACCCGGCGCGCCCCGGCTGCGTCGCCCGTCCGGCCGGCGACGGCTGGACCCTGACTGGCACCAAGGCCGTCGTCCCGACGCCTGTCGGCGCCGACGGCGTGCTGGTCTCCGCCTCGACCCCGGACGGCACCGGGCTGTTCCTCGTGGAGGCCGGGGCGACCTGGGAGACCGCGGCCGTCACCACGCACGACCTGGCGGGCGAGCTGCGGCTCGACGGCAGCCCCGCGGAGCGGGTCGGCGGCCCCGGGACGCTCGCCGACGTGCTGGCCACGGCCGCCGTCGCCGTGGCGGCCGTGCAGCTCGGCGTCGCCCGCGGCGCGCTCGACCTCGCCGCGGCGTACGTCTCCGAGCGCGAGCAGTTCGGCCGGCCGCTCGGCACGTTCCAGGCGCTCCAGCACCAGCTCGCCGACTGCTGGATCGACTGCGAGTCGATGGAGGTCACGCTGTGGCAGGCGGTGGTCGACGCCGCGGAGCCGGGGCTCTCCGCTCTCGTCGCCAAGTGGTGGTGCGACCAGGCCGGCCTCGACGTCGTGCACCGCGTGCAGCACGTGCACGGCGGCATCGGCGTCGACGTCGACTACCCCGTGCACCGCTACTTCCTCTGGGGCAAGCAGCTGTCGTCGACGCTCGGCGGCGCCGCCGCCGCGCTCGCGGACCTCGGCGACCGGCTCGCGGTGACGGAGGTGCACACGTGAGCGACGCCCCCCAGAGGCCGGCGGGATCCTGGGCCGGGGCCGACCTCGGCCGGCGCACCGTGGCGTACGACGAGCGCGACGCGATCCTCTACGCCCTCGCCGTCGGCGCGCCCGCCGACGACCTCACGCTGGTCTTCGAGGAGCGGCTGCGGGTGCTCCCGACCTTCGCGCTGACCCTCGCCCAGTGGGCACCCGACGCGCTCGGCAGCCAGGGTGCGTTCGACACCGGCACGGCCGTGCACGGGTCCCAGCGGCTCGAGGTGCGCAGCCCGCTGCCGCGCTCCGGCGAGCTCGACCTCGCCGCCCGGGTCGGCAACGTCTGGGACAAGGGCTCGGCCGCCGTCTTCGAGGTCGAGGTCGAGAGCGACCACTTCGTGGCGACCTGGTCGATCTTCGCGCCCGGGTACGGCGGCTTCGGCGGCGACCGTGGTCCGTCGCGGCCCGCCTCGACGGCTGCCGGCGGTGACCGGCTCGCCGTACCGACCTTCCCGACGCAGGCGGTGCTCTATCGCCTGCTCGGCGACCGGCACCACATGCACGTGGACCCGGAGGCGGCGCGCGCCGCGGGGCAGCCGCGGCCGTTCCTGCACGGCCTGTGCACGCTGGCGGCGGTGACGCTGGCGGTGGCCGCGGAGACCGGCGCGCACCCCGCCGACCTGGTCGAGCTCGAGGGCCGGTTCGCCGGCCCGGTCTTCCCGGGCGACGTCGTCGACGTCGTCCACGCCCCGGCCGCCGACGGTGGCCGGGCGCTGGCCGCCGAGGTGGAGGGCCGATCGGTCCTCAGCGGCTGCCGACTCCGCTTCGGCCCCGAGGAGGCCTCATGACGTACGCGCTGTCCGGGCTGGACGGCAAGGTCGCGGTGGTGACCGGAGCCGGCCGGATGCGCTCGATCGGTCGGGCGGTCGCGGTCGAGCTCGCCCGCGCCGGGTGCGACGTGGTGGTCACCGGCACCGGCCGGGACCCGTCGACCTACCCGGAGGACGAGAAGGCCGCGGGCTGGGGCGACATCGCGTCCGTCGCCGCCGAGATCGAGGCGCTCGGCAGGCGGGCCGTCCCGCTCGTCGCGGACGTCGCCAGCGAGGACGGCGTGGCCGACACGCTGCAGCGCGCCCTCGACGAGCTCGGTCGGGTCGACGTGCTCGTCAACAACGCGGCCGCCAGCCGCGGCGCCGACCGGGTGCGCGCGACCGAGCTCGCGACCGACGTGTGGGACCAGGTGATCGCGGTCAACCTGCGCGGCGCCTTCCTGATGAGCAAGGCGTTCGGCAAGCACTGCCTCGAGATCGGACAGCCCGGCTCGATCGTCAACGTCTCCTCGATCGGCGGCAAGCTCGGCGGACCCGGCACCGCGGCGTACTCCGCCTCCAAGGCGGGCCTCCAGTCGCTGACGTCGTCGATGGCCAAGGAGCTGGGCCCGCACGGCGTCCGGGTCAACGCGATCTGCCCCGGCGTCATCGGCACCTCACGGCTCGACGACTGGTCGCCCGAGAAGTGGGACGAGTACGTGCGCATCCAGGTGCCGATGCAGCGGTCCGGCGACCCGGCGGAGATCGCCGCCGTCGCGGTCTTCCTCGCCAGCGACCAGGCGTCGTACGTCACCGGGCAGTCCTGGAACGTCGACGGCGGCCAGCTGACGGTCCGATGACCGTGCTCCCGCCGACCTCGTCGCTGCGCGGACGCCGCGCCCTCGTGACCGGGTCGAGCCGCGGTATCGGCGCCGCCCTCGCCGAGCGGCTCGCCGCCGAGGGAGCCGACGTCGTCATCACGGGGCGCACCCGGCGCGACCACGAGTCTCGGCTGGAGGGCTCGCTCGAGTCGGTGGCGGCCCGCCTGTCGTCGTACGGCGGCCGCGTCGAGCTCGTCGTCGCCGACCTCACCGACGCGGACGCGCGCGCCGGCGTCGTGCCCGAGGCCGAGCGGCTGCTGGGTGGCCCGCTCGACATCCTCGTCAACAACGCGGCGGCCGCGATCTACCAGCCGCTTGCCGACTTCCCGCTCCGCCGGCGACACCTGGTCTTCGAGGCCAACGTGCACGCCCCGCTCGACCTCGCGCAGGCGGTGCTGCCCGGGATGGTCGAGCGCGGCGAGGGCTGGATCGTCAACGTCTCCAGCGCGACGGCCAAGCTGCGTTCGGGGCCGCCGTTCGTGCTGGTGCCGCCCGGGACGGCGATGGCGGTCTACGGCGCCTCGAAGGCGGCACTCAACCGGCTGACCAACGGCCTCGGCGCCGAGCTCCACGGGACCGGCGTACGCGTCAACACCGTCGAACCGCGGTTCGGCGTGCTGACCGAGGGCGCCGACCTCCTGGTCGGCGACACGATCGACACCTCGGTGATGGAGTCGATGGAGGAGATGGTCGAGGGCGCGCTGGCGCTGTGCCGGTGCCCGGAGGACGTCACCGGCGAGGTGACGGTCAGCCTCGACCTGCGGGAGCGCTTCGGCCTCGACGTCCGCGGTCTCGATGGCCGCCCGCGGTGAAGCCGTCGAAGAACAGCGCGATCATCAGCTCGGCGAACTCGTCGACGTCGTGGTCGCGGCGGTTCGGCCAGTGCATGGTCGCCCACAGGGTGTCGCGGACGGTCCGGTAGAAGACCTCGGGCGGCACGTCGTCGCGGAAGGTCCCGTCGGCCACGCCGTCGGCGATCGCGTCGAGCCAGAAGCCGCGGACCGCTCGGGAGGCGTCGTCGACGGGGTCGAGGAGCCCGTGCTCGCGCAGGTACTGCCGGTCGTGCTGGTACATCGCGGTCGCGTGCGGGTGGGCGTCGATGACCCGCAGCGTCTCGCGGATCAGGCCACGCACCCGGTCGGCGGGCGTCTCGGCCGCATCGACCGCGGCCTGGAAGCGCTGCTGCACGTCGGCCATGAAGCGGCCCAGGATCTCCCCGACGATCACGTCCTTCGACCGGAAGTGGTGGTAGAGGCTGCCCGAGTGCACGGTCGCCGCGACGCCGATGTCGCGCACCGTCGTGGCCGCGATCCCCTTCGTCGCGAACAGCTCGGCGGACAGCGCGAGGATCTCCTCCCGCTTCTGCACCCCTTTTCGCATGGCGTCCGCTTCCGGTCAGTGGGAGCGACGCGGCAGACGCTCCTCGAGTCGGGCTAGTTTCACCAAAACCGAGCGCTTGCTCAAGTCGGTAGGAGGAGGAGTCCCGGTGGACGAACCCGATCTCTCCGCGTACGTCGGTCTCGAGGCCGAGCCGCCGCGGGTCGCGCGGTACGCCGTCAACGAGGCTATGATCCGCAACTGGGTCGAGGCCCACGACGACCGCAACCCGGTGTACGTCGACGACGCGGCCGCCCGCGCCACCGGCCGGCCCGGCATCGTGGCGCCGCCGGCGATGATCTCGACCTGGGTGATGGCCGGGCTGCGCCGCTACCGCGAGATCCAGCAGCGGCGCGCCACCGGCGAGACCGAGGACTTCGCCTACGCGCGGATGATGCGCGAGCTCGACGACGCCGGCTACACCTCGGTCGTCGCCACGAACGTCGAGCAGACCTACCACCGCGAGCTGGTGCCCGGCGACCACGTCACCTGCCACTTCACGATCGAGTCGATCTCCGACCCGAAGCAGACCGGGCTCGGCCCGGGGCGGTTCATCACGCTGCTCAAGCGGTACGTCGACCAGCACGGCGAGGCCCTCGTCGACGAGCGGTTCCGGCTGCTGCGGTTCAACCCCGGAGCCAAGGCATGAGCGAGCGTCGTACGTCGGTCCCGCCGCTGATCGTCACCCAGGACAACTCCTTCTTCTTCGAGGGCGCGGCCGAGGGGCGGCTGCTGATCCAGCGCTGCGCCGACTGCGGCACGCTGCGCCACCCGCCGGGCCCGACCTGCCCGCGGTGCCGGTCGTTCGAGTGGGACACCGTCGAGTCCAGCCGCCGCGGCACCCTGCACTCCTGGACGATCGCCCACCATCCGCAGGACCCGGCGTTCGACTACCCGCTGGCCGTGGGACTGCTCGACCTCGAGGAGGGCACCCGGCTGGTCGCCGACATCGCCGGCGTACCGCACGACGAGCTGCGGATCGGCATGCCGCTGGAGGTCGGGTTCGCCGAGCACGCGCACGGCGCCGTACTGCCCCAGCTGCGCGCACCGAAGGAGGATCAGTGAGCATCCCCGCCCACGAGGTCGGCACGACGCTGCCCGAGCTCGCCGTCGAGCTCGACCGCACCACGATCGTCGCGGCCGCCATCGCCTCGCAGGACTTCGAGGACGTCCACCACGACCCCGGCAAGGCCGCCGAGCGGGGCACGCCGGACATCTTCATGAGCATCAACAGCAGCAACGGGTTCGTCGACCGCTACATCACCGACTGGACCGGGCCGGAGGGACGCATCGCCTCGGTCTCGCTGCGACTCGGCGTCCCGGCGTTCCCCGGAGACACCCTGCGCCTGACCGGCGAGGTCGTCGCGGTCGACGGCGACCGCTCCACGATCACGGTGGTCGGCAGCAACGACCGGGGCCCGCACGTCACCGCCGAGGTGGTCGTCGTACCGACCGGAGGTGCGCGATGAGCTTCTCCGGCAAGGCGGCGATCGCCGGCATCGGGGCGACCGAGTTCTCCAAGGACTCGGGCCGCAGCGAGTGGCGGCTTGCCTGCGAGAGCGTGCTGGCCGCCCTCGACGACGCCCGGATCGGCGTCGAGGAGGTCGACGGCTTCGCGCTCTTCACCATGGAGACCAACCCGGAGATCGCGGTCGCCCGCGCGCTCGGGATCCCCGAGCTGAAGTTCTTCAGCCGGATCCCGCACGGCGGTGGCGGTGCGTGCGCGCCGGTGCAGCAGGCGGCGCTCGCCGTCTCCTCCGGCGTCGCCGACGTGGTCGTCGTCTATCGCGCGTTCAACGAGCGGTCTGGTCACCGGTTCGGGTCCGGGCCGCCGCCGTTCGCCTACGTGCACAACACCGACCAGGAGTACCGCAACTGGATCAACCCCTACGGGCTGATGACGCCGGCCCAGCAGGAGGCGTTCCTCGCGCGGCGATACATGGACAGGTACGGCGCGACGAGCGAGGACTTCGGCCGGGTCTCCGTGCTGTCCCGCAAGCACGCCGCCCGCAACCCGAAGGCGTGGTTCCACGAGCGGCCGATCACCCTCGAGGACCACCAGGCGTCCCGGATGATCGCCGACCCGATCCGCCTCCTCGACTGCTGCCAGGAGAGCGACGGCGGCCAGGCTCTCGTCATCGTCAGCACCGAGCGGGCCCGCGACCTCCCGCACCCGCCGGCCGTGATCACCGGCGCGGCGCAGGGTGTCGGCCCACAGCAGATCTCGATGAGCAGCTACTACCGCGAGGACATCGACGAGATGCCCGAGGTGGAGCTCGTCGCCCGTCAGCTGTGGGAGCAGTCCGGGCTCGGGCCCGGCCAGGTCGACGCGGCCGTCGTGTACGACGCGTTCACGCCGATGGTGCTGCTCCAGCTGGAGGAGTACGGCTTCTGCGGGCGCGGCGAGGCGAAGGACTTCATCGCCGACGGCCACCTCGAGGTCGACGGCCGGCTGCCGGTCAACACCCACGGCGGCCAGCTCGGCGAGGGCTACCTGCACGGGGTCAACGGCATCGCCGAGGGCGTCCGGCTCGTCCGTGGCACCTCGGTCAACCAGCCCGGGAAGGCGGTCGACAACGTGCTCGTCACCGCCGGCTCCCCGGTGCCGCACAGCGCCATCGTGCTGAGCGCCGACGCCTGAGCGCGACCCCGACCAGAGAGGCACCGCCATGACCGACCGCATCACCTACGCCCGCGCGACCCACGGCGAGGAGGAGATCCAGGCCGTCGTCGACGTGCTGCGCAGCGGCCACCAGGGCCTGCGCATCGGCAAGCACGTCGCCTCGATGGAGGAGCGCGTCGCCTCCCTCAGTGGCAAGCAGTGGGGCGTGATGTGCAACTCCGGCTCGTCCGCGCTCTACCTCGCCGTCGAGCTCCTCGGGCTGCCCGCCGGCAGTGAGGTCATCACCTCCCCGCTGACCTTCTCGACCGACGTCGCGCCGATCGTGCGGGCCGGCTTGGTGCCGGTCTTCGTCGACGTCGAGCCGGCGACGTTCAACGCCGACGCCGCGAGGATCGAGGAGCTGGTCACCGACCGGACCGGCGCGATCCTGCTGCCCAACCTGGCCGGCAACGCGCCCGACTGGGACGCCGTACGCGCGGTCGCGGACCGGCACGGGCTCAAGGTCATCGAGGACACCTGCGACGCGCTCGGCGCGACCCTCCACGGGACGCCGACCGGCGCTCGCGCCGACTACAGCTGCACGAGCTTCGCGATGGCCCACATCATCACCTGCGCCGGCACGGGCGGGATGGTGATGACTGACTCCGAGGAGGACCGCGAGAAGGCGCTGCTGCTACGGCGCTGGGGCCGGCGCTCCGAGCCCAACCTCTTCGGGTCCAACGGCGTCGGCCGCGTCTTCCGCGAGCAGCTCGACGGCGTCGACTACGACAACGACTTCATCTTCGACGTGCTGTCGTGGAACTTCGAGCCGTCCGAGCTCGGGGCCGCCTACGGGCTGCAGCAGCTCGACAAGCTCGCCGCCAACTACGAGCGCCGGAAGAAGACGTTCGCGGCGTACACAGAGGCGTTCGCCGCCCACCCCGACCTGTTCACGCCGCCGGTCGAGCTGCCGGGCCTCGACACCGCCTGGCTCTGCTTCCCGGTGCTCGTCGACGCGGACGCGCCGTTCTCGCGCAGCGATCTCCAGGAGGCGATCGAGGCCGACGGGATCGACACCCGCACCGTGTGGAGCGGCAACGTCACCCGCCACCCGATGATGAACGGGGTCACCCACCGGGTGCCCGAGAGCGGGCTACCGAACGCCGATGCCGTCTTCGAGCGCGGCATGAGCCTGGGCATGAGCCACGGGCTCACCGACGCCGAGGTCGAGCGGGTGACCGACGCGGTGCACCGCGTCGCCGCCCGGTGGTCCTGATGGCCGTGCTCGACGACCGGTCGCCGGTGCTGCTCGACGCCGCGCGTACGCCGTTCGGCCGGCGCTCGGGCTGGCTGGCCCCGGTGCACGCCGCCGAGCTGCTCGGCCGGGCACAGACGGGGGTGCTCGGCCGGCTCGGGGTCGACCCGGCGCGGGTGGACCAGGTGATCGGCGGGTGCGTCACCCCGGTCGGCGAGCAGTACGGACACGTGACGCGTACGGCGTGGCTGCACGCGGGGCTGCCGCCGGAGACCGGTGCGACGACGATCGACGCCCAGTGCGGCACGGCCGCCCAGGCGACGCTGCTGCTCGCGGGCCAGATCGCGATGGGCGCGGTCGACGTGGGCGTCGCGTGCGGCGTGGAGCTGATGTCCCGCGTGCCTCTCACGCCGAAGTCCGGCACCGGCCTCGGGACGCCACGGCCGGCGACATGGGCGCTCGACACTCCTGACCAGTACACCGCCGCCGACCGGATCGCCCGGGCTCGTGGCCTGGCGCGCGCCGACCTCGACGCCTTCGGGCTGCGCTCCCAGCAGCGCGCCCGGGCCGCCTGGGACGCCGGGCACCTCGACGAGCAGGTGCTGCCGGTGACGGTGCCGAACGACGACGGGACGACCACCGTCGTCGACCGCGACCAGGGCCTGCGCGCGACCAGCCTCGAGGCGCTGGCCGGCCTGCGGCCCACGGTCGACGGTGGGCTGCACACGGCCGGCACCTCCTCGCAGGTCAGCGACGGCGCGAGTGCCGCGGTCCTGGCCTCCGCGGCGGCCGCGCGCGACCTCGGGCTGGCGCCGCGCGCCCGCATCCTTGCCCAGTGCGTCATCGGGGGAGACCTCGAGCTGATGCTGGACGGCCCCGTCCGCGGCGGACAGATCCTCCTGGACCGGCTCGGGATGGGCGTGGCCGACATCGACGTCTTCGAGGTCAACGAGGCGTTCGCGTCGGTGCCGCTCTCCTTCGCTCGCGCGCACGGGGTCGACGAGGACCGGCTCAACCCGACGGGCGGCGCGATCGCGGTCGGCCACCCTGCCGGCGCGACCGGCATCCGGCTGATCGCGACAGCGCTCGGCGAGCTGACCCGGCGCGACGCCTCGATCGCGATGGTCGCGATCTGCGCGTCCGCGTCCACGACCTGCCTCGTCCTGGAGCGAGTCGAATGAGCCTCGCAACCACCGAGGACCAGCGAGACCTCGCCGACGTCGCGCGACGTACCTCCTCCTGGGAGCAGCTGGTCGGTCTCGGCCTGCACGCCGTCCACCTGCCCGAGGAGCACGGCGGTGGCGCGGGTCTCGCGGGGATCGCCGTCGTGGTCGAGGAGCTCGGCCGCTCGCTGGCGCCCGTCCCGATCCTGTCGACGGTCGTCGCCAGCGCCCTGGTGTCCGGCAGCGCGCCCGGCCCCGCCCGGACCGAGGCGCTCGCGGCGTACGCCGGCGGCGCGACCGGCGCCGTCGTGGGCGGTCCCGGCCTCCGGGCGCAGCCCCACGGCGCGGGCTGGCGGATCGACGGCGCGAGCCTCCCGGTGCCGGGAGTCCCGGACGCGGACGTCGTGGTCGGCCACGCGCAGACCGCCGACGGCGACGAGGTGTGGTGGCGACTGCGCCCGGGTCCCACCGCGGTCGTCCAGGACCGCCCCGGCGTCGACCTGACGCGATCCTGCGGGGTCCTGATCCTCGACGGCCACGTGGTCGAGCCGGACGACGTGCTCACCCCGCCACCGGCGCCGACCCGTGAGCTCGTGACCAACGCCTTGCACGCGGCCGAGGCGGTCGGACTCGGCCGGTGGCTGCTCGACACCGCCGTCGAGCACGCCCGCACCCGCCACCAGTTCGGCCGGCCGATCGGGTCCTTCCAGGCCCTGCAGCACCGGGCCGCCCTGATGTTGGTCCGCCTCGAGACCGCGGCTGCCGCGGCGTGGGACGCCGTCCGCGCCATCGACGCGCCGCTCGACCAGCAGCGCCTGGCCGCCGCGCAGGCCGCGGTGGTCGGCCCCCCGGCCGCCGTCGACCTCGCGCTCGACTGCGTCGGCCTGCTCGGCGCGATCGGCTTCACGTGGGAGCACGACGCGCACCGCTACTGGCGACGCGCCCTCGCCCTCTCGGCGTCGGTCGGGCCGGAGGCGACCTGGGCGCGCCGACTCGGCGAGCTCGCCCGGGAGCACAGCCGCGACTTCTCACTGGTCCCCGCCGACGCGATGCCCGAGCTGCGCGCCGAGCTCGCACCCGTCCTCGACGACGCGGCCCGGCTGCCCGCGGACGACGGCGTCATGACGGGGTGGGGCCCGGTGCGGGGCGGACCCCGGCAGGCACACCTCGCCGACGCCGGGCTCGTCGCGCCGCACTACCCGGCCCCGTGGGGGCGCGGCGCCGGTCCCGAGGAGCAGGCGGTGATCGCGCAGGAGCTCGCGGCCCGCGGCCTCGCGCAGCCGACGACGGTGATCGGGGAGTGGGTGCTGCCGACGCTGCTGGAGCACGGCAGCGACGCGCAGCGCGACCGGTTCGTGTGGCCGACGCTCCGCGGCGACCTGGTGTGGTGCCAGCTCTTCAGCGAGCCCGGCGCCGGATCCGACCTCGCGGGGCTGGCGACGCGGGCGCGCCGGGTCGAGGGCGGCTGGTCGCTGACCGGCCAGAAGGTCTGGAACTCCTACGCGCACGAGGCCGACTGGGGCGTCTGCCTGGCCCGCACCGACGCCGAGGCGCCGCGGCACGCCGGCATCTCCTACTTCCTCGTCGACATGCGCTCGGCCGGCGTCGACGCCCGCCCGATCCGGCAGGCCACCGGGCAGGCCGAGTTCAACGAGGTCTTCCTCGACGACGTGTTCGTGCCGGACGACTGCCTGGTCGGATCCGCGGGCGACGGCTGGCGGCTCGCGAGCACGACGCTCGCCAACGAGCGGCTGAACATGGGTGCCGCGTTCGGCCACGGCTCCGCCGCCCTCGTGCGCCGCGCGATCGACGACGGCGCCTGCGTCGCCGACCTGCCCGAGGCCCTGCGCGTGCTCGGCACCAGCACCTCGCGGGAGATGGCGCTCTCCGCCCTCGCGCTCCGGGGCACCCTGGCCCGGCTCGCGGGCGTCGACCCGGGCCCGGCCGTCAGCGTCCAGAAGGTCTACAACGCCCTGGCCCAGCGCGAGGGGTCCCGCGACCTGGTCGCCCTGCTCGGCCCGCTCGGCATGGTCGACGACGCGGCCACGCCGTACGCCGTCGACCACCTCGGGCTGCCCGCCGTCCTCTTCGGCGGCGGCACCGTCGAGATCCAGCTCAACGTCATCGCCCGCCGGGTCCTCGGGCTGCCCGGCGAGCCCCGTCCGTGAAGGAGAACCCCGGTGCACCCTGACCTCTCGCCGCGCTCGAAGGCGCTGCGCGCCGAGCTACGCGACTACTTCGACCGCATCATCGACGACGACGACCGGCGGGCGCTGGTCGACCAGACCGAGGGCGGACCGGTCTTCGACCGGATCCTGCGCCGGATGGGCGCCGACGGCTGGCTCGGGCTCGGCTGGCCGGAGGAGTACGGCGGCCGCGGCGAGGACCCCGAGGCGCTCTACGTCTTCTACGACGAGGTGATCCGCGCCGGTGCCCCGCTCTCGCTGGTCACCCTCAACACCGTCGCGCCGGCGCTGATGAAGCACGGGACTCGTGAGCAGAAGGACTTCTTCCTGCCGCCGATCCTGGCCGGTGAGCTGATCTTCGCGATCGGCTACACCGAGCCCGGTGCGGGCACCGACCTGGCGTCCCTGTCGACGCGGGCGGTCGTGGAGGGCGACGAGCTGGTCATCAACGGGCAGAAGATCTTCACCAGCGCCGGCGTCTTCGCCGACTGGATCTGGCTGGCGGTGCGCACCGACCCCGACGCCCCGCGGCACCGCGGCATCTCGGTGGTGCTGGTCCCGACCACCGCGCCCGGCTTCTCGGTCACCGAGATCCACACCGTCGGCGGCATCAGCACCTCGGCGACCTACTACGACGACGTCCGGGTGCCGCTCGCCAACGTCGTCGGCGAGATCGACCAGGGCTGGGGCCTGATCACCGACCAGCTCAACCACGAGCGGGTGGCGCTCGCCGCCCGCGGCGGGATCGCCAACGAGCTCTTCGACCAGGTGCTGGCCTGGGCACGGCAGGAGCCGTACGGCGACGGCGTCGTCCACGACCTGCCCTGGGTCCGCGCCACCCTCGCGGAGGTCTACGCGCTGCTCAGCGCCACGTCGCTCGTCAACCTCCGGCTGGTGGCCGACGTCGCCGGCAACACCCTCGGCGGCGGCGACTCCGCGGCCGCGAAGGTGATGGGCACCGAGGCCGTGGTGCAGGCCTACGCGCGGCTGCAGGAGGTGCTCGGCGCCACCGGCCTGCTGCGCCCCGGCAGCGTTGGCGCGGCTCTCGAGGGCCGGGTCGAGACGCTCGGCCGGCGCGCGCAGAACAACACCTTCGGCGGCGGCACCAACGAGGTGATGCGCGAGATCGTCGCCGCGAAGTGCCTCGGCATGACCGTCGGGGCCAGGCGCATCGAGCGGAAGGAGTCGGCATGAGCGCCGTGGAGGAGCGCACCGAGGGCCTGGACTTCGCCCTCGGCCCGGACCTGGGGGAGCTGCGGAGGCTGGCCGAGCGGATCCTCGCCGACCGCGCCGGCGTCGACCGGGTGCGGCACGTCGAGGAGTCCGAGGGCGGCTTCGACGCCGACCTGTGGTCGCGACTGGCCGACGCCGGACTGCTCGCGGCTCCTGTGACCGAGGAGGCCGGCGGTGCCGGTCTCGGGATGCTCGGCCTGACGACGCTGCTCGAGCAGCAGGGGCGACGCGTGGCGCCGCTGCCGCTCGCTGAGGTGCTGGCGGGTGCCGCGCTGCCCATCGCGCGGTGGGGCACGGCCGACCAGCAGTCCCGGTGGCTGCCCGGCATCCTGGGCGGCGACCTCCTGGTCACGTCGGCCTACGACGAGACGGCCGGCACGCTGACCGCGGAGCAGGTCGCCGACGGCTGGGTGGTCAGCGGTCGACTGGCCGCCGTCGCCGCGGCACCCCTCGCCGGGGCCGTGGTGACGCCCGCGCGCACCCCGGACGGCACGGTGGTGCTCGTGGTCCCGCTCGACGGCGACGGCGTGAGCGTCGCGCCCGTAGCGGCGACCGACCGCCGCAGCTGCGGGGCAGTGTCGTTCACGCGAGCCGCCGGCTCGCCCCTGGGCGACGACGGCGCCGTCGTCGCCGCCTGGACGCGGCGACGGCTGCGGGTCGCGCTGGCCGCCGTGCAGCTCGGGGTCTGCGAGGAGGCACTCGCCACGACCTCGGCGTACGTCTCGCAGCGCGTGCAGTTCGGACGCCCGATCTCCACCAACCAGGCCGTCGCCGTCCGCGCTGCCGACGCCTACCTCGACACCGAGGCGGTCAGGCTCACCGCGCAGCACGCCGCGTGGCTCCTGGACCGCGGCGACGAGGATGCCGCCGAGCCGGCGTCCCTGGTCGCGAAGCACTGGGCGTGCGCTGGCGGGCTGCGAGTCGTGCACGCCACCCAGCACCTGCACGGCGGGATCGGGGCCGACGTGGACTACCCGATCCACCGCTACTTCCTGTGGGGACGGCAGGGCGCGTTCGCACTCGGGAGTGCCGGTGCCGTGGCCGCTGCGCTGGGCGACCGGCTGCCGACCGCTCCCCGGATCGGCGCAGCGGAATGATGAGCCCGGCAGAGGAGGGCACCATGCCAGCACCCACAGCGACCCGCGACGAGGTCGTCGCCCGGCTCACCGCGCCCGGAGCGCCGTACGAGCTGGTGCGGGAGGACGTCCGCGGTCACGACCTCGAGGTCTTCCGCCACCGGCACCGCTCGCTGGGCGAGCTGCTGCGCGCCTCGGCCAGGTACGGCGACGCCGAGTACCTGGTCTCGACCGACGACCGGATCACGTTCGTCGAGCACCTCGACCGGGTCGCCGCCCTGGCCGCCGGCCTGCGCGACGAGCACGGCGTCGGACCCGGTGACCGGGTCGCGATCTGCGCGGCGAACCGGCCGGAGTGGATCGTCGCCTTCTGGGCGACGGTCTCGCTCGGCGCGGTCGCCGTCGGCATGAACTCGATGTGGGCGCCGGCGGAGGTGCGCCACGGCCTCGACCTCACGACGCCCCGAGTGCTCATCGCCGACGCCCAGCGGGCGGCGCTGGCCGACCCGGCCGGGATGCCGGTCGTCGACCTCGACGCCGACCTGCCCGGCCTCATCGAGCGTCACCGCGGTGCCCCGCTGCCGGAGGTCGCGGTGGCCGAGGACGACCCCGCGGTGGTGCTCTTCACGAGCGGCACCTCGGGCCGGCCGAAGGGTGCCACCCACTCGCACCGCAACATGATCGCCGCGGTGTGGTTCCACCTGCTCAACGACGCGGTGGCCGCCGAGCTGGGCGCGCCGCAGCGGGACCGCCGGTTCCTGCTGGTGACGCCGCTCTTCCACATCGCCGCCCTGCACAACCTCGCGGTGATACGGCTGGCGATCGGCGACACCGCCGTCGTGCACCTGGGGCGCTTCGACATCGACGAGGTGCTCCGGCTCGTCGAGCGGGAGCGGGTCACCAACTGGGGGGCCGTGCCCACGATGATCAGCCGCCTCGTCGAGCGCGCCGAGCGGCGCGGCCTCGACGACCTCGACCTCAGCTCGCTCCGGACGATCTCGGTCAACAGCGCCCCCTCGTCGCCGACGCTCAAGTCGCGGCTGCGGGACGCGCTGCCGGACGCCGGGCGGTCGCTCGGCACGACGTACGGGCTGACGGAGTCCTCCAGCGCCGCCACCCTCGCCAGTCCGCAGGAGCTGCTCGCCGACCCGGGCACCGTCGGTCGCGCCGTACCCACCATGGAGATCGAGGTGCGCGACGCCGACGGCACCGCGCTGCCGCCCGGCGTCGAGGGGGAGGTGTGCCTGCGTGGCCCGCTGGTGATGATCGGCTACTGGAACGACCCCGCCGCGACGGCCGCGGCGATGGACGCGGGCGGCTGGTTCCGGACCGGCGACCTCGGCACCCTGCGCCCCGACGGCCACCTGCACATCGCCAGCCGCCGCTCGGACCTGATCCTGCGGGGCGGCGAGAACGTCTACCCCGCCGAGGTCGAGAACCAGCTCGTCACCCACGACGCCGTCGCCGAGTGCATCGTCATGGGCGTCCCCGATCCGGACTTCGGTGAGGCGGTGGCCGCCGTCGTGGTCCTCCGCGAGGATGCCGCCGTGACCCAGGACGACCTCCTCGAGCACCTGCGCCCCCGGCTCGCCCGCTACAAGCTGCCCACCCACTGGGTGCTCACCGGCACGCCGCTGCCGCGCAACGCGACCGGCAAGGTCAACCGCCGCGAGGTGCCGCTGCCGACGGCGCGCTGACCTGGAGCGCTGACGTGGAGATCGTGGCCTCCTGGCCGTCGCACCTGCCGCTCAGCGGCGTCGGGGCGTACGCCGAGCGGGTCGAGCTGCTCGGCTTCGACGTCCTGCACGTCCCCGAGACGGTGCATGACCCGTTCACGGTCGCCGCGCTGGCCCTCACCCACACCCGCCGGCTGGTGGTGCGCACCAGCATGGTGGTGGCGTTCGCGCGCAGCCCGATGGTCACGGCGTACGCCGCGTGGGACCTGGTCGCCCTCTCCGGCGGCCGCTTCCAGCTCGGCGTCGCGTCCCAGGTGCGCGGCAACATCGTGGGCCGCTTCTCCGTCACCTGGGCCGACCCCGTCGAGAGGCTGCGCGACTACGTCGCCTCGCTGCGGGCGATCTTCCACAGCTTCCAGACCGGCGAGCCGCTGCACCACGTCGGCGACCACTACCGGTTCGACCGGTTGCAGCCCTACTTCAACCCCGGTCCGCTCGACCACCCCGCGCCGCAGCTGTGGACCGGCGGCGTCAACGCGCGCATGTGCGCGCTCGGCGGCGAGGTGGCCGACGGGTTCGTCTGCCACCCGACCAGCTCGCATCCCCGCCTCCTCGAGCGCGCCCTGCTGCCGGCCCTCGCCGAGGGAGCGCGCCGGGCCGGCCGGACCGATGGTGGCCCGCTCGTGGTCACCAACCCGCAGCCGATCATGGCGGCGACGCCCGACCTGGTCGCGGAGGCCCGGGACGCGCGCCGCCCCGAGATGGCGTTCCTCTACAGCACCCCGGCTTACCGACGGCAGCTCGAGGAGTTCGGCCTCGACGACCTCGGGGCAACCCTCTCCGAGATGGCGCGCCGGAAGGAGTGGACCGACCTCGCCGACCACCTCACCGACGAGGTCGTCGACACCCTCGTGCCCCAGGGCACCTACGCCGAGATCCCCGACGTCCTCGACCGCTGGTACGCCGGCCGCTGCGCCGGCCTCGTCCTCACCCTTCCGGAGTCGGCAGCGGACGACGAGCAGTACCGCGAGCTCGTCGTCCGCTGCCGCGCCATCGCCTAGGGCGTGGCTCCCAATTCCTGGCCTGCTTCGCGCCGCCCATCACGCACTCTCGCGGCGTTGCCGTCGCTCGAAAGACGACCCAGTCTGCCTTCGCTCCGGCGCCTTGCGAGAGCACGCGCTGGACGACGCTCGCGACGGCCCGAATCGAGAGCCACGCCCTAGCCCGCGGGCGCGACGCTCGGGACGCGCGACGCCTGGTCCCACGTGAAGACGTAGGTGCCGCCACCGACAGGCACGGACAGCGGCAGGTTGTCGCCGCCCGCGGCGCCACCGGCGCCGTAGTTCTCGTTCCACGAGTCGTTGATGGCGACCTTCCACTGGTAGTCACCCGCCGGCAGCGTGAACGTGCCGTGCCACTTGCCGTCGCTGATGTCGAAGGACAGGTGGGTGGCGGCGCAGTCGGGCTGCCAGTCGCCGGGGCAGTCCAGCTCGGACTGCAGGTCGCCGGCGACCGTCACGCTGTCGCGCAGCGGGGTCGGCTCCACCACCGTCACCGTCACCGGGTCGCTGGTGACGGTCGGGAGGG
Organism: Nocardioides sp. GCM10030259; assembly: GCF_042666375.1. Taxonomy (NCBI): domain Bacteria; kingdom Bacillati; phylum Actinomycetota; class Actinomycetes; order Propionibacteriales; family Nocardioidaceae; genus Nocardioides; species Nocardioides sp. GCM10030259. The sequence continues at coordinate 811,843 of NZ_JBHTDF010000025.1, read as the reverse complement.
ACCCCTCGCGGAGGACGGCGCGGTAGGAGACCCGGGTGCCGATCGGCAGGTCGGACACGTCGTCGACGCGGCTGTACCACGGCGACGAGGTGTCGGTGCCGAGCGTCGTCCACGGGCCCGAGCCGACGCGTCGCTGGAACGTCACCGACTGCGTGGTGCGCTCCGGGTCGACGGTCGCCTCGACGGTGACCGGGTCGATGCCGATCACCGAGGCGCCGCCCGGGCTGACCATCGTCACCTTCGGTGACGGCACCTGCGTGCCGCGCGCAGCGGTGCCGCGGGTGTGACCGGCGTTGTCGAGCACGGCCGCGCGGTAGTCGACCCGGGTGCCGGGCCGCAGCGCGCTGACGTCGTCGAAGACCTGGTACGGCGCGGAGTCGTCGGTGCCGATCGTCCGCCACGGTCCGTGCCCGCCGACCCGCCGCTGGAAGGTCACCTCGTAGAACGACGAGCCCTCGACGTCCGCGGCCACGTGCATGCGCCCGCGGCTGATGTCGCTCGGCCGCGGCGCCGCCAGCTCGATCTCGGGCGCCCGGGAAGAGCGCGCGATCCGCTGGTCGGACATGTAGACGACCGCGGACAGGGCGGGCACGGTCACCGGGAGCTCGCGGGCGCCGTCGGTCGAGAGCCGGCGGGCGCCGGTGCCGTAGACGCGCGTGAACCCGCCGTTGCGGACGTACGTCGGGACGTCGGCCGACGCCGCCTGCTCGCTGTTGTTGAGCGTCACGACGTACTCGCGCTGGGTGCGCCGGTCGAAGCGCGAGAACGCGAGGACGCCCGCGTCGTCGCCGGCGAGCCGGACCTGCTGCGCGCCGTTGCGCAGGGCGGGGTGCTCGTCGGTCAGCGCCGACAGGTCGGCGATGGACCGGTAGAGCGGGTGGTCGGTCACGAAGTTGTCGACCGCCGGAGTCCGGTCGGAGCCGATCTGGTCGTCGTCCTGGTACTCCGGCACCCGGCTGGCGAACATCGTCTGCCGGGCGAGCTGGTCGCCGCCGGTGCCGGTGAAGCCCTGCTCGTCGCCGTAGTAGACGACGGGGTTGCCGCGCGAGAGGTACATCAGCTCGTGCGCCAGCCGGTCGCGCGCGAGCAGCTCCGCGTCGTCGGCGCCGGCGTTGTCGGTCTTGAGCATGAACCCGAACCGGCCCATGTCGTGGTTGCCGAGGAAGGTCGGCAGCGCGTAGGCGTTGGAGTCGGCGTCGGTGTACCAGTCGTCGTTGACGAAGAAGTCCGCCACCCGCTGGGTCGGCAGGCTCTTCGACGCGAAGCCGCGGGCGGCGTCCTGGAACGGGAAGTCGAGGATCGACTGCATCCCGTCCTTGGTCGTGTAGCGCGACGTGAACGCCTTGGACGCTGCACCGCTGCCGTCGAGCGCGACCTCGCCGAACATGAAGAACTCCGGCTTCCCGTGCCGCTTCGCGTAGTCGAGGATGCCGGGGCCGAACTCCTGCCAGAACTCGTCGTTGACGTGCTTCATGGTGTCGATGCGGAAGCCGTCGATGCCGAACTCGCCGATCCAGGAGCGGTAGATGTCGATCATCCCGTCGACCACCTCGGGACGCTCGGTGAAGAGGTCGTCGAGGCCGAAGAAGTCGCCGTACTGGCTGTCCTCGTCGTCGCGGATGAAGTCGGTGTTGCCGCGGTTGTGGTACATCGTCGGGTCGTTGAGCCAGGCCGGCACCTTGAGGTCCTGCTCCGCCGGGTCGAGCACCGGCGTGTACGGGAACGACGTGGCGGCGGAGAGGTCCGGGAACCGGCGGCTGCCCGCGAAGTCGCGGTCGTCGAACTCCCGGCCGTCGGCGTCGGCGTACGGCGAGGTGTCCTTGGAGACGTACCCGGTGCGCGCGCCCTCCTCGTAGCCGACGACGTCGGCGGTGTGGTTGGTGATGATGTCGAAGTAGACCTTCATGCCGCGGGCGTGCGCGTCGTCGACGAGCGCCGCGAGCTCGGCGTTGGTGCCGAGGTGTGGGTCGACGGACGTGAAGTCGGTGATCCAGTAGCCGTGGTAGCCGGCGGAGGGGCCGTCCTCGATCTGCACGGCCTTGTTCTTGAAGATCGGCGTCAGCCAGATCGCGTCGGTGCCGAGGCCCTGGATGTAGTCGAGCTGCGAGCGCAGGCCGGCGAGGTCGCCGCCGTTGTAGAACCCGCGCGCCGTCGGGTCGAACCCGCTGACCAGGCGGTCGGAGCCCAGGCCGCCGGTGTCGTTGGCCGGGTCGCCGTTGGCGAAGCGGTCGCCCATGACGAAGTAGAAGTCCTGGTCGGTCACGCCGGCCCGCAGGGCGTGGCCGGCGTAGTCGCCGTCGGACCCGCGGTCGCGGTGGTCGCCCGGGTGGCCAGCGGGGCTCGCGCTCGCCGGCAGCCACGGGGCGAGCAGGGCCAGCACGGCGACGACGAGCAGGGCACGGAGCAGATGGCGCATGGGAACTCCCGAGTGATCCAGGTCACCCTCCGTGACCGAGACTGCAACCTAGACGGCGCCGCCGACATCGGACAACCCCGTCCGTTTCCGGGCGTCCCGATCGGGCACCTACCTGCTGGGAGGGGGCCATCCCCGATACAGGAGACACCCCATGAGGAAGTCAGCATCTCGCCCATTCGCCCTCGCCGCCGCCGCGGTCCTGGCCACCGGCGCGCTCGGTGCAGCGGGCGCCGCGCCCGCGACCGCAGGGGGCGACCACGACGGTGACGGGTACGACGTGACGATCCCGCTCACGGAGCGCGTCAGCGACGAGCTGCTCGACGGCGCGAACGACGTCGACGGCATCGGCGGCGCCGACGCCTGGACGGACGACGACCGGGTCGTGCTGAGCTTCCCGGTCCGCGGCGCGGGCGACGACGACGACCACGACGGCGACCGCCGCGGGCGGCAGGCCCACGGCGACGGCGGCGACGAGACCTGGGCGCTCTCCGGCGGAGTCGCGTTCACCGGCGCCGGCCCGGACGTGCGGTGGACGAACCTGCGCGTCGACAAGGACCGTGGCGTGGTCACCGCCGTGCTCTCGGGCGGCCCGCGCGCGGCGATCCTGAAGCTCGATCTCGGTGACCACCACGACGGCGACCGGCGTGACCGCCGTGGTGGCGGGGACCACGGCGACGGCGACGCCTGGCTGCGGCTGACCGCCGACGGCGCCGCGTCGCTCAACAACGCCGCGGCCGGCTCGCCCTTCGAGGCCGGCGACGCGTTCGCCGGCGGCGAGGACTGCGACTGATCGTCGGGATCAGCCGGAGACGCGGGCCAGCCGGCCCGCGTCTCCGCGGTCCAGGCTCCGGCCGATGACCAGGCGCTGGATCTGGTTGGTGCCCTCGAAGATCTGCATGACCTTGGCCTCGCGCATGTTCCGCTCGACCGGGAAGTCGCGCGTGTAGCCGTAGCCGCCGAACACCTGCACCGCGTCGGTCGTCACCTTCATCGCGTTGTCGGTGGCGACCAGCTTCGCGACCGACGCCTCGCGGCCGTACGCCAGGCCCTGGTCCTTGAGCCGGGCGGCGTGCAGCATCGTCGCCCGCGCGCTCTGGACCGCGGCCTCCATGTCGGCGAGCACGAAGGCCAGCCCCTGGTGGTCGATGATGCGGGTGCCGAACGTCTCCCGGCTCTTCGCGTAGGCGACCGCCTGGTCGAGCGCCCCCTGGGCGAGCCCGGTCGCGACGGCCGCGATGCCGAGGCGGCCGGCGTCGAGGCCGGCGAGTGCGATCCGCAGGCCCTCGCCCTCCGCGCCGAGCCGCCGCTCGGCCGGGACGCGTACGCCGTCGAAGCGCATCGTCGCGGTCGTCGACCCGGTCAGCCCCATCTTCTGCTCGGGCGGGTCGGCGACCAAGCCCTCCGAGTCCGCCGGCACCAGGAAGCACGAGATGTCGTTGCGTCCGTCGCCGGTGCGGGCCATCACCTTGTAGAAGTCGGCCTGCCCGCCGTGGGTCGTCCACGCCTTGGCGCCCGTGATGACGTAGCCGTCGCCGTCCGGCCGGGCCCGGGTCGTCATCGCGGCCGGGTCGGAGCCGGCCTGTGGCTCCGAGAGGCAGTACGCGCCGAGCAGCTCGCCGCCGAGCATGTCGGGCAGCCACCGCTGCCGCTGCTCCTCGGTGCCGGCGGTCGCGAGCCCGAAGCAGCTCAGCGCGTGCACCGAGACGCCGACGCCCACGCTCGCCCACACGGCGCCGATCTCCTCCAGCACCTGGAGGTAGACCTCGTACGGCAGCCCGCCCCCGCCGTACTCCTCCGGGTAGGGCAGCCCGAGCAGGCCGGCGCGCCCGAGCAGGCGGAACACCTCGCGGGGGAACTCCTCCTCGCGCTCGGCCCGCGCGACCAGCGGCGCGAGCTCGTTGGTGGCGAGATCGCGCACCAGGGCGATCAGGTCGACGGCCTCGTCGGAGGGGAGCAAGCGGGAAGCGGGCATCCTCCGACGATAGTTGGACGTCCGACTACTTCCTCAGTCGAGGTAGCTGCGCAGGTCGGCGAGGGACCGCTCGAGCCGGGCGTGGAGGGTGGGTCCGGGATCGCGCAGCCAGAGCGCGTACGCCGAGAGGGCGAGCGCCAGGCAGACCTGGCTGACGGTCTCGGGCAGGGCGTCGGTGGGCTCGAGGCCGAACCGCTCGGCGACGTACTCCGCGATCACGGCGCGCCACTCGGCGTACCGGAGCACCGAGTGGGCCTGCAGGGTGGGCGTCTCGAGGATCAGCCGCATCCGCTCCCGGTGCGGTGGGTCGGCGGCGTCGTCGAACTCGTTGAAGGCCAGCACGCCCTGCTGCACTACCTCGGCCACGGACTGGTCCTGCGGCAGGTCGCGGAGGATCTGGCGGAAGCGCTCCAGGGTGCGGTCGAACTGCCCCCACGGGATGTCGTTCTTCGAGCGGTAGTAGTGGAAGAGCGTGCGGCGGCTGACGCCGACCGCGCCGGCGATGTCGTCGAGCGTGGTGCCGTCGAAGCCGCGGTCCGCGAACAGCCGGAACGCGGCCTGCTCGATGTCGGCGTGCGAGGTCGCCTCCGGGCGGCCGGCGCGCGGCCCGGGAGCGGGAGGCTGTTCCATTTCTGCCATGAGTGCACTTATTGTGGCGGCCATCACTCGTTTCCGGAAGGAGTCACCGATGAACCCCGAGCAGGAGATCGAGCAGGACGTCACCGCCCCCCTGACGACCGAGGACCTCGTCGAGGAGGTCTCGATCGACGGCATGTGCGGCGTCTACTGACATGCAGGCCATGCCGATGCTGGGCGAGCCCTGGGCGCTGTCGCCCTCGGTGGCCCTCAGGCCGGAGCCCTTCGGGGCGCTGGCCTACCACTTCGGCAACCGGAAGCTGATCTTCCTCAAGCGCCCGGAGCTCGTCGCCGTCGTCCGCGGCCTGGCCGCCGCGGACGACGTCCGCTCGGCCCTCGTGGCAGCCGGGATCCCGGAGGCCAGCTGGCCGTCGTACGTCGCTGCGCTGGAGGGCCTCGCGGCCTCGGACATGGTGCGAAAGGTGGCCGCATGAAGCTCGTCGAGCACTTCGAGCACGGGCTCGATGCCCCCATCTGCCTGACGTGGGAGCTCACCTACGCGTGCAACCTCGAGTGCGCCCACTGCCTGTCGTCGTCGGGCCGTCGCGACCCGCGGGAGCTGACCACCGAGCAGTGCGAGGCGGTGATCGACGAGCTCCAGCGGATGCAGGTGTTCTACGTGAACATCGGCGGCGGCGAGCCGACGATCCGCCCCGACTTCTGGCACCTCCTGGAGTACGCCGTGGCGCACCAGGTCGGCGTGAAGTTCTCGACCAACGGCGTGCGGATCACCCCCGAGCGCGCGGCGTTCCTCGCCTCCACCGACTACGTGGACGTGCAGATCTCGCTGGATGGCGCGACCGCGGAGGTCAACGACTACGTGCGTGGGCCGGGCTCCTTCGACACCGCGCTCCTCGCCCTCCAGAACCTCAAGGACGCGGGCTTCCGGGACGCGAAGATCAGCGTCGTCTGCACGCGGCAGAACATCGGCCAGCTCGACGAGTTCAAGGCGATCGCCGACGAGTACGGCGCGACGCTGCGGCTCACCCGGCTGCGCCCGTCCGGCCGCGGTGCCGACGTGTGGGACGAGCTGCACCCGCTGCCGGAGCAGCAGCGCGAGCTCTACGACTGGCTGATGGCGCACGGCGACGGCGTACTCACCGGGGACTCGTTCTTCCACCTCGCCGCCTTCGGTGAGGCGCTGCCCGGGCTCAACCTCTGCGGCGCCGGTCGAGTGGTGTGCCTGATCGACCCGGTGGGCGACGTCTACGCCTGCCCGTTCGCGATCCACGACCAGTTCCACGCCGGCAACCTGCTCACCGACGGCGGGTTCAAGGAGGTCTGGCAGACCTCGCCGCTCTTCCAGGAGCTCCGCTCCCCGCAGACCGGCGGGGCCTGCACCAAGTGCGCGCACTACGACGCCTGCCGCGGCGGCTGCATGGCGGCGAAGTTCTTCACCGGCCTGCCGCTCGACGGCCCCGACCCCGAGTGCGTGCAGGGACACAGCGAGCTCGCCCTCGCCGGCGCCCGCACGATCCCGGCGGCGAGCCAGGACCACTCGAAGTCGGCGCCGACGCGCAACCAGCCGGTGATGCTCAAGCTGATGACGCGGCCGCCCGTCAGCGACTGCGCGGAGAGCCCGTTGGCGGGGTTCGTGCCATGAGCCGATTCGAGAACCCCTGGAAGCAGAACCCCTGGTTCGAGTCCGTCGCCGTCGCGCAGCAACGGGCCCGGAAGCGGCTGCCGGCGCCGGTGTACGGCGCGCTCGTCGCCGGCTCCGAGCGCGGGCAGACGATCGCCGACAACCAGGCGGCGTTCGGCGAGATCGGGCTGCTGCCGCACGTGGCCGGGCACCACGCCGACCGCTCGATGACGCGCACCGTGCTCGGCCACGAGGTGTCGCTGCCGGTGCTGATCAGCCCGACCGGTGTCCAGGCGGTGCACCCCGACGGCGAGGTCGCCGTGGCCCGCGCGGCCAACGCGCGCGGCACCCTGATGGGGCTGTCGAACTTCGCGTCCAAGCCGGTCGAGGAGGTCGTGGAGGCGTGCCCGCGCACGCTCTTCCAGATGTACTGGACCGGCGACCGCGACGTGATGGTGCAGCGCATGGAGCGCGCCCACAAGGCCGGCGCGGTCGGCCTGATCGCCACGCTGGACTGGTCGTTCTCGATGGGCCGCGACTGGGGATCGCCCGAGATCCCGGAGAAGGTCGACCTCAAGACGATGGTGCGGATGGCGCCGAAGGTCGCCACGAAGCCGCGCTGGCTCTACCAGTTCGGCCGCACCGGCCAGGTGCCCGACCTGACCGCGCCCAACCTCGCGCCGCCGGACGGCGGCCCTGCGCCGACGTTCTTCGGCGCCTACTACGAGTGGATGACCACGCCGCCGCCCTCGTGGGACGACGTCGCCTGGATGCGCCGGCAGTGGCACGACATCAGCGGCACGCCGTTCGTGCTCAAGGGCGTCTCCCGCGTCGACGACGCGCGACGCGCGGTCGACGCGGGCGTCGCGGCGATCTCGGTGTCCAACCACGGCGGCAACAACCTCGACGGCACGCCCGCCGCGGTCCGGCTGCTGCACCCGATCGCGTCCGCGGTCGGCGACCAGGTCGAGGTGCTGATGGACGGTGGCGTACGCCGCGGCTCCGACGTGGTCAAGGCGCTCGCGCTCGGCGCCCGGGCGGTGCTGATCGGGCGGGCCTACCTGTGGGGTCTCGCGGCGAACGGCCAGGCGGGTGTGGAGAACGTGCTCGACGTGCTGCGCGGCGGCATCGACTCCGCGCTGCTCGGCCTCGGGCTGTCGTCGATCGACGAGCTGACCCCCGAGACGCTGCTGGTGCCCGAGGGCTTCCACCGCTCATGAGGCTCGGCGGCGCCACCTCCTTCGAGACGACCGGCGCCGGGCTGGTGCTGGTGCCGCTCGGCTCGATCGAGCAGCACGGGCCGCACCTGCCGCTCGACACCGACACGGTGATCGCGGTCGCCGTGGCGGAGGCGGTCGCCGCGGAGGCTCCGTCATCGTGGGGCGGCACCTGGGTGGCGCCGCCGATCAGCTACGGCTCGAGCGGCGAGCACCAGTCCTTCCCCGGCACGTCCTCGGTGGGCACTGATGCGCTCACGCACCAGCTGGTCGAGCTGGTGCGCTCGCTGCGCACCTGGGCCGATCGCGTCGTGTTCGTCAACGCCCACGGTGGCAACGTCGCCGCGCTCAACGCGTCCGACGAGATCGCCTGGGTCCCCTGCGCCACCGAGGAGGTGGACCTCCACGCGGGCTTCACCGAGACCTCGCTGATGCTGCACCTGCGGCCCGGGTCGGTGCGGCTCGACCGCGCCGAGGCCGGGAACACCCAGCCGTTGAGCGAGATCGTCCCCGCGATGATGGCCGGCGGCATCGCCGCGGTGTCGGCCAACGGAGTGCTCGGCGACCCGGCCGGTGCCTCGGCGGCGGAGGGCGAGCGGGTGCTGAAGGCGATGGTCGCCGACGTGGTGGGACGACTGGCATGACGCGCGTCGCGCTGGTCACCGGCGCCGCCGGCGGGATCGGGTCCGCGACCGTGGCGCGGCTGGTCGCGCAGGGGTACGCCGTCGTCGGGTACGACGTCCGTGACGCGCCCGCGCCGACGGGCGGGGTGCACGTGGTCGGGGACGTCTGCGACCGGGCCGAGCTGCAGGCAGCCGTCGACCTCGCGCTCGAGCGCTGGGGACGGCTCGACGCCGTGGTCGCCGCGGCCGCGGTGATCCGGGGCGGGCGGCCGCTGTGGGAGACACCGGACGACGAGCTGCAGGAGCTGTGGGACGTCGACGTCCGGGGCGTCTGGAACGCCGCCGCCGTGGCGGTGCCCGCGATGCTGGCCGGACCGGACCCGAGCGGCTGCCGGTTCGTGGCGGTCGCGTCGGCGGCCGCGACGTACGGCCTCTTCAACCTCGCGGGCTACAACGCCGCCAAGCACGCGGTCGTCGGGCTGGTGCGCGGCCTGGCCGCCGACCTCGTCGCGACCGGCGTCACCGCGGTGGCGGTCTCGCCGGGGTCGACCAACACCGCGATGCTCGAGGGCACGGCGGACCTCTACGGCATCTCCGACCCGGTGATGTTCGCCAGCAACCAGCTGCTGCGGCGGGTGCTCGACCCCGACGAGGTCGCGGCGACGATCGCCTTCTGCTGCTCGCCCGAGGCCGCGGTGCTCAACGGCGGCGTGGTCAACGCCGACGGCGGGTTCCGGCCATGACCGTGTCCAGGGGAGCCCTGCCGACCGGGTTCCGGGTGCGCGTCGGCGACGGCGTGCGGGTCCACGACGGCGGTCGCACGCTGGTCGGCGGCTCGCCGCTGCGGGTGCTGCGGCTCCGCGAGCCCGCGCCGGCGCTCGCCCGCGGCGACGTGCTCGAGGTCGCCGACCGCACGACCACCGTCGTCGCCGAGCGGCTGCTGGCGGCCAACCTGGCCAGCCCTGTGCTGGACCCGGCCCCGGCCGCCGACCTCACCGTCGTCGTGCCGATCCGCGACCGCGCCGACCGCCTCGACCGGCTGCTCGCCTCGCTCTGTCAGGAGGGGGCCGACCTCCCCGTCGTCGTGGTCGACGACGCCTCCCGCGACCCGGTGGCCGTCGCGGCGGTGGCCGGTCGGCACGGTGCCCGGCTGGTCGCCCTGACCACCAACATCGGCCCCGCGGGCGCCCGCAACGCGGGGCTCGCGGAGGTGCGCACGTCGTACGTCGCGTTCGTCGACTCCGACGTCGTCGTGGACGCCGCGACGCTGCGCGGGCTGGCCGGCCACTTCGCCGACCCGCAGGTGGCGGCGGTCGGCCCGCGGGTGCGCGGCGTCGCGCTGAACGACCGGGCGCGACGCTTCGAGCGCTGGGACGTCGACGGCCTCTCGCTCGACCTCGGCACCGAGCCCGCCCTGGTGCGGCCGTGGTCGAAGGTCGGCTGGCTGCCGAGCGCGTGCCTCCTGGTGCGGACGAGCGACCTGGAGGCAGGCTCCTTCGAGGCCGATCGCCGTGTCGGCGAGGACGTCGACCTCGTCTGGCGCCTGATCCAGCGCGGCCGGCACGTCCGCTACGACCCGGCGTACGCCGCAAGCCACGACAGCCGCGGCACCTGGCGCACCTGGCTGGGCCGCAAGGCGTTCTACGGCACCGGCGGTGCGTGGCTGGCCCAGCGGCACGGCGACTGGATGGCACCCGCGGTGCTGTCCCCGGTGCCCGCTCTCGGCGCAATCGCGTTGTTGTGGCAGCGGAAGTGGTCCCTCGCGTGCGGTTCCAGCGCAATTGCGCTGGTGCGGTGGCGCCTCGGCCGCACCCTCCCCGACACCCCCGATCGCACCCGGCTGGCGACGGCGCTGACCGCCGAGGTGACGGTCTCGACCCTGCGGCAGTCCTCTCAGCTGCTGCTGCGGCACTGGTGGCCCGGCGCCGCGGCCGCCGCACTGGTGTCGCGACGGGCGCGCCGGGCCGTCGTCGCGGCGATGGTGTGGGACCTCCTCGACCACCGCGACGTACCGCCGGCGCGGGCGCCGGAGGCGTTCGTCGCGCGGCGGCTGGACGACGCGGCGTACGGCGCCGGACTGTGGTGGGGCGGCCTCCGAGCCCGGTCGATCCGGGTCCTGGTGCCCAAGGTCACAGGGCTGCGCAGGGGTCGGGGCTGACAGAGTGACCGCCATGACGAATCTCCCCGAGTCCCTTGCCGGCAAGACGATCGCGGTGCTGGGTGGCACCGGTCCCCAGGGTCGTGGCCTGGCTCGTCGCTTCGCGGAGGCCGGGCTGCCGGTCGTGATCGGCAGCCGCAGCGCCGAGCGTGCCGCCGACGCCGCGACGGCGCTGACCGAGGCGGTCGGGGGCGACATCACCGGTGCCGACAACGCGGGCGCGGCCGCGGCCGGCGACATCGTCGTGGTGGCGGTGCCGTGGGACGGCCACGGCGAGCTGCTGAAGGAGCTCGCCCCGGCGCTCGCCGGCAAGGTGGTCGTCGACTGCGTGAACCCGCTCGGCTTCGACAAGCAGGGCGCCTACGCGCTGCCGGTCGAGGAGGGCTCGGCGGCCCAGCAGGCGCAGGGCATCCTCGCCGAGTCGACGGTCGTCGGCGCCTTCCACAACGTCAGCGCCGTCAAGCTCGAGGACCCCGAGGTCGCCTCGGTCGACACCGACGTCCTCGTCCTCGGCGACGTCCGCGAGGCGACCGACCTGGTCCAGGACCTCGCGTCGACGATCCCCGGCGTCCGCGGCGTGTACGGCGGTCGCCTCCGCAACGCCCACCAGGTCGAGGCGCTGACCGCCAACCTGATCAGCGTCAACCGGCGCTACAAGGCCCACGCAGGGATCCGGGTCACCGACATCTGAGGAGTGGCAGCATGACTGACGAGGTGCTGGTCGAGCGGCGCGACGGCGTCCAGGTCATCACGATCAACCGACCGGAGGCGAAGAACGCCGTCAACGGCGGAGTCGCCGCGGGCGTCGCCGCCGCGCTCGACGAGCTGGACGGCGACAGCGAGCTGCGGGCCGGGGTGCTGACCGGAGCCGGGGGCACCTTCAGTGCCGGCATGGACCTCAAGGCCTTCCTGCGTGGCGAGAGCCCGTCGGTCGAGGGCCGCGGGTTCGGTGGCCTGACCGAGGCGCCGCCGCGCAAGCCGCTGATCGCGGCGGTGGAGGGCTGGGCCGTGGCCGGCGGGTTCGAGCTGCTGCTGGCGTGCGACCTCGTCGTCGCGGCCGAGACCGCCCGCCTCGGCGTACCCGAGGTGAAGCGGGCGCTCGTCGCCGGTGCGGGTGCCGCGATGCTGCTGCCACAGCGGATCCCGCAGGCCATCGCGCTCGAGATGCTGCTCACCGGCGACCCGATCACGGCGCAGCGCGCCGCCGACCTCGGCCTCGTCAACCGGGTGACGCCCGAGGGCGGCGCGCTCGACGGCGCGCTCGAGCTGGCCGCCGCGATCGCCGCCAACGGCCCGCTCGCCGTCGCGGTCACCAAGCAGGTCGCCCGGGCCGCCCGGGACTGGTCGACCGAGGAGTCCTGGGCGAAGCAGATGGAGCTCGTGCTGCCGGTGTTCGCATCGCAGGACGCCCAGGAGGGCGCGACGGCGTTCGCGGAGAAGCGATCGCCCCGCTATCGCGGCGCGTGACGGGACGATTTCCGGCCATTTCGGACTAGGGCGGCAAGATCTGTGGGTGACGTCACCCTGATCGGGCCGTCCTGTGGTCAGGAACGGTCCGTATTGCCCGATAGGATCCGGCGTACCGGGTGAACGCACCCCGGTTCCCCAGTCGGTTCGACGGCGGTCGTCGCGTGCTCTGCACGCGGCGGCCGTCGTCTGTGTACACACGAAAGACGCCCGTGAACATCTCGCTCGCGACCCTGGTCGGCCTCGCCGGCACGCTCCTCGCGTTCGCCTACACCGTCCCCCAGATGCGCAAGCTCGCGCGATCGGGCACGGCCGCCGGCGTCAGCATCGCCGCGCTGGCGAACTCGACGGTCAGCGGCATCGCCTGGACGGTGTACGGCGTGGTCGAGCACGAGATCTGGGTGATCCTGCCGGCGGTCCTCGCGCTCCCCGGCACCGCGGGCGCCGCCGTCCTCGCCTGGCGCCGCGGCGGCAGCCGGGACCGGATGTGGCTGCCGGTCGTGTGGGCCACGACGATCGCGGCGCTCACCGCGCTGGTCCCGGTGCTCGGCTCCGGGCCGATCATCATCGCGCTCGGCTGCTCCATCACGCTCATGGTCGGCCCGGCCGCGCTCACCGCGTGGCGCTCGCCCGACGTCTCCGCGATCGCCGCCTCCGCCTGGGCGATGCTCATCGTCGACGCGGCCCTCGCGGGCGGCTACGGTCTGCTCGCCGACATCGACGCGAACCTCATCTACGCCCTGGTCGCGACCAGCGGCGCGGCCCTGATCCTCGCCCGGCTCGCCGTACCCCCGCACGTGCACGCCCGACTCGTGCGCCTGCCTCCCGGCATCGACCCCGACGTCGCTCGCGACGACCTGAGCCTGGTCGCCTGATCCGTCGGCGTCGCTTGCGGACGTCTGGCAGGCTTCCGGCATGGCATTCCCCGGTGGCGCCGCGGCGAAGCGGATCGTGCTGGAGACCGTGGGCTGGCTCCTCGTCGTCGCCGGCATCGCGGCGCTGGTGCTGCCCGGCCCCGGGCTGCTGATGCTCTTCGCGGGTCTCGTGATCCTCTCGCAGCAGTACGAGTGGGCCGAGCGCCGACTCGAGCCCGTCGAGCGCGCCGCCAAGCGCGCGGCGGCCGAGGGCGTCGAGACCTGGCTGCGCATCGCGCTGTCCGCGGTCGGAGGCCTGACGATCGTCGCCTTCGGCGTGCTCTGGCTGGTGGACCCGGACGTCCCCGGCTGGTGGCCGCTGCGGGACGAGTGGTGGCTGCCGGGCGCCCCGGCCGCCGGCATCAGCCTCGTGCTCTCCGGCTTCATCGCGCTCGGGCTGCTGGCCTACAGCTACTGGAAGTACCGGGTCCAGGGCGTCACGCCGCCGGAGTCCCGGCACGCCGACGCGTCGGACTGACCGAGGCCGAAATGCCGGACGGGGCGCGCCGTCGCGATGACAGCACGCCCCGTCCGGAGCTCGGCTCGTGGACCTACGGGATCGGGAGCGGCGACGACGAGACCGGGCACAGGCCCGGGATCGGCGCCAGGGTGCAGACCTGGCCGAGGAGGCCCGTCGGGTCGGTCGGCGCCGGCAGGGTGCCCCCGGCGGTGGCGTCGCACAGCGCCTGGAGCTGGCCGGTCGGGTCCTGGTCGCACAGCGGCTGGAGCGGCGAGGTGCCGGACGGCGTGGCCGTCGCGTCGCAGAGCGGCTGGAGCGAGCCGGTCGGGTCCGCGTCGCAGAGCGGCTGCAGCGGGCTGGTCGCCGTGCTGCCACCGCCACCGGTCGTGCCGCCCGAGCCGCCGTTGATCGCGCGGCACCGCTTGTAGGCCTTCTTGGCCTTCTTCAGCTTCTTGTGGGACTTGGCGTTCGCCTTCTTCGCCTTCTTGAGCTTCTTGTTCGCCATCTGCTTCTGGGCGCGACCGTCGGCGCGCTTGGCCGCCTTCTTGGCCTTCTTCACGTTCTTCGCGGTCTTGGCGGCCTTCTGCTTGGTCTTGGCGACCTTCGCCTTCTCGGCCGCGCACGGCCCCTGCGCCGCCGCGGCCGCGCGCTCGCTCCCACCGGTGCTCGCCGTGGCGGCCGTGGTGCCAACAAGTGACAGCGCACAGACGACCGTCAGCGCCAGCAGCGCCTTCCACACGTGCTTGATCATGGACTCTCCCTAGGGCTGCAGGCCGCGGACTCTGGGCCCGCGACTCGTACCCCCAGCAACGACGCCGGAGCCAGAAGGTTGTGATCAGGCTCATGTGGTCTAGATCACATTCAGTTGACCGGAGAGGAGCCCAGCTCTGCCGTCGCCTCGTGGCTGGCGCCGGCCGTGTCGGTCCAGCGCAGCGTGATCTCGTCGCCGGGCTCGTACGCCGCGAGCGCGGTCCGCAGCACGTCGTACGACGTGATCGCGGTGTCGCCGATGCCGGTGATGAGCGCGCCTGCCTCGATGCCGGCGTCGGCTGCGGCGCCCCCGGCCTCGACCTGCCCGACCTGCACGCCGGCGGAGGAGTCGGTGATCGTGATGCCGAGGTAGGCCGACGGCCCGACCTGGACCTCGTCGGACTCGTTCCCGTCCTCGATCTGCTCCGCGACCTCGAGGGCGTCGTCGATCGGGACGGCGTAGCTCTCGGCCGCACCGTTCGACGCGGCCGTCGTCACGCCGACGACCTCGCCCTCGTCGTCGAGGAGGGCGCCGCCGGAGAAGCCGCCCACGACGTACGCGTCGGTCTGGATGAGGCCGGTGAGGTGCTCGCCCTCGACCATGCCCTGGTCCTGGGTGTCGATGGACTGGTCGAGCGCGACGACGCTGCCGGGCGAGGCGGAGAGGAAGCCCTGGCCCTGGGCGTTGCCGACCGCGGTGACGTCGTCGGAGACCGCCGGGTCGTCGTCGTCGACCGACACCGTCGCGAGGCCGGACGCGTCGTCGAGCTGGAGCAGCGCGATGTCGGCCTCCTGGTCGTGGCCGAGGACCGTCGCCTCGTAGGTGTCGCCGGTGGAGGCGATCGTGACCGTGACCTCGGTCGAGCCCTCGACGACGTGGTAGTTGGTGAGCACCAGGCCGGAGGAGTCGAGCACCAGGCCGGTGCCGGCGGCCTCGCCGGAGGTCGTCGTGGTGTCGATGAGCACGACCCCCTCCGACTGGTCGGCCGTGGCGTCGGACCAGTTGCCGGACTGGTCGCTGGTGCTGCCGGGCCACTCGTCGGGCATGCCGCCGGGCAGGTCGTCAGGAAGCTCGTCGGGAACGTCGGGCGCGGTACCGCCTTCGACGTCCGGGCGCTGCGGGACGGTGATCGACGGGGTGTCCGCGGCGGCCGGCGTGGACTCGCGGTCGGCGAACGCCCAGGTCACCGGGACGGCGACGGACGCGGCGACCACGCCGCCGGCGACCGCGCCGGCGAGCGTCGACCGCCACGTCCACCGGCTCCGGGTCGGCGGCTCGGGCTCCATGCTCGGGAGCGACTCGGTCGGGGGCCCGGACGGCGGCGGCGTCGTGGGGGTCGTGAAGTAGGGGTTGTACGGCGGCGGCGGGGTCGAGGCGCCCGAGTCGGAAGAGGTCATGGTCCCAGTCGACCGGGCGAACCTGCGGGTTTCCCCGTGGTTCGGCTGTGGAAATCCTGTGATCAGAGCCCGATCGGCAGGCCCGCGTAGTTCTCGGCCAGCCCGGTGGCAGCGGCTTCGCTCGACGTCACCCAGCGGAGCTGCGAGAGCTGGAGCTGCCGGTCGAACGGGTCGCCGGTCGTGTGCAGCATCGTCGTCATCCACCACGAGAAGTGGGTGCAGCGCCAGACCCGGCGCAGCGCGGTGTCGGAGTAGGCGTCCGCGAGACCGGGCTCGCCGCGGAGCAGTGCACCCAGCGCCGGGGCGAGGAGCGCGACGTCGGCGACCGCGAGGTTGAGCCCCTTCGCTCCGGTCGGCGGCACGATGTGGGCGGCGTCGCCGGCGAGGAAGAGACGGCCGTGGCGCAGGGGCTGCGTGACGTGCGACCGCATCGGGAGCACGCTCTTGTCGGTGATCGGTCCGGTCGCCAGCTCCCATCCGTCCTGGCCGTGCCCGAGCCGCGCCGCGAGGCCGTCCCAGATCCGGTCGTCCGACCACTCCTCCACCGGGGTGTCGTTGGGCACCTGGAGGTAGAACCGCGAGACGGTCGCAGACCGCATCGAGTGCAGCGCGAACCCGTCCGGGTGCCACGCGTAGATGAGCTCGTCGGTCGAGGGCGCGACGTCCGCGAGGATGCCGAGCCACGAGTAGTCGTACGTCCGATCCCACGTCCGTCGTACGTCGTCGGGCACGGCCGCCCGAGACGGCCCGAACGACCCGTCGCAGCCCACGACCACGTCGGCCGCGAGCCGCTGGTGGGTGCCGTCCCGGTCGGTGAAGGTGACCGACGGCCGGGTCGTCTCGAGATCGTGCAGCGCGGTGTCGTCGATCTCGTAGGCGACGTGCTGCCCGCGGGCGTGGGCGGCCGCCACGAGGTCCTTCTGCACCTCGGTCTGGCCGTAGACGTAGACCTGGCGGCCGGTCAGGTCGACGAAGTCGAGGTGGTGGCGCTCACCGGGCCACTGCAGGTGGATGCCGCGGTGCGGGTCGGCCTCCCGGTCGAGCCGGTCGCCGAGCCCGGCCGAGCGCAGCAGGTCGACGGTGGACTGCTCGAGGATGCCCGCGCGGATCCGGCTCGCGACGTACTCCTCCGACCGGGTCTCCAGCACCACGGACTCGACGCCGTCGGCGGCGAGC
Source organism: Nocardioides sp. GCM10030259 (assembly GCF_042666375.1). Lineage (NCBI taxonomy): Bacteria > Bacillati > Actinomycetota > Actinomycetes > Propionibacteriales > Nocardioidaceae > Nocardioides > Nocardioides sp. GCM10030259. Next base: position 795,074 of record NZ_JBHTDF010000025.1, on the reverse strand, counting down.
AGGTGGGAGAGGAGCAGCCCGGAGGGGCCGGCGCCGATGATGGCGACCTGGGTGCGCATGAGTCGCAGTCTTGCCGGTCCGCGGCGGGGGGGCCGCGTCGCCTTCCGCTGGCCGGAAGGCGTCAGGCGAGGGAGCGCCCGATGCCGCGGGCCGCCACCTGCAGCGCGCCGGCGAGCCGGGCCCGGTCCTTGAGCGACGGCACGACGATGCCGAGGGCGGCGACGACGTCGGGGCCGCGCCGGATCGGGACCGCGATCGAGCAGGCGCCGAGGCTCATCTCCTCCGAGGTCGTCGCGTGGTCCTCGCGCAGGATGCGCGCGAGCTGGCGGCCCAGCAGGCCCGGCTGGGTGATCGTGTACGCCGTGAGCCGCGGCAGGTCGGCGAGCACGGCGCGCTGGACCTCGGGCGGCGCGTGCGCGAGCAGCACCTTGCCGACCCCGGTCGCGTGCAGCGGGAGCCGCGACCCGACGCTGCTCACCACCGGCACCGAGGCGTGGCCGGCGAGCCGGTCGAGGTAGAGCACCTCGGTGCCGTCGCGCACCGCGAGGTGCACGGTCGCGAGGGTGGCGCCGTAGAGGTCGTGGAGGTACGGCGAGGCCAGCGCGCGCAGGTCGGACTGCACCGGGGCGAGCAAGCCGAGGTCCCAGATCCGCCGGCCGACGACGTAGCAGCCGTCGACGCGGGCGAGCGCTCCCCAGGCGACCAGCTCGCCGACCAATCGGTGCGCGGTGGGGGCGGGCAGGCCGGCGCGCTCCGCGAGCTGGGTCAGCGTGAGCCGGCGGTGCCGGTCGTCGAACGCGCCGAGCAGGGCCAGCGCCCGGGAGGTGACGGTGGCGCCGGGTGCTGAGGAGTTGCCGGCCATGGCGGCAGTCTTCCACTCAACGGAATCCGGGTGTCGCCAGCGGGTGGGACGGCACCTACGGTCGCGGCGTGACCGAGACCAGCCAGGCCGACATCACCGGCGAGATCGGGGCGATCGCGAAGCAGTACGAGTCCTCGGGTCGAGTCGAGACCGAGGTGCGGCTCGTCTACCCGCCGTACCGCTCGAGCCTGCTGCGCCACCCGACCAAGGCGCCGCACCAGGCGGACCCCGAGGGCATCGAGCTCTGGGCACCGGTCTTCGGGCAGCAGGACATCGATCCGTTCGAGGCCGACCTCACCATCCAGCACCGCGGCGAGCCGATCGGTGAGCGGATGACGGTCGCCGGCCGGGTCACCGATGGCGACGGGCGCCCGGTGCGGCACCAGCTCGTCGAGATCTGGCAGGCGAACGCCGGGGGTCGCTACATCCACCAGCGCGACCAGCACCCGGCCGCGCTCGACCCGAACTTCACCGGCATGGGTCGTTGCCTCACCGACGCGGACGGCTGCTACCGGTTCACGACGATCAAGCCGGGGCCCTACCCGTGGCGCAACCACCACAACGCCTGGCGGCCGGCGCACATCCACTTCTCGCTGTTCGGCACGGAGTTCACACAGCGGCTGGTCACCCAGATGTACTTCCCGGGCGACCCGCTCTTCGCGCTCGACCCGATCTACCAGGCGATCGTCGACCCGGCGGCGCGCGACCGGCTCGTCGCGACGTACGACCACGACCTCACCCAGCACGAGTGGAGCCTCGGCTACCGCTGGGACATCGTCCTGACCGGCAGCCGCCGCACCGCGTTCGAGGAGGACCAGTGACGAGCCTCGTGCCCACGCCCGGCCAGACCGTCGGCCCGTTCTTCCACTACGCCCTGCCGTACGCCGGCGGTGCGGAGCTGGTGCCGCCCACGCGCCCGGACGCGATCCGGCTGCACGGCCGGGTGCTCGACGGCGCCGGCGAGCCGGTGCCCGACGCGCTGATCGAGCTCTGGCAGACCGGACCCGACGGGGCCGTGCCGCAGGTGCCGGGCTCGCTGCACCGCGACGGCTTCACGTTCACGGGCTTCGGTCGCACGCCGACCGACCGCACCGGTCGCTACCGATTCTCGACGCTGCGTCCAAGCGGCGCCGCGCCGCACTTCCTGCTCACGGTGTTCGCGCGGGGGCTGCTGCACCGGCTGTTCACCCGCGCCTACCTGCCCGGCGCCGGCGACGACCTGCTCAGGGGCGTGCCGGCGGAGCGGCGCCAGACGCTGATCGCCGAGCCCGACGACCGCGGCTTCGTCTTCGACATCCGGCTCCAGGGCGAGAACGAGACGGTCTTCCTGTCGTACGCGCAAGACTGACCCCATGGCGGACCTGTTCTGGCCCGGCGACGAGCGCGCCGGGTCCCACTTCACCGCGGAGGACTTCGTCGGCGCGATGCTCGCCGTCGAGGAGGCCTGGCTCGGCAGGGACCTGGGGGTGCTCGTCGACGCGGAAGACCTCGCGGACGCGGCGGGCCGGGGCGGCAACCCGGTCATCCCGTTGGTCGCGCTGCTCCGGGAGCACGCCCCCGACGTGCACCGGGGTCTCACCAGCCAGGACGTCGTCGACTCCGCCCTGATGCGGATGGCGGCGTCGGCGGTCGAGACGCTGCGGCGCGACCTGCGCTCGGTCGTACGCCGCCTCGCCGCCCTCGCCGTGGAGCACCGCGAGACGCCGATGGTGGCCCGGACGCTGACCCAGCACGCCGTGCCGACCACGTTCGGCTTCCGGGTCGCGGCCTGGCTGACGGCGGTGCTCGACGCGTGCGACGACCTCGACCGGCTCACCTTCCCCGAGCAGCTCGGCGGCGCCGCCGGCACCCGCGCGGCGATGGTCGAGCTCGGCCGGCCGCTGCCCGATGCGGTGGCGCGCTGGCACACCACCCGCGCCCCGGTCACCCGCATCGGCGACGCGCTCGCCGGGTGCACCGACGCCTGCGCCCGGATCGCGAACGACGTCGTCACGATGTCGCGCCCGGAGATCGGCGAGCTGTCGGAGGGCGCCGCTGGCGGTTCCTCGACCATGCCGAACAAGGCCAACCCGACGCTGTCGGTGCTGGTGCGGCGGGCCGCGCTGACGACGCCGCAGCTCGCGGCGACGCTGCACCTCGCCGCCGCCCAGCAGGTCGACGACCGCGCCGACGGCGGCTGGCACGCCGAGTGGGCGACGCTGCGCGACCTGGTGCGCCGCACGCTGGTCGCGGCCTCGCAGACCGCGGACCTGCTCGACGGCCTGCAGGTGCACGCCGACCGGATGGCTGCGACGCTGGCCGAGGCGGGCGACGCCGTGCTCGCCGAGCAGCGCAGCATGACCGACCACCCGGCGGCGACGTACCTCGGCGACGCGACGGCGTACGTCGACGAGGTCGTCGCCCGCGCGAAGGAGCGCTCGTGACCCCAGGCATCACCGTCGTCCGGCTGACCGGGGCGCGTGACCGCGCTGCCCTGCCCCTGCTGGTGCTCGGCCCGTCGCTCGGCACGTCGGCGACCACGCTGTGGTCGGCGTGCGCAGGTGAGCTGACCGACGAGTTCGACGTCGTCGCCTGGGACCTGCCGGGGCACGGCCACAACCGGTCGGTCCCCGAGGAGCCGTTCACGATCGCCGAGCTCGCCGCCGGCGTGCTCGCCGTGGTCGACGAGGTGCTCACCCAGCGTGGCCAGCCGCGCGGCCCGTTCTTCTACGCCGGCGACTCGGTGGGCGGCGCGGTCGGCCTGCAGCTGATGCTCGACGCGCCCGACCGGATCGTCGCCGCCGCGCTGCTGTGCACCGGCGCGCAGATCGGCACCCGGGAGATGTGGACCGAGCGGATCGCCAGCGTCCGGGCGTCGGGGACGCCGGTCATGGTGACCCCGTCGGCCGAGCGCTGGTTCGGCCCCGGCTTCCTCGACCGCGAGCCCGAGCGGGGCGGCGCACTCCTGCGCGCGCTCTCCGACGCCGTCGACGAGGGCTACGTCCAGGTGTGCGGTGCGCTCGCGGACTTCGACGTCCGTGACCAGCTGGGCCGGATCACCTCGCCGGTGCTCGCGGTGGCCGGCTCCGAGGACGTCGCGACCCCGCCCGACAAGCTGCGCGAGATCGCCGTGGGCGTCGGCGACGGGACGTACGTCGAGCTGCCCGACGTCGCCCACCTGGCCCCGGCCGAGCAGCCGGCGGAGGTGGCGCGGCTGCTGAGGACGCACTTCCTGGGGGAGCGGAGCCCGGTCGAACCCGCGGTCGACCCCGCGGTCCCCGACGGGATGCGGGTGCGGCGCGAGGTGCTCGGCGACGCACACGTCGACCGCGCCGTCGCCGGCACCACCGACTTCACCCGCGACTTCCAGGAGCTGATCACGGCGTACGCCTGGGGCGAGATCTGGACCCGTCCCGGTCTCGACCGCCGCTCCCGCTCGATGATCACGCTCACCGCCCTCATCGCGCGCGGCCACCACGAGGAGCTCGCCATGCACGTGCGCGCCGCGCTGCGCAACGGGCTCACGGTCGACGAGATCAAGGAGGTCATCCTCCAGTCCGCGATCTACTGCGGCGTCCCCGACGCCAACACCGCCTTCCGGGTCGCGTCGGAGGTGCTGCGGGAGGAGGGCCTGCTCTAGCGCCATCATCAGCTGTAACGGGGTGTTGTGGCATCTACCGGCCCGGTATGACGGGGCAGCAGATGCCACAACACCCCGTTACATGCGAGACGTCAGCCCGGCCACGACCTCCGCGACCCGGCGGACCGCGGGCGAGTCGTCGTCGGTCCGGGTGGCGAGGGCGAGGTCGATCGTGGGCGCGTCGGTGAGCGCGACGTAGGAGACGCCGTCGAGGCCGAGCGAGCGCACCGGCTCGGGCACCAGCGCGACGCCGAGCCCCGCCGCGACGAACACGACCAGGGTCGCCGTCTCGCCGACCTCGATGACCGGGTCCGGGGAGAAGCCGGCGGCCTCGCAGGCGGCGCGCACGCGGTCGTGCATCGAGGAGCGGTGTCCGGAGGGGTGCATCACGAACGTCTCGCCGGCCAGCGCCGACAGCGAGATCCGGCGCCGGCGCGCGAGCGGGTGGCCCGTCGGCAGCACGGCGACGAGCCGCTCCGAGCGCAGCGAGCGGATGGCGAGATCCCCGTGGTTGAGCGGGTCTGGCCGCAGCAGCGCGATGTCGAAGGTACGGTCCCGGAGGCCGGTGAGCAGGTCGGGCGACAGCAGCTCCCCGCGCAGCTCGAGGTCGAGGTCGGGCAGGGACGCGCGGACCTCGCGGGCGACCCGCGGCAGCACGTCGTACGTCGCGGTGCCGATGAAGCCGATCGAGACCCGGCCGGCCGCGCCCGACGCGAGCAGGGCCATGTCGGACGACGCGCGGTCGACGTCCGCCAGCACCGTCCGGGCGTGGGTCGCGAACCGGTGGCCGGCCTCGGTGAGCTCGACCCGGCGCGTGGTGCGCGTGAACAGCGCGACGCCGAGCTCGCGCTCGAGCTGCTTGACCTGCTGGGAGAGCGCCGGCTGCGCGATGTGCAGGCGCCCGGCGGCCCGGCCGAAGTGGCGCTCCTCGGCGAGCACCTCGAACGATCGCAGGTGGCGCAGCTCCATGCCGTCAACTTATCAATCGAGCGGAATTCAGTATTGGAGGCGATGAAGGGCCACGGCCTACGGTGGGAGCATGACCGGAGCCTTCCTGTACGCCGCCGCGCGTACGCCGTTCGGTCGCTTCGGCGGCGCCCTGGCCGAGGTGCGGCCCGACGACCTGGCCGCGACGGCGGTCGGCGGGGTGCTCGCGAAGACGCCGGACCTCGACCACGAGCGCATCGGTGACGTCGTCTGGGGCTGCGCCAACCAGGCCGGCGAGGACAACCGCAACGTCGGCCGGATGGCCGTGCTGCTGGCGGGGCTGCCGGTCGGCGTGCCCGCGACGACCGTGAACCGGCTGTGCGGCTCGTCGCTCGACGCGGCGATCATCGGGTCGCGCACGATCGAGTCCGGCGACGCCGACGTCGTGCTCACCGGCGGCGTCGAGTCGATGACCCGGGCGCCGTGGGTGCTGCCGAAGCCGTCGCGGGCGTTTCCCGCCGGCAACGTCACCGCGGTCTCGACGACGCTCGGCTGGCGCCTGGTCAACGCGAACATGCCGGAGAAGTGGACGGTCTCGCTCGGCGAGGCCAACGAGGTGCTCGGCGAGAGGTTCTCGATCTCCCGCGAGCGGCAGGACGAGTTCGCCACCCGCTCCCACAACCTCGCGCACGCCGCCTGGGAGGCAGGCTTCTACGACGGCCTCGTCGTCCCCGTGGAAGGCGTCGACCTCGCGCGCGACGAGGGCATCCGGCCGGGTTCGTCCGCGGAGAAGCTCGCGGTGCTGAAGCCGTCGTTCCGCCCCGATGGCACCATCACCGCCGGGAACGCATCCCCGCTCAACGACGGGGCTTCCGCGGTCCTGCTCGGCTCCGAGAACGCCGCGATCGGCGTCGACCCGCTCGCCCGGATCGCCGGGCGCGGGGTGAGCGCCGTCGAGCCCCCGATGTTCGGCTACGCACCCGTCGAGGCCGCGGACCGCGCGCTCGCCCGGGCCGGCATCACGTGGAACGACGTGAGTGCGGTCGAGCTGAACGAGGCGTTCGCCGTCCAGTCCCTGGCCTGCGTGGACGCCTGGAAGATCGACCCCGAGATCGTGAACGGCAAGGGCGGCGCCATCGCGATCGGCCACCCGCTCGGTGCGTCCGGCGGACGCATCCTCGGCACCCTCGCCGCGCGGCTCCAGGAGTCCGGGGACCGGTACGGCGTGGCCGCGATCTGCATCGGCGTCGGGCAGGCGCTCGCCGTCGTGCTCGAGAACGTCTCCTCATGAGGCCGGTCATCTGCGCGACCGCCGCCGAGGCGGTCGCGGGCATCGAGGACGGGTCGACGGTCCTGGTCGGCGGCTTCGGGCTGGCCGGCATGCCCGTCGAGCTCATGGACGCGCTCATCGAGCAGGGCGCGACCGACCTCACCGTGGTCTCCAACAACGCCGGCAACGGCGACACCGGGCTGGCCGCCCTGCTGGCGGAGGGCCGGGTGCGCAAGATCATCTGCTCGTTCCCGCGGCAGTCGGACTCCTACGTGTTCGACGGGCTCTACCGCGAGGGCCGGATCGAGCTGGAGCTGGTGCCGCAGGGCAACCTCGCCGAGCGGATGCGCGCCGCCGGCGCCGGAATCGGGGCGTTCTACTGCCCCACGGGCGTCGGCACGCCGCTCGCCGAGGGCAAGGAGACCCGGGAGATCGACGGACGGACGTACGTGCTGGAGTACCCCATCCGCGGCGACGTCGCCCTCGTCGGCGCGCACCGCGCCGACCGGATGGGCAACGTCGTCTACCGCAAGACCGCCCGCAACTTCGGACCCGTGATGGCGACCGCCGCGACGACGACGATCGTGCAGGTCCGCGAGGTCGTCGAGATCGGCGAGCTCGACCCCGAGACCGTGGCGACGCCGGGGATCTACGTCGACAGGGTGGTGGCGGTGTGATTCTCACCAAGGGAGAGATGGCCGCCCGTGTCGCCCGGGACATCCCGCACGGCGCCTACGTCAACCTCGGCATCGGCCAGCCGACGCTGGTCGCCGACCACCTCGACGCCGGCTCCGGGGTCGTGCTGCACACCGAGAACGGCATGCTCAACATGGGCCGCGCCGCGGTCGGCGAGGAGATCGACCCGGACCTCGTCAACGCCGGCAAGATCCCGGTGATCGAGCCGCCGGGGGCGGCGTACTTCGACTCCGCCGACTCGTTCGCCATGATGCGCGGCAGCCACCTCGATGTGTGCGTGCTCGGCGCGTTCCAGGTCAGCGCCGGGGGCGACATCGCCAACTGGCACACGGGCGCCCCGGACGCGATCCCGGCCGTCGGCGGGGCGATGGACCTCGCGATCGGGGCCAAGCAGGTCTTCGTGATGATGACGCTCTTCGCCAAGGACGGCGCGGCCAAGCTGGTGCCCGAGTGCACCTACCCGCTGACCGGCGTCGGCTGCGTCTCCCGCGTCTACACCGACCTCGCGGTCTTCGACGTCGGCGGTGACGAGGTGGTCGTGGTCGAGACGTTCGGCACGACGTACGACGAGCTCGCCGACCGGCTGGAGGTCCCGCTCCGGCGCGGCCGATAGCCTGCGGGGCGTGAACGAGGCCGACCGGCTCACCAGCCAGGCGTACGACTGGGCCGTGCAGAAGTCTCGACCCCTCGACCCGGCGCTCCTCGCGACGGTCCTGTACCTGCGGTCGGAGCACGACGGCCTGGGCCCCGACGAGTGGCCAGCCGACAGCGTCGAGCAGCTGGTGCTGGTGACGTGGCCGCGGCACGGGCCGCCTCCGCCGGACCCCGGACACCTCGGCGACACCTTGGACACGTACTGGAGCTTCCTGCGGGCCACCCGGCAGACGAGCCGCGGGTCGGCGAGGCGGTCGCGGCTGCGCAAGGAGGCGCGACGGCTGCTGCCCCGCCTCGCGGAGGCGTGCGCCCTGGCCGCCCGCGTCCCCGCCGCGCCGGCCCCCGTGGTGGCGGAACCCGTGGCGCCGGCGCCACCCGAGCCCGCCGGCCCGGTCGACCTGACGGGCCTGATCGAGCTCGCCGAGAGCGGCGACTACAACGACGTCGGACGCAGTGCCCCGCCCGCGGCGCCGGCCCCACCGGCCCCTGCTGAGGCCGCCCCGCCCGCCGATCGTGCGGATGCGGCCCACGTCGCGCGCGAACCGGGCTTCGTGAGCGCGTGCCTCACCCTCGCCGACTGGGTGGGCGAGGGCCGCGAGGTGACGGCGCGCGGACACCTGCGGCCGGCCGTCGCGCGCGAGGCCTACCGCGACCTAAACCTGTGGTCGTGGGAGCGCGAGCTCGAGGCGCTCATCTCCGGGCTCGCCGCGCCGCCCGCGCACGACGCCGCCCGCGCCGAGGCCGCCCTGCACTCCTGGCGCAGCGCCCGCGACTGCCTGCCGCTGGACCGGCTGTGGTCGGCCTGCGTCTCCACCGGTCTGGTCGACGTCGACCCGAAGGTCGCGCGGCGCAGCCCGGCCACGCCGAGGCTCGACGAGGAGTGGGTCGGGCTCGCGAACGCACTGCTCCTGGCGCTGTGCCGCCGGCTCGGTCGCGAGGTGATCGAGCCGCTGTCCGGGCTGCTCCTGATCCCGACGGGCACGCCCGACGCCCCCGTCTCCATGGCCGCGGTCCGGAGCTGGTGGATGCTGCAGCGGCCCGAGTCGTGGAGCGAGCGGCCGGAGCGGCAGTGGCAGCGACGGCTGGACGTCGTGATGGCGCACCTCCACGACGCCAACCTGTGGCGCGTCGAGGGTGACCGGATCGTCCTCACCGACCTCGGCGCCGAGTTCGCGCCGACCTTCGTGCGGGCGGTGCGCGAGGGGTTCTTCGAGGAGGAGAGCGCCTAGCGCTGGCCCTGGGCAGGCTCGGGACGGACCGGGTCGGGCTGGGACTGGGTCTGGGGGCGGGCGGCGATGACGACGGGCTGACGCCGGGCGGCCTCGATGCCCGTCACCAGCAGGTCGCGCAGCCGCGCGTCCGGGTCGCTGACCGCGGCCTTCGCCGTACCCCGGACGGCGCAGAGCATCACGGCCGGCGCGGAGTGCTTCTGGAAGCCCTTCGCCTTGATCGGCGCGGTGCCGTCGATGAAGGTGCGCGCCCACTTCGCGGCGAGCGGCACCTGGTCGAGGGCCTCGCGGATCGCGGCCCGGTCGACGACCGTCCGCTCGCCGTGTGCCGCCGCGACCTCGTCGCAGCGGATCAGCCCGGCGGCCAGTGCGCGCTGGGACTCCTCGGCGATGTCGGGCAGCGCCCGGCAGGCCACGGCCGCCGTGACGGCGGCCTCCCAGTCGAGCCCGTGGCCGCGGACGCCGACGACGTCGGGGATCAACACGATGAGCTCGCCCCGTCGGGCGTCACTCGTGTGGTCGTTGACGAGGCGGGCGAGCTGGGCGAGCAGCGGATGGGTGCACTGCGGGCGGTCGCTCCACGGCTCGTTCGCGAGCACCGACGCCATCTCCATGAAGCAGGCGCCCTTGCGTGGGGTGCGGTGCTTGCCCCGGGAGAGGACCGGCAGGCCGTCCGGGATCCCGTGCGTCTTCATCCCTCCACGATCCGCCGATGTCCCGGCGGCCGCAAGAGTTTTAGCGGATGCTCGTGCGGCTCTTGCCCGTGACCGCCTCGGCGCTGCCGACCAGCAGCACGGCCGCGACCACCGAGAGCACGAAGCCCAGGATGTTCAGCTCCCAGATGCTGCCGGTGCCGATCAGCCACGCGATGGTGCCGCCGATGAGCGATCCGACGAGGCCGAGCCCGAGGGTCGCGAGGATGCCCAGGTTCTGCTTGCCGGGTTTGAAGAGCCGGGCCAGTGCTCCGATGATCAAGCCCGCAACGAGGAAACCGACCATGCGTCCATTGTTGCTCGGGACACCCAAGAAATGCGGCGTCAGTCGGCCCCGGCCAGCGCGGCGAGCTCGGCCAGCCGGGCGACCCCGGGCCCGACGAGGTCGTTGATCCGCCCGGTCGCCTCGTCGATCGCGCGCGAGCCACCGTGGCCGGGCGGGACGCGGGCCGGGTTGAGCGCGACGTCGTCGGCCCACTTCTTGATGTCGGGCTCGGCGCCGAACATCGCCCCGTTGCGGAACCCGAGCACGTTCATGAGCGCCCACTCGCCGAGGCTGTTGCCGTACGCCGAGGGCGGGCACAGCCGGTTCTTCTCGGTGTCGTCGGAGCGGGTCGCCTCGACGTACCCGGCCAGCGCGGCGCCGAAGCACGGGAACCCGGCCCGGATCGGCTGCACCGTGATCACCTCGGGCTGCCAGATCGGGATGCGCGGCGGGCGCTTGAGGCCGTCGGCGGCGCAGTCGACGACCAGGGCGTCGCCGGGGATCGAGACCGAGCCCCGCTCGAGGTCGAGGCGGCCACGGCCGACCGTGGTGATGTGCCCCAGGCGCACGACGTGCTCGATGCTCCGCAGCTGCTCGAGCTCCCACGTGGCGAGGGTGGGCGCCTTGGCCATCGTCGGTGTCGCCCTCCGGTCTACCCGCAGCATGATGTCGGCGTCCTCGAGCCGGAGGAAGAGGTCGTCGAGCGAGGCGGATGCGGCCGACGCCTCGAGCAGGTCGGCCACCATGCCGAAGAACACCTCGGGGTCTGGCTGGATCTTCGCCCGGTTCAGCATCCACGGGTCGCGCGGGCGGATCCACGTGATCGCGTCGGGGTCCACCCCCTGTGCGAGCAGCCAGATGCAGGCGTCGGTGGCGGTCTTGCCCGACCCGACGACGACGTACCGGCCCGGGGCGTAATCGACGCGCGGCAGGAAGTTGACCGGCACCACCCTGGCCCCGTCACCGACCGCGAAGCGCGGCCCCGACTCGGCGGGGATGTCCGGGGAGAGGTAGTGGGCGTCGACGATCCGGCAGTGGTCGGGTACGACGTACCGCCGCCCCGAGATGCGGGAGACGACGGTCCGGTCCCCGACGTACTCGCATCCCCACAAGGTCTGCACGCGCTCCGACGCGACCATCCGGTCGTCGACGAGTTCGGAGTAGTAGGAGCAGATCGCGGCCTTGTCGGCGCGCTCGTGCAGCCCGGCCTCGGGTCCCCGGGCCTGCACGCGTCCGCCGCCGAGCAGGGTCGACGCGACGCCGTAGAACGTCGAGGACTGGTGCAGCCGCACGAACGGGTAGGCCTCGAGCCAGTGCCCGCCGGCGGCGTGCCGCCGGTCGACGAGGGCAACGCGCACGTCGGCGTGGTCGATCAGCGCGTCGGTGAAGGCCATCCCCGTCGCGCCGGCACCGACCACGAGGTAGTCCACGTCGAGGTGCTGCGTCACCTTGGCAGGGAAGCACGCCGGGCCGGACGCGTCCATGGCCCGGATGCGTCAGTGGCCGGGCGCTACCCGAGCACGGTGAGCCGGACGCCGGCCGCCACCCGGTAGGGCTGGGTGTCCACCAGGGCCCCCACGGCCTTGCGCAGCCGGGACATCTCCGCCCGCACCGTCACCAGGTGCTCGGCGTCGCCGAAGATCGCGTGGCTCAGCTCAGCCGCGGTCGTCCCCGCGGGGCCGGCCTCGGCCACCAGCCGCAGCAGGTCGGCGTGGCGCCGGGTCAGGGGCGCCCGCCAGGAGTCGTCGCCGGAGTCGACCTCGAGCAGCCCGGCGGCCACGTCGAGGGTCGCTGTCACCGGGGTCGCGGTGGCCGCCGGCCACACGAGCCAGCCGTCGCCGAGCCGCTCCGGCAGGCACAGCCCCAGGCCGGGTACGGCGACCGGGTGGCCGGCCCGGGGCGCCTGGATGCGGTCGCGGCGCGCGATGCCGTGGGAGTGGGCGACCCAGCCGAGGTCGTCGACGACCAGCAGCGGGCCGTTCATGCCGGCGAGCACGGGCTCCGCGGACCGCCGGATCCGCTCCAGGTGGTCGGCGTGCAGCGCCGACAGGCGGCCCTCGGCCAGCCGCACGGCGCTCTCGACCAGCACCAGGATCGCCGGGTGCAGGGTGAGGGCCGGCCCGCTCAGGTCGACCACGCCGAGCAGCTCGCCGGTGCGCGGGTCGTGCATCGGCCAGGCGCTGCAGTACCACGGGTGCTGGGCCTGCTCGAAGTGCTCCGCGGAGAAGAGCTCGACCGGCGCGCGCTCCGCCAGCGCCGTCCCGATGGCGTTGGTGCCGACGTTCGCCTCGGTCCAGACCGCACCCTCCGCGAAGCCGAGCGTGTCGGCGGTACGGCGTACTCGTGCCGAGCCCTCCCGCCACAGCACCACGCCCTCGGCGTCGGTCACGACCATGAGGAAGAGCGAGGCGTCGGCGACCGACGTCAGCACGTGCCGCAGCTCGTCGATGACCAGCGAGATCGGCGACTCGCGGCGGCGGCGCTCGACCTCGTCGACCGGCAGCGGGTCGCGCAGGTTGCGACCGGCGGCGTCGAGGCCGACGGCGAGGACGCGCTGCCAGGAGCGGAGCACGAGGTCGCGGGGAGGGCTTGCGGGGCGGGCGCCCGACAGCACGGCGTCGTGCACCCGGCGCAGCTCCCTGGCGTGGACCGACAGGTCGGTGCCGGGAGTCACGGCGCCGTGGGCCAGACGCATGGTCGTCATCCGCGCACTCCTTCCGTCCCGAGGATAGGCGCGGGATGTGACAGGCGCCACGGACCGTCCGGCGGCCCTCGGGCGCCCGTTGCAACACGCTGCAACGCTGTCGCGGCTCCTCCGGCGGGCGTTCCATGAGATCGCGGCCACGCGGCCGCAGGATCCCGAGACGCCAGGAGGTCGGACATGACCCAGACCCTCGACCGTGACGCCGCCCAGGACGCGAGCAGCCCGCAGGGCCGCGTGGATGCGTGGCTGGGGAGGTTCGAGCTCGCGCTGCAGGCCGAGGACGGTCGCGCCGTGGCGGACCTCTTCACGAAGGAGTGCTACTGGCGCGACCTGATCGCCTTCACCTGGAACATCAAGACCGTCGAGGGTCGCGAGCAGGTGGCCGACCTGGTGTCGCAGACGGCGCACAGTGCCACGCCGTACGCCTTCACCACGACCGAGACCCCGGTCGACACCGACGGGGTCGTCACCGCGTGGATCGCGTTCGAGACTGCCGTCGGCCGCGGCAACGGCCTGCTGCGCCTGCAGACCGAGGACGGCGAGGACCGCGCCTGGACGCTGCTCACCGCGCTCTACGAGCTCAAGGGCCACGAGGAGCCGCGCGGCACCCACCGCCCGATGGGCGCCGAGCACGGTGCCGACAAGCAGCGGACGACGTGGAAGGAGAAGCGCCAGGCCGAGGCCGAGAGCCTCGGCTCCACCGTCCAGCCCTACGTGCTGGTCGTCGGCGGCGGGCAGGGCGGCATCGCGCTCGGCTCGCGGCTGCGCCAGCTCGGCGTCCCCAGCCTGGTGATCGACAAGCACCCGAACCCCGGCGACCAGTGGCGCGGTCGGTACAAGTCGCTCTGCCTGCACGACCCGGTCTGGTACGACCACCTCCCGTACCTCAAGTTCCCCGACAACTGGCCGGTGTTCTCGCCCAAGGACAAGATCGGCGACTGGCTCGAGAGCTACGTCAAGGTGATGGAGGTGCCGTACTGGTCCTCCACCGAGGCGAAGTCGGCGACCTGGTCCGACGAGACCCAGGAGTGGACGGTCGAGGTCGAGCGGGAGGGCAGGCCGCTGACGCTGCGCCCCAAACAGCTCGTCTTCGCCACCGGCATGTCCGGCAAGCCGCGGATCCCCGACGTACCCGGCGCCGACGTGTTCTGCGGCGACGTGCACCACTCGTCGGCGCACCCGGGCCCCGACGCGTACGCCGGGAAGCGGGCGGTCGTGATCGGCAGCAACAACTCGAGCTTCGACATCTGCGGGGCGCTGTGGGAGCACGACGCGGACGTCACCATGGTGCAGCGGTCCTCGACCCACATCGTGCGGAGCGACTCGCTGATGGACATCGGGCTCGGTGACCTGTACTCCGAGCGCGCGGTGGCCGCGGGGGTCACCACCGAGAAGGCGGACATGATCTTCGCGTCGCTGCCCTACCGGATCCTGCACACCTTCCAGATCCCGGCGTACGAGGCGATGGCCGAGCGGGACAAGGACTTCTACGACCGGCTGGAGAAGGCCGGCTTCTGGCACGACTGGGGCGACGACGGCTCCGGGCTGTTCATGAAGTACCTGCGGCGCGGCTCGGGCTACTACATCGACGTCGGCTCCGCCGACCTCGTCGCGAACGGCGACGTCAAGCTGGCCCACGGCCAGGTCGAGCGGCTCACCGAGGATGCCGTCGTCCTCGCGGACGGCACGGAGCTGCCGGCCGACGTGGTGGTGTTCGCAACGGGCTACAACTCGATGAACGGCTGGGTCGCCGACCTCGTCGACCAGGAGACCGCCGACCGGCTCGGCAAGTGCTGGGGTCTCGGCTCCGACACCACCAAGGACCCCGGTCCGTGGGAGGGGGAGCAGCGGAACATGTGGAAGCCGACCCAGGTCCCGAACCTCTGGATGCACGGCGGCAACCTGCACCAGTCACGGCACTACTCGCTCTACCTCGCGCTCCAGCTCAAGGCCCGGCTCGAGGGCATCGACACGCCCGTCTACGGCCTCCAGGAGGTGCACCACACCGGCTGACCCGATCACGGACCGAGGCTGTACCGGGTCAGCGGCGACGGGTAGAACGGGCCCGCCATGCGGCCGAGCGTGACGCTGGTCGAGGTGGTGCTCGCGGTCACGTCGAGGGTCGTGGTGACCGGCTGCTGCCAGGTCGCGTCGATCTGGCGGCGCAGTCCCCCGTGGGGGCCCAGCCGGAAGGACGTGGCAGCGACCGTCGAGTGGTCGACACCGGGTCGGTGCCGAACGTAGGCGATGGCGCCGTGCCCGTTGGCGCTGACCGACAAGTCCATCGCACGCCCGAAGACGGCGGCGTCGGTGAGATCGGTGCGCCACTTCAGGTCGTGCACGGAGGGCCGCGCGCGGTGCGGCGCCCACGTCGCGAACCACGGCCGGGCGGTGCGCCGGTCGCCGACCGCCTGCCAGGCGGCGACGCCGAGCCCCGAGCGAGTGGTCGCGGCGGACGCGGTCAGGACCTGGCGGCTCCATCGGGGCGACGACCAGAACCGTGGGGAGCCGGGCCTGCCGGACAGGAGGACGACCCGGTCCGCCCGGCCGTTGACCTCGCCGGTCGAGCGCGACTGGACCACGGTGGCCAGGATGCGCCCGGCGGCCAGGTCGATGCCGTACGGGTCGATGCCGCCGTCGCGGTAGGCGCGGGTGAACCGGTGCGTCCACCGCCCTGTCGTGTCGTCGTAGGTCTCGATGCGGAGCCGGCCGCCGAACCAGTAGCCGGGCTCGTCCTCGAACCCGGCACCGCGCAGGGCCACCAGGTTCCCTCCGTCGTTGATCGCGGCGACGAGGTCGCCTCCCGACGACCCGAGCTCGCGGCGTTCGAGGTCGCGCCAGCCGAGGTCGGCGTGGTAGCTGGTCACGCGGTGCGGACGCCCGTACCGGCTGTTGCTGGTGAAGACGACGTACTGGCCGCGCGGCGAGTAGTCCAGCGACCCCAGCTCGCCCTCGGGCTGCACGTGCGAGACCCAGCCGTCGTCACCGGTCCACACCAGCTCGACGAGCCTGGTCGGAGGGTCCTCGAGCCCGGTCGTGGCCTGGCACTCCACGGCGACGGCGACGTTCGCCAGTGCGGTGACGGCCTCGACGGGTCGGCAGGACTCGGCGTCGCCGACGGTGGTGACCTCGGTGCCGGGGCCCAGGGTGCCCGCTGCCGTCCGGCGCTGGTCGTAGATGGTCGCGTCGTCCGGACCGCCGACGCTGATCAGGGCGGTGGTCCCGTCGGCCAGGGCGACCGCGAGGGTGCTGCCGCCCGCCTCCTGCAGTGGGCCCCACTCGGGATCGTCTGCACGGGCTGGACCGGGTGCGGCCACTGCGGCCAATGCGGCCACTGCGGCCATGGCGGCCGCGCAGAGAGCGGACAGGCGGCGGTGCACCAACATGACGTCCCCCGAGATAGGCGGACGTCCCACTGTAGTCAGGCCTCAGGTCCGGTCGCGGCGTACCCGGCGGCGCAGCTGCCAGATGCGCAGCGTGCCCACCACGGCGGTGATCACGACGCCCGCCGCGCTGGCGATGAGCAGCGCCACGGCCAGCGGAACGGTGCCGTCCCAGCCGAGGAAGGAGATGTGCACGTCGTCGGTGTTCTGGGCGATGAACGTGACCAGCAGCACCAGCAGTACCGCTGCGATGATCACCGCCGTCCAGGCGCCGCTGGTGCGCGACCGGCGCAGCGGGTCCTTCGGGCGAGGGGTCGGCTCGGTGACCTCGGGCTCGGGCGTCTGCTCCGTCATGAGCGAGAGGTACCCGTGCGACGGGGGTTGTAGCGGTCAGCCCTCGAGCTGGTCGACCGTCGGCACGTAGAAGAGCGCGCCGGTTGTGGCGGTGGAGACCTCCAGCAGACGGTCGGTGGTGCCGGGCGGGTCGCCGAGGAACATGTTGCGCAGCATCCGCTCGATCACCCCGGGGTCGCGGGTGTAGCCGATGAAGTAGGTGCCGTACTCGCTGCCGCCGTCCGCAGCTCCGGCGAGGCTGCCGAAGGGCATGTTGTCGCGCAGGATCTGGAGCTCGGTGCCGTCGTCGTCCTCGATGCTGGTGAGCGCGGTGTGGGCGCCGGCGGCCTTCTGGTCGTCGGGGAGCTCGATGTCGGAGAGCTTCTCGCGGCCGACCGCGGCCTCCTGCTGCTCGACGGTCATCGCGTTCCACGCGTCGAGATCGTGCAGGTACTTCTGGATGATCACGTAGCTCCCGCCCGCGAACCCCGGGTCCTCGTCGCCGACCAGCAGCGCCCGGTCCACGGAGACGCCGACGGGGTTCTCGGTGCCGTCGACGAAGCCGAGCAGGTCACGCCGGTCGAAGTAGCGGAAGCCGTGCACCTCGTCGACGACGGTCGCCGCCCCGCGCAGCCGCTGGGTGAGTCGGGAGGCGAGCTCGAAGCAGAGGTCCTGCTGCTCGGCCTTGATGTGGAAGAACAGGTCGCCGGGCGTCGCCGGCGCGTGGTGCCGCGGCCCGTGGATCTCCTCGAACGGGTGGAGTCCCACTGGCCGGGTGCCACCGAAGACCCGGTCGTACGCCGCGCTGCCGACACCGACCACGCACGAGAGGGCGGCCTCGACGTTGCGGAACCCGATCGCCCGCGACATCCCGGGCGCGTCGGCCAGCACCTCGCGGACCGTCTCCTCTCCGCCGGGCTCCAGGGTGAGCACGACGAAGACCGCCGCACGGGTGAGGGGAGTCGTCACGGGCTGCGGCTCGGGCGCGGTCATGGGGCCAGTCTGGCGTCAGCCCGGGATCGTCGCAGCCGGGTCCGTCGGGGTCGACGAAACTCCCGGCGGCCCACCGGCCTTGTCCCCGGCACCCCATAGGGTCGGCGCGTGAGCCTGCAGATCCACCGAGCCGCGCGGACCGACGTCCTCGCCGACCGCCTCGGTGACCTGCTCGCGACACCCCTCGACGACCCGTTCGCGGAGGAGGTCGTGGTCGTCCCCGCCAAGGGAGTGGAGCGCTGGCTCACCCAGCGCCTGAGCCACCGGCTCGGCACCGGCCCCCGGGGCGGCGACGGCGTGTGCGCCGGGGTCCGGTTCCTCAACCCGCGCAGCCTCGTCAGCCTGCTGCTCGGCCGCGAGCGCGACGACCCGTGGGACCCCGAGCGGCTGGTCTGGCCGCTGCTCGCGACGATCGACGAGAGCCTCGACGACCCCGGGTTCGCCACGCTCGCCCGGCACCTCGGCCACGGCCTCGACGGGCCCGACGGCGAGCTGCGCCGCAGTCGCCGCTACTCGGTCGCGATCCGGCTGGCCAGCCTGTTCGCGTCGTACGCCGTGCAGCGACCGTCGCTCGTCACCGGCTGGCGCGACGGCGACGACGGCGACCTCGCCGACGACCTGCGCTGGCAGGCGGAGCTGTGGCGGCGGCTCCTGGGGAAGGTCGACGCCCCGCCGCCCGACGTCCGGCACACCGAGACCTGCGCCGCGCTCAAGGCGGGCGGCACGGACCTCCCGCTGCCCGGACGGCTGAGCCTCTTCGGCCACACCCGCATCCCCGGCACCGAGGTCGAGCTGCTGCGGGCGCTGGGCGAGAACCGCGACGTCCACCTCTTCCTGCCCCAGCCCTCGCCGACCCTCTGGGACGACCTGGCCGGGCTCGGCGGGGTCGTGCCGCGCGACGAGGACACCTCGGCCGAGCGGGTCGGTCATCCGCTGCTCGCCTCGCTCGGCCGCGACGCCCGCGAGCTGCGGCGCACGCTCGACGGCATCGACGCGGAGCTCGTGCCGACCCCGGGCGGCGACGCCGGCACGCTGCTGGGCTGGCTCCAGCACGACCTGCGCGCCAACCACGCCCCGACGTACGCCGAGCGCGCCGACCGTCAGCTCGACGACGCCGACACCACGCTGCAGGTGCACGCCTGTCACGGGTCGGCCCGTCAGGTCGACGTGCTGCGCGAGGTGCTGGTCGGGCTGCTCGAGGACGACCCGACGCTCGAGCCGCGCGACATCCTCGTGATGTGTCCCGACATCGAGACCTACGCCCCGCTGATCTCGGCCGGCTTCGGGCTCGCGACGACCGACGGGCACCCGGCCCACCTGCTCCGCGTCAAGCTCGCCGACCGCGCGCTCACCAGCACCAACCCGCTGCTCGCCGTCGCCGGCCAGGTGCTGGAGCTGTCCGGCGGTCGGGTCACCGCAGCCGACGTGCTCGACCTGGCGGGCCGGGAGCCGGTCCGGCGGCGGTTCGGGTTCACGGACGACGAGCTCGACCGGGTCAACCGCTGGGTGTCGCGTGCCGGAGTGCGCTGGGGCATCGACGGCGACACGCGCCGGACCTTCGGGATGGAGCGGTTCGAGCACAACACCTGGCGAGCCGGTCTCGACCGCATCCTGCTCGGCGTCGTGATGAGCGGCGACGACCACCGTCACCTCGGCCGCGGCCTGCCGCTCGACGACGTCGGCAGCAACGAGATCGACCTCGCGGGCCGGCTGGCCGAGCTCGTCGAGCGGCTCGCCACCACGCTGAACGGACTGGCTGACGCGCGGACCGTGGCCGAGTGGACCGCGCGGCTGCGCGACGGCGTCCGCGCTCTCACCGACGTCGCGGCCGACGACGCGTGGCAGCTGCCGCAGTTCGAGCGCGAGCTCTCCCGGGCCGCCGCGTCGTCACGCGAGGGCGAGATCGAGCTGCGGCTCTCCGACGTGCGGGCGATGCTGCAGTCCCGACTGGCCGGTCGCCCCACCCGTGCCAACTTCCGCACCGGCACGCTCACCGTCTGCACGATGGTCCCGATGCGCTCGGTGCCCCACCGCGTGGTCTGCCTGGTCGGCCTCGACGACGGCGTCTTCCCGCGCGCGGGCGCGCGCGACGGCGACGACGTCCTCGGCCGCCGGCCGCTCACCGGCGAGCGCGACGCCCGCAGCGAGGACCGGCAGCTCCTCCTCGACGCCGTGCTCGCCGCGACCGAGCGCCTCGTCATCACCTACACGGGCGCCGACGAGCAGTCCGGCGCGTCCCGCCCGCCCGCCGTACCTCTCGGCGAGATCCTCGACGCCGCCGACCGCACCACCGCCGAGCCCGTCCGCGACCGCATCGAGACCCGGCACCCCCTCCAGCCGTACGACGCGCGCAACTTCGCCCCCGAGCGGCCGTTCAGCTTCGACACGGCGGCGTACGCCGGGGCGCGCTCGGCCTGGAGCGTCCGCCACGAGCCGCCGCCGCTGCTCCACGGCCCGCTGCCCGAACGCACCCACGAGGACGTCTCGCTGCAGGACCTCAAGGCGTTCCTCGTCCACCCGGTGCGGGCGTTCCTGCGGGAGCGGCTCGACGTGGCGACGCCGTTCGAGCCCGACGACCTCGCCGACGCGATCCCGGTGACGCTGGACAACCTGGAGAAGTGGCAGGTCGGCGACCGGCTGCTCCGCGAGCTGCTCGCCGGGCACGACCCGGTCGCGGTGATGACCGCCGAGCAGCTCGCCGGCACGCTCCCGCCGGGCGGTCTCGGCCGGGCCGCGCTCACCGAGGTCACCGAGGAGTGCGAACGGCTCTGGACGCGCACCGTCGACCTGCGCCAGGGCGAGCGCCGTTCGGTGGACGTCGATGTCGACCTCGGCGACGGGCGCCGGGTCACCGGCACCGTGCCGGGCGTCTACGGCAGCCGGGTCGTCTCGCTCGGCTACTCACGGCTCAAGGCCCGCCAGCGGCTCCAGACCTGGGTCGACCTGCTGGCGCTGAGCTCGTCGTACCCCGACGAGCACTGGACCGCCCACGCCGTCGGCCGCGAGCGCGCCGGCCCGAAGCGTGCGCTGTCCGGGCCGCTCGACCACCGCGCCGTCGCCTGGCTGCGCGACCTCGTCGACCTGCGCGAGCGTGGGCTCCGTGAGCCGCTGCCGGTGCCGGTCGCGACCGGTGCGGCGTGGGCAGAGGCCCACCTGCGCGAGCAGATGGGACAGGACTTCTCGCCCGCCGAGGCCGCGCGGCGCGAGTGGGAGACCGACCCCCACAACCAGTTCGGGATCACCGGCGAGGACGACGACGCCTACCACCAGCGCGTGTGGGGCCCCCGCGCGCCGCTGCGGGTGCTGCTCGACGACGGCCTGGGTGACTACGCCTGGCGGATCTGGGAGCCGCTGCTCACCGGCGCCGAGAAGGTGGGGCCGTTGTGAGCCCCTTCGACATCTGCGGCCCGCTGCCCACCGGCACCGTGCTCCTCGAGGCCAGCGCCGGCACCGGCAAGACCTGGACGATCGGGGCCCTCGTGACGAGGTACGTCGCCGAGGGGGTCGCCCGGCTCGAGCAGATGCTCGTGGTGACGTTCGGCCGCGCCGCGAGCCAGGAGCTGCGGGAGCGGGTGCGCGCCCAGCTCGTCGAGGCCGAGCGCGTCCTCAGCGACGACCCGGCGATCGGGGTCGTCACCGACTCGGACCTGACGACCCTGCTGCGCGGGTGGGACCCCGAGCGACGCCGGCTCGGCCACCGGCGGGTCACCGAGGCCTTGGCCGGCTTCGACGCGGCGACGATCGCGACCACCCACCAGTTCTGCTCGATGGTGCTCGACTCGCTCGGTACGGCGGGCGACACCGACTCCCGCGCCCGGCTGGTCGAGGACCTCGACGACCTCGTGAAGGAGACCGTCGACGACCTCTTCCTGCGGGCGTTCGCCTTCGACGAGGGCGGGCCGGTCTTCACCCACGCCGAGGCGATGGCGATCGCGCGCGCCGCGGTCGGCGACCCGCAGGCCCGCCTCGAGCCGACCGGCGAGGACCGCAGCACGGTCGCCGGCCGCAAGGTCAGCTTCGCCAACGCAGTCCGCGTCGAGCTCGACCGGCGCAAGCGCCGGCTCGGCATCCTGTCCTACGACGACCTGCTGTCCCAGCTCGCCGACGCGCTCGAGGACGAGGACGGCGCGGCGGCGCAGCGGATGCGGCAACGCTGGCAGATCGTGCTGGTCGACGAGTTCCAGGACACCGACCCGGTGCAGTGGCAGGTGCTCGACCGGGCGTTCACCGGCCACGCCACGATGGTGCTGATCGGCGACCCCAAGCAGGCGATCTACGCCTTCCGCGGCGGTGACGTCACGACGTACCTCCAGGCGGCCGAGACCGCGCGGACCCGGCAGACGCTCGCGGTCAACTGGCGCAGCGACAAGCCGCTGCTCGACTCGTTCCAGCGGCTGCTCGCCGGCGCCGCGCTCGGCGACGAGCGGATCGTGGTGCGCGACGTGACCGCCCACCACGGCGAGAGCCGCCTGGCGGGGGCGCCGGTGCCCGATCCCTTCCGGGTGCGGGTCGTGCGTCGCGAGACCTTCAACCGCCGCGGCGGCACGATGCTCACGGTCGGCCAGGTGCGGCCCCACGTCGCGCGCGACCTCGCCCTCGACGTACGCCGCCTGCTCGCGTCGAGTGCGACGTGGTGCGACCGGCCGATCCGGCCGCGCGACATCGCGGTCATCAGCTACCGCCACGCCGACCTCGCGGCCGTGCGCGAGGCGCTGCTCGCCGTCGGGGTGCCGGCGGTGATCGCCGGTGGTGGCAGTGTCTTCGCGACGCCCGCCGCCGTCGAGTGGCTGACGCTGCTGGAGGCGCTGGAGCAGCCGCACCGCAGCACCCGCGTGCGGTCGGCAGCGCTCACCTGCTTCTTCGGCCACACCGCCGCCGACCTCGACCGCCGCGGCGACGACCTCACCGACGAGGTGGCCGACACCCTGCGGGCCTGGGTCGAGCTCTTCACGACCCGCGGCCTCGCGGCGGTGCTCGAGGCGGCCAACGTCGCGGGCCTGCCGGCGCGCGTGCTCGCCGAGGTCGGCGGCGACCGTCGCCTGACCGACCTGCGCCACATCGGCGAGGCGCTCCACGAGGTCACGCTCACCGAGCGCCACGGGCTGGTCTCCCTGCTCACCTGGCTGCGCGAGCAGGTCACCGAGGGCCGCGCCGGCCGCGGCATCGAGCGCACCCGGCGCCTGGACTCCGACGCCGCCGCCGTGCAGCTCGTGACCATCCACGCCAGCAAAGGCCTCGAGTACCCCGTCGTCTACCTCCCCGCCCTCGCCGACCGGTTCGTCCCCAAGCCGACCCGGCCGCTCTTCCACGACGACGACGGCCACCGCTGCCTCGACGTCGGCGGGGCCGGCGCCGACTGGGGCGACCACTGCCGACGGTGGGCCGACGAGGAGGCCGGGGAGTGGCTGCGGCTCCTGTATGTCGCGATCACCCGCGCCAAGTCGCAGGTCGTCGCGTGGTGGGCGCCGACCAAGAACGCGGTCGCGTCCCCGCTCCACCGGATGTTGATGCGCGCCGCCGACGCCGCGGAGGTGCCCGACGCCCCGCCGGTGCCCGACGACGACGCGGTGGTCCCGCTGTTCGCCGAGTGGCGCGACCGGGGCGGTCCGTCCCCCGAGCCGGCCGTGCACCAGGACCCGGGAGATGACCCGCCCGCCGATGAGCCGCCGCCGCTCGTGGCGCGGTCGTTCACTCGTGAGGTCGACACCGAGTGGCGGCGCGCGTCGTACTCCTCGCTGAGCAGGCTCGAGGTCGCCACCGGCCCGGCCGGCGCGGTCGTCAGCGAGCCCGAGGTGACCGGCAAGGACGACGAAGCGCTCGAGCCCTTCGAGACGGTCGCAGAACGACCTCCTCAGGAACCACCCGCGCTCGTCGTCGCGCCGACGCCGGTCGTCGGTGACGTGCCGTCGCCGATGGCTGGGCTGCCGGTGGGCGCGACGTTCGGGTCGCTGGTCCACGCGGTGCTCGAGCACACGGACCCCGACGCGGCCGACCTGCGCGCGGAGCTGCTCGGCCACATCGACGAGCAGCTCGGCTGGTGGCCCGTGGAGCTCGACCGCGAGGAGCTGGCGGACGCGCTGGTCGCCGTCTGCGACTCCCCGCTCGGTCCGCTGGCAGGCACGACGTTGCGGCAGGTCCCGCTGGCCGACCGGCTGCGCGAGATGGAGTTCGAGCTCCCGCTGGGCGACGGCCTCCTCGGCGACCTCGCGCCGGTGCTGGAGCGGCACCTGCCCGCGGGCGACCCGGTGCGGGCGTACGCCGAGCAGCTCGCCGGTCCGCTCGGGGAGCAGACCCTGCGCGGCTACCTCACCGGGTCGGTCGACGTCGTGCTGCGACTCCCCGGCCCGACGTACCTGGTCGTCGACTACAAGACCAACTGGCTCGGCCCGGTCGACGAGCCGTTGACCGCCCACAGCTATCGGCCCGAGGCGCTCGACGAGGCGATGGGCCACTCCGACTACCCGCTCCAGGCGCTGCTCTACGCCGCGGTGCTGCACCGCTTCCTGCGCTGGCGGCAGCCCGGCTACGACCCGGAGCAGCACCTCGGCGGCGTGCTCTACCTCTACCTGCGCGGCATGTGCGGACCCGAGACGCCGCTCGTCGACGGGGCGCCCTGCGGGGTGTTCGCGTGGCGTCCCCCCGTCGCGCTGGTCGAGGAACTGTCCGACCTCCTGGACGGCGGGGCACGATGACGGAGCTGTTCGAGCCGGTCGAGCACGACTGGCGGATCGCGACCGGGGCCGGCGGGCTGCTCGCGACGTACAACGCGGCCGGGGTGCTCACCGCCTCCGACGTCCACGTCGCGACCCGGCTCGGGGTGCTCGGGGGCGAGGACGACGAGCGCGTGCTGCTGGCGGCGGCGCTCGCGGTGCGGGCGGTGCGCCGCGGCTCGGTCTGCCTCGACCTCGCCACGGTCGCCGACACGGCGCCCGAGCTCGCCTGGCCTGACCGCGACGAGTGGGCGCGTGCCATCGAGGCGTCGGCGCTGGTCGCCGCGGGCGCGCTCCACTGGGAGCTCGGCCTGCTCTACCTCGACCGATACCACCGGCTCGAGACGCAGGTCTGCGACGACCTCGAGGCGCGCCTCGCGCTCGCCGCACCCGCGGTCGACGAGGCGCGGCTCGAGGCCGCGCTCACGAAGGTGCGCGGCGAGCACTTCAGCGACGAGCAGCGGGACGCCGTCGTGGCGGCTGTGCGCCGTCGTACGGCGATCCTCACCGGAGGCCCCGGCACCGGCAAGACGACCACGGTCGCGCGGCTGCTCGCGCTGCTCGCCGACCAGGCGGACGGCGGCCTCGCGATCGCGCTGGCCGCACCCACCGGCAAGGCGGCGACCCGACTCCAGGAGGCCGTCGCCTCCGAGCTCGCGGTCGTGGCCAAGTCGTGGCCCGAGGCGCCCGGGCTCGTCGGCCGCCTCGACGGGCTGACGCTGCACCGGCTGCTCGGCTGGCGGCCCGACAACGCGACCCGCTTCCGCCACGACCGCGGCAACCGGCTCAAGTACGACGTGGTCGTCGTCGACGAGTCCTCGATGGTCGAGCTGACGATGATGGGCCGGCTGCTCGAGGCCCTGCGGCCCGACTGCCGGCTGGTGCTGGTCGGCGACCCGCGCCAGCTCACCTCGGTCGGCGCCGGCGCGGTGCTCAGCGACCTGGTCGCCGGCTTCGAGGATCGCGCGGACTCGCCGGTCTCGGCGCTGAGCACCAACTTCCGCTCCGAGGAGGACATCAAGTCGCTCGCCGAGGCGCTGCGCGCCGGCGACGCCGACCTCGCGCTCGACGTGCTCCGCCGGCCCTCGGAGCAGGTCTCGTGGGTGGACACCTCCGACGAGGCCGAGGTCGAGGCGGCGCTGCGGCCCGAGTCGCTGGCCGCGGCGCGGGCGGTGTGGGAGGCGGCGACCGCCGAGGCCCCGGAGCGGGCCATCGAGGAGCTCGACCGCTACCGGCTGCTCTGCGCCCACCGCGAGGGGCCCTACGGCGTACGCCGGTGGAACCAGCGCGTCGAGCGCTGGCTCGGCGAGGACCCCGACGTGGACGTCTACGGCGAGTGGTACGTCGGCCGCCCCCTGCTGGTGACCAGCAACGACTACGCGCTCGACGTCTACAACGGCGAGACCGGCGTGGTGGTGCGGCAGGGAGCGCGACGGCGCGCGTTCGTGGCCGGGTCGGAGCGGCTCAAGGAGTTCGCGCCCGGCCGCCTCGACGCGGTCG
Source organism: Nocardioides sp. GCM10030259 (assembly GCF_042666375.1). Taxonomy (NCBI): domain Bacteria; kingdom Bacillati; phylum Actinomycetota; class Actinomycetes; order Propionibacteriales; family Nocardioidaceae; genus Nocardioides; species Nocardioides sp. GCM10030259. The sequence continues at coordinate 769,216 of NZ_JBHTDF010000025.1, read as the reverse complement.
AGACCATGCACGCGATGACCATCCACAAGAGCCAGGGCAGCCAGGCCGACCGGGTGACGGTGCTGCTGCCGGAGGAGGGCTCCCGCCTGCTCACCCTCGAGCTGTTCTACACGGCGGTCACCCGCGCTCGGCAGCACGTGCGCGTGGTCGGCTCCGAGGCCGCCGTACGCGCGGCCGTCGCCACGCGCGCACAGCGTGCCACGGGCCTGCGGCTCCGCCTGGCGGCTTCCGCGGACTGATCAGGGCGAAACACCTGCGCAATCGATCGGGTCTATGGTCAGGGGCAGATTGGAGTGTGCGATGCCCTTCCTGCTGCGTGTGGAGCTGCCCGACGTGCCGGGTTCGCTCGGGCGACTCGCGGCGGCCATCGGTGAGGCCGGCGGTGACATCGAGGCGATCGAGATCGTGGAGAAGCGCCACGACGGCGTGGCCGTCGACGACGTGCTGCTCGAGACCGCGCCGGGCGGGATGCCCGACTCGATCGTGTCGGCGTGCAACGCCCTCGACGGCGTACGCGTCGTCTGGATCAGCCGGTACGGCGCCGGCGGCAACCTGTTCCTCGACCTCGAGGCCGTCGAGGAGCTCACCGCCGATCCCGAGGTCGCGCTCGACCGGCTGATCGACCTGCTGCCGGTGACGTTCCGCGTGGACTGGGCGCTCCGGGTGAGCAAGGTCGACGGGATCGTCTACACGACCGAGGCCGCTCCCAGCGACCTCGGCTGGGTGCCCATCGACCGGGCGGCGCCGATCGAGACGGGCGACGACAACGCCATCGCCTGCGCGGCCCGCCTGAACAAGACCGAGATCGTGGTGATCGGCCGCCGCGGCGGCCCCGCCTTCCTCGACTCCGAGATCGCCCGCCTCGGCCACCTCGTCGGCCTCGCGATGTCGATCGCCCGCGCCGCCGCGAAGGCCCACGCCCACTGACCCGTCAGGGACTACCCGACCGTCAGGGCACCGACCGGATCCGCGTGACGAACACCGAGCCGAGCACGGCCGCCGCGAAGGCGCTCAGGTAGAGCACGCAGTAGCCCACCGAGAAGCCGTCGCCGTTGGTCTCGGTGACGCCGCCGAGCGACTCGACGAGGATGAGGATCAGCGCGGCGATGCCGGGGGCGAAGACCTGGGGCAGCGCGTTGGCGATGTTGATGACGCCCAGGTCCTTGGCGCGGTCCTCGGCGCCCGGCAGCACCTGGGTGATCAGCGCGAAGTCGACCGAGACGTAGATGCCGTAGCCGACGCCCATCAGCACGGCCGCGACGACGGCGGCCGGCCACGACTGGACGACCGCGAGCATCAGCGTCGCGCTGCCCGCGACGACGCCCGACCAGATCACGAAGACCTTCCGCTTGCCGCTGCGATCGCTCCACATGCCGAAGCCGACCGCCGTGGCCATCACGATCACGCCGTAGATCGCGGTCAGCAGGAAGACGCGGTCGTCGGCGTCCTCCTTGGCGAAGCCGAGCACGTCCTGCATGTAGTAGAGGAGGTAGAGCAGCCCGAGCGCGTTGCAGAGGTTGACCAGGAAGCGCGTGATCCACGCCCACGCGAAGTCCGGGTAGGCACGCGGTGACACCCAGAAACCGCGAAGGAACACGCCCCACCGGAAGGGCGGCGGGTGCTCGTCGGGCGCGAGCGGGATGTCACGGGAGTCGAGACACCACGGGATCGTGAGCACGACGAGTACGACGGCGGTCGCGGTGTAGCCCGCCGCGATGCTGCCGGTCACCGCCGCGATGCCGGTGCCGCCGATGACGCCGACGGTCTGGGCGATCGCGAGGATGCCGCCGATCGTGCCGCGCCGGTCGACCGGGACCTGGTCGGGCACGGTGGCGGTGACGGCCGCGAGCATCGCGTTGAGGGTGGCCTGCACGCCGCACCAGCCGAGCGCCATCACCACGACGCTGTCGGCGACGCTCAGCACCAGCAGCGACAGCGCGCCACCGGCCGCGCCGCCGATCACCCACGGCAGCCGCCGGCCCATCCGCAACCGGGTCCGGTCCGAGAACGCGCCGAAGACCGGGTTGCAGACCACCGACGTCGCCGCGCCCAGCCCGAGCACGATCGAGAGGATCTGCTTCTTGCTCTCCTCGTCGATGGCCTCGGCCTGCTGCGCGAGCAGCACCTGGATCGGGCCGAAGAAGCCGGCCCACAACCCGATGCTCGCCAGCGTCAGGAACGCCACCCACCGCGCGGGCGGGCTCTGGAGCGGCTCGGCCAGCGCGGATCTGCGCAGCGCTGGCCCAGAGGGGCCTGTGTCGGTGGTCACAGGCGCATTGTGCTGGCTTTCAGGCCCGTTCGAGCAGGAAGACCGGGATCTCGCGGTCGGTCTTCTCCTGGTACTCGGCGTACGGCGCGTACTGCGCGACCGCGCGCTCCCACCACTCGGCCCGCTCGGAGCCCTCGGCGACGCGGACGCGGTAGACGTGCTTCTCGCCCTTGTCCTGGAGCTCGACCTCGGGGTGGGAGAGGAAGTTGTGGTACCAGGTCGGGTGCTCCGGAGCGCCGCCCTTCGAGGCGACCGCGGCGTAGACGCCGTCCCGCTCGACACGCATCACGGGGTTCTTGCGGAGCTTGCCGGACTTCGCGCCCTTCGAGGTGATCACCACGATCGGCCACTCCGGCTTGCCCCTCAGGATGTTGGCCTCCTGGCCGTTGGTGGCCTCGAACTTCTCCACCTGGTCGCGGACCCACTTCGCGGGGCTGGGCTCGTACTCGCCTTCCAGTGCCATACCTGCCCAATGCCCACGGGCAGCGCCCGCATTCCCCGGCGATAGCCTCTCGTCCCATGAGCGCAATCGAGGGTGTGTCGGAGATCTTCGACGCCGACGACTGGGACGTCGTGCCCGGCTTCGAGGACCTGACCGACCTGACCTACCACCGGGCGAAGGCACACGGCACCGTGCGGGTCGCGTTCGACCGCCCCGACGTGCTGAACGCGTTCCGGCCGCACACGGTCGACGAGCTGCTCCGGGTGCTCGAGCACGCGCGTACGACGAGCGACGTCGGCTGCGTGATCCTCACCGGCAACGGCCCGAGCGCGAAGCACGGCAAGTGGGCGTTCTGCACCGGCGGCGACCAGCGCATCCGTGGCCGCGCGGGCTACCAGTACGCCGAGGGCGAGACCTCCGACAGCGTCGACAAGGCGAAGCTGGCGCGGCTGCACATCCTCGAGGTGCAGCGGCTGATCCGCTTCATGCCGAAGGTCGTGCTCTGCGTCGTACCGGGCTGGACCGCCGGCGGCGGCCACAGCCTGCACGTGGTCTGCGACCTGACGCTCGCGAGCCTCGAGGAGGCGCGGTTCAAGCAGACCGACGCCGACGTCGGCTCCTTCGACGGCGGCTTCGGCTCGGCGTACCTCGCCCGCCAGGTCGGCCAGAAGTACGCCCGCGAGATCTTCTTCCTCGGCCAGGAGTACTCCGCCGAGGACGGCGTCCGCATGGGCACCGTCAACCGCGCCGTCCCGCACGCCGAGCTCGAGAAGGTCGCCCTGGAGTGGGGCCGGCTCGTCAACGGCAAGTCGCCGACGGCGCAGCGGATGCTGAAGTACTCCTTCAACCTCATCGACGACGGCCTGGTCGGCCAGCAGCTGTTCGCCGGCGAGACCACCCGCCTCGCGTACATGACCGACGAGGCGCAGGAGGGTCGCGACCAGTTCCTCGAGAAGCGCGAGCCGGACTGGTCGCCGTTCCCCTGGTACTTCTGAGTGCCCGCCACCACCCTGCTGCGTGACCGCCTGCACGCCGCGGGACTGCGTGACGTCACCACGGTCGAGGCGGTCGAGGGCGGGATGGCGGCGCTCGCCGGGCTCGCCACGCGCGGGGACGGGACCACGGTCTTCGTGAAGTCCTTCGCCGACGTGCCGGCGGACGACCTGTTCGCGGCGGAGGCGGAGGGACTCGAGGTCCTCCGCGAGCGCGGTCGGATGGTGACGCCCGACGTCGTGCTGGTGACGCGGGACGTGCTGGCCCTGTCCGTCCTCGCGCCACGGCCGGCCGGCGAAGCCTTCTGGGAACGGCTCGCCCACGCGCTCGCGCGCCTGCACACCACGACCGTCCACGACCGGTTCGGCTGGCACCGCGACAACTGGCTCGGCGGCCGCCGGCAGGACAACACGTGGACGGCCGACGGCCACGAGTTCTTCGCCCGGCGCCGCCTGCTGCGGTGGGTGCCGGAGCGCCGCGTCCGGGCCGCCCTGGACGAGCGGGACCGGCGCGCGCTGGAGCACCTCTGTGAGCGGATGCCCGACCTGCTGCCGCCCCGGCCCGCGTGCCTGACCCACGGCGACCTGTGGGTGCAGAACGTTCTCGCCACCGACGACGGCCGTCCCGCGTTGATCGACCCGGCGGTCTCCTACACGTGGGCCGAGGTCGACCTCGCCCACCTGTGGTGCACCTCGCCGCCGCCCGAGGCGAAGCGGTTCTTCGACCTGTACGCCGAGCTGACCGGCCTGGACGACGACTGGCGCTCGCGGATGCCGCTGATCCAGCTCCGCCAGCACCTGGCGGTCATCGCTCAGTTCGACCACGACTGGGGGGCGGCGGACCAGGTCCGCGAGATCCTGAAGCCGTTCCGTCGCTGAGGATGTCCTCCGCCGAGAGCTCGTCGGGGACGTAGCGCGGCAGCCTCGTGGCCGGGAAGATCGCCAGGAGCGCGACCGCGCCGACGACCAGGAACGCCGACCTCAGCGCGCGGACGCCGGCGTCCCCGTTGATCGCGACCGCCTCGTCCACCTGGTCCGGGGTCGCCGAGGTCTCGTCGAGCATGCCGCGGACCCGGTCGTCGGTGACGAAGTCGCCGGTGACCGCGCGCGCCTCGACCTCGGGCGGCAGGTCGGACTCGGCGTACGCCGAGGCGAGGAACACGCCCAGCAGGCCGACGGCCAGCACGCTGGCGCACGCCGCGCCCAGGGCGTTGGAGACGTTGTTGACCACGCCGCGCAGGGCGCCGACGTCGCCGGCGAGCGACTTCGGTGACGCGGACACCAGGACGTTGAACAGCAGCGTGAGGAGCGTACCCTCGCCGACGCCGACGAGGAGGAGCCCGGCGATGACGGGGACGGTGCTCCAGTCGCGGCCGACGTTGAACGCGACCACGACCAGGCCGAGGGCGATCAGGACGAACGAGCCGACACCGAGGGCGCGGGGCGGCAGGCGGTCGTAGAGGCGCACCGACAGCACGCCGGCGACCGCCACGGCGACGGCGTACGGGAGGATCGCGACCGCCGAGGCCAGGGGAGTGCGGCCCTGGGCGATCTGGATGTAGAGCGGGATGAGGAAGCTGACGGCGAGGCTCAGGCTGCCGGCGACCAGGAACGCGACGACGGCGCTCCGCTCCTCGCGGCTGTCCAGCACCTCCGTCGCCAGCAGCGGCTGCCGGCCCGCCGCCTCGCGGCGGTGCGACCACACGAGGAACCCCTGGCCCAGCACGACTCCCGCGACGATCAGCAACGGCGCCGGTGACAGGCGCAGCACTGAGAACGGCGCGCCGTCCTCGGCCACCAACGGCCCCCAGGTCTGGAGGTTGTTGAAGCCGAGCAGGATGAGCGCGATCGCGGGCACCGAGAGGGCCACGCCGACCAGGTCGACCCGGACGCCGGCCTGGCGCGGGATCGGCCTCAGCCGGAAGCTCAGCGCGAGGACGACGACCGACACGACGACGAGGAGCCCGAAGGAGTAGCGCCAGCTCAGGACCGTGGCGAGGAACCCGGCGAGGACGAACGTGACGGCGCTCGCGACCGCGGGGATGCCTGCCAGCACGCCGAGCGCCGTCGCCTGCTGGCGGCCCGGGTAGTTCGCCGCGATCAGCACGACGAAGCTCGGCACGCCCGCGGCGGCGGCGAGCCCGGCGATCACCTGGGCGGTGTTCATGGTGGCCGTGTCGGTGGCGACCGCCATCAGGGCCATCGAGGCCCCGTGCACGACGACGGCCACCTGGAACACCAGCCGCTCGCCGACGATCTTGCCGACCTTCGCGCCCACCATGACGAACCCGGCGACGAAGAGGGAGTAGAGCAGCAGGGCCGTCGCCGGTGCCGTCGCCGGGGCGTCGAGGTCCTCCGAGATCGGGCCGAGAGACACGGGCAGCACGCTGATGTTCATGTTCATCTGGAGCTGCGCGAGGACGATGACGACCAGCGGGAACCAGGGCGCTCGCGAGCCCTGGTGCAGCGTCACGCCCCTGACAATACGGTCGACGGCCCGCGGCCGCGCGGGTCAGCGCCCGAGGAGTCGCTTGAGGAGGCCTCCGGTGCGCTCGGCGGGGGCGTGACCGGGGCACCAGTCGGCAGCGGGTACGGCGGCCTTGACGTCGGCGACGTGCTGGCCGCAGCCGGCCCAGGTGGTCTTGCTGCAGGTCTTGCAGCGAACGGGGCGACACATGTCGGGTCCTTCCGGTGGGACGAGCGGTCAGGCGGGGATGTCGTCGGCTTCGAGGGAGTCGGCGAACTCGCAGAATGCCTCGTAGGCGCGCGCACCGTGGATGGTGGCGGGACCGCCGTGCATGAGGAACGTGACGCCGATGGCCTCGGCCGCCTCCTGCCGGGTGGCGCCCGCGCGCGCCGCCGCCTGGCCGTGGGAGGCGATGCACCCGTCGCAGCCCTCGACGACGCCGATGGCGAACGCGATGAGCTCCTTGGTCCGGCGATCCAGCGCGCCGTCGGCGAACGCGGCGGACGAGAGCTCGCCGAAGCCCTGGTAGACCTCGGGGATGGCGTGCCGGAGGTTCCGGTGCAGCGGGCCGAGCTCGCGCAGCACCGCCTTGCCGTGCGGCGACGTGTGGTCGGTCATCGAATCTCCCTGTGACGACGATGGTGTCCGACAACCCCCTGGGGGGATATGTCGCCGACCGTAACACAACCCCTAGGGGGGATGTAGAATCGCGGCGACAGGACGGTGAAGGGAAGGACTTCCGATGCGGCTCGAGCCCGACGAGACCAAGGCGATCATCACGCGCCTCAAGAGAGCCAACGGACACCTCGCCTCGGTGATCCGGATGCTCGAGGAGGGGGCGGAGTGCGAGGACGCGCTGACGCAGCTCGCCGCCGTCAGCAAGGCGATCAGCCGGGGCGGCTACGCGCTGGTCGCGACGGGGCTGCACCAGTGCCTCGCCGAGGGCGGTCCCGACGGCGTCGACACCAAGAAGATGGAGAAGCTGTTCCTCTCCCTGGCCTGACGGGCCGCGTCTGACGGCAGCGTCGTACGGCCCGGGGGTTGGCGACTCTGAGACGCTTGTCCCATGGCGAAGCCCGCTGACGAGTGGTTCGGCCAGGCCTTCGGGAAGGCGTGGAAGGACGAGGCCGAGGAGATCGGCCGCTTCAACCTCGCGATCTTCGGCAAGACGGGCGTCGGGAAGTCGACGCTGGTCAACGCGATCTTCGGCGAGGAGATCGCGGCCACCGGGATCGGTGAGCCGGTCACGCGCGCCGAGCACCTCTACCTGCACCGGAGCGGCACGCTCGGTGTGCTCGACACCCGCGGTGTCGAGGTCGGCCGTGACAACGCCCAGCTGATCAATGAGCTGCGGGACTACCTGCACGGCATGCGGCGCAAGCCGCTGGCGGAGCAGGTCCACGTCGCCTGGTACTGCGTGCGGGCCGGCGACAGGCGCTTCGAGGCGACCGAGGGCGACTTCATCCGGGCGCTGCACGAGCTCGGGCTGCCGGTGATCCTGGTGCTCACCCAGGTCCCGCGCAGCGTCGGACCCGGAGGAGGCTCCCGGGTGCACCCCGACGCCGAGGCGCTGGCGGCCAGCATCGCCGCGCTCGACCTGCCGATCCAGGACGGGCTGATCCACTACACGATGGCCCGGGACGACGAGTTCACCGGGCAGACGGCGTACGGCCTGCAGGAGCTCCTCGATGCCACCTTTCGCGGCGCGCCCTCGGGCGTGGCCCACGCGATCACGGCGGCTCAGCGCATTGACTTCGACCGCAAGCGAGAGCGCGCGGAGGCTGCGATCAAGGTGGCGACCGGGGCGGCGACCACCGCCGGGGCCTCCCCGATCCCCTTCTCCGACGCCGCCATCCTCGTCCCCCTCCAGCTGACGATGATGGCCTCGATCGCCGTCACCTACGGGATCTCCATCGAGCGCTCCACCGCCGCCTCGATCGCGGCCACGGCCGCTGCGACCACGGCCGGCCGCTCGCTGGTCGGCAACCTGATCAAGTTCGTGCCCGGCGCCGGCACCGCGGTCGCGGGCACGATTAATGCCGGCGTCGCCGGCACCTTCACCTTCGCCATGGGCCACGCCTGGCTGCGGGTCTGCGAGCGGCTCGCGCGCGGGGAGCTGCGGACGGTCGGCGGCGCGCTCGACAGCGACCGGATCCACCGCGTCTTCATGGACGAGTTCAAGTCCCTGGCGACCCGGGGCAGGAAGGCGTCGTGACCACGCGCTGGGAGCGGATCGCCCGGGATACGGCGGGTGACGACTACGCGGCCAAGTACGCCGAGCGCTTCCGCGCCCTGCGCGAGCGCGGGGAGGACGTGCACGGTGAGGCGACGTTCGTCGCCGCCCTGGTGCCGGCGCCCGCGCGGGTGCTCGACGCTGGCTGTGGCACGGGCCGGGTCGCCGTACGCCTCGCGGAGCTGGGCTACGACGTCGTCGGTGTCGACGTGGACGAGTCGATGATCGAGGTCGCGCGGGCCGAGGCTCCGGAGCTGGACTGGCGGCTGGGCGACCTCGCGACGTTCGACCTGGGCGAGACGTTCGACCTGGTCCTGGTGGCCGGCAACACGATTCCGCTGCTCGAACCGGGCACGCTGGTCGACGCGTGCGAACGCCTCGCCGCCCACCTGGCGCCGGCCGGCGTGGTCGTCTGCGGCCACGGCCTCGACGCGGCGCACCTCCCGGGCGACTGCCCGCCCACCGACCTCGCGGACGTCGACGCGGCCTTCGCCGCGCACGGACTCGAGGTCGCGGCGCGCCACGGCACCTGGGGCGGGGACGCGTTCGAGCCGGGCGCGGGGTACGCCGTCACCGTCTACGCGGAGCAGCGCTGATGCGCGTCGTCGTGCTCACCGGCGCCGGGGTCTCGGCCGAGAGCGGGGTGCCGACCTTCCGCGACGCGGACGGCCTCTGGGAGGGCCACCGGGTCGAGGAGGTCGCGACGCCCGAGGCGTTCGACCTCCAGCCGGACGTCGTGCACCGCTTCTACGACGCCCGCCGCGCCTTCCTCGCCGGCGTCGACCCCAACCCGGCGCACCGGGCGCTCGCGCGGCTGGAGGAGGAGGTCGGCGACGACCTGCTCGTCGTCACCCAGAACATCGACGACCTCCACGAGCGGGCCGGCTCGGCGAGGGTGCTGCACATGCACGGGCGGCTGCGGTCCGCATGGTGCCTGGCGTGCGACGGCCGCGCCGACTGGTCCGACGACCTCGCCCCGGGCCCGCCGTGCCCGAGCTGCGGGGCGGCCGCGCTGCGCCCGGACGTCGTGTGGTTCGGCGAGATCCCCTACGAGATGGACCGCATCGTCGGCGCCCTCGACGGGGCCGACCTCTTCGTCTCGATCGGCACCTCCGGCGCCGTATACCCCGCCGCCGGCTTCGTGCAGTACGCCGCCGCGGCCGGTGCCCGCACCCTCGAGCTCAACCTGGAGCCGAGCGCCGGCACCGACCTCTTCGACGAGGCGCGGCACGGTCCGGCGTCGCTCCTCGTGCCGGAGTGGGTCGGCGAGCTGCTCGGATAGTCCCTGACGTCTTCGGGGTCGAACGCGTCCGGACACCCCGAGATCGTCAGGGAGTGCCCAAGCGGTCCCGCACCATCGCCTCGAGCCGGGGCCAGTCGTCGGTGATGCCGAGGCGCGGGGCGAAGTGGCGGAGGGTGTCGATGAACATCTCGCCGGACTCGATGACGCGCGGGTCCATGTGGCCGAACACCTCGAGGGCGACGACGCCGTACAGCTGCGTCCAGCCCTGCATGTAGACCCAGATCAGGCCGCGGTCCTCGGGTCCGAGGCCCTCGGTCTTGGCCGGGATCACGGGGTCGAGCACGCTCTCGCGCACCGCCGGCGGCAGCTCGTCGACGGCCGGGATCGGGAAGCCGACGTGCTCCCACAGCGCGCGGATCTGGCCGGTGAGCAGGTGACCCGACGACGAGAGCGTCACCAGCTCGCGGCGTACGCAGGCCGCGTCGGCGACGGGGTTGGCGAACACGATCCCGAACTCCCGGGGGCTCGCGAGCGCCCATTGGCGGAACCTCGTCGTGGACGCGAGCAGCCGCCCGGCGTAGTCGTCCTCCGGCAGCTCGTCGGCCGCCGCGCGGAAGGTCTCGGTCGCCGCCTTGTCGACCTCGAACGCGACCAGGTCGACGAGTTCCTGGTAGCTGGAGACGTAGCGGTAGAGCGCCGGCGCGGTGACGCCCATCCGCGCCGCGACCGCCCGCAGCGAGAGCTCGGCGCCCTCGGCGAGTAGCGCGCGTGACGCGCGGACGATCTCGTCGTACGTCGCCTCGCGTTGCCGCTCGCGTCGCGTCGGCTGCTGCAGCGTCCCCATGTCTTCTCCCTTCCCGCCCGGCCGGATCCCGAAGCGCAGATCCTCGCACCGGGCGGTTGACGGCGGCAGTTTACACCGTTTACGGTTTACACCGTTCACTTTCCTGATTGGCGTTCACTGAACGGGCCGTGGCGGAGACGAGGGAGACGGCGATGATCGATCGATGGGGTGGGTTCGTGGCCCGCCGAGCGGTGCTGGTCCTGCTCGTGGGCGTGCTGGTCACGCTGGGCGCCGGGGCGTACGGGAGCGGGGTCTTCGACTCCCTGAGCCAGGGCGGCTTCGACGATCGGAGCTCGGAGTCCTGGCGTGAGCTGGACGCCGAGCGCGACACGTTCGGCAACCGATCGGTCGACGTCATCGCGATCTACTCCAGCGACGACCTCACCGCCGACGACCCGGAGTTCCGCGCGGCGGTCGAGGACGTGGTCGGCGGCCTGCCGAGCGGGACCACGGCCCAGGTCGTGCCGTACTGGTCCGCGCCCGACGCCGGGCTCGTCTCCGAGGACGGGCACGCCGCGCAGGTGCTGATCTCGCTCGCGGGCGAGAGCCAGGACGACTACCTCACCAACTACGACGAGGTCGAGCCGACGCTCGACGCCGAGGGCGTGGACACCCACCTCGCCGGCCCGTTCGCGGTGTACGACGACGTCAACGAGATCACCTCCGAGGACCTCGAGCGGGCCGAGCTCATCTCGATGCCCCTCGTGATCCTGCTGGCGCTGCTGATCTTCGGCAGCCTCGTCGCCGCGACCATGCCCGCGATGGTCGGCGTGGTCGCCATGGTCGGCGCCCTCGCCGTCGTACGCCTGCTGACGACGGTCACCGAGGTGTCGGTCTTCGCGGTCAACGTGATCTCGCTGCTCGGCATCGGCCTCGCCATCGACTACGCGCTCTTCGTCGTCAGCCGGTTCCGCGAGGAGCTCGCGCTGCTGCCGGCCGACCACCCCGACGCCTCGGCGATCGCGATCCGACGGACCATGGCGACCGCCGGTCGCACCGTGATGTTCTCCGGCCTGACCGTCGCGGCGGCGCTGGCGAGCCTGCTGATCTTCCCGCAGGCGTTCCTGAAGAGCATGGGGTACGGCGGCATCGCGGCCGTCCTGGTCGCCATGATCGCCGCGCTGACGATCCTGCCCGCCACGCTGCGCCTGCTCGGGCGCCGGATCGACGCCGGCCGGATGCCCTGGCGCCGCCACCGGGCGGTCGCCGGTGCCGACGAGCACGGCCGCTGGGCCCGGCTGGCCGGCGCTGTCATGCGGCGTCCGGTCCTCGTGATCGTCGTGACCGTGGCCGCGCTGCTGGTGATCGCGTCGCCCTTCCTCGGCGCCCGCTGGGGCAGCGTCGACCACCGGGTGCTGCCCGAGGACGCGCCCGCCCACCAGTCGCAGGTGCTGCTCAACGAGGAGTTCGGGGCCGAGACCTCGACCGCGAACCTGCTGCTGGAGGGCACGACCGAGCGGGACGTCGCGGCGTACGTGGACGACGTCGAGCAGACCGACGGCATCGTCGACGTCACGCCGGTCGACGAGTCCGGTGACACCACGCTGCTGCGGGCGACGTGGGAGAGCAACGGCCAGTCCGAGCGGTCGCAGGACATCGTGCAGACGCTGCGCGAGATCGAGCCGCAGTCGGGCACGGTGCTCGTGGGCGGCAACACCGCCGACACCGTCGACCTGATCTCGTCGGTCGGCTCGCACCTGCCCTGGATGGGGCTGATCGTCGTCGTCGTGATGCTGGCCCTGCTGTTCCTGGCCTTCGGGTCGGTGGTGCTGCCGGTCAAGGCGGTCGTGATGAACCTGGTGTCGATCACCGCCTCCTTCGGCGTCGTCACCTGGATCTTCTCCGACGGACACCTGGCCGACCGGCTGGGCTTCGTCGCGCCGGGCTACCTCGACGCGACGATGCCGATCCTGATGCTCGCGATCCTCTTCGGCCTGTCGATGGACTACGAGGTCTTCCTGCTCTCGCGCATCCGCGAGCAGTGGGACGCCACGCGGCTCACCGAGCCGGATCCGGGCCGTCGCAACGACGCGGCGGTGGTCGCCGGCGTCCAGAAGACCGGCCGGATCATCACCAGTGCCGCGCTGCTGCTGGCGGTCGTGATCGGTGCGTTCGGCCTGTCCGGGATCGTCTTCATGAAGATGCTCGGCATCGGCATGCTGGTGGCGCTGCTGATCGACGCGACCATCGTGCGCGCCGTCCTGGTACCCGCCACGATGAAGCTCCTCGGCCGCTGGAACTGGTACGCACCGGGTCCGCTCGCGCGCTGGTGGGAGCGGCACGGCTACCGCGAGACGGCGGCGTCGCCGGAGCCTGCGCCCGAGGTCGCCGGTGTGAGGTGATCCGTCGCGGGTGTGGACCGGTGAGCGCGGGGGAAGGGTGCCCGCCATGACGAAGAAGGCGGGCACGGGACTGGCGGCACTCGCACTCACGGCAGCAGCGCTGACGGGTTGCGGCGGGGACGACGGGGGCGGCGGTGGCGAGGACTTCGAGGGGCAGTCGGCAGACGAGATCGTCGCGCAGGCCAAGAAGGACATGGAGGGCCTGAAGGCGGTGCGCGTCTCCGGGTCCGTCACGACCGACGGCCAGGAGATCGAGCTCGACATGCAGCTCAACACCGACGCCGACTGCACCGGCACCATCGGCTTCGGTGGGGGCACCACCGAGCTGCTCGGGACCGGCGGGTCGGTCTGGATGAAGCCCGACGAGGCCTTCTGGAAGTCCTTCGCCGGCGACAGCGCCGAACAGGTCATGGCCGTGGTCGGCGACAAGTGGGTCGTCGTGCCGGCCAGCGAGGACGGCTTCGCCGAGCTGTGCGACCTCGACGAGCTGCTCGGCGAGCTGATCGACGACGACGACGACACGGAGTACGAGAACACCGGCTCCGAGGAGATCGACGGCCAGGAGGTGCTGGCGGTCGAGGGCACGGGCGAGGACGGCGCGTCCACCGGCTACGTGCTGGTCGACGACCCGCACTACCTCGTCAAGGTCGAGCAGACCGACGGCGACGAGCCCGGCTCGGTGACCTTCGGCGAGTTCGACGAGGAGGTCACCGTCGAGGAGCCCGGCAAGGGCGAGTCGATCGACCTCAACTCCGTGGGCTGACCACCGCGCCGACGTGGGGCGGGAGGCGCAGCCTCCCGCCCACCAGCTCCGCGCCGCCACCGGTCTCGACGAGCAGCTCGCCGTGCGCGTCCAGGTCGACCGGACGGTCGCCGAGGTTGAGCGCGACCAGCAGGTCCCCGCGCCACATCGTGAACAGCCGCCGCTCCACGTCGGCGGCGCACGCCACCGATCCGAAGGACGGGTCGGTGGCGTCGGGGAGCTCCCGGCGCAGCCTGCCCAGCCGTCGGTAGAGCTCGAGCAGGCGGGCGTGGCGCCCGTGGCCGGGCTCTGCCCAGTCCAGCTTCGACCGCTCGAACGTCGCCGGGTCCTGCGGGTCCGGGACCACCGCGGGGTCCCAGCCCATCCGCTCGAACTCCGCGATCCGGCCCTCCGCCGTGGCGCGCCCCAGCTCCGGCTCGGGGTGCGAGGTGAAGAACTGGAACGGCGTCGACGCCGCCCACTCCTCGCCCATGAAGAGCATCGGCGTGAACGGGCCCAGGAGCGTCAGCATCGCCGCGCAGCCCAGCTGGTCGTCGTCGAGCACCTCGGTCACCCGGTCGCCCCGGGCGCGGTTGCCGATCTGGTCGTGGTTCTGGCTGCACACCACCAGCCGCCAGGTCGGCGTCGTCGCCGTGTCGATCGCGTGGCCGTGGGCGCGGCCGCGGAACGACGAGAACGTGCCGTCGTGGAAGAACCCGCGCTCGCAGACCTTCACCAGCGCCGACAGCGGCTCGAAGTCGGCGTAGTAGCCGGCCGTCTCACGGGTGATCGCGACGTGGACGGCGTGGTGGAAGTCGTCGCTCCACTGGGCGTCCAGGCCGTAGCCGCCGGCCTCCCGCGGCCTGATCAGCAGCGGGTCGTTGAGGTCGGACTCCGCGATCAGCGTGAGGGGGCGCCGCTGGTGGGCGGAGAGAGCCGCGACCTCGATCGCCATCTCCTCGAGCAGGTGCGCCGCCGAGGAGTCGCTGAGCGCGTGCACCGCGTCGAGCCGCAGGCCGTCGACGTGGTAGTCCTCGAACCACATCCGCACGTTGTCGAGGATGTAGCGCCGCACCTCGGCGGACCCCTCGCCGTCGAGGTTGACCAGGTCGCCCCAGGTGTTTGTGCCCTCCTTGAGATACGGCCCGAACTCCGGCAGGTAGTTGCCCGACGGCCCCAGGTGGTTGTGGACGACGTCCTGGACCACGCCGAGTCCCGCGCCGTGGCAGCCGTCGACGAACCGCTGGTAGCCGTCCGGGCCGCCGTACCCCTCGTGCACGGCGAACCAGCCGACGCCGTCGTACCCCCAGTTGTGGGTGCCGTTGAACGCGTTGACCGGCATCACCTCGACCAGGTCGACGCCGATCCCGAGCAGGTGGTCGAGCCTGCCGAGCGCGGCGTCGAAGGTGCCCTCGGGGGTGAAGGTCCCGATGTGCAGCTCGTAGACCACCGAGCCGGCGAGCTGCCGGCCGGTCCACGCGCTGTCGGTCCACGCGAACGCGCGCGGGTCGTGGGTTCGCGAGCGCTGGTGGACGCCCGCCGGCTGACGCCGCGAGCGCGGGTCGGGTCGCGGCGTGTCCGAGTCGTCGATCAGGTATCCGTAGTCGACCCCTCCTTCCCGGATGTCGGGGGTCTGCGTGGCCGGCGCCCACCAGTCGCCGGCGCCCTTCACCATCTCGACGGTCTCATCGCCCACCGACAGGCGGAGCCGCTCGGCGTGCGGCGCCCAGACGTCGAAGGGTCCACGGGGCATGTCAGTCCTCCCGGACGAGGAGTGCGACGGGGTGGGTGGCGAGCAGCCCGACCAGGCGACCGTCGGTGCCGGCGCCGGTCAGCACGTCGTGCCACCGGCCGGCGGGCAGGTCGAGCGTCGTGTCTCCCCAGCCACCGGCCAGGCCGAGGCCGACCGGCAGCCGGGTCGCGACGGTGACCGCGCCGCCGCGGTCGAAGGCGAGCACGTGCCGCGCCGCGGAGCCGGAGGCAGACACCGGGGCGTACGACGTGAACAGCCCGGGCCGCTCGCGGCGCAGGGTGAGGGCCGAGCAGGTGACGTGCAGCTTGGTGACGGCGTCGTCGTCGGCCGCGCCGGCGAGCACGGCCGCGCGGTGGTCGAAGTCGACCGGTCGCCGGTTGTCGGGGTCGACGAGCGAGGTCTCCCACAGCTCGCTGCCCTGGTAGACGTCGGGCGCCCCGGGCATGGTGAGCGCGACGAGCTTCGCGGCCAGCGAGTTGGACCGGCCGGGCTCGTCGAGGTGGGTGGAGAGCTCGGTCAGCACCCGCTGGACCTCCGGCGAGGTGAAGACGGCGTCGACGGCTGCGTGCACGGCCGACTCGTAGGCCTCGTCGGGCTCGGTCCAGGTCGTGCGGTCGCCGGCCTCGCGCATCGCCTTCTCGGCGTACCCGTGCAGGCGGCCGGCGGAGGCCGGCCACGCGCCGATGACCGCCTGCCAGAGCAGCGCCCCGAAGCCCGGGTCCGGCACCGGCGCCAGCCGGAGCAGCTCCTCGAGCGCGGCCGACCAGACGTCGGGCAGCTCGGCGAGCACCGTGATGCGGGAGCGCACGTCCTCGCCGCGCTTGGTGTCGTGGGTCGACAGCGTCGTCATGGCGTGCGGCCAGTCCCGCTGCCGGACCGTCATCGCGCGGTGGAAGTCCTCGACGTCGATCGCGAACGACGACGGGTCGCCGCCGACCTCGTTGAGCGAGGTGAGCCGCGACCAGCGGTAGAACGAGCAGTCCTCGACGCCCTTCGCCATGACCATCCCCGACGTCTGCTGGAACCGCCGGGCGGGTTGGGTCCACTCGTCGGAGAGGAGCGGCTCGAGGACGGCGTACGTCGTGGCGAGGTCGGGTCGCCACGCACGGGCGCAGGTGAACGCCTCGTCGAGGTGCTCGCGTCCCTCGGGCAGGTAGGAGCGGTAGACCGGGAAGCACGCGAGCAGCTCGGCGATCGCGTCCTCGACGGACTCCACGGTCGCGTCGTCGGTCAGGTAGAGCACCTCGCGGGCGATGCGCCGGACCTCGGAGTGCAGGATGCCGTCGGCGACGGCGCGCTTGTTGTCGTGGACCATCCGCTCCCAGTCCACGGGCGCCCCCCGCAGCCGGGTCTCCAGCGCGTCCAGCGGCGCTTCTCCCGCCGGGTCGGTGAGGACGCGGTCGACGAGCCCGAGCGCGTCGTACCCCGTCGTCCCGGAGGTGGCCCAGGAGATCGGCAGCGCCTCGCCGGGCTCGAGGATCTTCTCGACGAGCACGTAGGCGTCCCCGGTGAGGGCGGCGAGGTCCTCGAGGTAGCGCCTCGGGTCGCGGAGGCCGTCGGGGTGGTCGACGCGGAGCCCGTCGACGAGCCCCTCCTCGAACCACCGCCGGATCTCGACGTGCGTCTCGGCGAAGACCTCCGGATCCTCGACGCGTACGGCGGCGAGCGTGTTGACCGCGAAGAAGCGCCGGTAGTTGAGGTTGTCGTCGGCCTCGTGCCAGTTGACGAGGCGGTAGTGCTGCTCGTCGTGCGTCGTGGTGCCGGGCGCGAGGGGGAACCGGTGGTCGTGGTAGCGGAGGTGACCGTCCCGCACCTCGATCGCCGCCTCGTCGCCGTCGCCGACGACCGGGATCAGGATCTTGCCGTCCCCCGCCGCCCAGTCGACGTCGAACGCCGTCGCGCGGTCGGACCCGCGGCCCAGCCGCAGCACGTCCCACCACCACGGGTCCTCGGCCGGCGTCGCGACGCCGACGTGGTTGGGCACGATGTCGACGAGCACCCCCATGCCCAGTCGCCGCGCCTCGGTCGATAGCGCCGCGAGGCCCTCGGCGCCGCCGCGCTGTGGGTCGACGTGGTCGAACGCGACCACGTCGTACCCGTGCTGGCTGCCGGGCTCGGACGCCAGGATCGGCGAGAGGTAGACCCAGTCGGCGCCGAGGTCGTGCAGGTACGGCAGCCGGCGGGCGGCCTCGAACAGGTCGAAGTCGGGAGTGATCTGGAGGCGGTACGTCGAGCGGGGACGCGACAGCGGACCCGCTGATGGTGGTCGAGCGAACCGCGCGACCGAGGGACGAGGTCGCGACCGGTGTGTCGAGGCCGGGTCCGCCATGGCACTCAGCCCCTCTGCGCCTGCGCGACCGACGCCGCGACCGACAGGTCGGGCTCGACCTCCGGCTCGCGGTGCTCGCGCAGCACCACCATGCTGCGGTGCGGGATCGTGAACGTGGCACCCGCCTCGAACGTGCCGTCCTCGTCGGCCGACCCGCCGGTGTCGATCACGACGTCCCAGGCGTCGGCGTACTCGTCGGGCGGCAGCGTCACCGTCGCCTCGCCGTCGGCGTTGAAGTAGAGCAGGAAGTGGTCGTCGACGATCTGCTGTCCGCGGTCGTCGACGCCGGAGATGCCGTGGCCGTTGAGGTACATGCCCAGCGCCTGCGCCCCGTCGGACCAGTCGTCGTCCTCCATCGGCCGGCCGCCGAGGTGCAGCCAGACGATGTCGTTGAGCCGGTCGCCGTCGCCGCCCGCCGGCACCCGGACGGTGCCACCCGTGAAGAAGCGCTTGCGG
The DNA here is from genome assembly GCF_042666375.1 of Nocardioides sp. GCM10030259. Taxonomy (NCBI): domain Bacteria; kingdom Bacillati; phylum Actinomycetota; class Actinomycetes; order Propionibacteriales; family Nocardioidaceae; genus Nocardioides; species Nocardioides sp. GCM10030259. The sequence continues at coordinate 751,104 of NZ_JBHTDF010000025.1, read as the reverse complement.
CGGAACGTCGGGTGGTCGCGTCGCAGCCGCGCCACGGCCGCGGTGAACTCGACGAGGGGACGGTCCGCGTCGTCCCAGTGCACCCACGACAGCTCGTTGTCCTGGGCGTAGGTGTTGTTGTTGCCCTGCTGGGTGCGGCCGAGCTCGTCGCCGTGCAGGATCATCGGGACGCCCTGGCTCAGGAGCAGGGTGGCCAGGAAGTTGCGCTGCGAGCGCGCCCGCGCGGCCAGGATGTCGGGGTCGTCGGTGGGGCCCTCCACGCCGTGGTTCCACGAGCGGTTGTGGCTCTCGCCGTCGTTGTTGTCCTCGCCGTTGGCGTCGTTGTGCTTCTCGTCGTACGACACGAGGTCGCGCATCGGGAAGCCGTCGTGGGCGGTGACGAAGTTGATCGAGGCGACCGGCCGCCGGCCGGAGTGCTCGTAGAGGTCGGAGGAGCCCGCGAGGCGGGAGGCGAACTCGCCCAGCGACGGCTCGCCGCGCCAGAAGTCGCGGACGGTGTCGCGGTACTTGCCGTTCCACTCCGTCCACTGCGGCGGGAAGCCACCGACCTGGTAGCCACCAGGCCCGATGTCCCACGGCTCCGCGATCAGCTTGACCTGGCTGACGACCGGGTCCTGCTGCACGAGCTCGAAGAACGTCGAGAGCCGGTCGACGTCGTAGAACTCGCGGGCCAGGGCCGACGCGAGGTCGAAGCGGAAGCCGTCGACGTGCATCTCGGTGACCCAGTAGCGCAGCGAGTCCATGAGCAGCTGGAGCGAGTGCGGGTGCCGGACGTTGAGGGTGTTGCCGGTCCCCGTGTAGTCCATGTAGTAGCGCTTGTCGTCCTCGACCAGCCGGTAGTACGCCGCGTTGTCGATGCCCCGGAAGCTCAGCGTGGGGCCGAGGTGGTTGCCCTCCGCGGTGTGGTTGTAGACCACGTCGAGGATGACCTCGATGCCGGCGGCGTGCAGCTCCTTGACCATCGACTTGAACTCCTGGACCTGCTGGCCCAGGCCCTGCTCGTCGCGCGCCGCCGAGGAGTAATCGGCGTGGGGGGCGAGGAAGGCGAGGGTGTTGTAGCCCCAGTAGTTGCGGAGCCCCTGGTCGAGCAGCGTGCTGTCCTGGATGAACTGGTGCACCGGCATCAGCTCGATCGCGGTGACGCCGAGCTTGGTGAGGTGCTCGGTGACCGCCGGGTGGGCCACGCCGGCGTACGTGCCCCGCAGGTCCTCGGGTACGTCGGGGTGCAGCTGCGTCAGCCCCTTGACGTGCGCCTCGTAGATGACGGTCTCGTTGTACGGGTAGTCGAGCCGGCGGTCGCCCTCCCAGTCGAAGAACGGGTTGATGACCACGCCGTGCGTCATGTGCGGCGCGGAGTCCTCGTCGTTGCGGTCGTCGCTGTCCTCGGCGTCGCCGAAGTCGTAGGAGAAGAGGGACTGGTCCCAGTCGATCTCGCGGGCCGTGGCCTTGGCGTAGGGGTCGAGCAGGAGCTTGTGGGGGTTGCAGCGCAGGCCCTCGGCGGGGTCCCAGGGGCCGTGCACGCGGTAGCCGTACCGCTGCCCGGGCTGCACCGTCGGCAGGTAGCAGTGCCAGACGAAGGCGTCGACCTCGGTCAGCTCGACACGGGTCTCGGTGCCGTCGGCGTCGAACAGGCACAGCTCGACGCGCTCGGCCACCTCGCTGAACAGCGCGAAGTTCGTGCCGCTCCCGTCGAACGTCGCGCCCAAGGGGTACGCCTGCCCGGGCCAGGTCTCCACGTCGTTGTGTCCTTCCCTGGTCCACCGCGGCTCAACGAGTCCGAGGTACCCACTCATCGCACCCGATGAAACCCCGGGGAACAAGGGCGGCGCCACGTGGTTGGGTCTCTACGTGACGATGCCCGAGGTCTCCCGCGCCAGCGTCGGGCTGCGCAGCGAGCGTGGTCCCGTCCTGCTCGCGGTGATGCTGAGCATCGGCCTGGTGGCGATCGACTCGACGATCCTCGCGACCGCGGTGCCCGCGATCGTGGAGGACCTCGGCGGCTTCACGCAGTTCCCGTGGCTGTTCTCGGTCTACCTGCTGGCGCAGGCGGTCACCGTCCCGGTCTACGCGAAGCTCGCGGACCAGTACGGCCGCAAGCCGGTGATGCTCGTCGGGATCGGGCTCTTCCTGCTGGGCTCGCTGCTGTGCGGCGTGGCGTGGGGCATGGGCGCGCTGATCGCGGCCCGTGCCGTCCAGGGCCTGGGCGCCGGGGCCGTGCAGCCGATGTGCATGACGATCGTCGGGGACATCTACACGCTCGCCGAGCGCGCCAAGGTCCAGGGGTACGTCGCGAGCGTGTGGGCCGCGTCGTCGGTCGTCGGCCCGACGCTCGGCGGCGTCTTCGCCGACTACGCCTCGTGGCGGTGGATCTTCCTCATCAACCTCCCGCTCGGGCTGCTGGCCATGGCGATGATCTGGCGCAACTTCCACGAGCAGGTGGAGCGCCGTTCCCACCGCATCGACCGCGCCGGCTCCGTGCTGCTCACCGCGGGCGGCGTGCTGCTCCTGCTCGCGCTGCTCGAGGGCGGCGTGCGCTGGGCCTGGACCTCGACGGTCAGCATCGCGCTCTTCTCCGGCGCCGCCGTGCTGCTCGGCGCGTTCGTGCTCGTCGAGCGCCGGGCCGCCGAGCCGGTGCTGCCGCTCTGGCTCTTCCGCCACCGCGTGGTGGTCGCGGCGATGGCGGCGTCGCTGGTCGTCGGCGTGCTGATGATGGGACTCACGTCGTACATCCCGCTCTACGCGCAGAGCGTGCTGGGGTACGGCGCGGTCGCGGCGGGGTTCGCCGTCGCGGCGATGACGCTGGGCTGGCCGATCGCGGCGTCGAACTCCGGCCGCCTCTACCTGACCGTCGGCTTCCGGTGGACGATGCTGATCGGCGGCGCCATCGGTGCGGTCGGCGCCGCGCTGCTCCTGCTGATCGGCCCGGACAGCCCGATCGTGATGCTCGCGCTGCCGTGCTTCGTGATGGGGCTCGGCTTCGGGCTGTTCGCGAGCCCGTCCGTCATCGCGGCGCAGAGCTCCGTCACGTGGGAGCACCGCGGCGTCGCGACCGGCTCGACGATGTTCGCGCGCTCGGTGGGCAGTGCGCTCGGTGTCGCGGTGTTCGGCGCGATCGTCAACCACGAGGTCGCGAGCCGGCTGGGCCGCGGCGTACCCGACGTCTCGAGCCTGACCGCGGACGTCCTCGACCCGGCGATCCACCAGGTCTTCGTCGCGTCCGCGGTCGTCGCCGTTGCGCTGCTCGCCGTCGGCGCGCTGATGCCGCACCGGGTGGACGCCGCCGACCGGTGAGCGCAGGCAATCCTTGCTTGCGAGCGTCGGCGCACAGGCGAAGGATCGAGGCATGACCGCGCTGAGCGACGGCGACCTCCCCGCCGGCACCCACCCGGACGAGCCGCACCGCGTGGACGGCCTCAACAACCGCCTCAACTGGCTGCGCGCCGCCGTGCTCGGCGCCAACGACGGCATCGTCTCGACGGCCGGCATCCTCATCGGAGCGGTCGGTGCGACGAGCGACCGCAGCGCGGTCGTGATCGCCGGCGTCGCCGGGATGGCCGCGGGCGCGATGAGCATGGGCGCGGGCGAGTACGTCTCGGTGAGCACGCAGCGCGACTCCGAGCTGGCGCTGCTCGCCAAGGAGCGCCAGGAGCTGCGCGACATGCCCGAGGAGGAGCTCGAGGAGCTCACCGGGATCTACGTCGAGAAGGGCCTCGACGAGGAGCTCGCCCGGGAGGTCGCCGAGGCGCTGACGAGGAAGGACGCGCTCGGCGCGCACGCCGAGGCCGAGCTCGGGATCGATCCCCACGACATCACGAGCCCGTGGCACGCCGCGTGGGCGTCGATGCTGGCCTTCACGATCGGGGCGCTGCTCCCGCTCCTGACGATGACCCTGGGGTCGGACGAGGTCCGGCTGTGGCCGACGGTCGTCGCCGTGATCCTCGCGTTGGCGCTGACCGGCGTGGTGAGCGCCCGCCTCGGCTACGCCCGGCCGAGTCGAGCCGTGGCCCGCACCGTAGCGGGCGGGTTGTTCGCGATGACCGTCACCTACTGCATCGGGTCCGCGCTCGGTACTCAGGTCGGATGACGTCCGGCGCGCTGCGGATGTTCGCGGCCCTCGTGCCGCCCACCGAGGCGGTCGACGACCTCGAGGAGTTCCTCGAGCCCCGACGCGCGGCCGCGCCCTTCCGGTGGGCCGGCAGCGAGCAGCTCCACGTCACGCTGGCCTTCCTGGCCGCCGTCGAGGAGCGCCGCCTCGACGACCTGGCCGAGCGGCTGGCGCGCGCGGCGGCCCGGCGTACGTCGTTCGAGACCGCGATCGCCGGTGGCGGCGCCTTCCCGAACGCCGGCCGCGCGCGCGTGCTGTGGGCCGGCCTCGACCTCGACGACACCGGCCGCACCGAGCTCGACCGGCTCGCCACCGGCTGCCGGGCGGCCGCCGGCCGGGCCGGGATCGACGTCGACGGGCAGCGCTTCAGGCCGCACCTGACCGTCGCCCGGATCGGCCACCCGAGCGAGGTCAGCGACTGGGTGCGGCTGCTCGACGGGTACGCCGGACCGCGCTGGACCGCCGACCGGATCACCCTCGTCGCGTCGTACCTCGGAGAGGGGCCGCGCGGGCGTCCGCGTTACGAGGAGATCGGCGAGTTCGACCTCGCGCCCGGGGTGTGACGCCTCACAGGGCCCTGTTCGGCGTGGCCGATCTGCCCTAGGTTGCCACGCGTGAAGATCGCTGTGGCGAGAGAGACCCGTGAGGGCGAGACCCGCGTCGCGATGGTCCCGGAGCTGGTCGGCAAGCTGACCGGACTGGGCTACGACGTCGCCGTCGAGCCCGACGCCGGCCTGCGTGCGCTGATCCCCGACGACGAGTACGTCGAGGCCGGCGCCACGATCGAGGGCAGCGCCATCGACCGGGCCGACGTGGTCGTGTCGGTGCAGCCGCTGCGCATCGACCAGGTCCGGCGGCTCGACGGCGGCACCGCGACGATCTCGTTCCTGCCGACCGGCCAGGAGCCGGACGTCGTGAGGGCGCTGCGTGACGCCGGGGTGACGTCGTTCGCGTTGGAGCTGGTGCCGCGCATCTCGCGGGCGCAGTCGATGGACGCGCTCTCGTCGCAGGCGCTGGTGGCCGGCTACCGCTGCGCGATCGTCGCGGCCGGGATGCTGCGCCGCTTCTTCCCCCTGAACATGACGGCCGCCGGCACCGTCCCGCCCGCCGAGGTCGTGGTGCTCGGCGCGGGCGTCGCCGGGCTCCAGGCGATCGCGACGGCCAAGCGGCTCGGCGCGGTCGTCAGGGCGTACGACGTCCGGGCGGCCGCGGCGGAGGAGATCCGGTCGATGGGCGCGCAGGCGATCGACCTCGAGCTCGACACGCTCGACGGGGCGGGCGGGTACGCCCGCGAGATGACCGAGGAGCGCGCGGCGCTGCAGATGGAGCGGCTCACGCCGTACGTCGCGGCCGCTGACGCGCTGATCACCACCGCCGCGGTGCCCGGGCGCGCGGCGCCGCTGCTGGTGACCGCGGCGATGGTCGAGCAGATGAAGCCCGGCTCGGTCGTGGTCGACCTGGCCGCCGAGAGCGGCGGCAACGTCGAGGGGTCGGAGCCGGGTGAGGTCGTGCGCATCGGCAACGCGCAGGTCTGGGGCGGCAGCAACGTGCCCTCGCAGATGCCCGGTCCGGCCTCGAAGCTCTACGCCCAGAACATCGTCAACATCGTGCAGCTGATGACCGCCTCCGGTGCGGGGGAGTCGGGCGAGGGCGGCAGGTTCGCGCCCGACTTCGACGACGAGATCGTCGCGGGGTCGTGCGTCACGCACGACAGTGCGATCCGCCATGAGCCGACGCGCATCGCGCTGGAAGGGGAGTGACCATGGACGAGGCAGTCGTCTGGCTGACGATCTTCGTGCTCAGCGTGTTCGTCGGCATCGAGGTGATCTCGAAGGTCTCCTCGACGCTGCACACCCCGCTGATGTCCGGCGCCAACGCCATCCACGGCATCATCCTGCTCGGCGCGGTGCTGGTGACCGGCACGACCGACAACAACGGCGCGCTCGTCGTCGGGCTGATCGCGATCGTGCTCGCGGCGGTCAACATGGTCGGCGGGTTCGTGGTGACCGACCGGATGCTGCAGATGTTCACGCGCAGGAAGAAGCCCGCCCCGGTCGAGAGCAAGGGAGAGGCCGCCTGATGCCGACCTGGGTGCAGCTGGTCTACCTCGCCTGTGCGGTCTGCTTCATCCTCGCGCTCAAGGGCCTCTCCGGTCCGAAGACCGCGCGGGTGGGCAACCTGATCGGTGCGGCCGCCGCCGTGGTCGCGGTGATCGTGCCGTTCATCTACCTCGACATGGACCACGTGCCGCTGATGATCGCGGCGATCGCGGTCGGCACGGCCGGCGGCGTCGTCGGGGCCCGCAAGGTCCAGATGACGCAGATGCCGCAGATGGTGGCGCTCTTCAACGGCGTCGGCGGCGGCGCCGCCGCGTTGGTGGCGCTCCTCGAGCTCCAGGAGATGGTGCCCCACGAGGACGCCTCCCCGGGATCGATCGGGTGGTTCACGTTCGCCGCGACGGCCTTCACGATCCTCGTCGGGTCCGTGTCGTTCTCCGGCTCGATCATCACCTTCGCCAAGCTGCAGGAGCTGATGACCTCGCGACCGGTGGTCTTCCCCGGCCTCCCGATCGTCTTCGGCGCGGCGGGCATCGCCTCGATCGTGCTCGGCGTCATCACCGTCACCGGCCCGGCCGTGACGATCGGCGTCCTCCTGGCGCTGCTCGGCCTGCTGGTCGGCGTGCTGCTGGTGCTGCCGGTGGGCGGCGCCGACGTACCGATCGTGATCTCGCTGCTCAACGCGTTCACCGGCCTCACCGTGGCGGCGGGCGGCTACGTGCTCTCGAACGTCGTGCTGCTGGTCGCCGGCACCCTGGTCGGGGCCTCCGGTACCTACCTGACCCTGCTGATGGCGCGCGCGATGGGCCGCTCGGTCTCCAACATCCTCTTCGGCGCGCTCAAGGGCGGCTCGACGCTCGGCGCCGGCGAGGCCTCCGACCGGCCGGTGAGGTCCGCGGGGCCCGAGGACGTCGCGATCCTGCTCGGGTACGCCGACCGCGTGATCATCGTCCCCGGCTACGGCCTCGCCGTCGCCCAGGCCCAGCACACGCTGCGCGAGCTGGTCGACGTGCTCGGCGAGCGCGGCACCCACGTCGACTACGCGATCCACCCCGTCGCGGGCCGGATGCCCGGGCACATGAACGTGCTGCTGGCCGAGGCGCAGGTGCCCTACGAGCAGCTCATCGAGATGGACCACATCAACGGCGAGTTCAAGCACACCGACGTCGTGCTCGTGGTCGGCGCCAACGACGTCGTCAACCCCGCCGCGAAGACCACGCCCGGCGCGCCGATCTACGGCATGCCGATCCTCAACGCCGACGAGGCGAAGCAGATCGTCTTCATGAAGCGGTCGATGCGCCCGGGCTTCGCCGGCATCGAGAACGAGCTGCTCTTCGACCCGAAGACCACGCTGCTCTTCGGCGACGCGAAGGACTCGCTCGGCAAGCTCCTCAGCGCCGTCAAGTCCCTGTGACGCGACCCTGACGGGACGTTCCGGGTCCTGCCTCGTTGGACCGGGCATGAGCACCCCACCAAGTTGCACGCTCCACTCGCTGCGCTCGCTCCGCGCACAACTTGTCGGGGACCCCGCATGACCGACGAAGACGAGGAGCGCCTCGCCCGCGAGGACGGCCACCGGTACGACGCGCCCGAGTCGGACGAGACCCGGGAGAGCAAGGAGTGGGTCTACGCCGTCCTCGGCATCCTGGTGCTCGTGCTGCTGGCCCTGGTCGCGACCGGCACCGTGCAGATCTTCCCCGGGGGCTGACCCGCGTCAGCAGGCGCGCCGCAACCCGCCACGGCACGCGTCGCGGCCGGGCCCACCGTTGGTGATGTCGCGTCCCGGCCCGCCGACGAGCCGGTCGCGGTCCTTGCCGCCGATCAGCACGTCACGGCCGGCGCGGCCCCACAGCCGGTCCTTGCCGCCGTTGCCGTCGAGCCGGTTGGCCGCGGCGTTGCCGCGGATGCGGTCCTTGCCCTTGGAGCCCTGCACCCGCTCGAAGTCCGCTGCCGTCGACTGGCCGAACCGGTAGGAGACCTTCCCGGCCCCGGCGAGGTTGGCCTTCGTCGTGCCGTGGACGGCGCGCAGGTCGAGGACGTCGGTGCCGGGACCGCCGTCGGCAGTGCTCGTGCAGGTCGGCAGCGCGCCGCAGGCGGCGACGGCCACACCGGCCGGAGCGTCCGGGAAGGGCAGCCGGATCCGGTCCTTGCCCTCGCCGCCGGAGAACGCGAAGGCGCCGACCGGGATCGCGTTGGTGGCGAGGTCGACCTCGCCGCGCAGCACGTCCTTGCCGGAGCCGCCGTCGAGCGTGCCCTGGAACGACGCGACCATCAGGTCCCTGCCGGAGTTGCCGGCCGCCGTGCCGCCGAGGATGCGCACGTAGTCGCGACCCGCGCCGGCGTGGACGTCGCCGTACGCCACGGTCAGGTGGTCGTCGCCACCGGCGCTCCAGACGGCGTCGACGCCGGGCGTGCCGGTGGTGGGCAGGTCGACGCCGACGTAGTACTCGGTCTCGTCGGTGCCCAGGAAGACGTCGGCGCCGGTGCCGCCGTCGAAGCGGCGGATGCCGGTGAACGTGTCGGTGCCCTGCCCGACCGCGGTACCCGTCGCCACGTCGAACGTGACCGGCTCGGGACCGTCGTAGTCGAGCATCGCGGTCGGCTGGCCGGCGACCGCGTCGTTGCCGGCGCCGGGGGTGAGCACGTGTCCGGTGCCCCCGGGTGCGGACAGCGTGTCGTCGCCCTCGTTGCCGAAGAGGTGCTGCCCGTCGCCGCCGGTGGAGTCGAGGGTGTCGTTGCCCTCGTCGCCGTACGCGAACGTGTCGCCGCCGCCGGACGCCCGGATCTGGTCGTTGCCGCCCTCGCCGCGGATCACCGCGGACGCTCCGGTGATGGAGTCGTTGCCGTCGCCGCCGTGGATGCGTACGCCGGGGCCTGCCTCGATCGCGTCCGCGCCGGGGCCGCCGCGCACCGCGGCCGGGGCCGTCACCGAGCCGGACGGGCTGCCGCACAGGACGTCGTCGCCCTCGAGTCCGACGATCGTGACGCTGGTGAACCCGTTCGCGGAGAGGACGTCGCGCTGGGGCGTGCCCTCGATCGTCTGTCCCGCGGCGGTGGCGATCTTGTCCGACGGCTTGCCCTGGCACAGGACGTCGGCGGGCGCTGCGCCCGCGGGCGTCGCCGCCCAGGCGACGGCGAGTGGCGCCACGAGCGAGACGACGGCGGACAGCGCCAGACGGCGCGATGGACGGCTTGCTCCCCCGAGAACGGTCATGGCGTGATCATGGGCACGCCATCGCCGCGTCAAACCCACGGCTTTCCGGAGTGGGTCCAGGCTCAGCCGGCGACGCCGTACAGCCGGTCTCCCGCGTCGCCCAGACCGGGCACGATGTAGCCCTTGTCGTTGAGCTTCTCGTCGATGGCAGCGGTCACGACGGTGACGGGCACGTCGAGCCCGTCGAGATCCTGCGACAGGCGGGCGCAGCCCTCGGGTGCGGCCAGCAGGCAGATCGCGGTGATGTGGTCGGCGCCGCGATCGGTGAGGAACTTGATCGCCGCGGCGAGCGTGCCGCCCGTCGCGAGCATCGGGTCGAGCACGTAGCACTGGCGGCCGGAGAGGTCCTCCGGCAGGCGCTCGGCGTACGTCGAGGCCTCCAGCGTCTCCTCGTTGCGGATCATGCCGAGGAAGCCGACCTCGGCCGTCGGCAGCAGCCGCATCATCCCGTCGAGCATGCCCAGGCCGGCGCGGAGGATCGGGACCACCAGCGGCTTCGGGGTCGCCAGCGAGACACCCGTCGTCGGCGCCACCGGGGTGACGATGTCGGAGGGGGAGACGCGGACGTCGCGCGTCGCCTCGTAGGCCAGCAGCGTGACGAGCTCGTCGGCGAGCCGTCGGAAGGTCGGCGAGTCGGTGCGCTCGTCGCGGAGGTGGGTGAGCTTGTGGGCGACCAACGGGTGGTCGACGACGTGCGTGCGCATGCCCCGAACCCTAGTGGCTACCAGTCGAAAGGGGGTTGGCCGCTACCCCGCGGTCTGCCACTCTGGGAAGCACCGACGTCGTGGACGGAAGCCTTGGGGGAACGGAGGAGCGCCGTGGCCGACCAGATCGAGGCAGTGGACTTCGCCCTCGCGGCCTATCGCGAGGAAGGTTCTTGGACCGTCGCGGAGCTCGCCCACGACGTGATCGAGGACGTCGACGCGCTGTCCCACGCACTGCGTCGGTTCCCGGGCGACGGGGGAGCCGTCGGCATGGTGGCCGTCGACGAGGACTTCTTCGTGATCGTGCGGGTCGCGGGCCCGAGCACGCGGGTGCTGCTGTCCGACATCACCGCCGCGGACGAGTGGGAGCTCGCCAGCTCGGCGATCGACTTCCTCGGCCTGCCCCCGCCCGAGGACGAGGACGACCAGGTCCCCGCCGGCGACCTCGACCTGCTCGGCGACCTCGGGATGCACGCCATGGACATGGGTGTGCTGCTCGACGACGTCGACCTCTACCCCGACGAGATGCTCTCCGACGTGGCCCGCAAGCTCGGCTTCGGCGAGCTCTTCGACGACGCCGTCGGCCTGACCTCGGCGTGACCACCCGCCCGTGAACGCAGGGCCCTGGGACGGCGCGATGGGCGCCGCCCTCGACGAGGCGCGCGCCGCGCTGGCGACCGGCGACGTACCGATCGGCGCCGTCGTGCTCGCCCCGGACGGTACGCCGGTCGGGCGTGGCCGCAACGTGCGCGAGGCCGACCACGACCCGACCGGGCACGCCGAGGTGGTCGCGCTGCGCGAGGCGGCCCGGGACCGCGGCGAGTGGCGGCTCGACGGTCACACGCTCGTGGTCACCCTCGAGCCCTGCACGATGTGCGCCGGCGCCGCCGTGCTCAGCCGGGTCGCGCGGGTCGTCTTCGGCGCCTGGGATCCGAAGGCCGGCGCGGTCGGCAGCCTCTGGGACGTCGTGCGCGACCGGCGACTCAACCACCGGCCCGAGGTGATCAGCGGGGTGCGGTCCGCCGAGTCGGCGGCGTTGCTGGAGGAGTTCTTCAACGACCGGCGCTGAGGCGCGGGCTCAACCGACCCAGGCCCGGGTCACCACGTCACCCTCGTGCTCGAGGTTCACCCGCTCCAGGCGGTAGTCCATGGTCAGCGGCGAGCCCGGAGCGTACGGCCGCACCAGCCAGCCGCCGTCGATCGCCATCCGGGTCGCCTCGTCGAGTGGGCGGCCGACGAGGGAGTCGATGAAGGTGTCGTCCGGTGGCGGGGTGGTCACGACTGCCACGGTACGTCCGCACGACGACCGGGGGGCGTCCGCTCCCTGCCATCAGGCAGGGAACGGACGAAGGAGCGTCGCGTCGCCGTCTCGTCGCGACGCTCCCCTCCCCCGAGAGATCCCCCGATCCGTCCGGGTCCGTGCGCATGAGGGCCCACACGGACTTGCCCCCACCGGCCTGCGGTGCGACGCCCCAGTCGGAGCTGAGCACCTCGACGAGCAGGAGTCCGCGGCCGCGATCCGAGAGCGTGTTCATGCTGCCCGGCCGCGTCGGCTGGTGCGGCGACCCGTCGCGGACGCTGACCCACAGGTCGCCCGCGTATGACTCCAGGCGCAGCGTGAACGGCGTCCGCGCGTGGCGGACCGCGTTGCTCGCGAGCTCGCTCACGACCAGGCGGGCATCGTCGAGGAGGTGGAACAGCCTCAGCTCCAGGAGCCCGGACGTCGCGAAGTCGCGCGCGAGCCTCACGCTACGGGGTGAGGGTGGGAGCTCGACCTCCCGCATCCAGACTTCCATCGCAGATCCCAGGCTGATCAGCTGCCGCCGCCCGAGGTCTGGACGAGGCGGTCGTCGTGAACTCACTGTAGACCCGGACACCCGGCTCCGACAGTGCCGCGAGGACCACGATCGGAGACGGGTCAGACGTCGACCGCCTCGGCGCCTCCCTCGCCGGCGTGCTGGTCGTCGGCGACGCCTTCCTCGGCCGTCTCAGGCGGGCCCTCGGTGCGGGTCTCGTCCTCCTCGGTCGCGGCCATGATCCGGGCGATCTCCTCCCGGTCGGTCGCGGACGGGAAGCCCCAGCCCGGCTGGTAGCCGTAGACCTCGTCGAGCAGCCGCCCGTGCGCGAGCTGGTCGAGCACCTCCACGCTCTCCGGTCCGATGAGCGCGGGGTGCTCGACGCCGCAGGTCTCGGCGACCTTGAGCAGGTCGCGCCGCAGGGTCTTCACGTAGTTCGCGACCCGCTCGGACTTCTCGTGCGGGTCGAGGCCGCGAGCCAGCCACGGGTTCTGGGTGGCGACGCCGGTGGGGCACTCGCCGGTGTGGCACTTCTGCGCCTGGACGCAGCCGACCGCCAGCATCGCCTCGCGCCCGACGCTGACCAGGTCGGCTCCGAGCGCGAACGCGACGACGGCGTTGTCGGGGAGGCCGAGCTTGCCCGACCCGATGAACGTGACGTCCTCGTGCAGGCCGCGGCGGGCGAACTCGGCGTACACGCGCGCGAAGCCGGGCCGGAACGGCAGCGACACCGCGTCGGTGAAGATCAGCGGCGAGGCGCCGGTGCCGCCCTCGCCGCCGTCGATCGTCACGAAGTCGACGCCGCGGTCGCCGGCGGCCATGGCGTCGGTGAGGTCCTGCCAGAACTCCAGGTCGCCGACGGCCGACTTGATGCCGACCGGCAGGCCGGTCTCGGCGGCCAGGAGCTCGACGAAGTCGAGCATCGAGTCGACGTCGTCGAACTCCGCGTGCCGCGACGGGCTCAGGCAGTCGACGCCCTCGGGCACGCCGCGGGTCTCGGCGATCTCGCGGGAGACCTTCGGGCCGGGCAGCACGCCGCCGAGGCCCGGCTTGGCGCCCTGGCTGAGCTTGATCTCCAGCGCCTTCACCGGCTCGCGCTCGACGAGCGCCTTCAGCCGCGGCAGACTGAACCGCCCGTCCTCGTCGCGGCAGCCGAAGTACGCCGTACCGATCTGGAAGATCAGGCCGGCGCCGTGGCGGTGGTACGGCGAGATCGCGCCCTCGCCCGTGTTGTGCAGGCAACCGGACGCGGCGGCGCCCCGGTTGATCGCCTCGATCGCGTTGCCCGACAGCGACCCGAAGCTCATGCCGGAGACGTTGACGACCGACTCCGGCCGGAAGGCGTGCCGGCGGCCGCGCGGTCCGCCGAGGACCTTCGCCGACGGCAGCCTCGCCTCCTGTCCGACCGCGCCGTGGGTCGGGTGGGCGCGCCCGAACGTGCGGTGGTGGACGATGACGTTGCCCTCGCCGTGCTCGAGGTCGTTGTCGGTGCCGAAGCCGAAGTAGTTGTTCTGGAGCTTCCCCGACGCGTAGACCCAGCGCCGCTGGTCGCGGCTGAACGGCCGCTCCTCGTCGTTGCTCGCCACGATGTACTGCCGCAGCTCGGGGCCGATGCGCTCCAGCCAGTAGCGCGCGTGGCCGATCACCGGGAAGTTGCGCAGGATCGCGTGCCGCTTCTGCAGGAGGTCGTGGGTCGCCACCGCGCCGAGCGCGGCGGCCGGGATCGCCAGGCTCTTCCTCATGCCCGGGCGGTACCCAGCGGAGGGGGAGGGAAGCCCTCCCGGCGCCGCAACGGTCAGCCGGTGCGCGCGCCTGCCTGGCCCATCGTCGAGACCCGGGCAACGAGCTCGGGGGTGAAGAGCACCTGCCGGTGCGTGTGCTCGGTGTTGGTGGCCTCGTCGAGGAGGAGCTCGGCGGCGGTGCGGCCGAGCAGCTGCCGCGGCTGCCGCACCGAGGTCAGCGGGACCGCGGCGGCAGCGGCGAAGTCGATGTCGTCGTAGCCGACGATCGCCAGGTCCTCCGGGACGCGGACGCCCGACGAGATCGCATGCTGGAGCAGGCCGAGCGCGAGCAGGTCGTTCGCGCAGAACACCGCGGTCGGACGGCGTCGGGTCGTGATCCCGGCGAGCCGCGCGCCGGCCTCGCGGCCCTCGGCGACGGTGAGCGCGTCGGTCTCGATCACGACCAGCTCGTCCTCGGCGCGGCCGGCGGCGGTCCAGGCGGCACGCGCGCCCTGGAGCCGGTCGCGGACCTGGCCGAGGTGGGGCGGGCCGCCGACGTACGCGATGCGGGTGTGCCCGCGGTCGAGGAGGTGCTCGACCGCCAGCCGCCCGCCGAGCACGTCGTCGACGGCGACCGAGCAGAAGGACTGGTCGGCGCGGGTGCGGTCGACGACGACGACCGGGGTGCCGCGCCGGGCCACCTCGTCGAGCGCGGGGGAGTCGGGGTCGACCGGCGTGACCAGGATGCCCTGCACGCGCTGCTGCTCGAGGAGGGCGAGGTGCGAGAGCTCGCGGTGCTCCGAGTTGCGGCTGTTGCACAGCACCAGCGACAGGTCGACGGCCTCGGCGGCGGCGTCGATGCCGGCCGCGACGTCGGTGAAGAAGGGGTTGCTGGCGTCGAGCATCACGTAGGCCAGCGTCCTGCTGGTGCCGGCCCGGAGCTGGCGGGCCGACTCGTTGCGGACGAAGCCGAGCTCGGCCATCGCCCGGAGCACCCGCTCGCGCGTCTCGGGGCTGACCCGGTCCGGACGGTTGAGCACGTTGGAGACCGTCCCGAGGGACACGCCGGCGGAGGCGGCGACGTCCTTGACGGAGGCACTGCGGGCCACGACCCCTCCCGGGTGTGCGGTCGGCGGATGAAACGATCAAGGCACAGGGTAGGCCCTGCCGTGTTCGGCGGTGCGGGAAGCGGAAGTTGCGAATCCGTGACCAAGAGATTCCTGCAAGGTCCTTGACGCCTGTGACGGCAGTCACCTACGTTGGCGGCAACTGATTTGAAACCTTTCAATCACGAATGGAGCACCGATGCCCGAGGACATCGCCCTCGAGCTGCGCGACGTCGCGAAGTCGTTCGGCACCGTCGCCGCGCTGCGCTCCGGCAGCCTCGCGGTCCGGCCCGGGTCGATCCACGCGCTCGTCGGTGAGAACGGCGCGGGCAAGTCGACGCTGGTGAAGATCGTGGCCGGCGTGCACCGCCGCGACTCCGGCGTACTCCGTCTGCACGGCGAGGACGTCGACTTCGGCTCGACCGCCGAGTCCAAGGCGGCCGGGGTCGCGGTCATCTACCAGGAGCCGACCCTCTTCCCGGACCTCTCGGTCACCGAGAACATCTTCATGGGCCGCCAGCCGCTCGGCCGCGGACGGCGCATCGACCGCGCCGCGATGTACGCCGAGGCGGAGCGCCTCTTCGCCGGCCTGGGCGTCCACATCGACCCGCGCCGCCCTGCCCAGGGGCTCTCGATCGCCGACCAGCAGATCATCGAGATCGCCAAGGCGATCTCGCTCGACGCGAGCGTGCTGATCATGGACGAGCCGACCGCCGCGCTCTCCGGCGTCGAGGTCGAGCGGCTGTTCGCCGTCGCCCGCGGGCTGCGCGACGAGGGCCGGGCGCTGGTCTTCATCTCCCACCGTTTCGACGAGGTCTTCGAGCTCTGCGACACCGTCACCGTGATGCGCGACGGCGAGTACGTCTCCACCGACGCGGTCGCCGACACCTCCGTCGCCCAGATCGTCTCCCGGATGGTCGGCCGCGAGGTCGCCGAGCTCTTCCCGAAGACCCCCGCCGAGATCGGCGACGTCGTCCTCGAGGTCGACGGCCTCTCGTCGCTGGGCACCTTCCACGACGTCTCCTTCTCGGTCCGCGCGGGCGAGATCGTCGGCCTGGCCGGCCTCGTCGGCGCCGGCCGCAGCGAGATCGCCCGGGCCGTCTTCGGCGTCGACAGGTACGACGCAGGCTCGGTGCGCCTGGCCGGCAAGCGGGTGCCGGCGCGCTCGCCGCGGGCCGCGATCCGGGCCGGCATGGCGTTCGTCCCGGAGGACCGGCGCAAGCAGGGCCTGGTCACCGACGCCTCGGTCGCGCGCAACGTCGCCGCCGTGATCCGCCGTGGGCTCACCCACGCCGGGATCCTCACCAGCCGCGACGAGAACCGCGCCGCCGGTCCGTGGGCCGCACGACTCGAGGTCAAGACCAGCGCGCTGGACATGCACGCCACCACGATGAGCGGCGGCAACCAGCAGAAGGTCGTGCTCGCCAAGTGGCTGGCCACCGAGCCGCGGCTGCTGATCATCGACGAGCCCACCCGCGGCATCGACGTCGGCACCAAGGCCGAGGTGCACCGCCTCCTCTCCGACCTTGCCGGCCAGGGACTCGCGATCCTGATGATCTCGTCCGAGCTCCCCGAGGTGCTCGGCATGGCCGACCGCGTGCTCGTCGTCTGCGAGGGCCGCATCACCGCGGAGCTCCCGCGGGACGAGGCCACGCCGGAGGCGGTCATGCACGCCGCCACCGCCACCATCCACCACACCGGCGACCTCGTCGTCGAGGAGGCGACGGCATGAGCGACACCCTTCTCGTCGAGCCGAGCGCGGTCTCGCCGACCCGGCGCATCCTCGGGGGCCTGCTGCGCTCCCGCGAGATCTCGGTCGCGGCCGTGCTCGTCCTCGTGATCGCGCTGACCACCATCAAGAGCCCGAGCTTCCTGTTCAGCAGCGACGGCTGGCGCGACCTGCTGCTCACCCCTGCGCTGCTGCTGATCCTCGCGGCCGGGCAGACCGTCGTGATCATCACCCGCAACGTCGACCTGTCCGTCGGATCGATCCTCGGCCTCACGGCGTACTTCACCGGCCGGCTCTTCAGCGACCACCCCGGACTGCCGATCGTGGCGGTGGTCGTGCTCGGCGTGCTCTTCGGCGCCGTGCTCGGCCTGGTGAACGGCGCACTCGTCGCCTTCTTCAAGGTGCCGGCGCTGGTCATCACGCTCGGCACGCTCTACATCTACCGCGGCATCTTCCTCACCTGGGCCGGCAGTGACCGGATCAACGCCGGCGACATGCCCAAGGACTTCCTCGCGCTCGGCACGAAGACCGTCCTCACCATCCCGGTGCTGACCCTCGTCGGCCTGGTGGTGCTGGCGGCCGTCGGCTACTACCTCTACACCGCCCGCGGCGGTCGCGAGCTCTACGCGATCGGCTCCGACCCCGACGCGGCCGTGCTCTGCGGCCTCCCGGTCACCCGGCGCATCGTCGGTGCATTCGTGCTCTGCGGCGCGCTGGCCGGGCTCGCCGGCGTCGTGTACGCCGCGCGCTACGGCACGGTCAGCTCCGGCGCCGGTCTCGGCATGGAGCTCCAGGCCGTCGGCGCCGCGGTCATCGGAGGCGTCGCGATCTTCGGCGGCTCCGGCACCGTGTGGGGCGCCGCCATCGGCGCCTTCCTGCTGGTGACGATCAATCGGGCGCTCCCCGTGGTCGGCATCTCGGACTTCTGGCAGCGGGCCGTCGTCGGCGCGCTGATCATCGCCGCGGTCGTGCTCGACCGGGTGTTCGCCGCACGTCAGGAACGCCGGCTCGTGGCCGCCCGCGAAGAGATGAGGAGCGCCAGATGAGCACCCTCCTGGACCGGCCGGAGGCCCCGGCGACCCGCACCTACCCGGCGTACTCGAAGCCGCTGTGGCGGCGGGTGCTGCTGACCCGCGAGTTCGCGGTGATCGCGCTGCTCGTGGCGGTGTACTTCTACTCCTACGGCAACGTGCCGAACTTCGACGGCCCGCTGACGCTCTACTACCTCTTCCTCGACATCGCCCCGATCCTGCTGATCGCGCTGCCGATGACGCTCGTGATCATCACCGGCGAGATCGACCTGTCGGTCGCGAGCGTCATGGGCCTGTCGAGCGCGCTGGTCGGCGTCCTGCACGCCGACGCCGGCTGGTCGCTGCCCGCCGCGGCGCTGGCGGCGATCGTGGTGGGCGCGGTCTGCGGCGCGTTCAACGGCTTCCTCGTGGCGTACGTCGGGCTGCCGTCGCTCGCGGTGACCATCGGCACGCTGGCGCTCTACCGGGGCATCGCGCAGGGCCTGCTCGGCACGAAGGCGATCACCGACTTCCCCGACAAGTGGACCGACCTGGCCAAGGAGCGGATCTTCGGCGACGGCTCCAGCTACCCGATGATCCTCATCCCCTTCGTGGTCCTGCTCGTCCTCTTCACCTGGCTGCTGCACTTCTCGAACTTCGGCCGCGGTGTCTACGAGATCGGGCTCAACGACGAGGCCGCGCACTTCAGCGGCGTGGACGTCGAGCGCACCAAGCTCCTGCTGTTCGTGATGGCCGGCGCCGTGTCCGCCTTCGCCGGCATCTACTTCACGCTGCGCTTCGGCAGCGCCCGGGGCGACAACGCCAACGGGCTCGAGCTCCAGGTGATCGCGGCGGTGCTGCTCGGCGGCGTCTCGATCTTCGGCGGCCGCGGTGCCCTGCACGGCGTCATCGCGGGCGTCGTCCTCATCGGCGTCATCTCCAGCTCGATGCGGCTGGAGAACCAGACGGTCAACAAGATCAACATCGTCATCGGAGCGCTGCTGGTGCTCTCGGTGATCTCCACGACCCTCCTCGGCTGGGCGCACGCCCTGTGGGCCCGGCGCGGCCGAGGAGCCCTGCGTGGATCGACAACAGGCTCGGGAGACGGCCAGCGCCGACGTACGGCCGCTGCCAGTGAAAGCACCAACGAAAGGTGAGCACCATGAAGATCCGGAACCGGCGGCTCTCCGCCCTGGCTGCGGTGACGCTCGTCGCCAGCCTGGCGCTGACCGCCTGCGGCAGTGACGACGACGGCGGCAGCGAGGGCGGCGGCGGTGACGGCGGCGGCGACGCCACGACCGTGACGTTCCTGCCGAAGAACCTCGGCAACCCCTACTTCGACACCAGCAGTGCCGGTGGCCAGGAGGCCGTCGACGAGTTCGGCGGCACCTTCGACGAGGTCGGCCCCGACACGGCGTCGCCCGACGCGCAGGTCCAGTTCATCAACACCGCCGCGCAGCAGGGCGTGAACGCCCTCGTCGTGTCCGCCAACGACCCCGAGGCGATCTGCGACGCGCTGAACGAGGCGCGTGACGCCGGCACCACCGTCGTCACCTTCGACTCCGACACCAACCCGGAGTGCCGCGACCTGTTCGTCAACCAGGCCTCGGCCGAGGGCATCGCGAAGGCCCAGGTCGACCTGATCGCCGAGCAGATCGGCGACGCCGGCGAGATCGCGATCCTGTCGGCCGCGGCGAACGCGACCAACCAGAACGCGTGGATCAAGATGATGGAGGAGGAGCTCGCCGCGAACCACCCCGACATCGAGCTCGTCGACACCGTCTACGGCGACGACGACGACCAGACGTCGTTCGACAAGACCGCCGCGCTGCTGCAGTCGCACCCGAACCTCAAGGGCATCATCTCGCCGACCACCGTCGGCATCGCCGCTGCGGCGCGCTACCTGTCGACCTCCGACTTCAAGGGCAAGGTCGCGCTGACCGGCCTCGGTACGCCGAACCAGATGCGTGAGTACGTCAAGGACGGCACCGTCACCGCGTTCGCCCTGTGGAACCCGGGCGACCTCGGCTACCTCTCGGCGTTCGCCGCCAAGGCGCTCGTCGACGGCGACATCTCCGGCGAGGAGGGCGACACCTTCGAGGCCGGCCGGCTCGGTGAGTTCACCGTCGACGCCGACGGCAGCGTGCTGCTCGGCGACCCGTTCGTCTTCGACAAGTCCAACATCGACGACTTCGACTTTTAGCGAGGACGCGCCAGCGGACTCGCTGATGGTGGTCGAGCAAGCGGCACGGCTGAGCTTGCGAAGCCGTGACCCGCGTGTCGAGACCGGTGACTTCCGCGCCTGCCTCAGGTGCGGGGGTCTCGACAAGCTCGACCACCGGAAGTCGAAACACACCCACGAAAAGGAAGGCCCGGTCATGCCTCGCGCCTGCTTCCAGCTCCAGGTCAAGCCTGACCGGATCGAGGAGTACAAGGCCCGGCACGCCGCGGTCTGGCCGGACATGCTCCGTGCCCTGCACGAGACCGGGTGGCACAACTACTCACTCTTCCTCCGCGACGACGGCCTGCTGATCGGCTACGTCGAGACGCCGTCCTCGATCGCGGAGGCGCAGGCCGCGATGGCCCGCACGGAGGTCAACTCCCGCTGGCAGGCCGAGATGTCCGAGTTCTTCGAGGAGCTCGACGGCCGTGCCCCCGACGAGGGCCTCCTGCTGCTCGAGGAGGTCTTCCACCTCGAGGACCAGCTCGCACCGACTCAAGAGAAGTGACGTGACATGAAGACGTTCAGCGAGATCGCCCCGCTGCTGGAGGGCCAGGCGATCGAGGTGCCCTCGTGGGCGTACGGCAACTCCGGCACCCGGTTCAAGGTCTTCGGCACCCCCGGCACCCCGCGCACGGTCGAGGAGAAGGTCGCCGACGCCGCGACCGTGCACCGGTTCACGGGTCTCGCGCCGTCGGTCGCCCTGCACATCCCGTGGGACCTCCACGACGACTACACCGCGCTGCGCACGTACGCCGAGGACCTCGGCATCCGTCTCGGCACGATCAACTCCAACACGTTCCAGGACGACGACTACAAGCTCGGCGCCCTGACCCACACGGACCGGAAGATCCGGCAGAAGGCGATCGACCACCACTTCGAGTGCATCGACGTGATGGACGCGACCGGCTCGCGCGACCTGAAGATCTGGCTCGCCGAGGGCTCGAACTACCCGGGTCAGGCCGACCTGCGCGGCCGCCAGGACCGCCTCGCCGAGAGCCTTCGCACCATCTACGAGCGGCTGTCGGACGACCAGCGGCTGGTGCTCGAGTACAAGTTCTTCGAGCCGGCGTTCTACCACACCGACGTCCCGGACTGGGGTACGGCGTACACGCAGGTCGCCGCGCTCGGCGACCGCGCCCTGGTCTGCCTCGACACCGGCCACCACGCGCCGGGCACCAACATCGAGTTCATCGTCGCCCAGCTGGTCCGGCTCGGGAAGCTCGGCTCGTTCGACTTCAACAGCCGCTTCTACGCCGACGATGACCTCATCGTCGGTGCGGCGGACCCGTTCCAGCTCTTCCGCATCCTCTTCGAGTGCATCCGCGGCGGCGCGTTCGGACCGGACAGCGACGTGGCCTACATGCTCGACCAGTGCCACAACATCGAGAAGAAGATCCCCGGCCAGATCCGGTCGGTGCTCAACGTCCAGGAGATGACGGCGCGCGCGCTGCTCGTCGACCGGGACGCACTCGCGAAGGCGCAGGAGGACGGCGACGTCCTGCTGGCCAACGAGATCTTCATGGACGCCTTCTACACCGACGTCCGCGCCGACCTCGCCACGTGGCGCGAGGGCCGGGGGCTGCCCGCGAACCCGATGCGGGCCTACCTCGAGAGCGGCTACCAGGAGCAGATCGAGGCGGACCGCGTGGGCGGGACGCAGGCAGGATGGAGCTGAACGTGAGCACGCCGCAGGAGCTGATCGCCCGGTCCAACCGACTGGGCGCGGATCCGAAGAACACCAACTACGCCGGGGGCAACACCTCCGCCAAGGGCACCGAGACCGACCCGGTCACCGGTGAGCCGGTCGAGCTGCTCTGGGTGAAGGGCTCCGGTGGCGACCTCGGCACCCTGAAGGAGTCCGGCCTCGCCGTACTGCGGCTCGACCGGATGCGCGCGCTCGTCGACGTCTACCCGGGCGTCGCCCGCGAGGACGAGATGGTGGCGGCGTTCGACTACTGCCTGCACGGCAAGGGCGGCGCCGCCCCGTCGATCGACACCGCCATGCACGGCCTCGTCGACGCGCCGCACGTCGACCACCTGCACCCCGACAGCGGCATCGCGATCGCGACCGCCGCCGACGGTGAGGAGCTCACGCAGAAGATCTTCGGCGACAAGGTCGTGTGGGTGCCGTGGCGCCGCCCGGGCTTCCAGCTCGGCCTCGACATCGCCGCGATCAAGGAGCAGAACCCGCAGGCGATCGGCTGCATCCTCGGCGGCCACGGCATCACCGCCTGGGGCGAGACCAGTGCGAAGTGCGAGAAGAACTCGCTCTGGATCATCCGCACCGCCGAGAAGTACATCAAGGCGAACTCGAGGAAGAACCCGTTCGGTGCCCGCGTGAGGAAGTGGGAGCCGCTGAGCCCCGCCAAGCGCCGCGCCCGCGCCGCCGAGCTCGCCCCGACGCTGCGCGGCGTCGCGTCTCAGGACCGGCCTGTGGTCGGCCACTTCACCGACGACAAGGTCGTGCTCGACTTCCTCGCCAGCCGCAACCACCCGCGTCTCGCCGAGCTCGGCACGTCGTGCCCCGACCACTTCCTGCGCACCAAGGTGAAGCCGATGGTCGTCGACCTCCCGGCGGACGCGCCGCTGGAGAAGGTCAAGGCCCGAGTCGCCGAGCTGCACGAGGCCTACCGCGCCGACTACGCCGGCTACTACGAACGCAACAAGGTGAAGGGCTCGCCCGCGATGCGCGGCGCCGACCCGCTGATCATCTTGGTGCCCGGCGTCGGCATGTTCTCGTACGGCGCCAACAAGCAGACCGCCCGCGTCGCCGGCGAGTTCTACGTCAACGCGATCAACGTGATGCGGGGCGCCGAGGGCCTCTCGACGTACGCGCCGATCGACGAGTCGGAGAAGTTCCGCATCGAGTACTGGGCGCTGGAGGAGGCCAAGCTCCAGCGGATGCCGAAGCCGAAGCCGCTCGCCACCCGCGTCGCGCTGGTCACCGGCGCCGCGTCCGGCATCGGCAAGGCGACCGCGGAGAAGCTAGCGGCGGAGGGCGCCTGCGTCGTCATCGCCGACCTGTCGCTGGAGAAGGCCCAGGCCGCCGCAGCCGAGATCGGCTCGACCGACGTCGCCGTCGGCGTGCAGGTCGACGTGTCGAGCGCCGACGCCGTGCAGGCGATGGTCGACGCGGCGGTCCTGGCGTTCGGTGGCGTCGACCTGGTCGTCAACAACGCCGGCCTCTCGCTCTCGCGCTCGCTGCTCGAGACCACCGAGAAGGACTGGGACCTGCAGCACGACGTGATGGCCAAGGGCTCGTTCCTGGTCTCGAAGGCCGCCGCGAAGGCGATGATCGACCAGGGGATGGGCGGCGACATCGTCTACATCTCGTCGAAGAACTCGCTCTTCGCCGGCCCCAACAACGTCGCTTACGGCGCGGCGAAGGCCGACCAGGCCCACCAGGTGCGGCTGCTGGCCGCCGAGCTCGGCGAGCACGGCATCAAGGTCAACGGCGTCAACCCGGACGGCGTCGTGCAGGGCTCCGGCATCTTCGCCAGCGGCTGGGGCGCCAACCGCGCCGCGGTCTACGGCGTGAAGGAGAAGGACCTGGGCAAGTTCTACGCGCAGCGCACGATCCTCAAGCGCGAGGTGCTGCCGGAGAACATCGCCAACGCGGTCTTCGTGCTCTGCTCCGACGAGCTCAGCCACACCACCGGCCTGCACATCCCGGTCGACGCGGGAGTTGCGGCGGCGTTCCTGCGATGACGAGCCCCACGTTGGTCGAGCTTGTCGAGACCCCCGCAGCTGACGCGCTGCCTTGCCTGCGGGGGTCTCGACGACGCTCGCTGGCGCTCGCTGCTCGACCAGCGGGTGGGCTCCATGTCTGAGCCGATCCGCGTCGCCGCCGTCGACCTGGGCGCCACCAGCGGCCGGGTGATGGCGTGCCGGGTCGGCGCACGGACACTGCACCTGGAGGAGCTGCACCGGTTCCCCAACGGCGGTGTTCCGGTGCGCGGGTCCCTCTTCTGGGACGTGCTCGGCATCCACCGCGAGGTGCTGACCGGCATCCGCGAGGTCGCCCGCACCGGGCGGCTGCACGGCATCGGCATCGACTCGTGGGCCGTCGACTACGGCCTGCTCGACCGCCACGGACAGCTGCTGGCGAACCCACGCAGCCACCGGGACCGCCGCACCGACGGCGTGCCCGCGCGGGTGCGCGAGCTGGTCTCCGACGCCGAGCTGTACGACGTGACGGGGCTGCAGCAGCTGCCGTTCAACACCGTCTACCAGCTCGTGTCCGAGCTCGGCTCGCCCGCGATGGAGGCGGCCGAGCGGATGCTGCTGCTGCCCGACCTGCTGACCTACTGGCTGACCGGCGAGGCCGGCGCCGAGCGCACCAACGCCTCCACGACCGGTCTCTACGACGTGCGGACCGGGGACTGGTCCCTCGACCTGGCGAAGCGCGTCGGCCTGCCGTGGTCGATCCTGCCCCCGCTGCGCGAGCCGGGTGACGTGGTGGGCCCGGTGCTGGACGAGGTCGCGGAGTACGTCGGGGTGCCCGGCGTGCCGGTCGTCTCGGTCGGGTCCCACGACACCGCGTCGGCGGTGGTCGGCGTCCCGGCGGGGGAGGAGTCGTTCGCGTACATCTCCTCCGGCACCTGGTCTCTGGTCGGGCTCGAGCTCGATGCTCCGGTGCTCTCGGCCGACGCCCGCGCTGCCGACTTCACCAACGAGACCGGCGTCGACGGCACGATCCGCTTCCTCAAGAACGTCATGGGGCTGTGGGTGCTCTCGGAGTCGCTGCGCACGTGGGCCGACCGGCGGCTGCGCGACGTGACGCTGCCCTCCCTGCTCGCCGGCGCCGCCGCGGCGCCGCCGCTGGCGACCGTGGTCGACATCAACGACCCGCGACTGCTGGCCCCGGGCGACCTGCCCGCGCGCATCCAGGAGCTGGCGCAGGAGGCCGGCGAGCCCGTCCCGCGCGGCCCGGTGACGATCACGCGCACCATCCTGGACAGCCTCGCGCTCGCCTACCGGCGCAACGTCCGGCAGGCGGCCGCGCTCGCCGGCCGGGACGTCGACGTCGTGCACGTCGTCGGCGGTGGGTCGCAGAACGAGCTGCTCTGCCAGCTGACGGCCGACGCGCTCGGCGTGCCGGTGCTCGCCGGGCCGGCGGAGGCCGCCGCTCTCGGCAACGGCCTCGTGCAGGCGCGCGCCCTCGGCGCCGACCTGCCCGACCTGGCCGCGATGCGCGCGCTGATCCGTCGTACCCACGACGTGCGCCGCTACGAGCCGCGCAGCGGCCTCGACTGGGAGGCCGCCGAGGCGCGCATCGGCGGCCCTAGCGTGTGACGGACTCGCCGCCGTCGAGGAGGGAGAGATCGGCCCTCGTCGGGAGCCCCTCCCAGTCGCCGCTGCTCGCACACGCGAGCGCGCCACAGCGGACGGCGGTGGCGAGCCGCTCGTCGGCGGGTCGGTCCAGCAACAGCTCGGCGAGGTAGCCGGCGACGAACGCGTCGCCCGCCCCGACCGTGTCGACGACGGTGACCGGCACGGCCGGCACGCGATGCGTGACGTCGTCGATGCGCGCGAGGCACCCGTCCGCACCGAGCTTGAGGACCGCGTCGCCGCCGGACGCGGCGGCGAGGGCCGCCAGCAGCTCGTCCGGCTCGTCGGTCCGGCAGCCCGTCAGGAGGCGGGCCTCGTCCTCGCCGGCGAAGACGACCGCGGCGGCGCGGGCGAGCTCGGCGTACGTCGGGGCGGCGTCGCGCCCGCGCCAGAGGGCGAGCCTGTGGTTGACGTCGAAGGAGATCGGCACCCGAGCAGCGGTGGCGGTCGCCACAGCGTGCCGTGTCGCGGCGAGGGCGGTGTCCGAGAGGGCAGGCGTGATCCCCGTGAGGTGCAGGACGCCGGCCGCTGCCACCAGCTCCTCGGGCAGGTCGCCCGACGAGAGGCGGCTGCCCGCGCTGCCCGTGCGGTAGTACCAGACCTTCCCGGCCTCCGTGGTGCGGCGCTCCTTGATCATCAGGGCCGTGGGCGCGGCGTCGTCGACCAGGGCGCGCGCGTCGACGTCCTCCGCCCGGAGCTCGCGCACCACGCGCGTGCCGAGGGAGTCCGCCCCCACCCGGCCGACCCAGGTCGCCCGTCCGCCGAGGCGGCGTACGCCGATCGCGACGTTGCTCTCCGCGCCCCCGATGCCGAGGTCGAGCGTGGTGGCCTGGGCGAGGTTGCCGGGCGTGGTCGAGGAGGCGAGCGCCAGCGTCTCGCCGAAGGTGAGCAGCCCGGTCACGTCAGGTCCTCCAGGATCCAGCTGCCGCTCACGGCCAGCACGGTGGGCAGCGCCAGGTAGTCCGCCGCGTCGTCGCGCGTCACGCCGCCACTGGGCACGACGCGCAGGTCGGGGAACGGCCCGGCGAGCGCCCGGACCACGGCCGGTCCGCCCAGCTGTGCGGCCGGGAAGAGCTTGACCGCGTCGAGCCCGAGCTCCATCGCGGCCATCGCCTCGCCGGGAGACGCGATCCCCGGCAGGACCGGGACCTCGAGCTCCAGGCAGCGCTCGACGACCTGCGCGTGGAAGCCGGGTGTGACGACGAACCGGGCCCCGGCGGCCACGACCTCGTCGACCTGGTCGACCCGCCGCACCGTGCCGGCGCCGACCAGCACGGGACCGCTCGCGGCGGCGGCGAGGGCCTCCAGTGCGGCCTCGCTGCGCAGCGCGACCTCGAGCGTGCCGAGGCCGGCCGCCGCGAGCGCCGCGGCCGCCGCGACGGCGTCGTCGGGGCGGCGCGGCGTCAGCAGCGGCAGCGCGCGGTCACGCGCGAGCAGGTCCCGGAACCCGGTCACCGCCCGAGCCAGCCGCCGTCGACCGGGAGCACGACGCCGTCGACGTAGTCGGACGCCGCGCTGCACAGGAAGACCGTGGCGCCGGCCAGGTCCGAGGCGCGCCCCCAGCGACCCGCGGGGATCCGCTCGAGGATCGAGCGGGACCGGTCCGGGTCGTCCTGCAGGGCCTGCGTGTTGTCGGTGGCGATGTAGCCCGGGGCGATCGCGTTGACGTTGACGCCACGCGGCGCCCACTCGTTGGCGAGCGCCTTGGTGAGGCCGGCGATCCCGGACTTCGACGCGGTGTAGCCGGGCACGTTGATGCCGCCCTGGAAGCTCAGCAGCGAGGCCGTGAACACCACCTTGCCGGAGCCGCGCTCCAGCATCGGACCCGCCAGCGCCTGGGTGAGGCTGAACTGGGACGAGAGGTTCACCTGGATGACCTCGTCCCACAGCTCCCGCGCGTGCTCGGCCGCCGGCTGCCGGCGGATCGTCCCGGCGTTGTTGACGAGGATGTCGGGGGCGCGCTGCGCGAGCGTCCGGCCGAGCTCGGCCACGGCCGCGGGGTCGGCGAAGTCGCACCGCACGGCCTCGAAGGTCCGGCCGAGCGCGGTGACCGCCGCGCCGACCTCGCTGTCGTCCTCCAGCTGGGCGCTGACACCGATCACGTCGGCACCTGCTGCGGCCAGCGCCTCGGCCATGGCGCGACCGATCCCGCGACGCGCGCCGGTGACGACCGCGAGCCGTCCGGTCAGGTCGAAGGGAGACGCGCTCATGCCCGGACCCCCTGGCAGTCGACGAGCACCTTCATGGCCTGGCCGGCCTCGAGCGCCGAGAACGCGTCGGCGACCCGGTCGATGCCGACGATCTCCGTGATGAGGTCGTCGGCCGGCACGACCCCGCTCGCGACGAGCTCGACGGCGCGCTCGAAGTCCGTGCGCTGGTAGACCCGGGCGCCGAGCAGGCGCAGCTCGCGCCAGAAGACGCGCTGGAGGTCGACGGGCGTGGGCTTCGGGTGGATCGCCACGACCACGACGGTGCCCCGGACCTTCGCCACCGACGTCGCCGCGAGCACCGCCGGAGCGGCGCCGGAGACCTCGAAGACCACGTCCGCGCCGGCACCGCCGGTGCGCGACTCGACCTCGGCGACCAGATCGGTCGCCGAGGGGTCGACGGCCTCGATGCCGAGCTTGTCGACCATCGCGCGCCGGCCGGCGTCGGGCTCGGACACCAGGACCGTGGCACCGGCGTCGCGGGCGACGACGGCGATCAGGACGCCGATCGGCCCGCCGCCGAGCACGACCACGTGGTCCCCGGCGGCCAGCTCCGAGCGGCGTACGTCGTGGACCGCGACAGCGACCGGCTCGACGAGCGCCGCACGATCGAGCGGGAGGTCGGCGGGGAGCGGCACGAGCAGGTCCGCGCGCACGTTCCAGCGTCCCTGCAGCGCGCCGGGCGAGTCGATGCCGACGAAGTCGAGGTGCTGGCAGATGTGCTCGTTGCCCGCGAGGCAGGCCGGGCAGGTGCCGTCCCAGTCGAGCGGCATCACCGTCACCGGGTCGCCCACCGACCACCCGGTCACGCCGTCGCCGAGCGCGACCACGCGGCCCGACATCTCGTGGCCGATGATCGCGGGCATCGTGACGCGCGCGTCCATGGCGCCGTGGAGGATGTGCAGGTCGGTGCCGCAGATGCCGACGTACGCGACCTCCACCTGCACCTCGCCGGGGCTCGGCGGTCGCGGCTCGGCCTCCTCCACGCTCATGGTCCGGTCTCCGACGTACGCCGCGGTCAGCATGCTGCTCCTCGAGGATGAGCCGCGCCTCTGGTCGGCGTGCCACCAGGACGGTGTTGCCCCGGACGCGACGGGGGCCTATTGTTGCGCAAACGATTGAGCACCTGTCAAGGGTGAAGGGGGTTCTCATGCTCGACCCGCGGGACCTCCCGTTGCACGGCATGGTCGTGCTGGACTTCAGCCAGTTCCTGGCCGGCCCGGTCGCCGCGCTGCGCCTCGCCGACCTCGGCGCGCGCGTCATCAAGGTCGAGCGGCCGGTCACCGGCGAGATCGGTCGGACCCTGGCGTTCGGCGGTCGCTGGGCGGACGGCGACACACTGTCGTTCCACGCGATGAACCGCAACAAGGAGGCGGTGGTCGCCGACCTCAAGGATCCGGAGGACCTGGCCCGGGTCAAGGCGCTCGTCGCCCGCGCGGACGTGCTGATCCAGAACTTCCGCCCCGGGGTCATGGAGCGGATCGGCCTCGACCCCGCCTCGGTCCGGGAGATCAACCCGGGTCTCGTCTACGGCAGCGCCTCCGGCTACGGCGACAGCGGGCCGTGGGCCACGCGCCCCGGGCAGGACCTGCTGGCCCAGTCCGTCAGCGGCCTCCCGTGGGTGAGCGCGACCACCGAGCGCCCCGTGCCCGTGGGGCTCGCGATCGCGGACCACCTGATGAGCTGCCACCTGGCCGAGGGCATCACCGCCCTGCTGGTCCGCAAGGTGCGCACCGGGCAGGGCGGCCTGGTCGAGACGAGCCTGCTCGAAGCGATGCTCGACCTCCAGTTCGAGCTCCTCACGGCGCAGCTCAGCGACGGTGACGTCGCGACCGGACGCGGCCCGCACTCCGCGCACGCCTACCTGTCCGCGCCGTACGGAATCTACCCGACGGCGGACAAGCACCTGGCGATCGCGATGGCGCCCGTCGACCTGCTCGGCCGGCTGCTGGACAGCCCGGAGCTCGCGGCGTACGACGACCCGGCCACGTGGTGGTCGGACCGCGCGGAGATCGAGCGGCTGCTGGCGAGCGTGCTGCGCACCGCCCCGACCGAGCACTGGCTCGGTGTGCTCGACGCGGCCGACGTGTGGTGCGCTCCCGTCCTCACCCTCGACGAGCTCGTCGAGCACCCCGCCTTCGAGGCGATCGGGATGACGCAGGAGGTCGTCCGGCCGCCGCGGTCGCCGGAGGACGAGCCGGTGCGGCTGCTCACCACGCGCAGCCCCATCCGGCTGGACGGCGAGGTGCTCGCATCCGGGCGCGCCGCGCCCCGACTGGGCGCGCAGGGCGCCCTCGCGGACGGGGCCGACCCGCTCGTCGACGAGGCGGGAGGGGGCGACTCGTGACCGACCTCCGGCCCGACGCCGCGGGTGTGCAGAACGGCGCGTCCGCGCGGTCGCGCGACAGTAGGCTGCGCAGCATGGCCACCCTGGGAGACGTTGCTGCGCGCGCCGGTGTGTCCATCTCGGCGGTCTCGCGGGTGCTCAGCAACGCGCCGTCGGCGCGCGTGAGCGACGCGACCCGCGAGCGGATCTTCGAGGCCGCGCGCGAGCTGCAGTACCGGCCCAACTTCGCCGGACGCGCCCTGAAGTCGGCGCGGACCCAGGTCATCGGCCTGGTGGTCCCCGACCTCACCAACGCGCTCTTCACCGAGCTGATGCACGGCGCCGAGGACGAGGCGGCGGCGCACGACTACACCGTCCTGCTCGGACGCGCCGACGACGTGCGGCCGGGCGGCGAGGTGATCGCCCGCCTGATCGGCGAGGGCAGGGTCGACGGCATGGTCGTGCAGGTGGGCGACGGCGTCCCCCCGGCCGGGCTCGGCGAGCTCCTCGCGTCGCAGGCTCCGATCGTGCTCATCAACTCGGCCTACCCCGGCCACGTCGGATCCGTCGCGCTCGACGACGAGGCCGGAGCGCGGGTCGCGGCAGAGCACCTGATCGAGCTCGGGCACGAGCGCATCGCCTTCGCCAACGGCCTCCCGCGGTCGTACACCGCCAAGCGACGCCGGGTCGGCTACAAGAAGGCGATGGCGGACGCCGGCATTCCGGTGCTGCCCGGCTACGAGACGCGTCTCGGCTACACCGAGGGCAACGGCCGGTCGGCGCTGCACCGGCTGATGGAGCTCGAGCCGCGGCCGACCGCCGTCGTCGTGGCCAACGTCAACGCGGCCGTCGGCCTCCTCGCCGAAGCCCGGGCGATGAAGGTCCGCGTGCCCCGCGACCTCTCGGTCGTGTGCGTCCACGACTCCTGGACGGCCGAGAACACCTGGCCGCCGCTCACCGCCGTGCGCATGCAGTTCTACGCGATGGGACGCACCGCGGTGAAGCAGGTGATCGACCGGATCGAGACCGGCCGGATGGCCGACGAGGTCATCACCGACCCCTCGCCGGAGCTCGTGGTCCGCGAGTCGAGCGCCCGCATCAAGCGCCGCTGAGTCGGCGATCGTGGCGCTGATCGGGGCGCCTCGGACCGTCTCGTGAAGGCCGTCACGTCAAACGATTGACCAATTGATCAAGCAGGTCTAACGTTTGAGCAGTCGCGGACGTCACGAGCCGCGGTCGCGGGACCAAGAACCTAAGGAGCTTGTCCATGAAGTCACCCAGTGTCGGCCTTCGGAAGAAGCGCACTGCCGCCGCTGCCGCGACCGCGGCAGCGCTGTTCCTGCTGGCTGCCTGTGGAGGTGACGACGGCGGTGGTGCCTCCGCCGACACGCCGAAGCAGACCGACTCCGGCGGTGCCATCACCGTGTGGGTCGACCCGCCGCGGGTGCCGGCCGCCGAGGCGTTCGAGAAGGCGCACCCGGAGATCGACATCACGATCAACCAGATCGACGGCACCGTGGGTGGCAAGTCGCTGCAGCAGCAGTTCGCGCAGTTCAACGAGGCCGGCAAGGGCTGGCCGGACGCGATCTTCTTCCCGTCGAACGACGACATCGCCTGGGCCACCGGCGCGCAGATCAACTACGCCGCCGACCTGACGGACCAGCTGCCCGACGTCATCGAGGGCTACGAGGACGCCGTCATCGCGCCCTGCAACATCGACGGCCAGATCCGCTGCCTGCGCAACGACGCCGCGCCGGACGTGTTCTGGTACAACAAGAAGTTCTTCGACGACAACGGCTACGAGCCGCCCACCACGTGGGAGGAGTACGCCGACCTCGCGGTTCAGATCTCCGAGGAGCACCCCGACAAGATCAGCGGCTTCGTCGGCGACGCCTACGCGCCCGACCGCTACCTGTGGGCGTCGGGTTGCCCCACCAACGCCCGTCAGTCGGAGACCGAGGTGCACATCGACCTCGACGACTCGACCTGCACGCGCGCCAAGGACCTGCTCTCGACGCTCGTCGACGGCAAGGCCGTCTCGACGCTCGGCATCTTCGACGCCGATGCCGCGAAGGTCGGCAAGAACCTCGTGATGAGCCCCGGTGCAGCCTGGTGGGGTGACTACCTCTTCAACCAGACCTGGAAGATCCCGGCCGGCCAGATGACCGCGGTCGAGCCGCTGGCCTGGGAGGGCGAGAGCGAGCCCGCCACGGGCAACGAGGGTGGCGGCCTGTGGGGCGTCTCGAACCACATCACCGGCAAGCAGCTGGAGAACACGCTGACCTTCGCGAAGTTCGTCGCCACCGACCCGGCCTGGCAGGTCGAGCTCTCGACCGGTCTGCCGGCGTACGGCCCGGTCCAGGACGCGTGGGCAGCCAAGCAGGCCAAGGCCGACTACTTCGCCGACAACGACACGACGTTCGCGGCGATGAAGTCGGCGATCGGCTACGTCCAGCCGGACCACGCGTACATGCTCTACAACACCGGCAGCGTCTGGACGGAGACGATGGCCCCGGCGCTCGTCGACGGCCAGAGCATGGACGACGCCTGGTCGAAGTTCGACAGTGAGCTGAACAACCAGGCCAAGGCGATGGGCTACACGATCAAGTAGCGGAGCGCCTGACGGGCCGGGCCGCGCGATCCGCGGCCCGGCCCCGCCCCGCACGCACGAGCATGAGGAGTCGACGATGACGACCGGGCTGACCGAGGAGCGCGCCATCAGCGCGCCGCCCGCGCCGCCCCAGAAGGGCCGACGACCGCGACGCAAGGCGATGTCCCGCGGCAGCGAGGTCCGTGGCGCATGGACCCTGATGACGCCGTACATCATCCTGCTCCTGATCGGCGGCATCATCCCGGTCGGCTACGCGATCAAGACGTCGCTGCAGAAGGCGCCCACGCCGCTCGACCCGTCGACCGGCTTCGGCGGCGTCGACAGCTTCCGCACGGTGATCGAGGACTACCGCTTCGTCGACACGTTCATGAACGTGTTCGCCACGCTGCTGATCTGGCTGCCGATCATGATGCTCGGGATCGTCGGCCTGGCCCTCCTGATCCACGCCAGCCCGGGCCGATTCGGCTCGACGATGCGCTTCGTCTACTACATCCCCGGCGCGCTCGCCGGCATCGCGAACCTGGTCCTCTGGGTCTACCTGCTCAACCCGAGCCAGTCCCCGATCGAGGGCTTCTGGCACGCGCTCGGCATCGACACCATCAAGCAGGCGGTCGCGTCGCCCAACCACCTCCCCCTGATCCTCGCCGCGATGATGTTCTTCCAGGGCGTCGGCTCCTGGATCATCGTCGTCAACGGCGGCCTCAACGGGATCTCCGACGAGGTGCTCGAGGCCGCGAGCCTCGACGGCGCGAGCGCGTGGCAGCTCGCGTGGCACGTGAAGCTGCCGATCATCCGGCCCTGGGTGGGCTACGCCGCGCTGATGAACCTCGCGTACGGCTTCCAGCTCTTCCTCGAGCCCCAGCTGCTCGACCAGGTGTCGAGCAATGCGCTGCCCGACCAGTGGACGCCCACGCAGCTCGGCTACGCGTTCGCGTTCAGCAACTACAACTTCCCCGCCGCGGCCGCGATGTCGCTGATCCTCCTGGTGATCACGCTCGCGATCGGACTCCTCATCGTCTTCCGCAGCGGTCTCTTCGGCGAGGAGGAGCACTGATGGCCCAGGTCGCAGTCGAGGCGACGGCGAAGCCCGGTCGGAACGGCCGGCGCCGGGGCGTCGAGAGCTGGAGCGTCGGCCGGTTGGCCCGCGTCGTCACCATGCTCTTCGTCGCGGCGATCTTCATCTTCCCGATCGTCGGGTTCATCGCGATGGCGTTCCGGTCCAACGAGGGCGTCGACGCCGGCACCGGCGGCTTCCTCGGTCTCGGCGACGTCTCGTGGAGCAACGCCCAGTACAGCTGGTCCCAGGTGAACGGCTTCGGGCCGGACGGCGGCCTGTTCACGCGCTGGATGCTCAACTCCATCGCGGTGGCCGGTGGCGGCGCCCTGCTCGCCCTGATCGCGGCGCTGCCGGCGGGCTACGCCATGGCCCGCCTGCGGTTCCGGCTGCGCCGCGTGATCCTGCTGATCACGCTGGTCACCATGGTCATGCCGAACACGGTGCTGGTGATCCCGCTCTTCCTGGAGGTCAACGCCGTCGGCGCCGTGGGTGAGCTCTGGCCGGTGGCCCTGATCATGGGCTTCTTCCCGTTCGGCGTGTACCTCTCCTACATCCACTTCATGACCACCATGCCCCGCGAGCTGGTGGAGGCGGCCCGCATCGACGGGCTCGGCGAGGTCTCGATCTTCTGGCGGATCGGCGTACCGATCTCCAAGCAGGCAGTCGTGCTCGTCGGCTTCTTCGCGTTCGTCGCCAACTGGACCAACTTCTTCCTGCCGCTCGCGCTGCTGTCGTCCAACCAGGACAACAACACGCTGCCGATCGGCCTGCAGCAGCTCATCGGGGCGAGCCCGCTCTTCAACCCGACGGTCGCGGCCGGCCTGGACGTCAAGCTCTACATGCCGCAGCTCGCGCTCGCGACGTTCCTGTCGATGCTGCCGCTGCTGCTGGTCTTCCTGTGCGCCCAGCGCTACCTCATCCGCGGTGAGACCGTGGGGGCGGTGAAGGGCTGATGACCGGCTACGACCTGGCCGAGCTGCACCCGCACCCGGGCTACGCGCTCGCGCTGCCGGAGCGGCCGCGCCCGATCGTGCTGGTCGGCGCGGGCGGCATTGTGCGCGACGCCCATCTGCCGGCGTACGCGAAGGCGGGCTTCGAGGTCGTCAGCATCACCGACCTCCGGCCCGAGCGGGCGAAGGAGCTCGCGCGGGAGTACGGCGTCCCCGCGACCTACACCGACGTCGCCGAGGCCGTCGCCGCGGCGCCGGACGACGCGGTGTACGACGTGGCGCTCCCGCCCGAGGCGCACATCCCCGTCCTGGAGCAGCTCCCCGACGGCGCGGCCGTGCTGCTGCAGAAGCCGCTCGGCAACCACCTCGCCGACGGGGTGCGAACCCGGGAGGCCTGTCGCCGCAAGGGTCTCGTGGCCGCGGTCAACACCCAGCTCCGCTTCGCGCCGTACGTCGCGGCCGCGCGAGAGCTCATCGCCGCCGGCACGATCGGGGAGCTGTACGACCTCGAGATCCGGGTCTCGGTCAACACGCCCTGGGAGATGTTCCCCTACGTCCTCGACCTCGACCGGCTCGAGATCAACATGCACAGCATCCACTACCTCGACCTGGTGCGGTCGTTCCTCGGCGACCCCACCGGCGTCTCCGCCGTGACCGTGGAGCACCCGGCGAAGAGCCACGCCAACAGTCGCTCCGACATCGCGCTCCACTACAGCGGTCGCCCGATCCGGGTGGTGGTCTCGACCAACCACGACCACCACTTCGGTGAGCGCCACGAGGAGAGCTACATCAAGTGGGAGGGCACGAAGGGCGCGATCCGCGCCCAGATGGGCCTCCTGCTGGACTACCCGCGAGGCGGGGAGGACCGGCTCGACCTGGTCACCGACGACCGGCTCGACGAGGGCTGGCGGCCGGTGCCGTTCGAGGGATCCTGGTTCCCCGACGCGTTCATCGGGTCGATGAGCGTCCTCCAGCGCCACCTCGAGGGATCCATCCCGTCGCTCCCGACCTCCGTCGAGGACGTCTTCCGCACGATGGCGGTCGTCGAGGCGGCGTACCGGTCGGCCAGCACCGGCGGTGAGCCTCCGCCGTACGACGACTGAGACCTGCAGCAGCACCCTGAACCACGCACCAGCCTGGAAGGAACACCGATGAGAATCGCCCGCCTCGGGCCCGCGGGAGCCGAGATCCCCACCGTCGTCGTGGACGGCACCCACTTCGACCTGCGCCCCGTCCTGGACGGACCGGACGTCGACGCGGCCTTCTTCGCGGGGGGCGGGCTCGCGAAGGTGGCCGACGCCGTCGCCGCCGGATCCCTCGA
Source organism: Nocardioides sp. GCM10030259 (assembly GCF_042666375.1). Lineage (NCBI taxonomy): Bacteria > Bacillati > Actinomycetota > Actinomycetes > Propionibacteriales > Nocardioidaceae > Nocardioides > Nocardioides sp. GCM10030259. The sequence continues at coordinate 715,635 of NZ_JBHTDF010000025.1, read as the reverse complement.
GGAGCTCCCCGGGGCGGCCGACCTGCGGGTCGGCGCGCCGGTCGCGCGGCCGGGCAAGGTCGTCTGCATCGGGCTCAACTACCGCGACCACGCGGCCGAGACGGGTGCCGCGATCCCGGAGGAGCCGGTCGTCTTCATGAAGGACCCGAGCACCGTCGTGGGCCCCTTCGACACGGTGCTCGTGCCGATCGGCTCGACCAAGACCGACTGGGAGGTCGAGCTCGGTGTCGTGATCGGCTCGACGGCGCGCTACCTGGAGTCGCCGGAGCAGGCGCGCGCACACGTCGCCGGCTACGTGCTGTCCCACGACGTCTCCGAGCGGGAGTTCCAGCTCGAGCGGGGCGGCCAGTGGGACAAGGGCAAGAGCTGCGAGACCTTCAACCCGCTCGGCCCTGAGCTCGTGACGGCCGACGAGGTCGCCGACCCGCAGGACCTGCGGCTGTCGCTCTCGGTGAACGGCGTGAAGCGGCAGGACGGCACCACGGCCGACATGGTCTTCGGCGTCGACCACGTGATCTGGTACCTGAGCCAGTTCATGGTCCTCGAGCCCGGTGACGTCATCAACACCGGCACCCCCGCCGGCGTGGCCCTCGGCCTGCCCGACGCGCCGTACCTGCGGGCCGGCGACGTCGTCGAGCTGGAGATCACCGGCCTCGGCCGGGCCCGCCAGACCTTCGAGCAGGCGACGCGATGACGCGCGGACCCGAGTACGACGGGCTGGTCGCGGTCGTCACGGGCGGTGCGGCCGGCATCGGCCTCGCGATCGCCGAGGAGCTCGCGGCCCGCGGCGCACAGGTCGCCGCGCTCGACCTCCACCTCGACGACCTCCCCGACCACCTCGTGGGCGTCCCCTGCGACGTGACCGACCGCGAGTCCGTGGACGTGGCGGTCGCGACCGTCGTCAACCGGCTCGGCGGGATCGACGTGCTCGTCAACAACGCCGGCATCAGCGCGGTCGGCACCGTCGAGGACCTCAGCGACGACGACTGGCACCGCGTGCTCGACGTCAACGTCGTCGGCGCGGCCCGGACCTCGGCCGCCGCGCTGCCGCACCTGCGTGCTTCCGACCACGCGGCCATCGTCAACCTCTGCTCGATCGGCGCCCTCAACGGACTCCCGCAGCGCGTGGCCTACAACGCCTCCAAGGGTGCGGTCCTGGCGCTGACCTACGCCATGGCGACCGACCACGTCGCGGACGGCGTCCGCGTCAACTGCGTGTCGCCCGGCACCGTGCACACGGGCTTCGTCGACCGGATGCTCGCGAAGTTCCCTGACCCCGCGACGGAGAAGGCTGCGCTCGACGCCCGCCAGGCGACCGGGCGGATGGTCACCCCGCAGGAGGTCGCCGACGCGGTCGCCTACCTCGCCAGCCCGCGCTCGGGCTCCACCACGGGTACGGCGCTCGAGGTCGACGGCGGCGTCACCCACCTGCGCGTGCGCTCCGTCCAGACCGCCGAGACGGGAGCGGGACAGTGAGCGACCTTCCGCTCGAGGGCGTCACCGTCCTCGACTTCAGCCAGTTCCTCGCCGGGCCGGTGGCCGCCATGCGGCTCGCGGACCTCGGCGCCAGGGTCGTCAAGGTCGAGCGCCCCGGCGGCGGCGACCTGGGCCGCCAGCTCGCCTTCGGCGGCCGGATGGCCGGGGACTCCTCGATGTCCTTCCACGCGATGAACCGCAACAAGGAGAGCATCTCCGCCGACCTGAAGGACCCGGCGGACCTAGCGATGGTGCGCGACCTGGTGGCTCGGGCCGACGTCGTCATCCAGAACTTCCGTCCGGGGGTGATGGAGCGGATCGGCCTCGACTACGCGTCGGTGCGCGAGCTCAACCCCGCGATCGTCTACGGCAGCGTGAGCGGCTACGGCGACAGCGGGCCGTTCAAGGACCGCCCCGGCCAGGACCTGCTCGCCCAGTCGATCGCCGGCCTGCCCTGGCTCAACGGCTCGCACGACGACCCGCCGGTGCCCGTCGGGCTCGCCGTCGCCGACCACCTCGCGAGCTGCCACCTCGCCCAGGGCATCACCGCGCTCCTGGTCCGCCGCTTCCGCACGGGGCAGGGCGGGCTCGCGCAGACCAGCCTCTTCGAGGCGCTGCTCGACCTGCAGTTCGAGCTGCTCACCGCGCGCCTCAACGACCCGACCTTGGCCGTGCAGCGCAAGGGCCCCCGGTCCGCGCACGCGTTCCTCCCCGCGCCGTACGGGATCTACCCGTGCAAGGACGGCTACCTCGCGATCGCGATGAACCCGGTCCCGACCATCGGCCGGCTCCTCGACCTGCACACGCTGTCCTCGATGACTGACCCGAGTGCCTGGTGGGAGCGCCAGGAGGAGATCGAGGAGCTGATCACCGAGCGCCTCCGCACCGGCACGCGCGACGAGTGGCTCGCGGTGCTCGACGCCGAGGACGTCTGGTGCGCTCCGGTCCTGACCCTCGAGGAGCTCGTCGAGCACGACGGCTTCCGCGCGATCGACATGACCCAGGAGATCGCCCGCGACGGCCTCCGCCTGACGACGACCCGCAGCCCCATCCGCATCGACGGACAGGTGCTGACCAGCCCGCGGCCGGCGCCGCGGCTCGGTGAGCACGACGCGAGCTTCCGTCCCGACACGGTGGAGGAGTGGGCATGACCGTCCTTCGCGGAATCACGTGGGAGCACCCGCGCGGCTACGACTGCCAGGTCGCGGCGGCGAAGGAGTACGCGCTCCTCACGGGCGTCGAGGTCCAGTGGGAGCTCCGCTCGCTCCAGGCCTTCGCCGACGCGCCGCTGGACGACCTGACCGCGCGCTACGACCTGCTGGTCATCGACCACCCGCACGTGCCGCTCGCCGCGGCGGAGGGCCTGCTGGCTCCCCTCGACGGCGCCGGGTACGACGACCAGCTCGCCGCCCTCGCCGCCGACTCGGTCGGGCCGAGCCACGCGACGTACGCGCACGCCGGCCACCAGTACGGCCTCGCGACCGACTCGGCCACCCAGGTCGCCGTGCACCGGCCGGACCTGCTGCCGACGCCGCCGTCGGGCTGGGACGAGGTGCTCGCGCTGGCCGGCGAGGGCCGCGTGCTGTGGCCGGCGAAGCCCGTCGACTCCTGGTCGAGCCTGTGCACGATCGCCGCCAACCTCGGCACCCCGGTCAACGCCCGGCCGGGCGAGTTCCTCAGCGCCGCCGAGGCCGCGCCCGTGCTCGACCTGCTGCACCGCCTCACCGAGCGAGTGCCGGCGTGGTGCCTCGACGCCAATCCGATCGAGGTCGCCGAGGCGCTGGCGGCGGGTGTCGACGAGGGCTGGGCGTACGCACCGCTGCTCTACGGCTACACGAACTACTCCCGCGCCGGCTTCCGGCCGCACCGGCTCCGGTACGTCGACATGCCGGCCGGCCCGCGCGGCGTCGCCGGCTCGCAGCTGGGTGGCGCCGGGGTCGCCGTGTCCGCCCGCGCCTCCGACGTCGACGCGGCCCGGGCCTACGCCCTCTGGGTGGCCTCGCCCGAGGTCCAGTCCGGCGTCTACTACGACGCCGGCGGCCAGCCCGGCTACGGCGCCTCGTGGGAGGACGAGCGGCTCAACGCCGACTCGTGGGACTTCTTCAGCGGGACCCGGAGGACGCTCGAGGGGGCCTGGGTCCGGCCGCGGACCGCCGGCTTCATCGAGTTCCAGGACACCGTCTCGCCGTGGGTCACCGCGACCCTGCGCGGCGAGCTCACCGACGACGAGCTGGTACGTCGGGCCGGCGACCTCGCCGCCCGGCTGCTGGTCGAGGAGGACCACGCATGAGGACCGAGGACCGCTGGTTCGAGGACTACGAGATCGGCGAGAGCCGCACCTCGGTCGGGCGGACGATCACCGAGGCCGACATCGTGCTGCACGCGGGCCAGACCGGTGACTTCTTCCCGCACCACATGGACGCCGAGTGGATGAAGACCCAGCCCGCCGGGCAGCGGATCGCGCACGGCACCCTGGTCCTCTCCGTGGCTGTCGGCATGACCGCGGGCGACATCAACCCGCAGTCGATGTCCTACGGCTACGACAAGATCCGGTTCATCAAGCCGGTGTTCATCGGCGACACGATCACCGTCACCGCCGCGATCACGGAGAAGTCCGACCACAAGCGGATGGCCGACACCCACGGCTACGTCCACGAGCTCGTCACGGTCACCAACCAGCGCGACGAGACCGTGCTGGTCCTCACGCACCTCTACCTCACCAACAAGAGGGGCGGATGAACGAGCCCGCCCCGATCCGTCTCTGGGGCCGTGAGTTCGACGGCTTCCGGAGGGCGGTGGCCGCGCACGCCGATGCGTGGCCGGGTGGCGTCGTCGAGGCCAGGTGGTTCGGGCTGCCCGAGCTCCAGGGCGCCGTCCTCGGGCCCGCCGTCCCGGACGCCGACGTGCTCGTGGTGCCGGCCGACTGGTTGCCGGCGCTCGCCGCGGCGGGACGGATCCGGCCGCTGACGGAGCACGTCGCCACCGCTCCGCCGGAGGACTGGCCGGACGCGTGGGCGCCGTCCTTCCACGAGGGCGTCACCTGGGGCAGCGACGTCTACGGCCTGCCCTTCCACGACGGGCCCCAGCTGCTGTTCACCCGGCCGTCGCTGCTGGCCTCCCACGACCTCACCGCGCCGGACACCTGGTCCGAGCTCCTCGCGCAAGCCGCGATCCTCCACACTCCCGACGGGCGCGCGGGCACTGTGCTCGCCGGCGCGCCCGACGGGCACAACAACGTCTACGACCTCGCGCTGCACCTGTGGCGCCTCGGCGGCGACCTCGTCGACGCCGACGGACGGGTGGTCGTCGACACCGCGCCGATGCGCGAGGCGCTGGCCTTCCTGCGCGGCGTCGCCACGACGGTCGTGCCCGCCGACGCGCACGACCTGGACAGCAACGGCAGCGGGTTCGCCTTCGCCGACGGCCGGGTCGGCGTCGCGGTCAACTGGGCCGGCTACGCCGCTCTTGCCGCGGCCGGTGCCGTGGCCGGCGACTACGCGTGCGCGGTGGCGCCGACGCACGACGACGGCACGCCGACGACCACCGTCAACGCGTTCTGGGTCGCCTGCCTGACCAGCGACTGCCCGGACCCCGACCGTGCGTGGGACTACCTGCGGCACGCCGCGTCCGCGTCGATGGACCTCGAGACCACGCGCGCCGGGGCCTCCGGTTCACGGCGTACGACGTGGGCGGACGCCGCGGTGCTCGCCCAGGCGCCCGAGCACGCCCTCTTCGAGGCCGCCCACGCGCACTCGCGCCCCCTGCCCCGGATCGCCGAGCTGCCGCAGGTCGTCGACGTCCTGAGCGAGCTCGTCGACGCGGTGGTCTGGCGCGGCGAGGCCATCGACACCGCGCTCGCGGTCGCGGACCGCGGGGTCTCCGACCTCCTGGAGGTCCGGCGATGATCCCCGACCGCACGGCGCGCGGAGTCCGGGTGACCGAGCTCGGGCTCGGCGGCGCCCAGTTCGGCAACCTCCACCGCGAGGTGTCCGACGAGACCGCCGCCGCCACGCTCGCGACGGCGTGGGACGCCGGCATCCGCTACTTCGACACCGCGCCCCACTACGGCCTCGGCCTGTCCGAGCGCCGCCTCGGCGCCCTCCTGCGGGAGCGGCCGCGCGACGAGCTCGTGCTCTCCACCAAGGTGGGCCGGCTGCTCGTCCCCAACCCGGACGGGGCCGGCCGGATGGACGACGAGGGCTTCGCGGTGCCGGCCACGACCCGGCGCCAGTGGGACCTGAGCCGCGCCGGCATCCGGCGCTCGATCGAGGAGAGCCTCGACCGACTCGGCCTGGAGCGCATCGACATCGCCTACCTGCACGACCCCGAGGATCGCTGGGAGCAGGCGCTCCACGAGGCGGTGCCGGCGCTGGTCGAGCTCCGCGACGAGGGCGTCGTCCGCGCGGTCGGAGCGGGCATGAACCTCGCCGGCCACCTGACCCAGCTGGTCCGAGAGCACGACGTCGACATCGTCATGTGCGCAGGCCGCTACACGCTCCTCGAGCAGGCCGACGAGCTGCTCGACGCCGCGCTCGAGCGCGGGGTCGGCGTCGCCGTCGCCGGGGTCTACAACTCCGGCCTGCTCGCTCGGCCGCGCCCCGGGCCCACTCCGCTCTACAACTACGTGCCGGCCCCCGCCGAGCTCGTCGCCCGCGTCCACGCGATCGCGGACGTGTGCGAGGCACACGGCGTCACCCTCCCCGAGGCCGCCGTCGCCTTCCCGCTGCGCCACCCCGCGGTCGTCTCCGTGGTCGTCGGTGCGGCGGGTCCCGGACAGGTCGCCGACGCGGTCGACCGCTACCGACGTCCGGTCCCTGACGCGCTCTGGGACGACCTCGCCACGGCGGGTCTCCTCTCCGAGCACGCCGCCCGCCCCCACCACGCCCCGAGCCAGGAGCTGCCATGACCCGCATCACCGCCGTCGACGTCACCGACGTCCGCTTCCCGACCTCCCTCTCGATGGACGGGTCCGACGCCATGAACAAGGACGGCGACTACTCGGCGACGTACGTCGTGCTGCGCACCGACGACCCGGAGCTCGCCGGATACGGGTTCACCTTCACCATCGGGCGCGGCAACGACATCTGCACCCTCGCCGCGCAGCGCCGCGCAGAGCCCCTGGTCGGCCGCGCGGTCGCCGACCTGGTCGGCGACCTCGGCGGCACCTACCGCGAGCTCGCGTCCGACTCGCAGCTGCGCTGGCTCGGCCCCGACAAGGGCGTCGAGCACCTGGCGATGGCCGCGGTCATGAACGCGGTGTGGGACCTCGCGGCGCGCGCCGCCGGCAAGCCGCTGTGGCGCCTGCTCGTCGACATGGACCCCGAGGAGCTCGTGGACACGCTCGACCTCAGCTACCTCAGCGACGCCCTCACCCGTGACGAGGCGATCGCGATGCTGGCCGAGACGATCCCGAGCCGGCCCGAGCGCATCGCCGACCTCGAGCGCACCGGCTACCCGTGCTACACGACCTCGGCCGGCTGGCTGGGCTACTCGGACGACAAGCTGCGCCGGCTGGCCGCGGAGGCCGTCGCCGACGGCTACCGGCACATCAAGCTGAAGGTCGGCGCCGACCTCGACGACGACATCCGGCGCTGCTCGATCGCCCGCGAGGTCATCGGATGGGACGCGCACCTGATGATCGACGCCAACCAGGTCTGGGACGTGCCCGAGGCGATCGAGTGGGTCAAGGCGCTCGCGCAGTTCAAGCCACTGTGGATCGAGGAGCCGACCAGCCCCGACGACGTGCTCGGGCACGCGGCGGTGCGGAGGGCCGTGGCTCCCATCGGGGTCGCCACCGGTGAGCACGGCATGAACCGGGTGCTCTTCAAGCAGCTCTTCCAGGCCGAGGCGATCGACTTCTGCCAGCTCGACTCCGCCCGCCTCGCGTCGATCAACGAGATCGTCCCGGTCTACCTGATGGCGAAGAAGTTCGGCGTACCAGTCTGCCCGCACGCGGGCGGGGTGGGGCTCTGCGAGCTCGTCCAGCACCTGTCGGCCTTCGACTACGTCGCGGTCTCGGCCACCACCGAGGACCGGGTCACCGAGTTCGTCGACCACCTGCACGAGCACTTCGCCGACCCGTGCATCGTGGAGAACGGCGCCTACGTGCTCCCCTCGCAGCCGGGCTACAGCGCACAGATGCACGACGCGTCGGTCGCGGAGTACGCCTACCCCGACGGTTCCTACTGGGCGACGCGGCACCCCCGACCCGCCGCCGTGTGAGGCTGGTGCCGATGATCATCGACGCACACCAGCACGTGTGGGACCTCGAGCGCTCGCCGTACTCCTGGCTCGGCCCGCACGTGCCGCAGTGGAACCGCACGTTCACGTTCGACGAGCTCCAGCCGCAGCTCGCGCGCAACGGCGTCACGGCCACGGTGATCGTGCAGTCGGACGACCACGACGGTGACACCGACCTGATGCTGGAGGTCGCCGACCGGCACCCGGAGATCGCCGCGATCGTGGCCTACGTGCCGCTGGACCGGCCGGAGGAGGCGGCCGCGCGGCTCGCCGAGCTGCGGCGCGACGACCGCGTAGTCGGGGTCCGCAACCTGATCCACGACCTGCCCGACCCGGACTGGATCCTGCGGCCCGAGGTCGACGAGGGACTGTCCGTGCTCGAGGAGGCCGGGGTCACCTTCGACCTCGTGTCCGTGCTGCCGCGGCACCTCCAGCACGTGCCCACGCTCGTCGAGCGCCACCCGGACCTCCGGATCGTCATCGACCACCTGTCGAAGCCGCCGATCGGCGCGGCCGACGTCGAGCCGTGGTGGAGCCTGCTCGCGGCGGCCGCCGAGGGGCCGCTGGTGCACGCGAAGCTGTCGGGGCTCTACCCGGGGGAGGCGCCCGACACCTGGACGCCCGCGTCGATCCGGCCGTTCGTCGAGCGCGCGCTGGAGCTGTTCGGGCCCGGCCGGCTGATGTACGGCGGGGACTGGCCGATCTCGGTCGCGGCCGGTGGCTACGACCGCGTCGTCGCCGGGCTGGGCGAGGTGCTGTCCGGGCTCGACGAGGACGACCGGGCCGAGGTGTGGGCGGGTACGGCGCGCCGGTTCTACCGGATCCCGGACGCCCGGATCGCGGCGGCCGCGGCCGCCTCGGCGCGCGGCGCGTGACGCGGGCGCTCACCTGTTGTAACGTTTCATCAATCCACGAGCCGAGAGGGGCGTCACCGTGCGGGTCGCGTTGATGGTCACCTGCATCAACGACGCCCTCTACCCGGGGACGGGTCAGGCGGTCGTGACGTTGCTGCGCCGGCTCGGCGTCGACGTGGAGTTCCCCGAGTCCCAGACCTGCTGCGCGCAGCCGATGGTCAACACCGGCTACCTCGACGAGGCCGTGCCGGTGGTCCGGAACTTCGTCGACACGTTCGCGGGGTACGACGCGGTCGTCACGCCGTCGGGGTCGTGCGCGGGCTGCGCCCGGCACCAGCACTCGATCGTGGCCCGCCGCTCGGGCGACGCCGCTCTGTCCGCGGCGGTCGAGAAGACCTCGCCCCGGGTCCACGAGCTCTCGGAGTTCCTCGTCGACGTGCTCGGCGTGACGGACGTCGGCGCCTACTACCCGCACACGGTCACCTACCACCCGACCTGCCACTCGCTGCGGATGCTCGGGGTCGGCGACCGCCCGCGTCGGCTGCTCGAGAACGTCCGTGGCCTCACGCTTCTCGAGCTCCCCGCGGCCGAGCAGTGCTGCGGGTTCGGCGGCACGTTCGCCCTCAAGAACGCCGACACGTCGGTCGCGATGGGCTCCGACAAGGCGCGGCACGTGCGCGAGACCGGCGCCGAGGTGCTGGCGGCCGGCGACAACTCCTGCCTGACCCACATCGGTGGCCTGCTGACCCGCCAGCAGTCCGGCGTACGACCCGTGCACCTCGCCGAGATCCTGGCCGCGACCGAGGGAGCGACCGCATGAGCGCCACCTTCGTCGGCATGCCGGCCTTCCCGGCCGCGGCGCACGAAGCACTCGCGAACTCGCAGCTGCGGCACAACCTCGCCCACGCGACAGGCACCATCCGTGCCAAGCGTCAGCGGCTCGTCGACGAGGTCAACGAGAACAGCGACTGGGAGGAGCTGCGGCTCGCCGGCGCCGGCGTCAAGGAGTCCGCGCTGCTCGACCTCGCCACTCACCTCGAACGTCTCGAGGAGACGCTGACAGCCAACGGCGCGACCGTGCACTGGGCGCGCGACGCGGCCGAGGCCAACGCGATCGTGGTCTCGATCGCGAAGGCCCACCAGGTCGACGAGGTCGTCAAGGTCAAGTCCATGGTCACCATGGAGACCGACCTCAACGGGGCCCTCCAGTCCGCGGGCATCGCGGCCTGGGAGACCGACCTCGCCGAGCTCATCGTGCAGCTCGGCGACGACCTGCCCTCCCACATCCTGGTCCCGGCGATCCACCGCAACCGCGCGGAGATCCGCGAGATCTTCCTGGCGAGGATGGCCGCCGTCGGCCGGCCCGCGCCCGACGACCTGACCGACGAGCCGACGGTGCTGGCCGCTGCGGCCCGGGCGCACCTGCGCGAGAAGTTCCTGCGTGCGAAGGTCGGGATCTCCGGCGCCAACTTCGCCGTCGCCGACACCGGCACGCTCGTCGTGGTCGAGTCGGAGGGCAACGGCCGGATGTGCCTGACGCTGCCCGAGGTGCTGATCTCGGTCGTCGGCATCGAGAAGGTCGTCCCGACCTGGGACGGCCTGGATCCCTTGCTGCGCCTGCTCCCTCGCTCCTCGACGGGCGAGCGGATGAACCCCTACACCTCCACGTGGTCCGGCGTCACCCCGGGTGACGGACCGCAGGAGGTGCACGTCGTGCTGCTCGACAACGGTCGCACGAACGCGCTGGCCGACGAGGTCGGACGCCAGGCCCTGCGGTGCATCCGCTGCTCGGCCTGCCTCAACGTCTGCCCCGTCTACGAGCGCACCGGCGGCCATGCCTACGGCTCGGTCTACCCCGGTCCCATCGGCGCGATCCTCAACCCGCTGCTGAAGGGCGTCGGCCACGACGACCAGGTCGACTCCCTGCCCTACGCGTCGTCGCTCTGCGGCGCCTGCTTCGAAGCCTGCCCGGTGCGCATCGACATCCCGTCGGTGCTCGTCGACCAGCGCGCGAAGGTGGTCGACGCCCACCGCGGCGGCCGGCCCAAGCTGGAGGCGCTCGCGATGAAGGGCGCGTCGACGGCGCTCTCCGACGCCCGAAAGCTCGGCCTCGGTGAGCGCTTCACCGGCCTCGGCCTGCGGGTCGCCCGCCGCTTCGGTGCCTCGAAGTGGACGTCCGCCCGCGAGCTGCCGCCGGCGCCCCGTGAGTCGTTCCGGGCCTGGTGGAAGCGCACCGACGGAGGTCGACGATGAGCGCGCGCGAGGAGGTCCTCGACCGGGTGCGCCGCGCGCTCGCCGGCGTAGAGCCCGGGTACGACGTACCGCCCTCGCCCCGGATCGCGCCGGTCCCCGACGTGGTCGCCCACTTCGCCGAGCGGGTCGCGGACTACCGGGCGGTCGTCGAGCGATGCGCCCCCGACGAGCTCGCCGCGCGGGTCGTGGCCGCGCTCCCGGACGGCGCGCGCGTCGTCGTCCCCGCCGGGCTGTCGGTCGCCGTGGCGGGCAGCGTGGAGGACACCGGCCTCTCGGCCGCCGAGCTCGACGCCTGCGACGCCGTCGTCACCGAGGCTCGGGTCGGGATCGCGGAGACCGGCACGATCGTGCTCGACCACGGCCCCGGCCAGGGACGCAGGGCGATCTCGCTCGTGCCCGACCTGCACGTCTGCATCGTGCGCACCGACCAGGTCGTCCCCGACGTCCCCGACGCCCTCCCGCTGCTCGACCCGCGCCGACCGCACACGTGGATCAGTGGCCCCTCCGCGACCAGCGACATCGAGCTCCGGCGCGTCGAGGGCGTCCACGGACCGCGGACGCTGCACGTGCTGCTGGTCGGCTGATTCGTAACCCGCTGTTACAGGATCTCGTTGGGACGGCATGAGCCGTCGCCCGTTCCTCGTCCGACTCGCCGCCGCCCTCGCCGTCGGCGCCCTGCTGAGCCCGCTGCCCGCGCTGACGTCGGCGCCGAGCCACGGGGCCGCGCCGGCCGAGCGCAGGGCCGCGTGGGAGCCGCGCCCGGAGACCTACCCCGGCGTCGTCACCCGGCGCGACGTGGCGGTCCCGATGTCCGACGGCACCGTGCTGCGCGGCGACCTCACGCTCCCGGCGGACGCCGACGGCGACGTGGTCGAGAAGCGGTTCCCGGTGATCGTCACGATCACGGCGTACAACAAGATGGCCAACGGCTTCGCCGGCGGGCTGATGGGCGGCAGCGGCCACTACCTGGTGCAGCGCGGCTACGCCCAGCTGACCGTCGACGCGCGCGGCACCGGCAGCTCCGAGGGTCAGTGGGCGGCCTTCAGCCGGCGCGAGAACGCCGACGCCGGTGAGATCGTCGAGTGGGCCCACTCGCGCCAGCGCCCGTGGAGCAACGGCCGGGTCGGCATGAGCGGCCCGTCGTACCTCGGCATCAGCCAGATCTTCGCCGCCGGCTCGCGTCCGGCGGGGCTCAAGGCGATCTTCCCGCAGGTGCCGGGGTACGACGTCTACCGCGACGTGGTCGCGTCGGGCGGCGCCGTCGACGTGGGCTTCATCCCGCTGTGGCTCGGGCTGGTCACGACGACGGGCATCATCCCGCCGGCGGTCACCGCGACCGAGCCGCAGTCGGGCTTCGGCGCGCTGGTCGACCACCTGACGGCCGCCGGCACGTTCACGCTGCCGCTGATGCTCGAGGCGATCCTCGGCGGTGACGCGGCCTTCGACGGCGAGTTCTACGACGACCGGTCGCCGGCGCGGGTCATCGACCGCGTGCAGGTGCCGACCTTCCTGGTCGGCGGCGAGTTCGACATCTTCCAGCGCGGCACGCCTCTGCTCTTCGAGAACCTCCGGCGCCGCGGCGTGCCGACGAAGCTGGTCATCGGCCCCTGGGACCACCTCGAGGGGTCGTCGGCGGCCGACATCGACCAGGCCGGCTACGGCACGCTCGAGGAGCTGCAGCTGCGGTGGTTCGACCGCTACGTGCGCGGCGTCGAGGACCCCACGCTCGACCGGGACATCCCGCCGCTGACCTACTACGAGCAGGGCAGCGGTCGGTGGACGACCGGCCGGCAGTGGATGGGGCGGCAGCACGCCGAGACGTTCCGGCTCACTGGCTCGGCCGCGGCCGGTGGCGGCATCGGCAAGATCACGCAGAGCGCGGTCGTGGCCGGCCGCGCCTACGTGCCGCCGGTCCCGGTCTCGGGCCTCTGCTCGCGGTCGACGAACCAGTGGACGGCCGGGCTGCCGCAGACCGTGCTGGCCGACCTGCCGTGCTGGAGCGACAACGCGCCCAACGACAAGACCGGTGTCGTGTTCCAGTCCGACCCGCTGACGAAGCCGCTCCGGCTGCGCGGCCCGATCAACGCGCGGCTCTACACCTCCAGCGCCAGCGGCGACGGGATGCTGTCGGTCTCGGTGTCCGACGTCGCTCCCGACGGCACCGTCACCCGGCTGACCGGTGGCTGGCAGGTCGTGTCGCACCGCGCGCTCGACGAGGGGCGCACCCGCTACCTCGACGGCCAGGTGATCCAGCCCTTCCACCCGTTCACGCGGGAGGCGAAGAAGCCGCTCGCGAGCGGCGAGATCGCGCCGGTCGACGTCGAGGTCTTCCCGACCGCTGCGCGCCTGGCGAAGGGTCACCGGCTCCGCATCGCCGTGCAGGCCTTCGACGTGCCGCACCTGCTGCCGACCGTCCCCGACCTGCCGGCGCACCTGGCCGGCCTGACGATCCACAACTCCGAGCAGTACCCGTCGATGCTCACGATCCCCGCGCTGTGAGCCGCTCCAGGATCGCGCGCAGCCGCTGCCGGTCGCGGGCGGGGAGCGCCGCCACGAGGTGACGGCGTACGGCGTCGGCGTGCACCGGCCGGGCCCGCGCGAGCGCTGCGCGGCCCATCGTGGTCAGTGACACGTCGACGCCGCCGGACACCTCGGCGCGCTCGACGAGGCCGCGCTCCTGCATGCGGTGCAGGTGGTGGGAGAGCCGGCTGCGGTGCCAGCCGACGGACGCGGCCAGGTGGCTCTGCCGGAGCCGGCCGCGGCCGAGATCGTGTAGACGTGTCAACACCAGGAGGTCGGGCTCCGAGAGCCCCGTCTCGCGGGCGACGTCGGCGCCGACCTGCGCCAACGCGTCGGCGGCGACCCGCCAGGCCTCCCAGAGGGCGCCGTCGTCGTCGCTCAGCAGTGCTTCCGGCATGCCCGCCAGCCTCTTGGCTGCTGGTTGTCGTGTCAACACCTGCGCCGTTGTCATGACAACGCCGCGATGAATCCGGGGTACGCGGCGGGTCAGAGGTGCATGGACCCGATCGACTTCACGCCTGTCGTCCGCACGGTGATCAAGGTCGTCACGGACATCGACGACGCCCAGCTCACCGCTCCCACGCCGTGCACCGGCCTCAACGTCGCCGACCTGCTCCATCACCTCGACGGCCTGTCCCTCGCGTTCACGCTCGCGGCCACGAAGGAGAAGCCGCCCGGCGGCGGCCGGGCGACGTTCGACGGCTCCCGCCTCGGCGTCGGCTGGCGCGCCGAGATCCCGGAGGCGCTCGACCGGCTCGCGATCGCGTGGGCCGACCCTGCGGCGTACGACGGCATGACGATGGCCGGGCCGATCGAGCTGCCCGCCGAGGTGGCCGTGCTCGTCGCGCTCGACGAGGTCGTCGTGCACGGCTGGGACATCGCCCGCGCCACCGGCCAGGGCTACGAGCAGGACGAGGCCGCCGTGCAGGCGTGCCTTGCCTTCGCGCAGAGCTTCGAGACGCCCCCGGACGCCGGCGACGGGCCCTTCGGCCCGCCCGTCCCCGTCCCGGCCGACGCGCCCGCGCTCGACCGGCTGCTCGGCGCCACGGGACGCGATCCGGGCTGGGCGCCGCCACAGCTGTAACGGGGTGTTGTGGCAGCTGCTGACCCGTCACAACGGGCCGGAAGAAGCCACAACACCCCGTTACACGTGGTGGCTCATCCGGACCCGGGCGATTTCGTCCGCTCCGACCGCCTCCGGTACTCTCTCCGGCGGTGGCGTGTCCGAGCGGCCTAAGGAGAACGCCTCGAAAGCGTTTGTGGGTGCAAGCCCACCGAGGGTTCAAATCCCTCCGCCACCGCCAGGGGGTCAAGACGAAAGTCGAGATCCTGGAAGACGAAAGTCAACGAGAACCGCTTCCGGCCCGAGAACTCGGGACCCGGAGGCGGTTTTCGGCATTTCTGGGTCAGATCGAGGAGTCGGAGCCCGGCCGCCCGGTGCCGGTGCACTGTGCACCGGGCCGAAAATGCCTCAAGCGCCCTGTTCCAGGGGTCACCTGGTACAGGGCGCTTGGGGTGTTGCTGGTGTGGTGGCTCTCGGGCGGTCAGGCCGCCTCTCCGTCGTCGGGTTCGCCGATGGGTGGTGCACCGGGAAGGCTGCCGGTCGTCAGGACCGTGGGGTCGTATTCGACGCCTGGAATGGGGCGTCGGTCGACGTAGAGGTCGCCGTTGTGGTCGGTCTTGGCGTTGCGCAGGAAGGTCAGGATGCGTCGGGTGGAGGTCTCGGCGATGAGGAAGGCAGCGAAGAGTTGCTGGGCGGCCCAGCCGCGAACGCGACGACGGCCGGGGTTGGCGAGCGCTACCTGTGCGTCGTCCTTCGCAGATCCGTGGAACCCTTCCTGAGACTGGCGGAGCCGGTGATAGACGGCAGTGTGCTCGTCGGAGCCGTAGGTCATCGACTGACGAAACTTCGCGCCATCGGCTGGCGCGAGGCTGATCGCTTCCTGCTGGCATACCTTCGGGGCGACGCCGTTGGTGAGGACCTTCTTGTGCTTGATCTTGCGGCGCACGTCGACGACCGCACCGTCGGGCTGTCTGGTGGGTCGAGGTTCTTTGGACTTGGACTTGAGTTCACAGATGGCGGTGGGGCTGGGTCCAGCCGCTGGGCACGAGAGTCGTTCGCGGACGCCGGTCGAGGGGTCGGCCTTCTGCTTGGTGCGCATCCGGTACTCGGCGCGGGCCTTGATCTTCTGGGCGGCTTCCTTCTGGGTGATTTCGCCATTGCGCCGATCAGTCATGATGCCGATGAGGTCGTCTGGGAGGCAGGGCGCCATGTACGCGCCGTCGACCATCATCGCTCCGGACTCGTGGGTGCCTTGGAGTCCGGTCTGGTCCTTGCCGTAGCCGAGCACAAGGTCGTATCCGGCCTCACGAGCGGGAGACTGGAACTTCGCTTCGTTCTGGTTGGTGTAGAGGATGTCTCCGGCGAGTTTCCCGGGCTGGTGATCGCGGCCTGCGAGGTCGGCGAAGAGACGGCGGGCTGCTCCGGCAGGGTCGACGCCGGGACGGTCCGTGGTGGCAGCGATGCCGATGGTCGGCATGTACAGCCGGGTGGGGTGGGACGCGTCGGCGGTGGTGATGAGGTTCAACTCGCGGGCCCACATGGACTTCAAGACAACGGCCTTCTGCCCCGTGGTGCTCTTGCCTGCTGAGGCGTTTGCATCTCCCGGTTCAGCGTGGTCGCCGAGGCGGAAGTAACGCCCGCTGTCGGGGTCGGTGGAGATGTAGCCACTCTTGAGTCCACGTGCACGCGCGAACGACTGCAGGGGAGTGCCGTCGATGCAGTAGTACGTCTCCCGCTGCTCTCGGCGGGCGCGGACCCGCTCGGGCAGTTGCTGGTAGGCGGCTTCGAGGACCTGACCCGTAACCCAGTCCAGTGCCACGGCGCGTTCGTGCTGCTCGGACAGCGAGAGGTCCTTCTTCAACTGATTCGCGCGCTCGGCGGTCATGATGCGGTTCTTCGGCATGACCGATGGGTCGATGGGCGCGAGAATCCGGTGGAAGGCGCGCTTGACCTGTGCGACGGTCCGAGCGCGCCACTTGCGGGCCTCGTCGGGGTCGGTCGGGAAGGGGTCGTCGGGAATGTCAAGGAGTCGCCGCATAGGGGTCGACAAGCGGCGGTAGAGGATGTCGCGAATCTCGACTAGGAGCAGGGGACGGGAGTCCCGGGTCGCGAGCCGCATCGCGACGAAGATCGCACGACTCGTGAGCACGATCTCGCGTCCAGACTTCTCCTTCATGGCGTCGTAGGCGGTGTCGACGAAGGTGCAGATGCCGGACTTGGCGACGAACCGGTCGGCGACCTCGACCGTTCGGTCGGGAATCCGAGTCATGACCTCCTCGGGTGCGTCGAGGCCGATCTCGTTGGTGTCGGGCTGCGGTGGCAGGAGCGCAGCGACGTCGGCGACAGTGCCCGTGCCCAGCACCTGTCGGATCTCCCGAACTGTGACGTGCCCGTCCGGCAACTTCGGAAGCCGCTTGGCCCTGCTCAGCGGGCGGCGGGTGCTCTTGCGGCGGCTCATCGTGCACCCCCGAAGTTGCCACGCAGCGAAGTAGCGCGTGCCGCAGGCGAGGGCTTCGCTACCAGCCCGAGGAACGGGCGCAACGCCTCCAGCGTCTCGACTCCTGCTGCCTCCATCAGGGTTGGCACGGCGGCCGCTTCGAGCCGCGACACCAACCACGTGTTCCGCAGCGACCGGGGCGAGAACCGCACCGGCGGCGGGTATGCCGCCTGCGCTTCCCGGATCGCATTCAACAGGCCAGGACCAGACGCGGGCATGGTCCGCCACGGGCTGTTCAGCAGGTGCCCGGCAGGTGTCGCCACGAGCAAGTCCAGGAGCCGTTCCTCCCACGCCTGGTCGCAGGTCACGAGTCGGTCGCCATGATCGCCGTGCACCAGCACGTGCACACCGTCGGCATCCACCGTCACGTCCTCGGTGCCCACCCGGACGTGCTCGCTCGACCGCAGGCCACACCCGAGGCCAAGAACAATCGACGCCACGACCCGCTGACGGCGGGTGATCGGACGCAGCCCCAGCGCCCACACCCACAGCGTTGCCACCTCGGACGAGGTGAGCGGGTCAACCGGCTCACCCTTGGACAACTTCCGCGTCGTCGCCGGACCGACCGGCACACCCGACAACGCAGTCGCGATGAGATCCAGCCGAGTCCGGTAGTTCCTCACCGAGGTGTCCTCCATGTGCCCGAGACCGAGGTTCAGGAACCGGTTCCGGGTGTGGAGGTCCAGCAGGTGCTCACGCTCCAACGGCTCCGAGTTCGTCCGAGCCCACCGCACCAACCTGCCGACCGTCATCAGGGTCGTGTGCACCCAACCCTCGGTGACCGGCTGCGGCGCAATCACCAGCGCATCGATCACGATGCCCTGCACCATCAACCGGGTCGCCTCATCGAACACCGGCTGCGAACCCTTGTACTTCCGGATCCGCTTCAGTGCCATCTGGAACGCCTGCTCGGAGTCCGGGTGGAACGGCACACCACGCTTCGCCATCAGAACCCACCAACCCGGCAACGGAAGGTCGTGAGGGCAGCGGCGACGGTCAGGGCACTCGTGCTCGGCCCACCAACGCGAAGGCCAGTCGAGGTCAGAGACGTCGCCCCGGCGACCATCGACACCAGCGGGGACCGAAGGCTGAGGCAGAGGGCGTGGCGCAGGACCTGACGAGTACGGGCGCGGCGCATCGGCGCGCTCGTCGTCAGAGCATGGGACGGCAGGTTGAGGAGCGGGCTCGTGGAGGTCGACAAGACGCAACCGACGGCCCCCACGACCCGACGGGTCGCGTGAAGGCACGGGCAGAACTCCTGGAAGACACCGACGACCCAGAAGCGCCTCGTGTTAGGGCACAGACACGACAGGGCCGAGAACAGAACGACTGCCGGGGAGACCCGGCCCCCATCTGTGCTCGACTCGCTGACGCATGTCGACGTCCTACCACACAAGGACAGGACGTGTCGAACAAACATTCGAACGTTGGTGGACCGGTGGCCGACCTCGGCGGCCCCGGCTGATGTCCCTCGGGACGTGTCATGGATTCTCACGAGCCGGGACATCGATCCATCCCGCACCAACTCGGGAAGTTGCCACACTAGAAGAGGTGCAGGCCACTTGCAAAGCAGTATGTCCTGGTTTCAGTGTGGTCCGACCCTAGATGCGTCCTAGCGTGCTGCCGTGCCCGCTCCGTACACCTGGCTCAGCAAACCAGGTCACTTCGGCAACGCACTCCACCCCGCCTGGAACCCCGCACCACCCGGAGATGAGTGGGAACTGGCCGCCGCCCAGCAGCAACACGAACTCTCCCTAAAGGTCCGCGACTGGAAGCGCGTCAACCAAAAGACCGACCAGACGCTCGCCGCCGCACTGGGCAAGAAGGAAGCCGAGACGGTCGCGCGGTACCTACGCGGCGAAGTCGCGGTCGACCTCAGGACGTTCAACCACCTCGCGCAACTTGTCGGACTGTCGGTGACCGTCACGCTCTCCTGACCCTCACTTTCGCGGGTGCCCGGTTGATGCGCGGGCGTACCGCCGGTTCCCGCGCGACGGTGGGCGAGATTGCCTAGGGTTCCATGTGACTTGACGGCACGTATGACCGTGTCCGCCTGAGTCGGCCGACGTCCAGTACGCGGCATGTGTGCCGATAGATGGACGGCAAGCCGAAACGGATTGGGAGAAGATGAGCAACCTCGGAAACTTCGTATGGAGCATCGCAGATCAGTTGCGAGGCGTGTACCGACCCAGCCAATACGGCAACGTCATCCTCCCGATGACGATCCTCCGCCGCCTCGACTGCGTTCTCGAACCCACCCGTGACGAGGTGCGAGCGCTCGCAGACGCCGAAACCCGTCCCGAGATCCTCGACGTCAAGGTCCGCAAGCAGTTCGGGCTGAACTTCCACAACACATCGGACTACGACCTCGCCCGGCTCAAGAAGGACCCCGATGGGCTGCGGGACAACCTCATTGACTACATCTCGAAGTTCTCCTCGAACATCGACGTGTTCGAGCGGTTCAAGTTCGAGAACGAGATCGCCACCCTCGAAGAGAACAACCGTCTCTACATCGTCGTCTCACAGTTCGCTGACATCGACCTCCACCCCGACGTCGTCTCCAACGCAGAGATGGGCGACCTCTTCGAAGAACTCATCCGCAAGTTCGCCGAAGCCTCCAACGAGACTGCCGGTGAACACTTCACCCCACGCGACGCCATCCGCCTCGCAGTCGACCTTGTCTTCGCCGAAGACAGCGACGCCCTCACCGACAAGGGCGTCGTCCGCTCCGTCTACGACCCCACCGCAGGCACCGGCGGCATGCTCTCCGTCGCCGACGAACACCTCAAGACCCGCAACCCCGACGCCCGCCTCAACCTCTACGGGCAAGAGATCAACGACCAGTCCTACGCCATCTGTAAGAGCGACATGATCGCCAAGGGTCAGAACGCCGCCAACATCAAGCGCGGCGACACCCTCGCTGACGACCTGTTCGCGGGGCAGACCTTCGACTACTGCCTCTCGAACCCGCCGTACGGCGTCGACTGGAAGGCCAGTGAAGAAGCCGTCAAGGCCGAGTACACCCACGGCGGCGCATACTCCCGCTTCCCAGGAGGGCTTCCGCCTATCAGCGACGGACAGATGCTGTTCCTCCAGCACCTAGCCACCAAGATGCGCCCAGTCGGCGATGGCGGCGGACGGGCAGCAATCGTCCTCAACGGCTCTCCGCTCTTCTCGGGTGGAGCGGAATCCGGGCCTAGCGAGATCCGGCGCTGGCTCCTCGAAAACGACCTCGTCGAAGCCATCGTCGCCCTGCCAACCAACATGTTCTACAACACCGGAATCGCTACCTACATCTGGCTACTCGACAACACCAAGCAGCCCGAGCGCGTCGGCAAGGTCCAACTCATGGACGGCACCGACCTCTACACCAAGATGCGCAAGAGCCTCGGTTCCAAGAACCGCGAACTCACCGACGAGCATCGCGAAACCATCCTCCGGCTCTACGCCGAAATGCCGGGCGACGACGACCGGTCCAAGACTCTCACCAACGACCAGTTCGGTTACTGGACCATCACCGTCGAACGACCACTGCGGCTCAACTTCACCTGCACCCCTGACCGCATCGAACGCGCACTTGCCGCCAAGACCCTCAACCTTGACAGGCTCCGCGAGTGCCTAGAAGCGTTTGGCACCGCTACCTACTCCAACCGCGAGATCTTCCTCAAGGCCCTCAACCCGCACCTTCGCGACCACAACATCGCCCTCACGACGTCGCAGCGGAAGGCACTATGGCTCGCCCTCGGCGAACACGACGACAACGCCGACATCTGCTACGACAAGCACGGCAAAGCCGAACCAAACCCGGCGCTCCGCGACACCGAGAACGTGCCGTTCACATATGACGGCAACACGGATGGTGCTGGCGGGCGCGGTCCGACAGTCGCGAGGTACTTCGACGCCGAGGTTCTGCCGCACGTCGCCGATGCATGGATCGACATGTCCAAGACCAAGGTTGGCTACGAGATTCCGTTTACACGCATTTTCCATAAGTACCAGGAACCTCGCACGCTCGAAGACATTGACCACGATCTCGAAGCCCGAATCGGACGCGTGCTGAAACTGCTCCGCGAGGTCGAGTCGTGACACGGGCCCGGCAGTCGACCGGCGATAACTGGTGCCCGTCGCTGCCCGCCGACTGGAACTACCTCCCCCTTCGGAGGCTGGGACAGGTCGTGGGTGGTGGAACGCCGCCCGCCGACGATGCGAATTGGGGTGGTGAGATCCCGTTCATCACACCGCCGGACCTCCGCCCTGTTGTGGGAGCCGAGGTAGTCACTACGGACCGAAGCGTCACTTTGGGGGCCGCGCAGGCGAACTCATCATTGGTTCCATCTGGAACGGTTCTCATGTCCGTCCGAGCCCCGATTGGATACGTGGCAAGAACGGTGACCACCGTTGCCTTCAATCAGGGATGCCGCGCGCTTGTCCCCTCGGCCCGGATGGATCCCGGATACCTGACGTACGCGCTCGTAGCCGCGACCCCTGAGTTCGTCGCGCAGGGGCGGGGGACGACGTTCATGGAGGTGTCAGGGGCACAGTTCGCGGCGGTCCGCTGCCCGGTACCGCCGATCAGCGAGCAACGAGAGATCGCTGCCTACCTCGATAGAGAAACGGCCAAGG
The DNA here is from genome assembly GCF_042666375.1 of Nocardioides sp. GCM10030259. Lineage (NCBI taxonomy): Bacteria > Bacillati > Actinomycetota > Actinomycetes > Propionibacteriales > Nocardioidaceae > Nocardioides > Nocardioides sp. GCM10030259. The sequence continues at coordinate 694,109 of NZ_JBHTDF010000025.1, read as the reverse complement.
TTGACAACTTGATTGCCGAGCAGCAAGGACTCGTAGATGTGTTGCGCGAGAGGCGGGCAGCCGTCATAGAGCGAGCGGTCTTCCGAGGCTTGTCAGATGCCCCCCGGTCGGATCGCGACATCGCCTGGCTCCCGCCAGTGCCAACGCCGTGGAAGGTTCTCCAACTCGGACATGTAACGAACACGCTCGCCGGGTGGGCTTTCCCGAGCGATGGGTTCAGCACCGATGCGAGTCATGTGAGACTGCTTCGAGGGATAAACATCAAGCCTGGACGGGTGGACTGGACCGACGTAGTGCGGTGGGACCCCGACTTCAGTGGCGCGTCGGCTGAATTCTTGCTCGCCACTGATGACATCTTGCTGGGCATGGATCGGCCTTTCGTTAGTGGCGGTGTGCGGATCGCGTTCGTTGGCGAACACGACCTTCCGGCATATCTCCTTCAACGCGTGCTGCGAATTCGTCCGACTGACGCGGCCGACAGGGCCTATCTCCGCTACCTCTTTCAGACGCACGCCTTCTTCGACTACCTGAATCCGCTGTTCACAGGGGTGTCAATCCCGCACGTCAGTGAGTGGCAGGTTCGGAAGTTCCTCATGCCGTGTCCGCCAGTCGATGAGCAGCGAGAGATCGCCGACTACCTGAACGAGCAGGTGGAACGAATTGATGCCCTCATTGAGGAGGCGACTGGGATTGTCGCGGTTGCAAAGGAGCGCCGGTCAGCACTGATCAAGGCTGCCGTGACTGGTCAGATTGATGTTCGGGGAGAGGTGGCCTGACGATGGCTCAGGAGCACGAGAGCGAGTTCGAGCGGGAACTCTGCGAGTACCTGGCCACGCACGGGTGGCTGTACTCGAAGAACGGCGACGGCTACGACAAGGACCGGGCGCTGTTTCCTGAGGACGTTTTCGGTTGGCTGGAGGACACGCAGCCGGATGAGTTGGCGAAGGTCATCAAGCCCGGCGCCTCAGTGGCGGACGAGAAGAAGTCGAAGACACAGTTCCTCGACCGGCTGGTGAAGGCCCTCGACGCTCCACTGGAGTCGGGCGGCGGCACTCTGAACGTGCTCCGGAAGGGGTTCAAGCGAACGCCGGGCAAGTTCCAGATGTGCGAGTTCAAGCCTGCCACCAGCCTGAATAGAGCGACGCTGGAGCGGTACGGCAAGGTCCGCGTCCGGGTGATGCGTCAGGTGCACTACTCGAAGCAGCGCCCGGCTGAGTCGATTGACCTGGTGTTCTTCGTGAACGGCCTTCCAGTCGCGACGGTGGAGTTGAAGACCGACACGACGCAGACGGTCGAGGACGCGAAGAAGCAGTACCGTGACGACCGCCCGGTGAAGGGTGAGCCGCTGCTGGCGTTCGGGTCTCGTGCGTTGGTGCACTTCGCGATGTCGAACGACGAGGTCTATATGACCACGAAGTTGGCGGGACAGGAGACGTTCTTCCTGCCGTTCAACATGGGCCGTGACGGGGGAGCGGGTAACCCGGTCGTCGAGGGCAACTCGTCCACGTCGTACATGTGGGAGCGGGTGCTCGACCGGGATGCGTGGTTGAACATCATCGGGAAGTTTCTCCACGTCGAGATCAAAGACGACGTCGACCCCATCACCGGCGCAAAGTCGAAGAAGACCACCCTGTTGTTCCCGCGCTTCCACCAGTGGGAGTTGGTCACCAACATCCTCAACACGGTCAAGGGCGAGGGGCCGGGACACCGCTACCTCGGGCAGCACTCCGCCGGTTCGGGCAAGACGAACAGCATCGCGTGGACCGCCCACGGGCTCTCCACGCTGCACGACGAGAACAACGAGAAGGTCTTCGACTCCGTCATCGTCGTCACCGACCGCACCGTCCTCGACGACCAGTTGCAGGCAGCCATCAAGCAGATCGAAGGCACCGACGGCACGGTCGCGAGGATCAACATCGACGAGGCTCGCAAGTCCGGGCAGACCTCGAAGTCCGGGCTGCTCGCTCAGCAGTTGGTCAACGGCAAGTTGATCATCATCGTCACGATGCAGACGTTTCCGTTCGCGATGGCAGAGATCGCCGCCAACAAGGGCCTCGCGGGCAAGAAGTTCGCCATCATCGCCGACGAGGCGCATTCGTCGCAGACAGGTCGAACCAGCCAGCAGTTGCGGAAGGTCCTCACCGCTGAGGAGAAGGCCGAACTCGCGGACGGCGGCGAGATCGACACCGAGGCGCTCCTCGCTGCCGAAATGGAAGAACGGTCCGAGTCGACGAACCTGTCGTTCTTCGCGTTCACCGCGACCCCGAAGCAGAAGACGATGGAACTGTTTGGGCGCAAGGACGCCAACGGCATCCCCCGTGCTTTCCACGAGTACACGATGCGACAGGCCATCGAAGAGGGCTTCATCCTCGACGTCCTCAAGAACTACACCACGTACGACACCGCGTTCCGGATTGCCGAGAAGGCCAAGGCAACCGCTGCCGCCGGTACGACCAAGTTGTCCGACGTCAAGGTCGTCGACGAAGCCGAAGCGACTAAGGGCCTGATGAAGTGGGTGTCGTTGCACCCCACGAACATCGCCCAGAAGGTCCAGATCATCGTCGAGCACTACCGCACGAACGTGCGGCACCTCCTCGACGGCCACGCCAAGGCCATGGTCGTCACCTCCTCGCGCGAGGCAGCCGTCCGGTACAAGGAAGCCATCGACGCCTACATCAAGAAGCGCGGCTACAACGACATCGCCACCCTCGTCGCGTTCTCCGGATCCATCGAAGTCGACGGCGTCACATTCCCTGGCGCGGCGCCGCCGTACACCGAGGGCAACCTCAACCCCGCACTCAAGGGCAGGTCCCTGCCGACAGCGTTCGCGACCGACCAGTTCCAGGTCATGCTCGTGGCCAATAAGTTCCAGACCGGGTTCGACCAGCCGCTCCTGTGTGCCATGTACGTCGACAAGCGCCTCTCCGGAGTCACGACCGTCCAGACCCTCTCGCGGCTCAACCGGATCTTCCCGGCAGGCGGCAAGGACACCACGTACGTGCTGGACTTCGTGAACGACCCAGCCGAAATCCTCGCCGACTTCAAGCAGTATTACGAGACCGCCACCATCGAAGGGGAGACCGACCCCGACCTCGTGCACGACCTGCAGACCAAGTTGGACCACGCCGGTATCTACACCACCGACGAGGTCAACGCGTTCGCCGAGGCGTACGTCGGGGGCAAGGGCAACTCCGCCATCCAAGCGCCTTTGAAGGCCGCGAAGGACCGCTTCAACGCCCAGTACGACGCCGCCGACGAGGCGGACGACAAGGCCAAGATCGACGAACTCGACATCTTCCGCAAGGACCTCGGGTCCTTCGTCCGCCTCTACGACTTCCTCTCCCAGATCGTGAACTACCAAGACACCGACCTGGAGAAGCGCTCCCTCTACCTCCGGTTCCTCGCCCGCCAGATCACAGCCAAGAACCGCACACAGCCAGTCGACTTCTCCACCGTCGAACTCACCCACATCAAGCAATCCCGCACCGGCGACCAGGCCCTCGACCTCGGCACCGGCGAAGCCAAGGCGCTGAAGCCCATCACCGCCACCGGCTCCGGGCAGTCCCACGACCCCCGCATGGTCCGGCTTGCCGAGATCCTCTCCAAGGTCAACGACCTATTTGCCGGAGAAGACTTCACCCCCGCCGAACAACAGTCCTGGGTCGAAGGCGTCGTGACCGTCCTCATGGATGACGACACCATCCAGACTCAGGCCAGCAACAACTCCAAGAAGCAGTTCATGGAGTCACCCGACCTCAACGACGCGGTCGTCGAAGCGGTCCTCGGAAACCAGACAAGCCACAACAAGATGGCCGACATCTTCTTCACCGATGACAAGGTGAAGTTGGCTCTCGTCCACCTCCTTGGCGAACTCGTCCACGAGAACATCAAAGCCGAGGAGCAGCCCGCGTGAGCAGCGACGTGAATCGCCTCAGTTGGGCGCTGATGAACGCGACCCGAGGGGTGGGGGTCGAGCGAGGCGTTGACCTCGCGCTGCACGCACTGTTCGTGCGGTGGCTCACCACGCAGGCCGACGGCGAGCAGCGTTGGCGAGAACTAGCCGCATCCAGCAACGACGACGAACTTGCACACCGGTTCGCCCAGTTGGACATCTTCCGGGAGACGTCCAGCGAATCGCGGCTGGATGACGCGGACGCCTACCGGCAGACCCTGCGCGAGATCCTGCACATCATCGACGACTCGATCCCGTGGGCCCTCGACACCGCGAAGCAACGGGAGGAGATCGCTGACGCGTTCGACGAAACACTGGGGGCTCTCTCGCGGCTCGGGAAGCAGTCAGGAGAGTCGGACACGCCACAATTCCTCGCGGACCTGATGGCAGCGCTCACCGTCCGTCCGGGTGACTCTGTCCTCGATCCCGTGTGCGGCAACGGCACCGGATTGTTGACGGCTGCCCGAGTCCAACCGAACGTCAGCGTCTCCGGGTTCGACATCAACCAACGAGTTGCCCGTCGCGCGTCGATGCGCCTCATGATTCATGGCGTCGAAACCGGCAGCGGATTCGGAGTGTGGTGTGCCGACGCCTTCAGTGAACCCCAAACTGGGCTGGCAGATGTCGTGCTCGCTCAGCCTCCGTGGGGCCTGACGTTCACAGACCCGCAGCGCGACACCATCCGTGATCTAGCAGGCGGGACACTGTCAGGTAAGGCGGCAGCATCCAAGGGCGACATGCCGTGGGTCCTGCTGGCGCTCGACGCTCTTCGACCGGGCGGGCGCGCAGCACTCGTTCTTTCGGGTAGCAGCCTGGTCCCCCGCAACCACGAGAACTACGAGTACCTGCTCCGCAGAGGCGCAGTCGAGGCCATCGTCTCGCTGCCAACTGGAATCTTCCGGCACACCAGCATCCCTACCGCGTTGTGGCTGCTCCGCGAACCCAGAACGCGCGACACCCCACAGTCACTGGCGCTCATCGACGCGCAAACGCTGGTTCAGGACACCGACGACGGACAGGTCCAGATCTCTCCTGACGCCATCGCCACACTTGTCGACATCGTTACCGGCTACCGCGAGACCGGCACCGTCGCCGCCCCGAAGCACGTCGCCCGCAGCATCAATCTGAACGAACTGCACCTCGACCGAGGACTGAACCCCGGCCTTTACTTGGAAGAGCCCCCCGAGGAGCAGATCTCCCACCCAGCCCCGGAGCGCACACTCCTCACGAAGGTCGCGCTCGCCAACCTCAAGGCTTTCGGGGCACCGACGGAAGTGCCGCTTGCACCACTCACGCTGGTGTATGGCGCGAACTCCGCCGGGAAGTCGACACTTGTGCAGTCACTGTTGCTCGTGAAGCAATCCCTCGCCGCCGACGCTCTCGTCACGCAAGGGTCGCTGCTCAACGCGGGCGGATTTCGAGGTCTCGTTCACCGACATGGCGACAAACCGGTGAGTATCGCTCTGACCTACGGCACCCTTCCGACCTGGATTCCGGAATCCGGCACTCCAGATCCGACGCTTGCAAGACATGTGGGATGGGTCTTCGAAACCGACGCGTCCGGTCAGGGCGGGGTGACACAGGTATCCATCCAGTTCGGCGATTATCGGCTGGCCTTTCGGAAGGACCCCGGCGCTACCGGGTTTACTCTCAACCGCTCGGAACTGGAGGAGGTATTCAAGGGAGTCGCGAGTGGCACCCTGCTCTACCCCTTTGATGCTCGCCATCACCAAGATGGCGATGAGGCAGAGCAAACCCGACGGCTCAGGGGACGCGAGCAGAACGCGAAGCGAGCGTTGCGCATCCTTGAACGTGACGGCGTTGATGCCATCGAGGTTCGCGCTAGCGGCATCATGCCCACCAGCGATGTACTGCTTCGCCCATCCCGGTCCGGCATTTCGAATCATGAACAAGGCATTGTCGACTCGTATGTCAACCGGACTGCCAAACTCGCTGGAGGAATCTCCGTAGAGGTGGCCCAACTCCTTCACAGTCTCGTCTGGCTCGGCCCTTTGCGTTCAGCGCCGCAACGCGTCTACGACCGCGCCGACACCAGTTCCACCCCCGGCGATGGTCGCCATGTAGCCATCTACCTGTTCGACCACGCCACCGTGGTCACCCAGGTCAACGAGTGGCTCAAACGGCTTGAGGTGCCTTACACGCTCGACGTGGTTCCGGTGAACGCAGGCAACTCCGCCCACCTCGTCGGCGACCTCGTCGCCATTTCCCTGTTCGACAGTCGCAGTGGCGTCAACGTCACCCCGGCCGATGTCGGGTTCGGCATCAGCCAAGTGCTTCCCATCGTCGTGGAACTTCTCTCCCGTCGTGACAGTGTGGTCGCAATCGAGCAGCCCGAAACGCACCTGCACCCGCGCCTCCAGGCGCGGCTGGCAGACCTTTTCATCGACACCACCCAAGAGGGCGGGCAGGGCAACCAACTCATCGTCGAAACCCATAGCGAGCACCTCATGCTGAGGGTGCAGAGACGCATCCGAGAGGGCAGCCTCGACCCACGCAACGTGTCCGTCGTCTACGTCGACCAGAACACGCACGGCGAGACCACCGTCAAGCCCCTCCGGCTTAACGACCAAGGTGACTTCCTGGACGAATGGCCCCACGGGTTCTTCGACGAGCGCCTCGACGAACTCTTCGGGGAGTTCTGATGTACGCACGCGTCGCCGTCGCCTCAAACGCCCTCGACATGGGCGCAATTCCGCCTCCCGTCGCCACTGCTCTCCACGGGGCGCTCATTGAAAGTCTGCGGTCGCACGGGCGGCTGGTCTTCACAAGCCCCGAGGAGGCATTGGAGTTCGTTCGTGCTGTCAAAGAGACAGGAGGGATACCTCCGACCTCACGCGCCAAGTGGACTGCGTTACTAGGGCAGTTCCGACAATCAGGGCGCGTGGTTTTCGCGGATCCACCGAGCGAGACCTCCCTAGCCACGGTGGACGCCATCGATCTGCTCCGAGCCGGGTGGGGTCGCCACGCCGAGATCGCCGTCGTAGCCGAGGCCGCCTCGACAGCGCTCGGTGTTCCCGGAGACACCGGAGTCCTCAGCGATCCGGGGTGCACCCCGGATGTTGCCGTCGCAGCGGCAGCGCCCACCGCGCCCGCCCTCGCGCGTATCCAGCAACTGCACGACCACCCAGTCGCCGCCCACGGAAGCGACCGCGAAGAGTTCTGGTCAACGGTCTTGGAGCCCATGGCAACGGGAGCCATGACGGCCACGATCCTCGACGGCTACCTCTTCGCTAACGAGGCGAGGGGCGGGGACCACGTTGTCTGGATGTTGGAGCATCTCGACAGTGTCATGGCTGGCGGGGCAACGGTCCGGCTCCTCGCGAACTCACGCCACTCGCGCGGCCTCGACCCGCAAAAAGTTGCTGAAGCAGTTCGAGACCGATGGGCCCCGCTCAAGGTAGGGCGACTCTCACGAGTCGAGGTCCTGCTGGGAACACCTTCGCAAGGACGCCGCTTTCCCCACGACCGGCACGTTCGATTCAGCACAGGAAGCGCGGTCAAGGTTCCCGCAGGTTTCGACCGCCTTAGCGAGCAGCGCATCTGGGATACCAGCGGGATGTGGTGGACCTACTTCTGGCAATCAAGCGCGCTCGACGACCTTCGGGATGATGAAGGTGCAGCCGAGACGCTGGCACACCATCCAGAAGCGCTCGTACTAAGTCGATAATCACGACATGTCTGGAACCCACGACGACGCGCTCCCGATCACGACACTCCTCCCAGAGTCGGCGGCGGACCCTGTAGTGCTATTCGACCAACACGCAGCACTCCGGTTCGCCATCGTTGAGCGTGACTACGCCCTGCGGATCAGCATCGAGGAATGGGACCGGCCCGGCGTCTACGTCCTGCTGGACCCACCCGCTACTGACGGGTCCTGGGGCTGCTACGTCGGAAAGGCACCAGCAGGAGTTCGGACGCGGCTCCGCGACCATCTGAAGAACAAGGACCACTGGCGACGAGCGGTGCTCGTGCAACGAGACACGACCTTCGGGTTCAACTCGGCACAGGTCGCCTGGCTCGAAGGGCGTCTCTACGACCTTCTCGATGCCGCCGAGGATGCCCGGCTCCACAACGGCAACCGGCCCTCGGACGAGACACTCCCGCCGTTCGAGCGGGCCTCGCTTGAAGCCGCTATCGTCCCGATCTCTCGGGTTCTGCGGCTGATCGGCTACGACCCGGTTACCGCCGATGACTCGGGGACGGTGAGCACCACGACGAAGGCGTCGCGAACGAGCCGGTTCGTTGGGATCAGCGTCAAGCACATCATCGACGCGGGCTTCCTGGCCGCCGGAACGTCACTGGTCTCTGCGAATTCGGTCTGGCCTGCGAACGGCTCCGCCAATGCTGACGGGACCATCACGTTCGACGGCACCGCGTACCCGACGCCGTCGGCTGCTGCGGCAGCCGTGAAGGGAACTGGCGCGGTGAACGGCTGGGACTTCTGGGCCATCGAGGATGCGGCCGGACGGACGACACTGGCGACCCTTCGCGCCCGCTACCTTGACTCCCGACCCACGACCTGAACCGCGCCGCCCTCACGTCACGACTCACTCTCGCCGATAACGGGTTTGGCAGATCCCAGTTGAACCGATCCGAGCGAGGTTGAGTTGTTCCAGCGAGTCCGTACCGGTGCCGTCGCCGGGATCTTCGTGATGGTCGCGGTGTTGAGTGTTGGGGGAGCGGCCACCGCCGAAGTGTCGACTGGTCACGCGGACACCGCTGTGCGCTCCGCTGCGTCGTTCAGGGCGCACGCCGTCGCGAGGCCGGTGCTGAGGCCGTCGAAGTCTCAGGTGGACGAGGGGGACCGGTTCACGCTGACCGCGACGGTCAAGTCTCCGAAGACAGCGACGCGGGCCGTGCTCCAGAAGTGGTATGTCCCGCTCTACTACGGGACCCCGCGCTGGGAGCCCGTGAAGAGTCTCAGGGTCGGCGGCAAGAGCCAGATCGCCTTCAAACGGGTCGCCACCGACGAGAACAGCGAGCGGTATCGGCTCGTCGTCACCTACAAGAAGACCAAGAAGCCTGTCGTCTCCAAGCCCACGTCGGTGACCGTCTGGCGGTGGATACCGCTCAAGGAGTACGACCCCTACTACGCGTCAGAGTCCCTCGCGATGATCTTCGGGACCGCCACGATCAACGGTGTCGCCTACTCGGGATGGGGGGCCGCCTCGTACTCCCACACGGGCACTTGGGAGTCCCGGTTCACGCCCGGACGCCACTGCACCTCGTTCAAGGCCATTCTCGGCCTCGGCGACATCTCCGCCGACGGTTCATCAGGCAGCGTTTCGTTCACTGCCGACGACAAGCCCATCTACACCTCCCCGGCACTTACCCCGGGGATGAGCGTTCCGGTCACTGCCTCGCTCGCGAAGCCGTACCGGTTCGGCATCCAACTCCTCGACACGACCCCCGGCGGCACGACCGGGCGCGACGAGGCGGAGGCGTGGCCCGTGCTCGGCGAGCCTGCCTTCCTGTGCACTGGCGTCTAGCCCTGCCTGAGCACGCGGACCGAGGGCCCTTCTTAGTCGTTCTTATTCTTTCTTGTTTGGCCCTTGGACTCCGTCCGCGCCGAATGTCGACCGGCAGCGAGGGTCGGTGTAGACCAGGCGCGCCCCGATGTCGGACCCGACGTCTAACGTCCCGGGACCGAGCCGAAAGCAAGGGGTCGAGCGGCTCACCAGACGACACCCTGAGTGAGAGGACCGACCCCGATGACCAGCCCCCAGCCGAACGAACGAACAGCCCCAGCGATCCCCGACGCAGAGATGGTGGCGCGCGCCTGGCACTGGCTCACGGAAGAAGGAGCCATCGACGCTGTCCCGTTCGACGGTGAAGATTGCTCCTGCCGCAACTACGTGCCCTACGCCCTTCGCCTCCTCGCACTGTTCTACGGCGACCCAGTGCCGGAGCCGAATGGACTCGGAGCAGTCGTCATGAATCCTCTGACGGGCACTGTCTGGGTGAGGGCGGCGCATCCGTCGTTGCCGTGGCACGACCCAGCAGCGGCCTCACCTCAGCAGTGGTCCGACCCCACCTGCGAGGACTGGTTCGTCTGGGACGACCTGCCTCGCCCGCTTGTTGTCCAGGAGCGCGGGTGGACCCCGCCCGAGCCGTCCGCAGCCCCCGCGCCGCCATCCGACACCCGCGAGCCCACTGGCATCGGTGCACTTGTGGTCGACACCGCCGACGAAGCGTGGGTACGCGTCCACGACGGTCGCGAGCCATGGCTCAAGGTCGACCAATCCGGTACAGGCATCGCCGACAACTGGGATGGACCCTTCTCCGCCGCATCGTGGGCGGACCTGGACCACCCCGTGACAGTCCGGAGCCACGGCTGGCAGCCGCCGGTGAACGCCTCGTGAGTTGGATTGAGGAAATCGAAGTAGCGTGGCCCATCGAGGTTCTCACCCGCATCGGCTACGACCAAGAGACGGCGGAACGCCTTCACCGGCTGCTCCCACCGGTCGCAGTAGGTCACCTCCCAGTGCTGAACTGGAACAATCCACTACGCCACTACGAGGGCGGCGACAACCCGGACGCCGCCGTCATCTGGTTCCTTCACGGACCACCCGGAGACGATGCAGTTCGGCTCGCCAACAGCGGCCGAGACCTGCTCGACCTCGTCGCGATTATGGATGCAGTTGACGCTGCACATCCCGGGCCCATGTGGAGACCAGCCAAAGTTGAACTCGCCGCATCGTGGGTCGCAGCCGCCGTCATACCCACCGAACGGGCAGCCCGCTACATCGCAGCCGGAATCACCGCCAGCGAGGCCACCGACCTCGAAGCCAACCCGGACACCCGGCCTAGCGATGACCAACTCGCGCTACTTGCGGGCCTCCGTGCACCAGCAGAGCCATCTTGAACGAAAGCGTGGTCCAAGCCGCCTGACACAACGGCTCGGACCACGCTGCGCGTCCGGCTCGCCTGCAACGACGCTCCGGACGTGTCGCCAATGGGCCGAGCCGCCTGTCAACAACGGCTCGGACCACCAGCCGTCGGGTGCACCTGCACACAGTGCACCCGACGGTGATGCTGGTCGACAGCATCCGGCCGCTCACGGTCCGAACGCAAGGGGTCACCCCGTCCGGATGGCCGTGCGCGCGTGAAGCCCTATGCTTGCTGACGCGGATGGGCTGGCCGGGCGACCGCGTCGCGCTCCTACGGGAAAGCGTCGAGGAAAGTCCGGGCTCCACAGGGCAGGGTGGTGGCTAACGGCCACCCGGGGTAACTCGCGGGACAGTGCCACAGAAAAGAAACCGCCTCTCCTCGCTCCGGCGAAGAGGGGTAAGGGTGAAACGGCGGTGTAAGAGACCACCAGCGGACTGGGTGACCAGCCCGGCTAGGTAAACCCCACCCGGAGCAAGGTCAAGAAGTTCGGAGCCCTCGGGCACCGGACGCGTGTGCGTTCGAGGGCGGCCCGCCCGAGTACGCGGGTAGACCGCTAGAGACGACGGGCAACCGCCGTCGGAGATGGATGGTCGCCGCTCCTTCGGGAGTACAGAACCCGGCTTACGCGCCAGCCCATCCGCACACCCCGGCCCGTGCGACATCGCTGTGCCTTCAACGCGCCCCCAACTCGGCGTCCACAGCAAGCCTCGTCCGGTCGTCCGAGTCGTGCCACAGGTGCGCGTAGGTCTCCAACGTCTCACTCGGTGACGCATGCCCGAGGCGCGCCTGCACCGTCCTCGCCGACTCCCCGTACCGGATTAACAACGACGCGTAGTAGTGCCGGAGCGCGTGCATGCCAGTCCCCGTCAACTCGTTCAGCCCCGCAGCCCTCGCGGCAGGCCGCCACACATGCCCGAACGCAGACCGGACAATCGGCTCACCGCCCAGCGTGAACACCAGCCCCTCCTCGGCAACCTCACGGGCGCACAGATGCCGTTCCAGCGCCTCGACCACGACCTGTGGGAGCGGGACGATCCGTCGGCTCGCCACAGTCTTGAGCGGGCCGAACGCGGTCGTCGGACCCGGTAAGGTGCGAAGTTGACGGTCCACAATTACTACCGGGTCACTCGTGTCGAGGCGTAACCGGTCACGGGTCAGCCCGAAGACCTCGCCCTGCCGCATCCCAGTACCGGCGGCGAAGGTCACGAGCGCACGCAGTTCACCGGGAACCTCATCCCGGAGCCGAGCGACCTGCTCGGTCCGCAGCGGGACCACCAGACGACGCTCTCGCAGGGGTAGGCGGGTACCTTCACACGGATTCGTCACCAACCGACGGTCTCGAATCGCCGCAAGAAAGATCGACGAGACGATCCCGTGGACCACGCGCACGGTCGACGCAGCCAGCCCGTTGGTGACGCTCATCATCTGCACCCAAGACTGGATGTCGGAGTGCACGATCTCGTCGAGCCGCCGCCCGCCGAGCGTCGGGTAGACGTGACGACGCAACATGGTCTCCACGTGGGCGGTGCTACTCGGGCGGTGGAGCCGCATCAACCGCCACTCCTCGGCGTAAGCACGAAACGTGACTCGCCCTGCGCCCGGGTGGTCGTGTCGCCCACCGCTAGGCGATGCGGTCATCTCCTCAAGCCACCGCTGAGCATCAGCCTCCTCGACGAAGTGCCGAGCATGCTCGCGTCCACCCTCGTCTCGATAACGCGCCCGCCATCGACCGCTCGACCGCCTCGCGATACTTGCCACCGACACCCTCTCGTCTTGACGGCCCGAACACCTGGGTGGCCGGGCACGACGCAAGATCCTGCCGCCCGTCTTGAACGGCACCGAGCCCGGGCCACCAATCGCGACGGCGCCGGTCCGGCACCTATTAGATGCAGGACTTCATGACGCTGTGGACGCGTGTACGGCGCACAGTCGGCTCGATGACAGAGCCTGAGCGACCAGTCACCCGACCCAGCCCCTGGCTGGTCGACAGCATCGGACCTGCTGATCGCAGCGACGCAAGGGCGTCAGGATCTCCATGGACGCGGCTATGTGTCGCCTGCTCAACTGGGCCGTCGCAGCGTCTGTCTGCGGGCTTACGCACTGGCCGGTCAGCCCCACGGCGCGCCGATACCTAACCACATGACTCGAAAGCGACGGCGACCGATGACCGAGGTGACGTCCGAGACGTCCAGGCAGGCAATCGAAGACCTCATCGCCATCGTCGATGAGTTAGAGACGCTGCACGTGCGACCCCGCAAGCACCGCCACCTTGAGTTGATGCATGGCCTTACCTGGTACACGTGCGATACCGCGCGGTCGGCTCTCCAATTGATCGACGCCGACCAATCTGGAAGCGCAGCCGTCCTCGTCCGTGTCGCACTCGAACACGGCACCCTCCTCCAGTGGCTGGTCGCTGAGCCCGAGAACGCCGAGAAGTACATGCAGCAGAAGAAGTTCGAGGCTCTGAAGTTCAAGGACGTCGCGGAGAGGGCCGGGATCATGCTGCCCGCAGACCTGCGCGGGGAGTACGAGTCCTACGCCAGCCTGAAGGCGATCCAAGACCTCCAACAGATACGGGGGATGTTTGATCGCCTTGACCCCGCCGGAGCCCTCTATCTGCAGTACCGGTACCTCTCGGGCTACATCCACCCGTCGATGAAGACGACGGGCCGATACACCCACATCGACGGCGACGGACTGGCACTCATGTCCGAACCGGCACCAGCGCCAGCCCGAGCCATCCTGTACACGCTTGCCATGGCGCTGGCCTTCGCCGTCGCGCCGTACGTGGACCTCATTCACAACAAGCCGTACAAGTCTCGGATGAACCGCATCTCTGACGCGGCGAGCGTCCCGCTGTGGGCGACCGCCGACGGAAAGCCGCCGAAGAGTCGCACATAGGCGACGTACGGAGGATCAGCCGTCACCAACAGCCACCCTCTGTCGTTGATCGGGTCTACCGTCTGGCGCAGCACAGTTGCTGTCCGGCTCACCCGACACGAGGAGCGGCTCATGGTCAAGAGGATGACCCCGGCGCAGGCCCGCGCTGCGCTGCGCCGAGCACAGAGCCAGCAGCGCCAGGCCGTCGCCAAATACAACCGCGAGGTTGACAAGTACAACCGCTCCGTCAAGAAGGCGGTTAACGACTACAACCGCGAAGCGCGCGCCCACAACGCCCGAGTCCGCTCGAACCGCCAGAAGTTGCAGCGCGAACTCAACAAACTCCAGTCACAAACAACGACCACGACCTACGTCACCTACGGCACGTCCGTCCGGTCACTCGCCACGGCCTTCGACCGGGTGGACGAAGTAGCCGACCGTGAGGACGCCACCCAGTCCGTCGTCGACTTCGCCGAGATGAGCGAGGCCGAGACCGCGAACAGCGTCGAGGTCCTGAACGCGCTCCTCGACCAGAGCCCGGACGTCGCTGACGATCCCGCCATGAGGGAGCCAAGCCTCGTCGCCGAACTGAGCGCGTTCTCCGAGGACCTCGTCATGCGATGGAAGGGAGCCTTGTTCTCCCTCAATCCAGCCAACCCCGACGCCGCCCGCCACTTCTGCACAAGCGCACGCGAGATCCTCACCCTCATGATCCAGTCGTCGGCACCCGACAAGGCCGTGCTGGCCGACAACCCGAACTGCGACCTCATGCCCCAGGGAACGCCGTCTCGTCGAGCCAAGGTCCGGTACCTGCTCGCGAAGAAGGGGCTGAACCAGCAGGAGATCGAGGACTTCGTTGAAGGCGATCTCGACAACGTCATCGAGTTGTTCAAGACCTTCAACGACGGCACCCACGGAGCCGCAGGCAAGTTCACCGTGCGCCAACTCCTCGCCATCCGCACCCGGGTCGAGTCCGCAATCCAGTTCCTGCACGGCGTAGCCCGCTAGCGTGTCTGACCCCTCCTGACCTGCGGAAACGCTGCCACCTGGGGAATGGGAGGGGGGTCACCTGGGGAATGGCGCTGGAGCGATCCCAGAAACCAGCCGATGACCTGCGAGAACGGACTTTCGTCTTCACCCCTGACGGGGGTTCCGACGAAAGTCGAAAACCTCACCGACGAAAGTGACAGGGCCCCATTCCCCACCTGACTACCCCCTCATTCCCCAGGTAGTCGCGTGGCTGGTGCCTGACGTCAACGATAGCCCAGAACGCCGGTCGAGTCGAGCACCTGTTCGAAGCGTTCTCTGGGGCCGTACCCGTTAGTGAGATTGCATGTGCCAGTCAGTAGCAGCCGGAGGGCAGCGGTGCGCAGCCTCGACTCGTCCTGCCTTTTGCGCAAGCATCGACGCTGTGAATACCGCCATCTCCCGTCGAGCGCAGGCTGAGGCGCAGGCCATTGGGGTCGACGCGGTGGTCGCGCATTTTGCTACCCCCACTGGGGCGCGCGAGGTGGGGGAGATGATTGAGCAGGCTGAGAGCGCGGGAGACACGACCCTCGCAGACTTTCTTCGACTTGGGCGGGAAGCCGCGCGCACGACGGCGGCAACGCGGCGTGAGGTCGATGAGGCCGTTGATGTCCAGATCCGGCTCTATCACGGTTCGCCAGCCATGCTTGGCCCCGGTGACGTCCTTCGGCCCGGGACGGCCGAGACGTCGCCGTACCGACGGGATGAACCCCATGTCTATGTGACCGACTCGGCGACCGAGGCTGCGCAGTGGGCTGCCGACGCCAATGAGATGCGAGGGGGCGATGGCCCCGTCTACGTCTATGAGGTGGATGCCCCAGGTGCGGTGCACCAGCCACACGAGGACGACCACGGTCAGCACGTGGTCCCGAGCGCGACAGTCGTTCGGCGAGTGCGTTGAGCAGCCTTTGCGCGCCCTGTCTGACCTGCAACAACGCTGCTACCTGGGGAATGGGAGGGGTGTCACCTGGGGAATGGCGTTCAAGGCCCGCTGGGAACCCGTCGATGACCTGCGCAGATGCACTTTCGTCTTCACCCCTAAGTGGGGTTAAGACGAAAGTCCTGAAACTCAAAGGCGAAAGTGTCAGGGTCCCTATTTCCCACCCGACCAACCGCTCATTCCCCAGGTAGCCGCGCCACGGTGTCTGGTGTCGACCATAGCCAGGAAGTGCCGGTTAGTCGAGCGTTTGTTCGAGTGGGCGCGGTGTCGCATCAGCGCCCCGGCGTGGAACCTGCCAGCCAGTCCCACTGGGGCGACCGGGTGGGATGAGTGCATGACTTGCCCACTTAACGTATGCTGTGGGCATGACAGATCTGATGGGGTTCGTTTCGGCTACGAGCGGCTACGAGGTCACGTTGGACTCGAAGCGTCGCCCCACCCTGCCCGCAGCGCTGTTGTCGCAAGTCCACATTCAGCCTGGTGACGACCTGATCGCCGTTCCTGGTGGCGAGGGCACCATCGTCCTGCGCAACCGCGAGGCAGTGCTCGCACAGGCGCGAGCGAACATCCAGTCGGGGTTCAAAACGGCAGTCGCGCCCGGCGTGGTTGAGCGGTTCAAGCAGGATCGTCTCGCCGAAGAAGTGAACACCGATGCGCGCTTCCAGTCACGACGCACAACCGAAGGGGTGGCGACTGCTGGCGAAGCCGTGCCCGGCAACCAGTCACTGAACGAGCGAGCAGTCGAGCGTGGCGCAGCCCTCCTCGCCGAACTCGGGCTCTAATACGATCCGTCGCGTACTCAGCCAAACCCAACGGCACCAACGACGCCTCGGCTCCCGCGCCCAAAATCGAAAGACGACACCACCTTCATGACCGCTCCGGTTGCCCTCCTCGACGCATCCGCACTGCTGGCCTGGCTGTTCCAAGAGCGAGGGCATGAAACGGTCTCCAAACTCGCTGGCAAGTGCGTCATCGCCTCCGCGAACATGACCGAGGTGCTCTACCGAACCGCTCAAGAGGGATACGAACGACCGCTCGCCGATCTCTACGACGACCTCGTCAACGGCGGCTTCGCAGTCGTGGAGAACGCCCCCGAAGACGCCGTCCTCGCGGCGCAACTCATCGCTTCGTCCCGAAGCAAGGGCGGGCATCTCTCGCTGGGAGACGGCCTGTGCATCGCAACCGCATCCCGTCTCGGACTCCCAATCGTCGGCGGCGACCAGGAGTGGGAACCCCTCGATCTGCCAGCCAAGGTCATCCCCTTCCGCTGACCGGCACCCAGCAACGCGGGCACGTGCTGGAGCAGCGCGCACCCCTCTTCTGACCTGCGGAAACGCTGCTACCTGGGGAATGGGAGGGGTGTCACCTGGGGAATGGCGGTCAAGGCCAGCCGGGAACCCGTCGATGACCTGCGCAGATGCACTTTCGTCTTCACCCCGCCAGCCGAACGCCCCGGACCATCACGGTCCGGGGCGTTCGTCGTTCCTGGGACCGCCCGGCCTCCCACGTGGCCGACGGTGTGGAATGGGTCCCATGCCGATGTTCGAGTTCGAGGGCAAGCGCCCGACCGTCCACCCCGAGGCCTTCGTCGCACCGACCGCGACCCTGATCGGCGACGTGACCGTCGAGGCCGGCGCCAGCGTCTGGTACGGCGCGGTGCTGCGTGCCGACATCTGCACGATCGTCGTCCGTGAGGGCGCCAACGTGCAGGACAACTCGGTCCTGCACGCCGCGCCCGGCGAGACCCTCGTCATCGGCCGCGACGCGACCGTCGGCCACGGCTGCGTCGTGCACTGCAAGGAGATCGGGGAGCAGGCGCTGGTCGGCAACGGCTCGACGCTGCTCGACCACGCGGTCGTCGGACCGCGCACGCTGGTGGCTGCCGGCTCCGTCGTGACGCCGGGTACCGAGCTGCCCGGCGGGATGGTGGCGACCGGCATCCCCGCGAAGCCGACGAAGCCGATCGAGGGGACGTCGTCGGAGTTCTGGATCGAGCAGAACCCGCCGTACTACCAGGAGCTCGCGCGACGCCACGCGTCCGCCGCGAAGGAGGTCGGCTGATGAGCGTGCGCGTCGAGACCGACGGTCCGGTGACGACGGTCGTCATCGACCGTCCCGAGGCGCGCAACGCGGTGGACGGCCCGACGGCTTCGGCGCTGGCCGACGCGTTCCGCGCCTTCGACACCGACGACGCGCAGCGCGTCGCGGTCCTGCACGGCGCGGGCGGCACGTTCTGCGCCGGCGCCGACCTCAAGGCGATCGGGACCGAGCGCGGCAACCAGGTGCAGCCCGTCGATGACGGTGACGGACCCATGGGCCCGACCCGGATGCGGCTGTCGAAGCCGGTGATCGCCGCGATCGACGGGTACGCCGTGGCCGGCGGGCTCGAGCTCGCGCTGTGGTGCGACCTCCGGGTTGCGGGCGGCGACGCCGTGCTGGGCGTCTTCTGCCGGCGCTGGGGCGTGCCGCTCATCGACGGCGGCACGGTGCGGCTGCCGCGCCTGATCGGCAGCAGCCGCGCGATGGACCTCGTGCTCACCGGCCGGCCGGTCGATGCCTGGGAGGCGGAGCGGATGGGCCTGGTCAACCGGGTCGTGCCCGCCGGCCACGCCCGTGCCGAGGCGGAGGCGCTCGCCCTCAGCCTGGCCGGGCTCCCGCAGACCTGCCTGCGTGAGGACCGGCTCTCCCTGCTCGAGCAGGACGGCCTCACCGAGGAGGACGCGCTCGCCAACGAGCTGCGGCACGGGCTCGTGTCACTGGCGGCCGACGCGATCGAGGGCGCCGGGCGGTTCGCGTCCGGCCAGGGGCGGCATGGCCGCTCCTGATCAGGTCCGGGGTGCGTCGAGACACACCGCGACGAGCGACGCGGCGCCGTGGCGGGTGTAGACCCGCCAGCCCTGCTCCCAGCTGACCAGCCGGAGCTTGCCGTCGAGCGACCGGACAATCGCGGACGCAGGGTCCTCGCCCTCGAAGCCGCTCGTCGAGCACCGGTGCCGGTCGATCATCTGTTGCACGGCCGCGGGCCGGTGAGCGGTGGCGGCGTCCGACCCGCTGCCCCGGTCGAGTCCGGCACCCGTCAACGTGGACAGGGCCAGCAGCACGACCAGGGACAGCGCGCCGGTGCGGAGCGCGAGGAGTGCCAGCCACAGCCATCGTGGTGGCGTCGGGAGCCAGTGGGGCATCGGACCTCCTCGTGCGGTGCGACCGCGCCCGTCCCCCCAGGCCGGGCGCGGTCCTCCCATCTGGTCAACGACCGTCCTCCCGACTGGTTAGGCAAGGATGGGGACATGCCGCAGCCGAGCACCTGGTTCTCCTCGCCCGACGACGCCGCCTCGCGCCTCGCCTCGTCGGGCTACCTCGCCGACCCGGCTACGGCCACGACGGCGTACCTCGCGGGCGCGCTCGAGAAGCCGCTGCTCGTCGAGGGACCGGCCGGCGTCGGCAAGACCGAGCTGGCCAAGGCCGTCGCCCGGGTGACGGGCGCGGAGCTGGTGCGGCTGCAGTGCTACGAGGGACTCGACGAGGCGCGGGCGCTCTACGAGTGGAACTACAAGAAGCAGCTGCTCCGCATCCAGGCGTCGGGGGAGCAGTCGTGGGAGGAGACCCACGATGACATCTTCACCGACGAGTTCCTGCTCACGCGCCCGCTGTTGACAGCGATCCGGCGCGATGAGCCGACCGTGCTGCTCGTCGACGAGGTCGACAAGACCGACGTCGAGGTCGAGGGGCTGCTGCTCGAGGTGCTCTCGGACTTCCAGGTGACGATCCCCGAGCTCGGCACGGTGGCCGCCGTACGCCGTCCGTTCGTGGTGCTGACCTCCAACGCCACGCGGGAGCTGTCGGAGGCGGTGAAGCGGCGCTGCCTCTACCTGCACATCGACTACCCCGACGCCGAGCGCGAGCGCGAGATCGTCACCTCGCAGGTGCCCGACCTGGAGCAGCGGGTGGCCCGGACGCTCGTCGACGTCGTGCACCGGCTGCGCGAGCTGGACCTGAAGAAGTCGCCGTCGATCGCCGAGTCGGTCGACTGGGCCAGGACCCTGGTGGCGCTCGAGATCCGCGACTTCGACGCGCAGGCTGTCAACGACACCCTGGGCGTCGTCCTCAAGCACGCGTCCGACCACGAGAAGGCGCTCAAGGGCCTCAAGTTCGCGGGCTGAGCCGATGACGTCCGGTCTGGTCGATCGCCACATCTCCTTCCTGGAGGCGCTCCGCGCCGCCGGGATGCCGGTGTCGCTCGCAGAGGACCTCGACGCCGTCGCTGCCCTCGGGGTGCTGGGCTGGGACCGGCGCGAGGACGTCCGGTCGGCGTACGCCGCGACCCTGCTCAAGAAGCAGAGCCTGCGGCCGACGTTCGATGCGCTCTTCGACGTCTACTTCCCGCGGATGGTCGGCGACGGCGCCGCCGGCGCCGACCGCGAGCCCGAGATGGACAACGCCCAGGCCCTGGCCGGCTTCCGGGAGGAGCTGGTCGCGGCGCTCGCCGAAGGAGACGAGCAGGCGATGCTCGAGCTGGCCGCGGAGATGGTGGCCCGCTTCGGCGCGATGCCGGGACGCGGACCGGGGCTCTCGTCGTGGTCGGCGTACACCGCGCTCCAGCGGGTCGCGCCGGCCGAGCTCGTCGACCGGATCCTCCAGGCGCTGCTGGCCGATGGGCGCGCGGACGACGACGCGCGGCGCGAGGCGGGGCGGCGCGTCGGCGGGTTCACGACGATGGTCGAGGCCGACGCGCGCCGGCGGATCGCCGAGGAGAAGGGCCCGGAGCACGTCGCCAACGTCGCGCTGCGGCCGTCGATCGACCGGCTCGACTTCACCTCGGCGCGGAAGGCCGACCTCGAGCAGATGCGGTTGTCCCTCTATCCCCTGTCCAGACGGCTTGCAACGAGGTTGGCGCGCGAGCGCCACGCCGTACGGCGCGGGCCGCTCGACTTCCGGCGTACGGTCCGCGCCTCGATCTCGACCGGCGGCGTCCCGCTCGTCACCCACCACCGGCCGAAGCGGCCACACCGCACCGAGCTCGTCGTGCTCTGCGACGTCAGCGGGTCGGTCGCGAACTTCGCCCAGTTCACGCTGCTGCTCGTCTACGCCCTGCGCGACCAGTTCGAGAAGGTGCGGGCCTTCACGTTCATCGACCACGTCCACGAGGTCACCCACCACTTCCGCCCCGGCGCCGATCCCGGCGACGTGCTCGCCGACCTCGCCGCGAGCACGGCGCACGCCGCGTTGTGGGGCCGCACCAACTACGGCCGCGCGCTGGTGAAGTTCGAGGAGTCGTACGCCGACGCGCTCGGCCCCAAGTCGTCGCTGCTGGTCCTCGGCGACGCGCGCTCCAACTACAGCGACCTGCATCTCGACGTGCTGAAGCGGCTCGCCGGCTCGGCGCGACACGCCTGGTGGCTCAACCCCGAGCACCGCCGGCACTGGGACACCGGCGACTCGGCCGCGTCCCGCTACGCCGACGTCGTGCCGATGGTCGAGTGCCGCAACCTCACCCAGCTCGGGGAGTTCGTGCACGACATCCTCTGACCGCAGGGGCTATCCCGATGAGCGCCTTACGACAGGTAGCCGAGCCCGCGCAGGTTCTCGATCTCGCGGACCAGGTCGGGGTGGTCGGAGGAGTCGGCGAGGCGGGCGCCGGCGACGTACCGGCCGGCCACGCTGTCCGCGCCGGTGCCGTCGAAGACGACCGTGAGGCGGTTGTCGGAGGCGGCGTTGACGAGGGAGCCGAGCAGCGCCACGGGGTCGGCGCGGTCCTCGAGGCTGAGCATCCGGGTGGTGCGCGGCACGCGCGGGACGAGCGCCGACGGCGCACCCGCGGTGACGACCCGGTCGACGACGAACAGCGGCGACTCCGCCATCGCGGCGATGTCGAGCGCGGTAGGGCCGCCCTGGGCGTGACCGACCAGCATCACCCGGGCGTGGTCGTCGCCGTACCGCCGGATCGCGGTCTCGAGGGCGCGGGTGACGCGGGTGGCGTACGGGAGGTGGTCGCCGCCGACGAGCCGCAGCGGCTTGCCGGAGCGGCCGTGCGGCCCGGGGAGGAACGCGACGTACGCCCCCGGCGCCACCCGGTGCACCGCCACCGACCGGGTGACGGCGAAGAGCCGGATCATCAGGTCCTCGAGGCCGGACGGCCGGCCGCCGGACGTCGGGTCGGCGGGTACGTCGTCGTCGGGCCTCCCGACCAGGTCGCCGGCGACATCACGCAGGGCCGCGCCGAGGTCGACGAGGAACGACCCCTCGCCGAGGGCGGCCATCCCGCCGCGCGCCGCGGAGGGGGCGCGGTCGCCGGCGAGCACGGGCGTCGCGAGCAGCGACCGCATCCGCAGCCCGTCGATGAGGCCGCCGACGGTGACGGCGTGCTCGAGCAGCTCCGGGTGCTGGGCGGCGAGCTCGTCGAGGAACGCCGCCACCCCGTCGCGGTCGAGCGCGTCGGTCTCGATCAGGCCGGCGGCGACGACCCCGCCGCCGAGCCGGACCTCGGGCGCGAGGTAGCCGACCGCGCGGGCCGCGACGCTGCCGAGCGTGCGCAGTGCGGTCGCTTGGAGGTCGTCGATCCAGCGATACGTGAGCACGGTGGCGCGTACGACGAGCGCGTCGGCGTCGAGCTCCACCGACCGCGCCAGCAGCCCGTGCCGGCCGGTGGTCGCGGCCCGGGTCTCGTCGTCGAGTCGCGCCCAGGTCGCGGGCGACAGCTCGGCGGACTCCGCGACGGCGGGGTCGCGCAGCACCTGCTCGCCCAGGCCGGCCCGCGCCCGCATCTCCCTGCCGGCGGCGTCGAAGACGTCCGCAAGCCGCATCAGGTCCTCGTAGCGGTCGGCGTCACCGGCGGGCTGCTGGCTCACCGGACCACCTCGGCCAGGACGGGCGCGAGGTCGGAGGCGAGGTCGGAGGGTGCCACCCGAGTGACGGTCACGTGGCCGACGGTACCGATGTGGCGCGGTCGCAGCGACCGCCAGCCGTCGGCCAGCAGCAGCCACGACACGACGCCGACGACGTCGGTGGCCTGGCCGGAGACGTCGGCGACCAGGGCGCGCAGCCGGCCGCGGCACTCGGAGGTGAGCCCGTGCAGCGCGGCGATCAGCCCGAGCTCCGAGACCGGCGAGCCGTCGGCGTCGCGGCAGTCGGGCAGGTGCTCGGCCGCGAGCACGGACAGCAGGTCGCTGCGCCCGCTGCGCGCCGCCTCGGCCGCGGCGTCGAGGAGCTCGTAGGGCAGGTCGAGCCCGTCGGGCACGGCCGACCGTCCGACCGTGACCTCCTCCGGCAGCACCGCCGCGCGGGCCAGCTCGTCGCCCCACCGGTCGACCGGGAGCCACGCGAGCTCGAAGACGATGCCGTCGGCCGTCGCGAGCGACGCCACCGCGCCCCCGGTCTGGCGGTGCCACGCCTTGGCCCGCCCCCGGCCGGCGGACACATCGAGGTCGAGCGCCACCGCGGGCGTGGCCAGCAGCCCGATCGCGCCGCGCAGGCCGTCATCGAGCGCGTCGCCGCTCAGCAGGCCGCGCCGCGAGAGCGCCGCGTCGGGCTCGGGCAGCGCCGCCAGCGCGTCGGCGTACGCCGCCTCGTCGGCACCCCAGCTGCCGCCCAGCCGGGAGTCCAGGGCGCCGATCGCCGACGCGCCGAGGTCGAACGGCAGCGGCGCGCCGTCGGCCAGCACGGCCGCCAGGCGGAGCTCGGGCAGCGTGAGTGTGATCCGGCGGGGCAGTGCGGCCAGGGGCCCGGTGGGGTCGGCCGGCTCGGGCGTGACGCCCAGGTCGATGGTCGGCATGGTCCGGCGATCAGTGCCCCGGCGGCTCGTGCGTCAGCCAGTCCCGGTGCCCCGGCGGCGGTGTGGCGGTGTCGCCGTCGGAAGGCAGCGCGCGGCGGGCTCGGCGTTCGGCGTCGGCGATCGCCTCCTTGAGGTCGTCGACGGCGACGAGGTGGCCGTCGAGCGCCTCGGCGGCGTCGTCGTGGCGGCCGGCCACCTCGCGGAGGTGCCCGGCTCGGGCCCGGATGCGCTCGTCCAGGGCAGCGGCGGCGCGGCCGGTCCAGCCGACGGCCTCGGTGCTCACCACCAACCGGTCCGCCAGCGCGCGGAGGTCGACGCCCTGCTCGCGGAGCTCCAGCGCGCGTCTGCGCATCACCTCGATGTCCCCGTACATGCCGCCTCCCGCCGTCCCGTCAGTCGCTCGCATTCCCGCACCGTCCGGCACCAAACCCGGTCAGCGGTCGCGGACGACCTGGAAGACCTGGCTCGTCACGTCGGCGGAGGTGCCGAGGAACCCACGGTCGCGCAGTCCCGCGACCCGGTCGGCGACCGCCGGGTCCGTCGAGGCATCGACGGCGACAGCCCCCGCGCGGTAGGCGTCGAAGCCGTGCGCATCCACAACCGTTGCGTCGTGACCCGTCTCGAACGTCACGGTCACCTGCTCGACGGTGTCGGCGTTGTCGGCGCCGTCGAGCAGGGGTACGACGTCGCCGCGGTGCTCGAGCGACAGCACCCGAACGTCCGAGGGGAGCTCACTCACCTGCGCGGTCGGCGAGCCTGCGGTCACCACGTCGGTGACCGCGATGCCGGTGTCGCGGCCGCCCAGCGCCGCTGCCTCCATGCCGCCCAGCGAGTGGCCGACCAGGAGCACCGGCTCGTCGGGGCGCACGCCGGCCTGGGTGAGCGCCTCCAGGATCCCGCGCTGGTACGCCGTGTCCGCCCCGGCGGCCGAGCGCAGGTCGGTGCCGAGGTCGCGCACGTCGTCGTCCTGCGTCCACGGCCGGGTCGTCAGGTCGTCGGTGCCGGGCAGGTAGACGACGTGCCGCACCCGGTCGGTGCCTGCGTCGAGGGACTGCACCTCGATCGTGCCGTTGGCGGCCGAGTCGGCACCGGGCGACAGGCCCGCGACCTCGGCCAGGTGGTCGACGAGGTCCGCGACCGAGGCGGGCTGGCGGCCGGCGGACCGCACCCGGAGGTCGGGGCGCCGGGTCGTGACCGGCTCGCCGTCGTCGTACGCCGACGCCAGCAGCGCGGTCGTCCCGCGATGGTCGACGACGGTGAGCGGTCCGAGCCCGGTGAGCAGGCCGCCGCTGCCGTTGACGAGGTGCTGCACGGTGCCGGGGTGGCGGAGCAGCCAGCGCTGCAGGTCGGCGCCGAGACGGTCGCGGGCCTCCGGCGGCAGCGTCGACGCCGAGGCGAGGGCCACGGGCCCGGCCAGCCGGAGGGCGAGGCCGGCGAGCAGTCCTACTCGCCAGTCGAGGGCGTCGATCGCGACCCCGGCGGCGACGTCGCTGGCCGCCAGCCCTTCGAGGGCGGCCCGGACGAGCACGGCGGTGGCCTCCCACCCGTAGGAGCCGGGCAGCAACCCGAGCGGGCCGGTCGTCGCTGCCGCCACGGCGGCCTCCGCCTCGGCGAACGTCAGCGGCGACAGCGGCGCAGAGGCCACCAGGTCGGGGTCCCCGAGGACGGCCGCGCCGGACGTCGCCCAGCCGCGCTGCACGTCGGCGGCGGAGTCGAAGACGTCGGCCAGGTCGCGCACCGCGTCGTACGTCGCCTCGATGCTGCCGGACCCGCCCCGGACCTCGGTGATGCGGGCCGGCCCGTCGGCGCTCACGACAGCCCCGGTAGGTCGACCGCGAGCCAGTCGAGGTGGCCGGGTGGCGGTGGTCGGAAGAGCGACAGCAGCTCGTCGACGGGGTTGACGGCGTCGACGAGGTGGATCACCTTCTCCTCGATCGAGGCGATCATCTGCTGCAGCTCGGCCACCCGGTCGGCATGCTGGTCCAGCGCGTCGGCGGCGTCGTCGTGGAGCTGCGCGGCGTGCCGCAGGGCGCCGACCTGGGCGCCGGTGTGGGCCCGCATCGCGTCGGCGGCGAGACCCTCCCACGCGACCGTCTCGATCGCGCCGTCGAGCTGGCCCGCGCTGTCACGGATCTCGCCGGCACGCGCCCGCAGGTGCTGGGCCAGGGCATGGATCGCGGTGGCGTCGCCGTACATGTCGTCCCCCTCCTGCGGCCCGGCGGTCGGGCCGTCGAGGGGGAGCGTCGCCGGGGCGCCGCTGTGGAGAAACGTCAGCGGTCGGCGCTGTGGAGAGCCGCTCGAGCGCCTCCTCGATCTCGGCCCCCGGGCCGGCGAAGCTCATCCGCACGAACCGCGGCCCGTCGACGGTGTCGAAGTCGATCCCCGGCGCCATCGCGACGCCGCTGCGGGCCAGCAGGTCGTGGGTGAAGGCCATGGTGTCGTCGGTGAGGTGCCGGACGTCGGCGTACACGTAGAACGCGCCGTCGGCCGGCGCCAGCTCGGTGATCCCCAGCCGGGGCAGGCCGTCGAGGAGGATGCGCCGGTTCTCCGCGTAGCGGGCGACGTGGCCGTCGAGCTCGGCGTACGACGCCTCGTCGAACGCCGCGAGGCAGGCGCGCTGCGCGATCACCGGCGGGCAGATCGTGAAGTTGCCGGTGAGCACGTCGACCGCACGCCGCAGCCGGTCCGGCACCAGCATCCAGCCGATCCGCCAGCCGGTCATCGAGAAGTACTTGCTGAAGCTCGAGAAGACGACGGCCTCGCGGCTGGTCTCCCAGGCGCTGCGGGCCAGGTGTGGCTGGGAGTACTCGATCCCGTGGTAGATCTCGTCGGAGATCAGCTGGATCTGCTCGTCCTCGCAGTACGCCGCGAGCGCGGCCAGCTCGCTCGGGAGCAGCATCGTGCCGGTGGGGTTGGCGGGGCTGGCGACGACGAGACCCTTGATGTCGCCCACGGCCGCCACCTGCTCGACCGTCGGCTGGAAGCGCGTCTCCGGCCCGGTCGGGATCTCGACCACCTCGCAGCCGAGCGCCGTCAGCACGTTGCGGTAGCAGGGGTAGCCGGGCCGCGCCATCGCCACCCGGTCGCCGACCTCGAACGCCGCGAGGAACGCCAGCAGGAAGCCGCCGCTGCTGCCCGTCGTCACCACCACCTCGTCGGGGTCGACGTCGATGCCGTGCGCGCGCTTGTGGTGGCCGGCGATCGCCTCACGCAGCTCGAGGATGCCCGTCGCCGGGGTGTAGCCGAGCGGGTCGCCGGAGTCGAGCAGCCGTTTGGCCTCCTCCCGCACCGGCGCCGGCGCCCCGGTCATCGGCTGGCCGGCCAGCAGGTTGATCATGTCGCCGTGGGTGCGCTGCCGAGCCGCCGACGCCGCCAGCAGGTCCATCACGTGGAACGGGGGCACGTTCGCCCGGCTGGCCACCTGGAAGCGGTCGGTCATGGGGCGAGGCTACGCGGCGCAGGCACGGTGGTTGAGGAGGGACGAAGTCCCGTCTCGAAACCACCCGACTGTCGGTATGGGCGCCGAATCTCGACGACACGGTGGTTGAGGAGGGACGAAGTCCCGTCTCGAAACCACCCCTGCGCCGACTGTCGGGCTCGAGCCCGACTCGCGTCTCACCGGGTTTCGAGACGCGTCGCTCAGCCCGTCGCTCCGCTCCGGTCTGAGCCGACGCTCCTCAACCTTCGCCGCTACTCGCTGCCCTCGCGAGCTCGGGCAGCGGCGGCTCGACCCGACGCTCCTCGACCTTCGCCGCTACTCGCTGCCCTCGCGAGCTCGGGCAGCGTGCCGTCCCGCCCGCCGGCCGAAGAACGACCCCTCGCCGAGCTGGGTGCCGGAGCAGTAGCCCTTGCCGTCCTGGGCGATGTTCGACGCGCAGGCGCCGGCGGCGTACAGGCCGGCGACGACCGACCCGTCGGGACGCAGCGCCTCGCCGTCCACCGACACCCGGATCCCGCCGAGGGTGAAGCCGGCGTACATCGCGTGCCCGAGCCGCAGGTCGAAGACCGCCCACGGGCCGGTGCCCTGCGGCGCCAGCCACTCGGGCGCCTTGTGGAAGTCGAGGTCCTCGCCGGCGGCCGCCATCTTGTTGTAGCGCTCCAGCGTCGCGTCGACCGAGCCGGCGGGCAGGCCCAGCGCCGACTCCAGCTCCGGGATCGTCTCGAAGCCGTCGATGAGCGGCACCAGCGGGAACTTGGGGTACTCCACGTGCTCGCTGTCGACGATCAGGTACGCCGCGTGGTCCTCCTGCTCCATCACGAACTGCGACGTCCGCGAGTGGTAGCAGTCCTCGGCGACGAACCGCTCGCCCCGCTGGTTGACGATGAAGCCCGTCATCAGCGACGACGGCGGGTAGAACGGCGCCGTGATGAACGGCTCCTCCATGTGCTTGAGCTCCGCGCCGGCCGAGGCGCCGAGCCGGATGCCCAGGCCGTCGTCGTACGTCGAGCCCAGGGTGAACGGCTTCTCGGCGAGCGAGGGCGTGTACGCCGCGACCATGTCGGGGTTCATCACGAAGCCGCCGGCCGCGACCACCACGGCCGACGCCGCGACCGCCCCGGTCCGGTCGAACGACCGCCAGGCGACGCCGACGACGGCGCCGTCCTCCACCACGAGGTTCGTCGCGCCGGTCTCGTAGCGGACCTCGACGCCCGCCTCCTCGACCCGGGCGCGCAGCAGGTCCATCACCATCCTGGTGCCCTCGGTGTCGCCCGGCACCGGCACCTTGTGGCCGCGGGGCGCGGGTACGGCCTGCTCCTTGAACGGCCACACCTTCTCGTTGCCGGTGAACATCAGCCCCTGCGTACCGGGCTGGATCACGGCCTTCTCGGGGTAGTACGAGCGCTCGAACTCGAAGCCGAGCGCCTCAAGCCAGTCGAAGTGCTCGACCGACCCGTCGCAGTAGGCGCGGATCTTCTCGTGCTCGGGGTCCTTGGAGACCGCGACGAGGTACTCGTACATCTCGTCGGGGGAGTCCTCCCAGCCGGTCGCCTGCTGCACCGCAGTGCCGCCGCCGAGGTAGAAGTGGCCGCCCGACATCGACGACGTGCCGCCGTGGACGGCGGCGCGCTCCAGCAGCAGCACCCGGGCGCCCGCCCGGGCCGCCTCGAGCGCAGCGCAGCCGCCGGCGATGCCGAAGCCGACGACGACCACGTCGTACGACGCGGCCCCGTCGAGGACGGAGGCGTCGAGGACGTCGGGTACGGCGGTGCCGGGGGCGCTCATGCGACAAATCTAGAACAAGTTCCAGTTCCGTGCGATGCTGACCGGCGTGGTGATCCTCATCGACCTCGATGGCCGCGAGCACGAGGTCACGGTCAAGGACGTCGGCCTGTGCTGGGGCGACGTGTGCATCCCGCAGGCCGGGATGGACGACCTCGACGAGTGGGCGACCCGGTCCGGGCACCTCCTGGTCCGGGACGGCGACGTCGTCGCGCTCGCGCCCTCCGCCGAGACCCACCACCGTGACACCGCCGACGGGCGCGCCCCGGAGCTCACGCTCGACGACGTCGACGGCAACCCGGTCAGCTTCGACGACCTCTCCGGGCACAAGCGGGTCCTGGTCACCTGGGCGTCGTGGTGCGGCTGCCGGCACGAGCTGGCCGGCTGGCAGCGGCTGCAGGACGAGCTCGCCGACGCCGGTCTCCGGCTCTTCTCGGTCGCGCTCGACGCCGACCCCGAGGACAGCCGGCCCTGGATCGACGCGGCGTCCCCGACATACCCCGTCGCGGTCGACACGGCCCACGTCACCGCCGAGAGGTACGGCATCACCAACGTGCCGTCGGTGGTGTGGGTCGACGAGCACGACCGCATCGTCAAGCCGCCGACCATCGCGCCCGGCGACGACCAGTTCGTCGAGTTCACCAGGATCAGGGCCGAGCAGCACCACGACCTGCTGCGTGCGTGGGTGCGCGACGGCGTGCTTCCGGAGAGCGCGAGCACCGAGCGGCCGGCGCGCACCGACGACGAGCAGCGCGCGCTCGCGCACCGCCGGATCGCCGCGCACCACCAGCGCGCCGGCGACACCGAGGCGGCCCGGGTGCAGCTCGCCCGCGCGCAGGAGCTCGCCCCGTGGGACTGGACCGTGCGCCGCGGCGGCATCGCGATGACCGGCGGAGACCCGTTCCTGGGCGAGGAGTTCACGTCGTTCTGGGAGGAATGGGACGCGTCCGGGCGTCCCGGGTACACCCCGACCACGTGAGGCGGGACGGCGCGTTCGGCCGGGCGGACCACCGATAGACTGCGGACCCGCCGCCCCGACGATCGCCGAGGTGACACGTGTCGTTCGACGTGCATGAGTTCGACACGTTCGTGCTCGTCGGATCTGCGGTCACCCTGCTGGCGATCCTCGCCGTGCGGGTCTCGTCGAAGGCCGGCTTGCCCAGCCTAATGATCTACCTGCTCATGGGCGTGGCGCTCGGGGAGTCGGGCCTCGGCATCCCGTTCGAGGACGCCGAGCTCGCCCACGCACTCGGGTTCGCGGCCCTGGCGATCATCCTGGCCGAGGGTGGTCTGACGACCAGCTGGCACGACATGCGGGACACGATCCGCCTCGGCCTCTCCCTCGCGACGATCGGCATCGCCATCTCCGTCTGCGTCGTCGCGGTCGGCGCCCACTACGTCCTCGGGATCCCTTGGGAGCTCGCGGTCATCCTGGGCGCGGTCACCTCGCCGACCGACGCGGCAGCGGTGTTCTCGGTGCTGCGCGTGGTGCCGCTGCCGAGACGGCTCACCGGAACCCTGGAGGCCGAGTCCGGGCTCAACGACGCCCCGACGGTCGTGCTCGTGACGCTCGTGTCGACCGGCGCGATCGACGACCACGGGCTGGTCGTGACGCTCCTGATCATCGCCTACGAGCTCGCGGCCGGCACCGTCATCGGCCTGGTCGCGGGCTTCGGTGGCGCGTGGGTGATGCGCCGCGCCGCCCTGCCGTCGTCCGGCCTCTACCCACTGGCCGTGCTCACCTTCGCCTTCCTCGGGTACGGCGCCGCGACGTTCGTCCACGCCTCCGGGTTCGCCGCGGTCTACCTCGCCGCGCTGGTCCTCGGGAACATGGAGCTGCCCCACCGCCAGGCGACCCGGTCGTTCGCCGAGGGCGTCGCCTGGCTCGCCCAGATCGGGCTGTTCGTCATGCTCGGCCTGCTGCTCTCCCCGGGCCGCATCACCCTCGAGATCGTCGGCCTCGCCGTCGCCGCCGGACTCGTCCTCACGCTCCTGGCCCGCCCGATCTCGGTCGTCGTCAGCTCGTTGGTGCAGCCGATGCCGTGGCGGGAGCTCTCGTTCCTGTCGTGGGCCGGGCTGCGCGGCGCCGTGCCGATCGTGCTCATGACGATCCCGCTCGCCGAGGGCGTGGACGAGGCGACGAAGCTCTTCGACATCGTCTTCGTCATGGTCGTCATCTACACGCTCCTCACCGGGCCGACGCTGCCGCTGGCCGCCCGCGTGCTCAAGGTCGCGCGCCGGTCGGAGCCGCGCGGGCTCGAGGTGGAGGCGGCCCCGCTCGAACGGGTGGCCGCCGACCTGCTCCAGGTGACGATCAGCCCGGTCTCGAAGATGCACGGCGTCGAGGTGGGCGAGCTCCGTCTCCCGGCGGGCGCCTCGGTGTCGATGGTGATCCGCGAGGGCGAGACGCTCGTCCCCGAGCGCCGGACCGTGCTGCGCCACGGCGACGACCTGCTGGTCGTGACGCCGCGCCGCCTGCGCGAGCAGACCGAGGAACGGCTGCGCCAGGTCAGTGCCCACGGCCGGCTGGCCCAGTGGCTGGGCGACCGCGGACGCCGTACGCGCTGAGCCGGCTGGGGCCCGCTCAGCCGACGGGTGGGCTGCAGACCCGGGTGTCGGACGCGACGGTCACCGACGCCGGCGCGCCCCTGGCGAGCCCGGTGGAGGAGTAGTCGTCGCCGACGATGACGGTGATGCCGGCGCCGATGCCGTCCCGTCGCTCGATCTCGACGTCGCCGCCCAGGTGGCTCGCGACCAGCTGGACCGCCGGGCTCTCGGGCTCGGTGGTCCAGATCGCGGCCCTGCGCACCTTCGCCGAGGTCGCGTTGCCGGAGGTGCCCTCGCTGAAGCCGGCGTCGACGAAGAGCTGCATCGTGCGGCCGGCCAGCCCGCT
This sequence comes from Nocardioides sp. GCM10030259, assembly GCF_042666375.1. Classification (NCBI taxonomy): domain Bacteria; kingdom Bacillati; phylum Actinomycetota; class Actinomycetes; order Propionibacteriales; family Nocardioidaceae; genus Nocardioides; species Nocardioides sp. GCM10030259. The sequence goes on along the minus strand of NZ_JBHTDF010000025.1, from coordinate 662,517 downwards.
GCGCTGGCCGGCGTTGAAGACGCTGACGGTGACCTGCTGCGGGTAGAGCTCCGACCCGGCATCGACCGCCGTCGGCACGCAGACCGCGCTGTCGACCTTCGCGGGCAGGGGCTCGGTCGCGGCGTTCCAGCCCCACACCGCAGCGAGGACCACCAGCGCACCGAGGACCGCCAGGGTGGTCGTCGTCCTGGCGGCCTGGATCATCAGCTCTCCACGGTGTGCACGCGTGCGTGCAGGACGTGGCGCTGCTGCAGCGCGGCCCGCAGCGCGCGGTGCAGGCCGTCCTCGAGGTAGTACTCGCCCTGCCACTCGACGACGTGCGCGAAGAGGTCGCCGTAGAACGTCGAGTCCTCGTCGAGCAGCGCGGCCAGCTGCAGGGTGTCCTTCGTCGTGACGAGCTGGTCGAGGCGCACCTGCCGCGGCGGCACGTCCGCCCAGGCCCGGGACGAGAGCCCGTGGTCCGGGTACGGCCTGCCGACGCCGACGCGCTTGAAGATCACGCCGCGACTATAACTACGCGACGGAACGGTCCCCCGGGTCGTGCCGGATCTCGCCGACTCAGGCGGACCAGCGGATGGCGTCGTCGAAGTAGTCGGCGAAGGCGTGCACGCCGCGCAGCGCGGGCCGCTCCTCGAGGAGCGAGGTCAGCGCCGCTGCGTGCCGGACGCGGAGCGGCGTGCGCAGGGTGGGCACGAGGTCGAGGTCGGTGCGGTGGTGCCGGTCGTCCATGAGCTGTCTCCTGATCGAGTGTGTGATCGGGCGGTGCGTGGCGACGGCTCGTCGGTGGATGGAACGGCGCGTCCGGACCAGCGTGGCGCGCTCGTGTCGCCGGCAGATTGACGCCGGGTTACGGCCGGGTCAAACGTTGGGGGTGCCGCGCGGGCCAAAACTGGAATACGTTCTAGTTTTGTGGACGACATCACCGCGATCAGCCAGCTGAAGTACCGCTACCTGCGCACCCTGGACACCAAGGACTGGGACGGCTTCGCCGCCTGCTTCCTCCCCGACGCGACCGGGGACTACAACGGCCTGGTCTTCGACGACCGGGACGCGCTCGTGTCCTACATGCGCACCAACCTGGGCGAGGGCATGCTGACCATGCACCAGGTGCACCACCCCGAGATCGAGGTCGACGGCGACACCGCCACCGCCACCTGGTACCTGCAGGACAAGGTCGTCGTCCCCGCGTTCAAGTTCATGCTCGAGGGCGCGGCGTTCTACTCCGACCGCTACGCGCGCACGCCCGACGGCTGGCGGGTCGCCCACACCGGCTACCGGCGTACCTTCGAGATCACCTACGACCTCGCGGACCTGCCCGGCGCGAAGGTGAAGGGGCCCGGGGAGCACACGCACGCCTGAGGGACGAAGTCGCGACCGGCGTGTCGAGGCCCGGTGAGATAGCCGGCAACGTCGTTCGCGCCCACACCCCTACAGCGACGGCTCCCGCCAGGCCGCCTGCACGACCTCGACACCGCGGTCCCGCGTGACCAGCCGGCCGCGGCCGGCCGGGGCGGGCAGCGGCTTCTGGTTGCCGAGGAGCGCGCCCTCGTCGGGGCTCCCGGACAGCAGCAGGCCGGGCATGGCGAGGTCGCGCAGCGACTGGATGACGGGCTCGTACAGAGCGCGGGACGCGCCGCCCGAGCGGCGGGCCACCACGACGTGCAGGCCGACGTCGCGCGCCTGGGGGAGCAGCGGGACCAGGGCGTGCAGCGGAGACCCCTGCTGGGTCGCGACCAGGTCGTAGTCGTCGACGAGCACGAAGACCTCGGCGCCGGTCCACCACGAGCGGTTGCGCAGCTGCTCGGGGGTGACGTCGGGGCCGGGGAGCCGGCCCTCGAGGTACGCCGCGAGGTCGCGCAGGGCGGGCTGGGCCTGGGTGCCGGACGTGAGGTAGTTGAGCAGGTACTCATCCGGCACCTCGCCCAGCAGCGAGCGCCGGTAGTCGACGACGACCAGCTGGGCGTCCTTGGGCGTGCGGGTCCGCATCACCTCGTCGGCGTACGCCCGCAGGATGCTGCTCTTGCCGGACTGGCCGTCGCCGAAGACCAGCAGGTGCGGCTCGACGTCGACGTCGAGCGCGACGGGCCCGAGGTCCTTCTCCGCGACGCCGAGCAGCACGCCGCGGCCGGTGTCCTCGGCCTGCGAGCGGACGTCGTCGAGGGTGATCAGCTCGGGCAGCAGCCGCAGCTTCGGCCCGGTCGGACCGGTCCACGCCGAGCCGACCTGCTTGAGCAGGTCCTCGACGCCGTCGCCGAGCGTGTCGGCGTCGGACATGCCGTCGATGCGGGGGAGCGCGCCGAGGAAGTGCAGCTTGCTCTGCACGAGTCCGCGGCCGGGCCGGCCGGTCGGCACGAGCGCCGCGATCTTGCGGTCGATCTCGGAGTCCATCGGGTCGCCGAGCCGCAGCTCGAGCCGGGTGCCGAAGAGGTCGCGCATCGCGGCGCGGAAGTCGGCCCACCGGGCCGCGCCGACCAGCACGTGCAGGCCGTAGGTGAGGCCCCGGGTCGCGAGCTGCTGGATCTCGGACTCGAGGTCGTCGAAGTCGGCGCGCAGGGTGCTCCAGCCGTCGACGACGAGGAACACGTCGCCGTACCCGTCGTCGGTGCGCCCGGCCGCGCGCCGTGAGCGGTAGGTCTCGATCGAGTCGATGGCGTGGGCGCGGAAGTGGGCCTCGCGCCGGTCGACGATGCCGCGGACCTCGGCGATGATCCGGCGTACGACGTCGGGCTCGGCGCGCGTGCCGACACCGGCGACGTGCGGGAGGCTCGCGAACGGCGCGAACGTGCCGCCGCCGAAGTCGAGCACGAAGAACTGCGACTCCAGCGGCGTGGTCGTCAGCGACAGGCTGGTCACCATCGTGCGCAGCAGCGTGCTCTTGCCGCTTCGCGGGCCGCCGACGACCGCGGCGTGGCCGCCGGCGCCGGACAGGTCGACGGTGAGCGTGTCGCGGCGCTGCTCGCGGGGACGGTCGACGGTGCCGAGGGGTACGACGAGCCCGCCGAGCCTCCGCCACTGCTCGGAGATCAGGCCGTGCCGGCTGGTCGGGGCGAGGTCGCCCATGAGCTGGTCGAGCGTGTCGGGCGCGTCGAGGGGCGGCAGCCAGACCTGGTGGGCCTCCGGGCCGTGCCCGACCATGTGCCGCACGGCGATCGAGAGCAGCGACTCGCCGTCCTCGGGAGCCGGCTGCGCCGGCTGCGGCTCCGGCGCGGGCTCGGCGATCTCGAGGCTCTGCACCTCCGAGATCGTGAACGGCAGGATGCCTCGCACGTGGCCGCCCTCGTCGCGCTGCACGTGGGCCACGGCGGTGCTGGGCGGGCCCGAGACGTACGCCGCCTTGAACCGCAGCATGGTCGTCGGGTCGGGCTTGAGGTAGCCGAGGCCGGGGTCGGGCGGCAGCTCGTAGGCGTCGGGAACGCCCAGCACGGCGCGCGACTCGGTAGCACTGAACGTGCGCAGGCCGACCCGGTAGGAGAGGTGCGACTCGAGGCCGCGCAGGCGACCCTCCTCCAGGCGCTGCGAGGCGAGCAGGAGGTGCAGGCCGAGCGAGCGGCCGAGGCGGCCGATGGCGACGAAGAGGTCGATGAACTCCGGCTTCGCCGACAGCATCTCGGAGAACTCGTCGACGACGACGAAGAGCGACGGCAGCGGCGGCAGGTCCTCACCGGCGGCCCGCGCCTTCTCGTAGTCGCGGACCGACGCGAAGTTGCCGGCGTCGCGCAGCATCTCCTGGCGGCGCACCATCTCGCCCGAGAGCGCGTCCTGCATGCGATCGACGAGCGTGAGCTCCTGGGCGAGGTTGGTGATGACCGCCGAGACGTGCGGCAGGTCGGACATGCCCGCGAAGGTCGCGCCGCCCTTGAAGTCGACGAGGACCATGTTGAGCTGCTCGGGCGAGTGGGTCATCGCGAGCCCGAGCACCAGAGTGCGGAGGAACTCGGACTTGCCGGAGCCGGTCGCACCGATCACCAGGCCGTGCGGGCCCATGCCCTGCTGGGCGGACTCCTTGATGTCGAGGTGGACGAGCGAGCCGCCCTCGCCGAGGCCGATCGGCACCCGCAGCCGGTCGCGGGACGGCCGGGGCCGCCACGCACGCATCGGGTCGAAGGAGTGCACGTCGCCGAGCGCCAGCAGCTCCATGAAGTCGCTCGGGGCTGCGATCTCGCCGCTCGACTCGACGATCCCGGCCGCGACGGTGTGCAGCGGGGTCAGCCGCCGCGCGAACGCCTCCGCGGTCGCCAGCGGGCAGGCGTCGGCCCGCGCCCGGATCGGCTCCTCGCGCAGCCGCAGGGCGAGGATCGCGTGGCGGCCCTGCGCGTCGGGGGCGGCCGCGTCGTCGAACTGGATCCGCAGCCGGGTCGGGTCCTCGAGCTCGTCCCAGCGGGCGGGCAGGTCGACGAGGGTGACGCCGTGCAGCCCGTCCGGAGGTACGACGTGGTTGCCCGGCGGCAGCTCGCCGCCGTCGATGACCAGCAGCAGGTGCGGGGTCGCGGTGCGCTCGTCGGCGCCGAACCGCGGGCGGTCCGCCAGGTCCGCGGGCAGCAGCCCCGCGAGCTCGTCGAGCGACGTCGAGACCATCCGCATCGGGCCGACAGCGTCGGACTGCCGGGCGCTGTGGGCGTGCGGGAGCCACTTGACCCAGTCCCAGTGGGCGAGGTTCTGCTCGGAGGCGAGCACCGCGACCGCGACGTGCTCGGGGGCGTGGAACGCCGTCGCCGAGCAGATCAGCGACCGGGCGAGCGACCGCGCCGGCTCCTCCGGGCCGCAGACCTCGACGCGGTCGAACGCGCGCAGGTCGATCGAGGCCGGCAGGTCCGGCTGGAGCCGGTGCACGACCAGCAGGCGGTGCAGCGCCGACGCTGCGGCCGGGTCGACCTGGTCGATCGGCGTGCTCTCGGGCGGCACGAGCTCCAGCGCGAGCGGCTGCGCGCACACGCCGTACCGGACCTGGAGGAAGCCGGGGTCGGACGTCGTGTGCTCCCACAGCCGCGACCGCTCCTCGGCGAGCGCGGGCAGCGAGGCCGGCGCCGGGTGGTGCCAGGTCAGCGCGCGGCGCTGCTGGTCGGCGGCGTCGCGGGCGAGCTTGCGGACGTTGGCGAGGTAGCGCAGGTACTCCGTGCGGGAGCCGGTCACCTGCTGGGTGCGCTGCTTCCGCTGCCGGTCGAGCTGGACGACGATGAAGCCCAGGGTGGCGAAGAGGAACATGCCGGCCGCAATGAACGCGCGGCCGCCGCTCGCCCGGCCCATGGTCGCCACGAGCACGATCGAGCCGAGGCTGCCGAGCATCGGGATGGCGTTCATCAGCACGCCGCTCGCGCCCTCGTTGGGCTCGATCTGCGGCGGTGGCTGGAGCACGAGCTGGCCGGACGGCATCTCCGGTTCGTCCAGGCGCGTGCCGCGCAGCGTCGTCGTCAACGCGTCCCCCTCCGTGCTGGGCCGGGCCGGTCCGGCAATTCCGTTGGACCAACTACCCCGCTTGAGGGTGGTTGACGCATCGGTTCTCGGGGGAAGAGCAGTCCGAGCGACGAGCAAGGGGGATGAGAGGTGTCCAACGCGACCGCCGACCTGGCGCTGAGCGTGCACGGACCGGTCGGGGTTCTCGACCTGGTCGTGCCCGCGGGTGCTTCCGCGGTCGACGTCGCGGCGGAGTACGCCCGGCGCGCGGGCCTCTCCACCGTCCCGGTGCTCTGCAGCCGGGTCGGCGTCGTGCTGCCGCCCGACGCGCCGCTGCCCCGTGCGGGCGTGCGCGCGGGCGACGTGCTGGTCGCCACCACCGAGGTCGTCCCGGCGGAGCGCTCGGCCACGCCTCGGGAAGCGGCAGCCCGGACACGCCGGTCCGGCGCGGCGGCCGCGGTCACCGCCGTCGCTGCCGCGGCCGCTGTCGCGTGCGGCTGGGTCGCCGCGATCGCGGACGACGAGCCCCTGCGGCTGGCGGCCGTGCTGGCGCTGCTCGCCGGCGCGCTGATCGCCGTGCTGCCCATCGGCAGGTACGCCGCCGAGCGGGCGGTCGCGGCGCCGGCCTTCGCGGCCGCGGCCGCGGTCGCCGTGGTCTGGGACGCCCACCCCGCCCGGCTGCCGATGGTGCTCGGGCTGGTCGCCCTGGTGGCCGCGCTCGCGGCGGCGACCGCGCGCGCCCTCGGACGCCAGTCCGACGAGCCCCTAAAGGTGTGGATCGTCGCCGGCATCGTGGTCTTCGGCGTCACCGGACTGGCCGCGCTGGCCGGCGCGCCGCCGCCGCTGACCTGGTCGCTGCTGCTGGTGCTCGCGGTGCTGGCCGCGCGCATCGTGCCCGGCCTCGTGATCGACGTCCCCGACCAGTACCTCCTCGACCTCGAGCGGCTCGCGGTCACCGCCTGGTCGGCGCGCGAGCGCTCGGGCGGCAAGCGCGGCCGGTCCGTCGTCTCGCAGTCCGCGGTCACCGTCGTCGCGACCGAGGGCGCCCGACTGCTGACGGCGGCCACCGCCGCGGTCGCCGTGGTCGCGCTCGTCTCCGCGCCACTCCTGCTGGCCACCGCGACGCTGCGGGTCGACCGGATCGGCGCGCGCTGCCTGGTCGGGCTCGCCGGCGCCGCCCTGCTGCTCGCCGCCCGCAGCTACCGCCACCGCGGCGCCCGGGCGCTGCTGCGCACCGCGGGCCTCGGCTGCTGGGTCGCCCTGCTCGTCGCCGTGCTGCCGGTCCTGGGCGACGGCCCGCTCATGGCGCTCGCCGTCTCCGCGACCCTGCTCGGCGTCGTGCTTGTCGTCGTGGCGGTCGCCACCGGACGCGGCTGGCGGTCGGCGTGGTGGGCGCGGCGGGCCGAGCTCGCCGAGAGCTGGTGCGGCGCGCTGGTCGTCGCGTCCGTCGTCGTGTCGTCGGGGTGGTTCCGCGAGCTCTGGGAGCTCGCCAGCCTGTGGGAACTGGGGAACTGAGGTTGACCTGGATCCGCAGCCAGCGCGCCCGAATCGTGGCGCGCAGCAGGCGGAGAGCTGTGGATTCAGGTTTAGCAGGGGGGACCCCGGGTAATCGGGGCCTGTCCGGCTCGGGTATCGGACCGGGCTGACGACCGGATATCGGATCAGTCTCGAGCGGCTTGGACGCCGCCATCGGGGGAAGGAGTGGCGTCATGACCAGCGGCGCACCGGAGATGGGACAGGGTGAGGGCACACTCACCAAGGCGGCCGGCATGGTGGCCGAGGCACGACAGGACTTCCTGACGCTGAGCAAGGGCCTCGAGGGCCAGATCGCGGGCGTGCAGGGCAAGTGGGCCGGTGCCGGCGGCAACGCGTTCTTCGCGCTCCACCAGGCGTGGACGCAGAAGCAGGCCGTGATCACCAATGCCCTCAACGAGTTCGAGGCCTCGCTGACCTCGACCGAGAAGGACAACATGGCCACGGACGACACCCAGTCCGCCAACTTCAACAAGCTCACCGGCCGCCTCGGCTGACCGGAACCGGAACGAAGGAGTGAGTGAGATGTCCGTCGACGGACTCCGCGTCAACCACGCCGGCCTCGAGACCGCGGCCCAGGACCTTGCCGATGCCGTGAAGAAGATCGACGACCGGCTCAACAAGCTGGAGTCGGAGCTCGCGCCGCTGCGCAGCGACTGGACCGGTAACGCCCAGCAGGCCTACGTCGTCGCCAAGACGAAGTGGGACACCGCGATGCAGGAGATGAAGAACCTGCTCCAGGAGACCAGCAACACCGTGCACACGTCGAACGCCGAGTACAGGGGCGCCGACGCGCGCGGTGCCGCCTCGTTCGACATCTGAGTCGGACGCGCGAAGCACACGTCTGGGAGGGGTCGGCGCGCTGCGCCGGCCCCTTTCCTGACCGACAACACGGCTGAGCAGAACAGCAGGACACGGGAGGAGGGGGACGATGAACCATGCGCCGGTGAGCAGCCCCGGGCTGGTGCGTGTCACGGTGGCGTCCGGCACCCGCCGGGTCGACCTCGTGCTGCCCGGCGCCGTCCCCGTCGCCGAGCTGGTGCCCGAGCTGGCCCGCAGCGTCGGCCTCCTCGACGCGGGCACCGTCTACGGCGGCTACCGCCTCGTCACGGCCGAGGGACGCGAGCTCGCTCCCGACGCCGGCCTGGTGAGCCAGGGCATCGAGGACGGCGGCCTGCTGACGGTCGCGGCCGGCGTCGACGACGAGGCGCCCCGGGTCTACGACGACGTGGTCGAGGCGATGACGGATGTCGTCGAGCACGACCTCAAGCCGTGGGAGCCCGCCGCGGGACGGCGTACCGCCCTGTGCGCGGCCGGCCTGCTGATGGCGCTGGGCGCCGTCGCCCTGCTGATCCAGCGCGGCTCGCTGCTCGCCGGCGTCGCGGCCGCGGTGGTCGCCGCCGCGCTGGTGACGGGCGCGATCGTGCTCTCCCGCGCGCAGCGCGAGCCCGAGGCGGCCGTCGCGGTCGCCTGGACCGGCACCCTGTACGCCGCGGTCGCGGGCCTGATGCTCGTGACCGACGACCCCTTCTTCGGGCCACCCGTCGTGGCCGGCGCCGCCGCTGCGATGGGCGCCGGGACGATCTGCCTGCTCGGGCTCGGCGCGGGCCGGACGCTCGTGCTGCCGCCGGTCGTCGCGGGAGCGGTGTTCCTCATCGACGGCCTGCTGCTCGACGTCGCCGACGTCGACCCGGCCGTGGTGTTGACCGTCGCCCTCGTGCTCGTGGTGATCGCGGGCAGCGTGTTCCCCTGGCTGGCGCTCGGCGCCACCGGCACCTCGGTCGACCAGCTCTACAGCGTCGCCGACATCACCGCCGAGCCCCGGCCGGTCGACGCGACCCGGGTCGGCGCCGATGCGCGCGTCGCGCACGAGATCCTCGTGGCGGTCACCGCCACCGTCGGTCTCCTGCTGGTGCTGATCGCCCCGCTCGCCGTGTCCCTCGGGGTCGCCGGCGCGATCCTGGCGGTCACCTGCTGCGCGGCCGTCATGCTGCGCACCCGGCAGTACCGCACCGGGCCCGAGGTGCTCGTCGGCCTGGTCTCCGGGATCCTCGGCCTGCTGTCGACCTCGGTCGCCGCGCTCTGGCTGCAGCCGGATTGGCGGCCCACGGTCGCGGTGCTGCTCGCGGCGGGCGGCGCGCTCCTGCTCGCGGTCACCCTGCTGCCGGCCACGCCGTCCGTGCGCCGCGGCCGACTCGGCGACGTCGCCGAGAGCGTCGCGCTGATCGCACTGCTGCCGCTGCTCGTCGTCGCGGTCGGCATCTTCTCGGCGATCCGGAGCTAGCACCTCATGGCCACCAAGAAGGACCTGGTCGAGGCGTACTCGTTCAGCCGCCGCCGGCTGGTCACCGCCTTCGTGTCCGGCGCACCCGGCGGCCGTGAGGTCGAGCCGGCGCGGCCCGGCCGCTCGATCATCGGCGGCCTCGCCCTGGCCGTGCTGCTCGCGGCCGGCGCCGCGATCGCCGGCGTCTTCTCGCCGACGGCGCCCAGCGACTGGAAGCAGGAAGGGCTGATCATCTCGAAGGACACCGGCGCGGCGTACGTCATCATCGACGACAGCGACGACCCCGAGCTGCGCCCGGTCATCAACTCCACCAGCGCGAAGCTGATCCTCGGCGGCGACGCCGAGCCGATGCTCGTCGAGCAGGAGACCATCGACGAGCAGCGGATCGGCGACGACATCGGCATCTTCGGCGCGCCCGCGAGCGTGCCGACTCCCGGGCTGCTGATCGACGGCGGCTGGACCGCCTGCACCGCGGCCGACACGGGCATCCGGGTGCAGGTCACCGGGGAGCCCGACGTGCTGCCCGCGCCGGCGCAGGGCGTGACGGTCACCAACGGCGGCGACTACTTCGTGGCGTTGCCGCGCGACGACGTCGACGCCACCGTCACCGACCCGCAGGGTGCGGTGCTGCTCCCCGTCGAGCCGCAGGGCAACCAGACCGACAACCTGCTCTCCGCGCTCAACCTCCAGACGACCGGAAGCGCGATCCCCGTCAGCCGCGACTGGCTCAACCTGTTCCCGGTCGGGGCGCCGCTGGACTGGGAGAGCTTCGAGGTGAACGGCTACGGCTCGACGCCGGAGTACGCCGCCGACGACGCCGCCGGCGTGATCGGCGACCACAAGGTCGGCGACCTGCTGGCCGCCGGCGACCAGGTGCTCCTGCTGACCGAGAGCGGGCCGGTGGAGCTCACCGAGTTCGCGGCCACGGCGTACAGCAACCTGGTCGCGCCCGACGAGCGGGTCATCGCGCCGGAGACCGTCGACGCGGCACCCCGCGTGCCCCGCGGCGAGGACCCGCTCGGCGAGACCGGCTGGCCCGACTTCGTGCCGGACGAGCCGATCGACGAGCCCTGTGTGCAGCTCGAGACCGCGCCCGGCGAGACGCCGACCGTGCAGCTGCGCCACCCGGGCGAGTCCTCGAGCGCGGCCGGGGTGCCCGCCGGGGAGAAGGACCCGGTGGTCGCCGCCGGCCGCGGGGCCTACGTGCTCTCCGGCGGGTGGACCGACCCGACGCAGGGCGCGCCGTACTTCATCGACGCCAAGGGCCGCGCCAACCCGCTGGTGGGCGACGGCGCAGCCGACTCGCTCGGCTACTCCGGCCACCCGGTGGTCGTCGTCCCGGACACCTGGGTGGAGCTCTTCGCGTGCGGGGTCAACCTGTCGCGCGACTCCGCGCTCTCGCCGCCGTCCGAGCAGGACGAGTCCGCATGCGGCTGAAGGTCGCCGCGGCGCTGGTCACCGTGGTCGGCGCCTCGCTGACCGTGGCGCCGCCGGCGTACGCCGTCGACAACGTCTGCCTCGGCGTCGACGAGTCGGTCGCGCCCGGCCACACGGGCCGCCCGAGCGCGCCGTACCAGGCCCTCGGGATCGCGTCGGCCCAGCAGGTCGTGCCGCCGCCGGAGGGCACGCCGGTGCGGGTCGCGGTGCTCGGCCCGGGCGTGCGGGGCGGCGCGGTGCCGGTGCACGCGACCGAGGTCCGCGGCGGGTCCCCGGGCGAGATCGAGGACCCGCTCGGCACGGAGGTCGCCGGCCTGGTCGCGGGCGCCGACCGGCCCGACGGGCAGCCGGTCGGCTTCGCCCCGGACGCCGAGATCGTCGACGTCCGCGTCTACGTCGACCCCGCCTCCGACGAGGACTCCGCGCGACCGTCGGCGCCGAACCTGTCCGACGGCCTGCGCTGGGTGGCCGACCGCGCCGGCGAGCTCAACATCAAGGTCGCCGTGGTGCCGTTCGCGGTGCACAAGAACGGCGGGCTCAAGCACGCCGTGAGGATCGCGCAGCAGGCGGGCGTCGTGGTCGTGGCGGCCACCGGCGACCGCCCCGAGGACGGCACCGAGCTCGCAACCGACTTCGCGACCGAGGTGCAGGACCCCGAGGTGCGCACCGAGGACGCCGGTCCCGTGCTGTTCCCGGCCGGCTACCCCGGCGTCGTCGCGGTCAACTCGTCCGGCGACCCGGACGGCGCCTTCGCCAACGTGCTCAAGAACTCCCGGACGACCGTCGCCGCACCGTCGTACGACGCGGTGTCCTACGGGCTCAACGGCAGCACCTGCCTGGTGCAGCCGACGTCGACCGCGGCCGCGGCGGGCGAGGTGGCCGGCGTGCTGGCGCTGCTGTGGCAGCGCTTCCCGAAGGCCGAGCCGGGACAGGTCGTCGCCCGCCTCGTCAACAGCGCCAACGGGACGCCCGACGACCCGACGCCGCTGACGGGCGCGGGCGTGGTGCAGCCCTTCGAGGCGCTCACCCGCCCGCTCGCCCCGGCCGCCGACGGCACGGTCGAGCGGACCGTCGTGCGCGAGGTGCCGCGGGCCCGGGCACCCGCGCCGGAGCCGGAGCCGGATCCGATGGCGGACCTCCGCGAGGACGCGGTGTGGTGGGGCCTGATCGGCGGCGGGCTGCTCGTCATCGCGCTGCTGCTGCGTCCGGTGCTGGCGCGCCGGCGGGCCTGAGGGCAAGGTGCACGGATGACCGACCCGGAGCCGCTCTACCGGCGCATCACGTCGGGCGACGCCGCGGCCGTCCGCGCGCGCGCGACGCTGCTGCGCCAGGTCGCGAAGTCGGTCGACGGGGCCTGCGACGACGTCGACGACGCGACCGGCATCCCGGTGTGGACCGGCGACGGGGCGACCGCGTTCCTGGTGCGGGCGACCGCCGTGTTGCAGGGCGCGGTCGGCGGACGCGCGCTCCAGCTGCAGACCGCCAACGTGGTCGAGCACGTCGCCACGGCGTACGACGCGGCCTGCTCGGCCGCCGACGAGTCGATCGCCTTCTGGCGCAACCGGGCGCCCGACATGCCCGCCCTGCTCGAGGACCTGCTGGCGGCGATGGTGCACACCCAGCTCGCCGGCATCGGCAAGGCCTACGACGGCCAGCTCTCCGCAGCGAGCGCCATCCTCACCGGCGACGCGGCCGATCTCGACCTCGACTCCCTCGACGCCGAGACCCGGGCCTGGGTGGAGCGGGGGCTCGACCGCACCGACGACTGGCTCGACGACTACGGGAGCACCAACGGCCCGCTGATCCCCAACACCAAGGCGACCGGCGACGACCGCGGGCTGACGCCCCAGGGCCTCGGCTACGACCCGGCGACCGGGATGCTGCTCCAGACCTACTACAAGGACGGCGACCCCGCGGTGCTCTCGGTGATCGACCCGCGCACCGGGCAGGAGGTCAACGAGGTCCGGCTGAGCCCGAGTGCGACCGATCCCGACGGCGACATCGGGCACGCCGGCGGCGTGACGGTCGACGGCGACCTCGTGCATGTCAGCTCGGGCGGGAACATCTACACCTACTCGATGGACGCGATCACCCGGGCGCCGACGGGCGAAGCTGTGTCGCCGATCGGCCTGCCGGCCCCGGTCGACGGCGACGCGTCGTACACCGCGTTCAAGGACGGCAGGCTCTACGTCGGCGACTACGACGACGACAGGCTGTACGTCTACGAGCGCGGGCCGGGCGGGTCGTGGCGGCCGGGCTCGCCGGCGTCGTACACGACCCCACCGAAGACGCAGGGCGTCGTCGTGCGCGACGGCGAGCTCGTCTACAGCACCTCGCCCAACCGCACCGACCCGAGCACGATCATCGTGCAGCCCGGGCACGGCGACTACGACGAGGGCTCGGCGTCGGCGTACTCGTTCCCCAACATGGCCGAGGGGATCGTCGAGGTCGACGGGCGGCTGGTCGCGACGTACGAGTCCGGCGCGTCGAAGTACCAGCACGCCGACGGCAGCTGGCTCGAGGGGCTGTTCGGTGGCGACGACGACGACGAGCTGTGGTCGAGCCCGTTCATGACCAGCACGCCGCTCAGCGCGCTCGGGCTCATGCCCGAGGGAGCCGCGGGGGAGCTCGAGGCCGAGCCGAAGAGCCTCACCAGGGCGGCGGCGACGCTCGGTGATCCCGCGTCGGCGCTGAAGAGGCAGGCGGGGATCCTGGAGGGCGTGACACTGCCCGCCCACCTGCTCGGCGACGTGCCGTCGGCGGGTGGCTTCGGCGCCGCCGTCACCGCCCGGGTCGGTGCGGTGGCGGTGAGCACGCGTACGTCGTCGGCGGGTGTCGAGCGGCTGGCCGAGGCGCTCGAGGCCGCGAGCCACCGCTACGTCGCCACCGACGACCACGTGCGTGGGTCGATGAACAGGCTCTCCGGGCGGCTCGGATGAGGCCGATCGCACCGGCTCTGCTCGCGCTCGCGCTCAGCGGCGCGCTGGTGGGGTGCAGCGACTCCGACGGGTCGGGCGGCGGCACCGACTGGCCGTCGGGTGAGGCCGCGGTCGACACGTCCGGCCCGGTCTACGCGATCGGCGACACGGTGCACCTCGGCGACGGCTCGACGGTGACGGTCGGTGCCGGGATCGAGCGGTTCGTGGTCACCGGGGCCGGGATCTTCTTCACGGCGGGCGGCCCGCTCCTCTTCTCCCCGGGCGACGGGACGTCGCGGGAGGTGGCCCCGGACGCCTCCGAGATGAGGGTGTCGGACGATGGCCGCTACCTGATGCTCATGGACATGGAGTCGGGCGAGAAGGACGGCTTCGGGACCCCCCAGGCCGAGGTCGTGGTGGTGGACACCAGCGCCGGCGAGGAGGTGGCCCGCGCCACCGACGAGCTCGGAGATCCCGACTCCGACGACGACCTGGCCGACCTCTACGAGGACGCCGAACCCCGCCTACTGGGGTTCGCCGACGGCGCGGCGTACTACGACGGCGCCGGCGACGTCGTCGCCATCGACCTCGAGACGGGCGACACCACGGTCACCGAGGAGGCCGGGTTCACGGTCGACGTCCCGCCGTACGACGACCGGCTGAGCCCCGACGGTCAGTGGCGCATCGTCGACGTGCAGCCGGCCTACACCGCCCGCGACCGCCTGGTCGCGGAGAGCGGCGCGACGGTGATGCCGTCCGGCGTACCGCCGACGGTCGACCTGCTGTGGTGGGTCGACGACACCACTGCGGCGGGCGTCTCCGTCGACGGCCGCGCGAACGCGTTCGGGTTCACCAAGGGGACCTCCGCGACACTGGTGACCTGCGCGGTCCCGTCAGGGCGCTGCACGGTCGTCGACGGCACCTCGGGCGAGACCGTGCACGTGCCCGAGGGCACCGTCGACCCGACGTCGTTCGAGTTGCCCGACGGGAGCTGACACCGCGTCACATGCGAAGACGGCGCCGGACCGAGGTCGCGACGCCGTCTGTCGACTGGCGGAGGTAGGGGGATTCGAACCCCCGAGGGCGTTAACCCAACCCGCTTTCCAAGCGAGCGCCATAGGCCACTAGGCGATACCTCCGTCGAGGAGGGTACCGGTCGGCGACCGGCCGGAAGAAATCGGGCGGGGCGCGGCAGGCGTCGGGGCCGGGGGCATGAAAAGGCCCCCCGCGCACCCGGCAGAGCTCACTTACCCTTGCTGCCTTCCGGCCCTGGGGGAGTTGGGCGAGGTGCCGCCACACGGGGGGTTGGCCCAGAGTCTAGGTGAGCCGGGGGAGGCGGACCAAGACGGGGCCGTACCGGCCGCTGGCCCCGCTACCGGCTGTCGGTGACGCTGGTTAGGGTTCATGCGTGGAGTCACCCCTCGCCCTCTACCGCCGCTACCGGCCCGAGACCTTCGCCGAGGTCATCGGCCAGGATCACGTGACCGAGCCGCTGCGGGCCGCGCTGGCGAACAACCGGGTCAACCACGCGTATCTCTTCTCCGGGCCGCGGGGCTGCGGCAAGACCACCAGCGCCCGCATCCTCGCCCGCTCGCTCAACTGCGAGCAGGCGCCGGTGGCCGACCCGTGCGGCGAGTGCGAGAGCTGCCGCGACCTCGCCCGCGGCGGGCCCGGCTCGATCGACGTCATCGAGATCGACGCTGCGTCCCACGGCGGTGTCGACGACGCCCGCGACCTGCGTGAGAAGGCGTTCTTCGCGCCGGTGAAGAGCCGCTACAAGGTCTACATCATCGACGAGGCCCACATGGTCACGACGCAGGGCTTCAACGCCCTGCTGAAGCTGGTCGAGGAGCCGCCGCCGCACCTGCGCTTCATCTTCGCGACCACCGAGCCCGACAAGGTGCTGCCGACGATCCGGTCGCGCACCCACCACTACCCGTTCCGGCTGATCCCGCCGCGGCTGCTCTCGTCGTACCTCTCCGAGCTCTGCGACAAGGAGCAGGTCGGCATCGACCCCGCGGCGCTGCCGCTGGTCGTGCGCGCCGGCGGCGGGTCGGCCCGCGACACCCTCTCGGTGCTCGACCAGCTGCTCGGCGGCGCCGGCTCCGCGGGCGTCACCTACGAGCTCGCGACGGGTCTGCTGGGCTACACCCCTGACACGCTGCTCGACGACGTCGTCGACGCGTTCGCGGCCGGCGACGGCGCGGCGGTCTTCGGGGTGGTCGACCGCGTGATCGAGACCGGGCAGGACCCCCGCCGGTTCACCGAGGACCTGCTGCGCCGGCTGCGCGACCTGGTCATCGTCGCGGCCGTCCCCGACGCGCCGGCCACGGGCCTGATCGACGTCTCCGAGGACCAGGGCGAGCGGCTGGTCGCCCAGGCGGCCCGGTTCGGGCCCGCCGAGCTCACCCGCGCCGCCGACATCGTCGCCTCGGGCCTCACCGAGATGCGTGGGGCCACCGCGCCGCGGCTGCTGCTCGAGCTGCTCTGCGCCCGGGTGCTGCTGCCCGGCGCCGACGACGCGACCGACGGCGTGCTGGCCCGGCTCGACCGCATCGAGAAGCGGATGGCGATCAGCGGAGGCGCGCCGACGCCGACCGTCGCGCCGCCCGCCCCGCCGGCCCAGGACCGGCCCGCTCCGCCCGCCGACCGCCCCGCGGCGCCCGACCCGGCGGCCGCCCGTCCGGAGCCGGCCGAGGAGCGCCCCGAGCCCGCCCCGGTCGAGACCCCGGCAGCCGCGCCGGAGCCCGAGCCGGCGCCGGAGCCGGAGCCCGCGCCGACACCCGAGCCGGAGCCCACGCCGGCACCCGCGGCCTCGGGCGGCCTGACGCTGGTCGACGTACGCCGCCTCTGGCCCGACATCGTCGACGCCACCAAGATGCGGCGCCGCCTGGCCTGGATGCACCTGACCCAGAACTGCCAGGTCGTCGCGGTCGACGGTGCGACGCTCACGCTCGGCTTCGCCAACGCCGGCGCGCGCGACTCGTTCGTGAGCGCGGGCTGCGACGACGTGCTGCGCCAGGCCGCGATCGACGTGGTCGGCGCGGAGTGGAAGATCGAGACGATCGTCGACCCGGGCGCCCGGGCCGAGGGCACGCCCACGGTCACCCGGCCCGCCGTCGCCGAGCCGGCCGCTCCCGCGGCGCCGACACCCGAGCCGGCCGCCGCGGCTCCCGAGGACGATGGCGATGCACCGCCGTGGGACCAGCCGGCCCCGCAGGAGCCCGCACCCGGCGCGAGCGCCGCGGCCCGCGAGGCGATCCAGCAGACCCGCGGGGCCGACCACCAGCGCGAGCAGTCCGGGCCCGACTGGGCCTCGGCCGACGCCGACGCCCACCCCGACGACCTCGACGCCGACAACCAGGGCCTGAGCGCCACCGAGCTCCTCCAGCGCGAGCTCGGTGCCCAGACGATCGAGGAGATCCGCCACCAATGAGAGGCACGCAAGCATGAGCCAGAACCCCTTCGACGCCCTGGGTGGCGGCGGATTCGACATGAACGCGCTGCTCCAGCAGGCGCAGCAGATGCAGGAGCAGCTCCAGAGCGCCCAGGAGCGGCTGCAGGAGACGATCGTCGACGGCACCGTCGCCGGCGGCGCGGTGACCGTCAAGGTCAACGGCGTCGGCGAGCTGGTGGGCGTCGAGATCAAGGCAGGCGGCTTCGACGGCAGCGACCCCGACGACCTGGCCGACCTCGGCGACATGGTCGTGGCCGCCTACCGCGACGCGAAGGCCAACGCCGACGCGCTCGCCGGCGAGGCGCTCGGCCCGCTCGCGGGCGGCCTGCCCGGTGGACTCTCCGGGGGCGACAGCACCCCCGGCCAGCTCGGCTTCTAGAGGTCGCGTTGTACGAAGGCATCGTCCAGGACCTGATCGACGAGCTCGGTCGACTGCCGGGCGTGGGTCCGAAGAGCGCCCAGCGCATCGCGTTCCACCTTCTGCAGGCCGACCCGACCGACGTACGCCGGCTCGCCGACGTGCTCATCGAGGTCAAGGCGAAGGTGAAGTTCTGCAGCACCTGCTTCAACGTGTCCGAGGACGAGCAGTGCCGCATCTGCCGCGACCCGCGCCGGGACCCGTCGGTGCTGTGCGTGGTCGAGGAGTACAAGGACGTCGTCGCGATCGAGCGGACCCGCGAGTTCCGCGGCCGCTACCACGTGCTCGGCGGGGCGATCTCGCCCATCGACGGCATCGGGCCCGACCAGCTGCGCATCCGCGAGCTGATGGTCCGGCTCTCCGACGGCAACCTCACCGAGATCATCCTCGCGACCGATCCGAACCTCGAGGGCGAGGCGACCGCGACGTACCTCACTCGCATGCTCAAGCCGCTCGGGTTGCGCGTGACGCGATTGGCGAGTGGACTGCCGGTAGGCGGCGACCTCGAGTACGCCGACGAAGTGACCCTTGGCCGTGCATTTGCAGGGAGGCGTTCCGCGGATGACTGAGAGCCAGACCGACCTCGCCACGCTGGACCCCGAGACCCGGGAGTTCGCGGGCCAGATCGCCGACCAGGTCGAGAGCTTCCTGCTGGCGCTGCGCGCGATCGCCGGCGAGGCCGACGGTGGCCGCGCGATCTCGCTGCTGCTCCTCGAGATCAGCCAGGTGCTGCTCGCCGGCGCCCGGCTCGGTGCGCAGCAGGACTTCACGCCGATCGCTGAGTACCAGCCCGACGTCGGGCCCGAGGCCGACCTCGACGAGATGCGCCTCGCGCTCGCCGACATGCTCGGCGGCGTAGACACCTACGCGTTCGTCTTCGACCCCTACGTGCCGGAGGTCGTGGAGAGCCAGCTCTCCGACGACCTGAGCAGCATCGCCACCGACCTCGAGAACGGCCTGCGCCACTACCGGCTCGGCAACGTGTCCGAGGCGTTGTGGTGGTGGCAGTTCTCCTACGTCTCGTCCTGGGGCAACCTCGCGGGCGCCGCGCTCAACGCGCTGCTCTCGATCGTGTCCCACGACCGGCTCGACGCCGACCTGCCCGTCGAGGAGGAGGAGCGGCTGGCCGTCGCCGATGAGATGCTCGAATCGGGGGACCCCGGCGCTCGATAGACTCGGTCCTGCAACTTCCCCTCGTACCAAGGACCGCACCGTGGGCATTGTCGTGCAGAAGTACGGCGGATCGTCCGTTGCCGACCCCAGCGCGATCAAGCGGGTCGCTCGCCGCATCGTCGACGCCAGGAAGGCCGGCCACGACGTCGTCGTCGCCGTCTCGGCGATGGGCGACACGACCGACGAGCTCATCGACAAGGCGCAGGCGGTCAGCCCGGCGCCCCCGGCCCGTGAGCTCGACATGCTGCTCACCGCGGGTGAGCGGATCTCGATGGCGCTGGTCGCGATGGCGATCTCCGACCTGGGCTACAGCGCCCGCTCGTTCACGGGCTCCCAGGCCGGTGTGATCACGGACTCGGTGCACGGCAAGGCCAAGATCATCGACGTCACCCCGGGCCGGATCGAGTCGGCGATCGCCGAGGGCCACATCGTGATCGTCGCCGGCTTCCAGGGCGTCTCCCAGGACACCAAGGAGATCACCACGCTCGGCCGTGGTGGCACGGACACGACCGCGGTCGCGCTCGCCGCAGCCCTCGGAGCCGACGTCTGCGAGATCTACACCGACGTCGACGGGGTGTTCACCGCAGACCCGCGGATCGTGCCGGCGGCACGCAAGCTCAACCACGTCGGCACCGAGGAGATGCTGGAGATGGCGGCCTCCGGCGCCAAGATCCTCCACCTCCGGTGCGTCGAGTACGCCCGCCGCTACAACATCCCGATCCACGTGCGGTCGTCCTTCTCCCAGAAGGAAGGCACCTGGGTCATCCCGGACAGCAAGGCAGGAGACCACGAGATGGAGCAGGCGATCATCGCCGGCGTCGCGCACGACCGCAGCGAGGCCAAGATCACCGTCGTCGGCGTACCCGACAAGGTCGGCGAGGCCGCGCGCATCTTCGAGGCGCTGTCGGCGACGGAGGTCAACATCGACATGGTGGTGCAGAACGTCTCGGCTGCCGCGACGGGCCTGACCGACATCTCCTTCACGCTGCCCCGCACCGACGGCCAGACCGCCATGGGTGCGCTGGCCCGGATCCAGGACGAGGTCGGCTACGACAAGCTCCTGTACGACGACCAGATCGGCAAGGTCTCGCTGATCGGCGCCGGCATGCGCTCGCACCCGGGCATCACCGCGAAGTTCTTCGCGTCGCTCGCCTCGGCCGGCGTGAACATCGAGATGATCTCCACCTCGGAGATCCGCATCTCCGTGATCGTCGACGAGGCCCAGGTCGACGACGCCGTGCGCGCCACGCACACGGCGTTCGACCTCGACTCCACCGAGGTCGAGGCGGTCGTGTACGGCGGGACCGGCCGATGAGCACCACCCCGATCAACATCGGAGTCGTCGGCGCCACCGGCCAGGTGGGCGTCGCCATGCGCCAGATCCTCGAGGAGCGCGCGTTCCCGGTCGGCGAGGTCCGTTTCTTCGCCTCGGCCCGCTCGGCCGGCACGGTGCTGCCGTTCGCCGGTCGCGAGATCGTGGTGGAGGATGCCTCCACGGCCGACCCGGCCGGTCTCGACGTCGCGCTGTTCTCGGCCGGTGCGACCACGTCGCGGGCGCTCGCGCAGAAGTTCGTGGACGCCGGCGTGATCGTCGTCGACAACTCCAGCGCGTTCCGCAAGGACCCCGACATCCCGCTCGTCGTCTCCGAGGTCAACCCCGACGATGCGCGCGAGGTCATCGCGGCCGGGCGCGGCATCATCGCCAACCCCAACTGCACCACGATGGCCTTCATGCCCGTGCTGAAGCCGCTGCACGACGAGGCCGGGCTGGTCCGGCTGATCGTGTCCTCGTACCAGGCGGTCTCCGGCTCCGGCGTCGCCGGTGTCGAGGAGCTCGCCACCCAGGTGACGGCCGCGGGCGACAAGGCGCGCGAGCTGGCGTACGACGGCGAGGCCGTCGCGTTCCCCGAGCCGGAGAAGTACGCCCGGACGATCGCCTACAACGTGCTCCCGATGGCCGGCTCGATCGTCGACGACGGTCTCCACGAGACCGACGAGGAGCAGAAGCTGCGCAACGAGTCGCGCAAGATCCTCGGCATCCCCGACCTGAAGGTCTCCGGGATCTGCGTGCGGGTGCCGGTCTTCACGGGCCACTCGCTGTCGATCAACGCCGAGTTCACGCGGCCGATGCCGGTCGAGCGCGCCAGCGAGCTGCTCGCGACGGCGGTGGGTGTGGAGCTCTCCGACATCCCGACGCCGCTGCAGGCCGCGGGCAAGGACCCGTCGTACGTCGGGCGCCTCCGTCAGGACCCCGGCGTCGACGACGACCGCGGGCTCGCACTCTTCGTCTCGGGCGACAACCTGCGCAAGGGCGCCGCGCTCAACACCGTGCAGATCGCGGAGCTGATCGCCGCCGCACGCTGACGGGTCAGCGGTCGCCCGGCTCCACGAACGTCGTGGTGACCCAGTGCGAGAGCGCGAAGGTCACCGCGCTGATCACCGGGATCACGACGACCATCGCGGGCTCGTCGAGGCTGTCGACGAGGAAGAGCAGCGCGATCACACACGCCAGGCCCACGCCGAGGACGGTGGTGCTCACCGGGTCGGGCACCCGGGCGAGCCGGAGCAGCGCGACGCCGACCAGCACTGCCAGGACCAGCACGAGGGCGAGCATCGGGTAGCCGGCGCGTCCGCAGCTGGTGGTGCCCTGCACCTCCTCGCAGGTGCGCAACGACGCCCACGTCAGGCCCACGACCGCGAGCCCGACGAGCAGTCCGACGACCACAACGATGATCGGTCCGCCGGCGCGCCGGGCCCGGACCTCGATCCTGCGGGCGCCCGACGGCGCCTCGGCAACGGTCTCGGTCTCGGGCTCGGGCTCGGGCAGCACGGCGGTCGGCTGCTCGGTACGGACGGGCGCGGGCTCATGGGCGGGCGGCGGTGCGTCGGCCACCGGCTCGGCGGGTGCGACTGCCTCCTTCTCGCGCCGTCTGCGCCGCCAGCCGCCGAGGGACGGCAGCTCGAGTGACGGCCGGTCGTCCCGATCTCCCATGCGGGCAGTGTGCCACGGCACGGGGAGGCTCAATCCGGCGCGGGTTTCGCGTCGCGACGCCCGGAATTGCCCTCAGCGGGGCCCATGAACGGCCACGTGGGGTGTCTCGACGACTCCGACCGGTACCGACACCATCCCGGGAACGGCGCGAGGCCCGGATCCGTGCGGATCCGGGCCTCGCGGCTGTCGGGCTGACAGTGTCCTGGCTCAGGACATCCCGGACACATGTCTCACGACATCCCGGACACATGTCTCACGACATCCCGGACTGAATCGGCCCTGGTGTCACAACCGGGCCCGAGGGTGCGGACGTGTCCACAGCCCGCCTGGTCATCACCGCCGTCACTGTCGAGAAGCGACCCGTCGCCGAGGTCGCCGCCAGCTACGGCGTGTCCCGCTCCTGGATCTACGAGCTCCTCGCCCGCGACCGAGACGAGGGCGAGGCCGCCTTCCAACCGCGCTCCAGGGCGCCGAAGACCTCCCCGGGCGCCACGCCGCCCGAGACCGTCGAGCTCGTGCTGCGCCTCCGCAAAGAACTCCTCGAGGCCGGGCACGACGCCGGCGCCGACACCCTGGGCTGGCACCTGATCCACCATCACGCGACCACCCTGTCGCGGGCCACGATCCACCGGATCCTGACCCGCCACGGCGCGGTCGACCCGCAGCCGAGGAAGCGACCGAAGTCCTCCTACGTCCGCTTCCAGGCCGCCATGCCCAACCAGTGCTGGCAGTCCGACTTCACCCACTACCGACTGGCCAACGGCCAAGACGTCGAGGTGATCACCTGGCTCGACGACTGCACCCGCTACGCCCTGCACGTCTCCGCCCACCGCGCGATCACCACCCCGATCGTCACCGCCACGTTCCGCAAAGCCGCAGGTCAGCACGGCATCCCCGCGTCCACGCTCACCGACAACGGGATGGTCTACACCGTCCGCCTGGCCGGCACCGGCCGCCGAGGCGGCCGCAACGGGTTCGAGCAGCAACTACGCGCCTGGAACGTGGTCCAGAAGAACAGCCGACCCAACCACCCCACCACCTGCGGGAAGGTCGAGCGGTTCCAGCAGACGATGAAGAAGTGGCTGCGCGCCCAGCCCCACCAGCCCGCCACCGTCGCCGAACTGCAGGCCCTGCTCGACCGGTTCGTCACCCAGTACAACCAGCACCGCCCGCACCGGTCCCTACCCCACCGGGCCACCCCCGCGACGCACTACGACTCGATGCCCAAAGCCGTCCCCGAACCCACACGAGACGCCGAGACCCACGACCGCATCCGGCACGACATCGTCGACAAGTCCGGCAGCGTGACCCTGCGCGTGCACGGCCAACTGCGCCACATCGGCATCGGGCGAACCCACGCCCGAACCCACGTCATCCTGCTCATCCACGACCTCGACGTACGCGTCATCAACGCCGTCACCGGCGAACTGCTCCGCGAGCTCACCATCGACCCGGGCAAGGACTACCAACCACGAACCCCGAAATGAAGAACACCCGAACCCACGTTTCCGTAGGTCCGGGTGTCCGCGATGTCCTGAGACATCACACTGTCGGGCTGACAGGATTTGAACCTGCGGCCTCCTCGTCCCGAACGAGGCGCGCTACCAAGCTGCGCCACAGCCCGATCGGCCCACCGGAGCGGACCGGGGGCAACCATACCCGAGCACGTCGGGTGCCCTGAAATCGGTTCAGACCTCGGTCGGGACCCCGGTTCGGACGGGGGTCTCGACGAAGGTGAGCAGGGTCGCCTCCGGGCGGCAGGCGACCCGGATCCGGGCGTACGGACTGGTCCCCAGGCCGGCCGAGACGTGCAGCCACGACGACCCGGGATCGCCGGGCCGGGACTCCGCCGGATGGCGGTGCAGGCCCTTCGCGCGGGCCGGGTCGAGGTCGCAGTTCGTGGTCAGCGCACCGACGCCCGGCAGGCAGACCTGGCCGCCGTGCGTGTGCCCGGCGAGCACAGCGTCGTACCCGTCTGCGGCGAACCGGTCGAGCACGCGGAGGTACGGCGCGTGCGCAACGCCGAGGCGGACGTCGGCGCCCGGGTCGGCGGGGCCGGCGACGAGGTCGAGCCGGTCGTAGCCGAGATGCGGGTCGTCGACGCCCGCGAACGCGATCCGCACCCCGCGCACCTCGAGGGACGCGCGGCTGTTGGTCAGGTCGGTCCAGCCGGCGCCGGAGAGCGAGGCGCGCAGCTCGCGCCAGGGCAGCTGCGGCACGTTGGTGTGCCGCTTGCCGGTGTCGGGCAGCAGGTAGCGGAACGGGTTGCGCAGGGTGGGCTCGAAGTAGTCGTTGGATCCGAAGACGAAGACGCCGGGCACGCCGAGCAGGTCGCCCAGGCTGTCCAGCACGGCTGGCACCGCGTCGCGGTGGGCGAGGTTGTCGCCGGTGTCGACGACCAGGTCGGGCCGGAGGTCCGCCAGGCCGCGCAGCCATGCCTGCTTGCGGTGCTGGCCCGGGGTCAGGTGCACGTCGCTGAGGTGCAGCACGCGCAGCGACGGGCTGCCCGGCGGCAGGACCGGCACCGTCACGCGGCGCAACGTGTACTGCCGCGCCTCAGCGAGGGCGTACGCCGTGAGGCCGGCCCCGGCGACGGTGGCTCCGAGGGCGAGGCGACGGGCGACGGCCAGGGAGCTCACCCGGGCAAGGCTGCCACAATGGCGGTCATGAGCGACCTCAAGGACCGTCTCCGCGCCGACCTCACCGCCTCCATCAAGGCCCGCGACGAGGTGCGGTCCTCGACGCTCCGGATGGTCCTCTCGGCGATCACCAACGCCGAGGTCGCCGGGAAGGCCGCTCGCGAGCTCAGCGACGACGACATCATCGGCGTGCTGTCGACCGAGGCCAAGAAGCGCCGCGAGGCGGCGACCGCGTTCAGCGAGGGCGGCCGCACCGAGATGGCCGAGAAGGAGACCGCCGAGGCCGCGGTCATCGCCGACTACCTGCCCGCGCAGCTCTCGGAGCAGGAGATCGCCGACATCGTCACGTCCGCCATCGCCCAGACCGGCGCCGCGGACGAGGGCATGCGGGCGATGGGCAAGGTCATGGGCATGGTCCAGCCGCAGGTCAAGGGCCGCGCCGACGGCGGCGCCGTGGCGGCGGAGGTACGCCGCCAGCTGGGCGCCTGACGCGGCACCGATCAGCGCGGTCCGCGGCCCCGTCCGTTGCCGTTGCCGTTCCCGTTCCCGTTGCCCGGGCCGTCGTCGCCCCCACCGCCGCCGCCACCGCCGCGGCCCTTGTCGGGCTTCGGGGGCTCGGGCGGCGACTGGCCGTTGGACTCGTAGATCGTGACGACCGAGCCCTTCGCGATCGAGGAGCCGGCCCCCGGGCTGGTGTAGGCCGCGGTGCCAGCGGAGTAGTCGGAGTACGTCGTGCCGCCGTCGAGGGCGTTGAACCCGGCCTGCTCGAGCGTGCGCTCGGCCTCGTCCATGCTCATGCCGCCGACGCTCGGAATGGTCGCGGGGATGCCCTCGACCGCGGAGGCCGTCGGCGCGGTGAAGTCGACGTAGTCGAGGCCGCCCTGGATCGCGTGCATCGCCTCGGCCCACATCGGGCCGGCGAAGCCGGAGCCGGAGACCTCGTAGATGTAGCTGCCGCCGATGGTCTGGCCCGCGAGCGGGATGGGCTTCTGGCCGTCCTTGCTGGCTCCGGCGATCATCGCGGCCGTGCCGACCTGGGGCGTGTAGCCGACGTACCAGACCGACTTGCCGTCCTGTGTGGTGCCGGTCTTGCCGGCGGAGGGCACCGTCATGCCGGTGCCGCCGTTGTCGTAGCCGAAGCCGCCGGGCTCCTGGACGCCGCGCAGCACGTCGTTGACCGCGTCGGCCGACGACTGCTCGAGCACCTGCTGGCAGGAGCTGCCGTACTTCTTCAGCACGTTGCCCGACGAGTCTGCGATCGAGGTGACCGGGACCGAGTCGCAGTGCAGCCCACGGGCTCCGAACGTCGCGTAGGCCTCCGCCATCTCGAGCGGGCTGGCGTCGGCGATGCCGAGCGTGAACGTGGGCACCCGCTCGGGCAGGTGGGTCCCGTCGCCCTTGGCGTAGGTGAGCTGGACGCCCATCTTCTTCGCGAGCTTGAACGGCTCGCACACGCCGGTCTCGCGCTCGAGCATGGCGTAGAAGGTGTTCACCGACTCCTGGGTGCCCCGGTAAAGGTCCATGGTGCCGGAGGTCGTCGAGCTGGAGACGTTCCAGGGGCCGACGAAGTTGCCCGCCCCCTCGCAGTTCTCGAACTCGGCGGTGTCGATCGTCATCGACATCGGGGCGTTGAACGTCGTGGTGAGCGGGATGCCCTGCTCGACGGCCGCGGCGAGGATGAACGGCTTGAACGTCGAGCCGGCCTGGAAGCCCGCGGAGTCGCCGTACTTCGTGGGCACGGCGTAGTTGAGGAAGGTCTCGCCCTTCTTCTCGTCGCGGCCCATGGGGCGCGACTGGGCGATCGCCTTCACTGCGCCGGTGCCCGGCTCGACCATCGCGAGCGCGCCGACGGCCTGGTCGCCCTGCGAGACGTGGTTGCGGACGGCGTTCTCGGCCGCGGTCTGGTAGTCGAGGTCGAGCGTGGTGCGGATCGTGAGGCCGCCGGACTTCAGCAGCTGGCGGCGCGCGGCGACGGTCTCGCCGAGCGCCGGGTCGTCGAGCAGGTAGTTCCAGGCGTAGTCGCAGAAGAACGGGGCCCGGGAGTACCAGCAGCCGTTCTTGGACGCCACGACGTGCAGCCCGAGCTTCTTCTCCTTGGCCTTCTCGGCCTGCTCGCGCTCGATCACGTTCAGCTGGGCCATCCGGTCGAGCACGATGTTGCGGCGCTCGAGAGCGCGGTCGGGGGAGTTGGTCGGGTCGTAGCCGGTGGGGTTCTTCACCAGGCCGGCCAGCATCGCCGACTGCCGCAGGTTGAGCTTCTTGGCGTTGACGCCGAAGTAGTGGCGGGCCGCCGACTGCACGCCGTACGTGCCGTCGCCGAAGTACGCGATGTTCAGGTAGCGCTCGAGGATCCAGTCCTTGGTGTGGTGCTCCTCGAACGCGATGGCGTAGCGCAGCTCGCGCAGCTTGCGGGCGTAGGTGTCGTCGGTCGCGGCCGCGCGCTCGGCCTTGGTGCGGGCCTGGGTCAGCAGCGTCATCTTGACCATCTGCTGGGTGATCGACGAACCACCCTGGACGACGCCGTCGTTGGCCTGGTTGGTGATCAGTGCGCGCAGCGTGCCCTTGAGGTCCAGCGCTCCGTGCTCGTAGAAGCGGGAGTCCTCGATGGCGACGATCGCCTCGACCATGGTCCGGGAGATCTGGTCGAGCGAGACGTTGACGCGGTTCTCGTCGTAGAAGGTCGCGATGGTGTTGCCGTCGGCGTCCAGCAGCCGGGTACGCTGGGGCAGCGGGTCGGTCTCGAGCTCGGCCGGCAGGTTGTCCATCGCCGTGGCGACGTTGCGCGCCCCGATGCCCAGGACCCCGGCGAAGGGGATCGCCAGGCCGGCGACGAGGACGCCGACGACAGCTGCGACCCCCAGCATGACCAGCAGATGGGACGCGACGCGACCGGCGGGGAGGCGCTCCTCGCGTGGGACAACCATGGCCCCCAGAGTACGGGACGGGACGAACGTCCTCCGATTCCCCGAGGCCACCCGGCCGGCCGGGTGACCCGGACGGGCTAGTCCGAATGGACTACGCGAATTGGGCACTTTCGGTCTGGTTCCCGGCCTAGACCTTCCCTAACTTTGGGGCCCGAGGGGGAGCAATCCCGGGTAGGCGTCATGGGGACGCCGCCTATCTCGGAAGCGATGTGGGGACATCCAACATGTGGGTTGAGGATTGGGCCAGCGCGGCCGCGTGCCGCGAGTCGCACCCGGACCAGTTGTTCGTGCGGGGGGCTGAGCAGAACAAGGCGAAGCAGCTGTGCGCCTCCTGTCCGGTGCGCACCGAGTGCCTGGCAGAGGCGCTCGACAACCAGATCGAGTGGGGGGTCTGGGGCGGGATGACCGAGCGGGAGCGCCGTGCGCTGCTGCGTCGTCGCCCGAACGCCTCCTGGCGCGCCGTGCTCGAGGCCGCGCGCGAGAAGGACGGCTCGCTGACGCCGTCCGTCGTCTGACTCGACGCGTCAGCTGCCGCTGACCAGCTGACCGACCCGGCGCAGGCCGGCGAGGTCGTGCACGTCACCGGCGAGCGCCGGGACCACCGCGGTGGGCACCCGGGGGTGCGCCGCGGCGAACCGCGCGCGGAGCAGCGCCTCGCGCTCGGCGATGCGGGAGCGGTCGGCGTGCAGCCGCAGCAGCCCGGCCGTCAGCGACTCCGGGTCGCGCTGGCGCAGCCGTCCGGCGGCCGCCATCGCCTCGTCGGCCGACAGCGCGCCGGCGGGCACCGGGCTGGCCCGGTTCACGACCAGGCCGGCGAGGGGCATGTCGTCCTCGGCGAGCCGCTCGACGAAGTACGCCGCCTCGCGCAGCGCGTCCGGCTCGGGCGCCGCCACGACGAGGAACGCCGTGCCGTCGGCCTGGAGCAGCTCGAACGTCTTCTGGGCGCGCTGCCGGAAGCCGCCGAAGAGCGTGTCGAACGCCGCGACGAACGTCTGCATGTCGCGCAGCACCTGCGCGCCCAGCACCTTGGTGAGCGCGCCGGTGATCAGGCCGACCCCCGCGCTCATCATCCGCGCCGGCCCGCGGGCCGGGGTCAGCAGCATCTTGATGAACCGGCCGTCGAGGAAGCTCGACAGCCGCTCGGGCGCGTCAAGGAAGTCGAGGGCCGAGCGCGACGGCGGGGTGTCGACGACGATCAGGTCGTAGCTTCCGTCGCGCTGCGCGTCGGCGTGGATCTGGCCGAGCTTCTCCATCGCCATGTACTCCTGCGTGCCGGCGAACGAGCTCGAGAGGGCCTGGTAGAAGGGGTTGTCGAGGATCTGGCGGGCCTTCTCGGGGGTGGCTTGGCTCTCGACCACCTCGTCGAAGGTGCGCTTCATGTCGAGCATCATCGCGTCGAGGCTGCCGCCCTTGCGGCTGCCCTTCGCGTTGGTGCGCAGCCCCGAGACCGGCCGCGGGGTGTTGTCGAGCTGCTCGATGCCCATCGACTGGGCGAGCCGTCGCGCCGGGTCGATCGTGAGCACCACGACCTTCCGGCCCCGCTCCGCGGCCCGCAGGGCCAGCGCTGCCGACGCCGTGGTCTTGCCGACGCCCCCGGACCCGCAGCACACGATGATCCCGATCCCCGGGTCGTCGAGCAGCGCGTCGACGTCGAGCTCCGGCGCGGGGCCGGGGCTGCTGGCCAGGGGGCCGACGCGACCGCGTGACCTGCTGCGTGGGGCCGTCATGCGAGCCCCTGGTCCTTGAGGGTCTCGGCGAGCTCGTAGAGCCCGCCGAGGTCGATGCCGCCCGGCAGCCGGGGCAGCTCGTACGTCGGCCGGCCCAGCCCGGCGACGAGGTCGCGCTGGCCGTCCTCGAGCGCACGGCGTTCGGCGTGGTCGCGGCCCTCCGAGAGCAACCCGTCGACCAGGCCGTCCTCGGGCTCCACGCCGGCCTCCTTGAGGTCGGCGGTGATGCGCGCGGGGTCGATCGATCCCGACCGGACCTCCTCGAGGTCGGCGGCAGAGAGGTCGCGCGGGCGCACCTGGTTGACGACCACCGAGCCGACGGGCAGCCGGGCCTTCGTGAGCTCGGAGATCCCGTCTGCGGTCTCCTGCACCGGCATCTCCTCCAGCACCGTGACCAGGTGGACCGCGGTGCGCGGGGAGCGGAAGAGCGTCATCACGGTGTCGGCCTGGCTCTTCACCGGGCCGACCTTGGCCAGCCCGGCGAGCTCGTTGTTGACGTTGAGGAACTGGGTGATCCGCCCGGTCGGCGGGGCGTCGAGCACGACCGCGTCGTACCGGATCGCGGCCTTGTTGCGGCTGTTGCGCTGCACGGCCTCGAAGACCTTGCCGGTCAGCAGCACGTCGCGCACGCCGGGCGCGATCGTCGTCGCGAACTCGACGAAGCCGAAGCGGTCCAGCGCCCGACCGGCGCGGCCGAGCTTGTAGTACATCGCGAGGTACTCGAGCAGCGCCGACTCGGCGTCGATGTGGAGCGCGTGGACCACCCCCGGCGGGCGGTCGCCGTGGTTGAGGCCGGTGGCGATGCGGCGCTCGGCGTACGGCAGCGGGTCGACGTCGAACATCCGCGCGATGCCCTGGCGGCCCTCCACCTCGCAGAGCAGCACCTGCCGGCCGTGTGAGGCCAGGCCGAGCGCCAGGGCGGCGGCGACCGTGGACTTCCCGGTGCCGCCCTTGCCCGTCACCACGTGCAGGCGCACCCGGGACCAGTCGGCGTCGGAGCCGGGCTTCGGCGAGGGCGTCACGGGCCCCAGCGTAGAACGCCGGACGTGAGCGTCTGGCCCGGCTACTGTCCGGCGCATGCTCAGGAAGATGATCCTCGGGGTGGTCGCACCGCTCGTGGCCGGGCTCGTGCTCACGCCCGTCGGCGCCGCCGTCTCCGCGGTGGCTCCCGCTGAACGTCTCGCGGGAACCGCAGCCAGCCAGCACCGGATCGTGACGACGCCCGACGGCTGGGCAGTAGCGGCGTGGACGCGGACCAACGGTGCGTCGCACCGTGTGCAGGTGGCGGTGCGCACCCCGGCCGGAGCCTGGCGCCGGGAGCGGACACTCACCTCCTGGCGCGACGACTCCCTCGCCCCGGTCGCAGGGCACCTGCAGCTCGTGGTCGCGCCTCGAGGTCGCGTGATGGCGGTCTGGGTGTCACCGGGCCTGCGACTGGTGCATTCCGTGTGGCGGCCCGGGCGCGGATAGGGCGACACGTCCCCGATCGCGCGCGATGCCCACCCGATGATCAACCCCCTCGCCGCCGCGAACGCCCAGGGACGGATCGCCGTCTCGTGGCAGCGGAAGGTGCGCGGCGCCGTGGTGCTCATGGCGAGCGTACGGCGCGACGGCGGGTGGCTGACCCGACGCCTGGACGTGCAGAACCAGGGCGGTTGGAGCCGCAACCCGGCTGCCGTGGTCGTGGACCGCTCGGACAACGTCGTCGTCGCGTGGTACCGCGGCAGCCGCGGCGACGCCGGCTCCTACGTCAGCCGTCTGGACGCCGGCGCCGCGGACTGGGAGGAGCCGGTGCAGCTCGGCACCGTCTCGGAGCCGTTCCACGACTGCATCTGCCAGCCGGTGCTGACCGAGGCGCCCGACGGCACGACGTACGTCTCCGACCGGATCTGGGGGTTCCCGACGCCGACCGGGACGGCCGACGTCAGCTGGGCACGCGGCGAGGACGACGCCACGTGGGAGGTCGACGAGGGGATGCCGGTGATCGACGCGATGGCGTCGTCTGTCGTGGTCGGTGACCACCTCGTCGTCGGCGACCCCACCGACGGCGGGCGCCTGGTGCACGAGCTCCTCCCGGACGGCAGCTGGACCACTACGACCCTCGAGGTGCGCCCGGACCACGTCGCGCTGACCGGATCGGGGCGTGCCGTCGCCATCGAGCTCCCGGACTACCACGAGGAGGACGGACTGGTCCGGGTCCAGGCGCGGCTCGCGAACGGCGGCTGGGGACCGGCACGGGTCGTGTACGGCCTCGGCGCGCGCGTGACCAACCGGACGCTGACGAAGTACGACGGGGTCGCGCGGCCCTACCTCTGGAACCACGATGTGGCGGCAGGGCCGGGAGACACAGTCTCGGTGCTGCTCGGCACCGCCCCGGCTTCGGAGACCTGGCGCCGGCCGGACTCCTTCGACGTCCGGGTGCTGAGCGCCCCGGTGGCATGAGGTCGGCTGTTTGACCCGGTCGGCCTCGCAGTCTTGGATCGACTCCATGGACAAGGTGGTGAGGTCGGCCGCGGAGGCGGTGGCGGACATCCCGGACGGTGCGACGTTGTCGGTCGGGGGTTTCGGGTTGTGTGGGATCCCGTCGGTGTTGATCGGGGCGTTGCTGGAGGCCGGCACGAGGGATCTGGAGGCGGTGTCGAACAACTGCGGGGTGGATGACTGGGGGCTGGGGCTGTTGCTCGCGGAGCGGCGGATCCGGCGGATGATCTCCTCCTACGTGGGGGAGAACAAGGAGTTCGCGCGGCAGTACCTCTCCGGGGAGCTGGAGGTCGAGCTGACCCCGCAGGGCACGCTGGCGGAGCGGATGCGGGCGGGTGGGTCGGGGATCCCGGCGTTCTTCACCGCGACCGGGGTCGGCACCCAGGTGGCCGAGGGCGGGCTGCCGTGGCGCTACGACGGCCTGGGCAATGAGGAGGGCAACGTCGTGGTGTCCTCGCCGGCGAAGCAGACGCAGGTCTTCCCGACCGCCGAGGGCGACCGGGTGGTGGAGAGGGAGTTCGTGCTCGAGCACGCGATCGTGGCG